>NZ_JACHYY010000003.1:0-585150 GCF_014193155.1 Rhizobium sp. BK098 | reverse complement strand
ACCGCAAACTTCGGCTCGATCGTGCCGGCGCTCAAATACTTCGCGATCGTATTGCGTGACAATCCGGTTCGTCGGCTGATCTCGCGCACCGACAATTTCTCGCGCAGTGCCATCCGACGGATGATGTTTAAAAGTCCCATGTGGATCACTCCGTTGCCCCTGTCGCTCACCGCGTTGGGGGAAGGTTCACATGGCTCAATTCTCAATGGAAATTATGCGCCTGACCGGCTCAGTTCCGCGTGAAAACCAACAGCCCAGGTCGAGAACATCGACTTCCGAGCCGCCCGCGGTCTCGATCGCAATCTGTTCCTAAAGCTCGCCGCTTGCGACTGGATCAGGCAGCGTCACAGTCTACTGTTGATCGGGCCTGCTGGCGTCGGCAAGAGCTGGCTGGCCTGCGCGCTCGGGCACAAGGCATGCCGCGAGGACTTCTCCGTCGCTTATCATCGCCTGCCCAGGCTGTTCGCCACCCTCGCGCTCGCGCGCGGCGACGGCCGCTACCCGAAGGTCCTCAAGGCGCTCGCCAGAACCGACCTGCTCATCCTCGACGACTGGGGGCCAGAGAAGCTCAACGACGAGCAGCGGCGCGATCTCATGGAAATCATCGAGGACCGCTACGAGAAGCGGTCGCCCATCGTCACCAGCCAGGTGCCCGTCGATCACTGGTATGACATGATCGGCAATCCGACGCTGGCCGACGCCATCCTCGATCGCCTCGTTCACAACGCCTACCGCATTGAGCTCAGCGGCGAGAGTTTGCGGAAACAGAAAGCCATGAACACAGAACCAACAACCCTGGCTTGACCGCGAAACGCGGTTCAGGTCAAAGACATAGACGACCGACAGGTACGCAACTGTCCGGCTTCAAATCGGAACCGTGTCCGGCATGAAATCGGAATGACTATCCGGCTTCAGATTGGAATAGCCGTCCGGCTTCGTCGGAATGCGCAAAATTGCGAGGACATTTCAGGGGAGCAGGTCACAGGAACTGCTCTAATTGTTGATTTGGTGTCGGGCGCCAAACTGTTCTTGAAGCGGAAGCTATCGTTTCCGGTTTCGAGGATGTAGCAACGAAGCCCAAGCCGATCGAGCAGTACCGCGGCAATCTTGGCATCGCAGAAGCCGCAAAATTCCAACTTCCGCCGGTCCAGAACCTACGGTGGTTCAAAACCGCGGGAGCCCTGGTCGCCGCCGATAAACGTTTAATGGCAGTTTAACAGTAAAAATTAAAATCAAACTTTCACAGGACCAGTATATCGGCCTGCAAATTGATAACCTGACAGTTATATTTTCCGGCCTGATTCTCGAACAAGCGGCGGAGCGGGACGTCCTTTATGCAGTGGCTAGGGCATGTTGTTTTAGGCGCTGATTAACTCCATCACATTTAAGGTATCCCACGCTTGAAAGACATTATTTGTGAATTTGTTCACCCCGGCATCAGCGTAATACTTATAAGAACTTTCTATGAATTCATCTAAGCTAAAAATATACCTTGCTCCATCTGCCGGAACATTTCCCTTAAAAAGATAATTTCCACCAAATCCAAAAGAACGTCCGATTTGTGGATAGAGCGGCCAGCCAGCGAAATTCATCAAAGGATCAATCACTAGATCGTCGATATTCGGCACCGCACGGTAAGTTATTTTTGCTCTGTCCAATGCCGTTCCAAGAATATCGTATACAATAGAAATTCGCGGGTGATTGATGGAATGCATAAATGGCTTTCGTGCCATCCATTTCGCAAGATATGCGTTAACCGAAAATCCGCACCGTTTGAACTCCGCGTCAAGAGCGCTTACAGCTGTTTCCCAATTCGATAGATAGCCGACCGTTCGGAATATATCTTCACGAAATGCGTTTTTACAAACCTCCGCCGGAATTTCTTTCATATAGCTGTATGCAACTATTGCCGAATTATAGTCACCAAGTGCGCTGCGGACGATTCTTTTGCTAATGTCGTCCACCAGATAGACGCAATCTGGATGAAATGCGAGGAAATTGACTACTGGAAACTCTATAAATTGAGATAGTGATTTAAGCTCATCAAATGCAATATGAGCAATATTGTAAAAGCGATGCGCGAGAACAAGATCAAATTGTCCTAGATGTTGCTTAAATAACTCGGCGTCGTCGTAGGACGCTCCGATGTTCCAGCTATGATACAATGTCACTTCGGCATGAGGTAACATCGCCAGCAGACACGCCTGCATGCTCTCAATTTGGCAGTTGCCTATAAGACAAATTCTCACACCAGCACCTAAACCAAATTCTTTTCTATTGACTCTTCATCGCAAACAATTCGAAAGGCACTTTCGTTTTGAGCTCGGACTGCCGCATTTAAGATCTCACCACTATATTCACGATAATCATTCGACGGCGAATCGGAATCGTTTACATAGTGTTTAAAAAATGAACGCATAACATGCGCCACACCTTCTTCTTTAATATTCCGTAAATCGTCGTCGAAATACTTGTTGCCTGCTGCAGGGCTTGTAATGATCTCATAGGAAGGGAAATAATCCACCCCTTTGCGTTTTCGTGAAAACTCCTCCGCCACAACTCGAAGGACCGCCTTGCTATAACTCGTCGCAGCAAGCACACTGTTTGGGGAATAAGTTGCGATCAACGGCACGGGCGACACGGTTAGAAGCATTTTAGCAGATGCGTTGATCGATTTGAGGATCGTGAAAAAATCCTCTAGATCCTTCAAAGTTTCTGCAGTCGTATAGTTGGCAAAACGGTAAGTAGCTGCGTCCCACTCCCCCGCAGCAACACCGGGGGCTAGCGGCAAAGTTGCACCGGACGCAATATGCTCCCAGCCCTCTGTTAGGCCCATCGTAAACACAAGCACGTTAAGCGACGAGAACATTTCTCGGACAGCGCGTAGGTGCCGCTCACGATCACTATATAATTCTTCTCTTGTCACAAATCCAGTCGGCTCGATTTGGGGGCGAAAGGGGTCGGCAAATCGACCATCGCTGCGGATCCATGGCTCTACTTCGTATTCGGCTATTCCGTAGGCACGCTCAATCAGCTGACGTAATTGGCGCACCGTATAAAGATTGCCAAATCTAGCACTAAAAACGCCGTAGTTGCGGCTGTGCCGCTCAGCCAGGGGGATATCATCCCCTGCTTCCGTTATCAAATATCGAAAACCGCGAGACTGAATTGCTCGAGAGAGATGTTGAGCGAAGCAACTGCCAGCTGTTGCGACCAGGTCGGATTTACCAATCCTGAAAGTGGCCTCCGCGACGGGATCAATCAGAAATTCAGGAATAGAGGAAACGGATTTACGCCAGAAGGCAGAGGCGGGAAGATTTTCATAAGGGGTGTTCATTCAGCCGTTCCTAACATATGATCGACTAGTATGCTATTTCCTATAGATGCCGATCGATGTCTGCAACGTAAAACACTGAGTGACGAAGTTGGTAGCAGCAATTTACAAAAACGCTCGGCGCAGAACACGCGCCAATGCCGCTCAAATTTGATGCCCTTGACGCTACCTTGCAAAAAATTGACCACCGGATGGTTGAGTCAATGTTGCAGGAAATGCCCAACGGTGCGATCTCCTTGCTGACCGCACCCGCGATACCAATGCCTTGCGAACCTGGGCCAAGGAAAAGCACGCCCGGGTAGATGTTCCATCAAAGATATGGCGGCATTCCCCACTATGTCTACAACACCTCATCCTTTCAAAGCATCTCCACCCCGCTCGCCGTCGTGAAGACCCGATACAGCGAGCGCGTTGCAGCAACGAAAAGCTGGTTCCGCTTCGGGCCACCGAATGTAAGATTGGCGACCGTCTGCGGGATCTTGATCTTGCCGATCAAAACCCCATAAGCCGCAAAACAATGAACGCCGTCGCCGGCGCTTGTCCATATGTTGCCGTCGATGTCGGCACGGAAGCCGTCCGGAATGCCGGTATCGATGTTGCAGAAGACCCGGGCGTTTGCGAGTTTCTTGCCATCCACGACATCGAAGACGCGAATGTGGCGGGGGGCGCTGACGTCGTGGCTTGCGGCGGAGTCGGCGACATAGAGTTTCGTCTCGTCCGGGGAAAAGGCCAAGCCGTTCGGCTGGCGGAAATCGTCCGTCATGACATCCAGTTCGCCGGTGGCCGGATCGAGGCGGTAGACGTTGCGGGTCGGCTGCTCCGGCTCCGCCTTGTAACCCTCGTAATTGGAGAGAATGCCGTAGGTTGGGTCGGTAAACCAGATCGTTCCGTCCGAGCGGACGATCACGTCGTTGGGTGAATTCAGGCGCTTGCCCTTATAACTGTCGGCAAGAACAGTGATGGAGCCGTCGATTTCCGTGCGCGTCACACGGCGGCCGCCATGTTCGCAGGATATCAACCGCCCTTGGCGATCGCGCGTATTGCCGTTGGCAAAGTTCGAGGGCGCGCGAAAGATCGAGACATTCCCGCCCGGCACCCAGCGCAGCATGCGCTCGTTGGGAATGTCGCTCCAGATCAGGCACCCGGCATCGGCAAACCAGACCGGCCCCTCCGCCCAGCGGCAATCGGAATAAAGCTCCTCCAGGCCGGCGCTCGGGACGATCAGATTGCGGAAGCGCGTGTCGTAGATTTCGTAAATGGAGGCGTCGGTCGGCATCGCAGTTTTCCTGTAGGGATCTTGGGAGAAAAGTGTCAGCGCCCGCCAGTGGGGCGACCGCCGGCAACGAGAATGACGGCAATAATGATCAGGCCGGTCAGAACAAGCCTTGGGCCCGCGCCGAAACCGTAAGTGTTCAGCATGGAGACGACCAGAAACATGAACAGCGAGGCGCCCCAGATGCCCGGCACGTTGGAATCGCCGCCGGCAACAGCCGTCCCACCGATGATGACGACGGCAATCGACATTAGCAAATATTCCGCGCCCATGTTGAGGGCTGCGCCGCCGGAGAAGCTCGCGAGCAGATAGCCGCAGATCGAGGCGAGGATGGCGCAGAGGACATAGGTCGCAAGCCGCGTTCCGTCGACGGGGATGCCGGCCATGCGCGCCGCGAACATGCTTTGACCGATCGCCGAGATCCAGCGGCCATAGATCGTCTTTTCCAGGAGAATCCAAGCAAGCGCCGATAGCAGCAGGGCGACGATGGCGACATTCGGTATGCCGAATACCCCCGATGTCGTAAATTCGGCCAGATATTCGGGCGGCTTAATGCGAAGGCCGCGGTTGCTCCAGATGGCAGTCGATTGAATGATAAAGCTCATGGAGAGTGTTGCAATGATCGGCGGAATGCGCAGCAGCTTGATCAGGGCATAATTGCCGATCCCGATGCCAAGGCCGATGACGACCGAGACCAGCAGGCCCGGCACGATCATGCCGTCTTCGACATTCATGAGTTTCAGCGCGAGCGTACCGGCAAGCGTCATCGTCGCCGGCACTGAAAGATCGATATTGCCCGGCCCGAGCGTGATGACGAACATCTGGCCAATGCCGACGATAACAGAGAATGCCGCAAAGGTGAGTGCAGCCTGCGACAGGCCGATGGAACTGGCGCCGCCGGTAAAGAGAACGGTGATGATCCACACCGCGATTGCCGCGACAAAGGACCATATCCAGGGTTTGCGGCCGAGCACGGCAAGCGCGATCATGATTGTTTCTCCCGCTTTTCGACGCGATTGAGCAAGAGCCTGAGGGCGAGCACAATAATCAGGATTGCGCCTTGCGCGCCGATCTGCCAGTCGGGCGATATCCGCAGAAACGATAGGAAGGAGCCCGCCAGGGTCAATGTCAGCGCGCCGATGACGGCCCCGACCGGCGAGACGCGGCCGCCGGTAAACTCCCCGCCGCCGAGGATGACGCCGGCGATCGACAGCAACGTGTAACGCAGCGCGATATTCGCATCCGCCGAGGTGGTCAGCCCGACCAGCGCAATGCCGGCCAATACGGCAAAGAAGCCCGCCAGCGCATAGGCCGCGGCACGCAGGCTGACGACGGACCAGCCGGCACGCTGCAGCGATCGCTGATTGCCGCCCACACCGCGGATCAGCACCCCGAAGGAGGAGCGCATGACGATCAGATGGGCGAACAGCGCGATAAGGAGGCTGGCTATGATCGCAATGGGGATAAGCGGCGGCTTAGAAGTCATCAGCCAGCGCGCCCAATCGGGTGCGGTGCCGCCCGGGGCCGGCAGGAGTAAGACCGCCAGGCCGCCCCAGACGAAGCTCATGCCGAGCGTCACCACGATCGATGGCAGATCTCTGATATAGATGACGATGCCGATTGCGGCATAGACTGCAATTGCGACCGCCAGAATGAGGATACCGACGAGCGGAGCAGATTGCAGATAGGTTGCCGCCACACAGGCCGTGAAGCTGACGAAGGTCCCCATCGAGAGATCGAGATCGTTGACCGACATGATCATCATCTGCGCGATCGTCGCGAGCGCAATCGGCACGGCGAGATTGAAGAGCAGGTTGAGGCCGATATAGCTCATGGCGCGCGGCTGCAGATAAAAGACCGCGGCGAGCAGGACGGCGAGCGATAGCGCCGGAATGAGGAGGCGCAGGGTAGCGGAGGACGGACGGGTCATGCGCCCTCCCCGGCAAAGGAAGCCGCCAGCACATTTTCCTCCGTAATTTCGTCTCCAACCAGCTCGGCGACGATGGCGCCGTCGCGAAAGACATAGGCGCGGTCGCAGAGCCGGATCTCGTCCATTTCCGTCGAATACCAGATAAATGTCCGGCCGGACGAAGCCTCGTCACTCAAGATCCTGTAGACCTCCTGCTTGGTACCGATATCGACACCGCGCATGGGATCGTCCATGAGCACGATCGGCGCAGTCGTTGCCAAGGCGCGGGCGAACAACACTTTCTGCTGATTGCCACCGGACAGGGACAAGATGCCATTTGCCATCGTCGGCGTACGGATTTCGATGCGGCCCTTCCAGTCGGCACCGAGGCGATCCTCGCGCCCGCGATCGACGACCGACAGGCGCGAAAAATCGCTGAGCGAGGCAATGCTGAGGTTTTTCAGGATGCTCCAAAGGGGAAAGGTGCCGTTCAAGCTGCGGTCGCCCGCGACGAAGGCGATATTGCCTTGCCTGCCCGGCAGCCAGTTGTGCGAAAGCGAGCGATGAAGATCGAGCAGCATGTCAGTCTGGCCATGACCAGCAAGCCCGGCAAGTCCTATCACTTCACCCTTGCGAGCATTGAAGCCAAGGCCTCGGCCTCCTCGCGCCGGCAGTGCAAGCAAAGGAGACGATGCGGCGCCTTCCCCGCTGCTGCGCTTGCGATCTTGTTCCTTGACGACACTGCCCATTGCCTGGACAAGGCTATGAACGGTGAAGTCCTGAGCGGTGCGATCGGCGACAACGCGGCCGTCCTTCATGACCAGAATTCGGCTTGCGGTCGAAAGGATCTCGCCAAGAATATGCGAGATCAGCATCACGGCACCGCCTGCTTGAACGAAGCTGCGCACATAGGTCATCAACTGGGCGGCAAGACCGGCATCGAGGGATGAGGTCGGCTCATCAAGGATCACCAGCTTCGGCGTCTCGCCGACGGCACAAAAGGTGATCGCGATCTCCACCATCTGCCGCTCGGCGATCGAGAGTTCGCCGACGGTCCGCATGACGTCGATCCTGTGACCGGCGAAAATTTCGTCGAGCTTGGCGCGAACGATTGTCGCCGCCTGCCGCCGCCAGCTCCAGCCGGCAAGGCCGCGATGGACCACCCGCATGTTCTCGACGACGGTGAGATTCGGCGCGAGTGACAATTCCTGAAAGACGCAGCGTATGCCGTGGGCGCGCGCCGCATTGATGCCGTGCACGCTGTCGTCTCCCTCATAGGTGACGCTGCCGTCGTGCGGGCTGAGGCCGCCGTTTATGACGTTGACGATCGTCGATTTTCCGGCGCCGTTGTGGCCAACAAGCCCGATGCACTCGCCGGCAAGAACCGTCAGATCGGCGCCATCAAGCGCCTTTACGGCACCGAAATGCACCTTGATGCCACGGGCGGAGACGACGGCCTGCAGGCCGGCATCCTGTCTCTTCAAAGTATTGTCTTTGGCTGCAATCATGGATCGTCCGGGTCGGGCGTTGCATCGGCAGGCGCCGCCTCTTTATCGGCGGCGCCCGTCTTAACGGCTCGCAGATATCGGTTACTTCGCCGCGGCGATCACCTTCTTGGCGTCGTCGAGCGTATATTCGACATTCGCGACACCGCCGGCCTGCGTGTTGGCAAGGTTGGTTTCGAGATTGTCCTGATCGATGCGCAGGAATGGAACGACCAGGTCCTTCTTCACCTCTTTGCCGTCCAGAATCTGCTGGGCGACCCAGAAGGCGAGCGTGGAGACGCCGGGCGCGATCGAGACCGACATGGTCTCGTAGCCGCTGGCATCCTTCTCTTTCTTCCACCAGGCAAGTTCATCCTGGCGGTTGCCCATGACGATCGTCGGCATGGGGCGCTTGGCGGCGGCAAAAGCCTGGGCGGCACCATAGCCGTCACCGCCCTGGGTCACGACCGCGGCAATATCGGGAAGGCTCGGCAGAATGCCGGCGACGGCGCGCTGGGCGACATCCTGAGCCCAGTCGCCATGAACCGAACCGACGATCTTGAACTGCGGATATTTGGCGGCAGCCGCGTGGATACCGGCTGAGATCTCGTCATCGACGGAGACGCCGGCAAGTCCGCGGATTTCGAGCACATTGCCGCCCTTCGGCATCTTCTTGGCGAGATATTCGATCTGGCTGGCACCCATGCCCTTGAAATCGACGGCAATGCGCCAGGCGCAGGGCTCGGTCACGATGCCATCGAAGGAAACAACGACGATCTTGGCATCGCAGGCTTCCTTGATCGCGCCGTTCAGCGCCGTCGGCGAGGCAGCATCGATGACGATCGCATCATAGCCCTGCAGGATCATGTTCTGGATCTGGGCGGCCTGCTCGGTTGCCTGGTTTTCAGCCGTCGTGAACGGATCGGCCGCGGCAACGACACCGGTCTTGACCGCTTCGCCCGTTACCTTCTGCCAGCTCGTCAACATGGCCTGGCGCCAGGAGTTGCCGGCATAATTGTTTGACAAGGCAATTTTCTTGGATGACGTATCTGCAAAGGCAGCACCCGGCGCGGCAACGCAAGCGATGACGGCGGATGCCATAAGCATCTTGGCAATATTCATTTTTTCCTCCCAAAGAGCCTGTACTTCATCTTCCAGGCCAAGATTTCCGAGCGCGCTCCTCAACGAACGATCGAAAATAATATTTGCACTGAAGGTTACCCTGTCAGTAGAAACAGGATGTCCGAGATTGTGACGCTTGTACAGGCGCTTAAAGGGTGGGACCTTGCGGGATCCCGCAGAAAAGATGCGCAAGTCCGCAAGACGGATGGCTCGGATCGGCGCTTAATAGCGTCGAAAATTTGCATGCTGCGCGGCCGGAGGAGCAGAGGCCGGCGCTTTGCCTGGGAGGGCGTGTCTTGCGCGATCTGGCGCCGCAATCGGTCTTTGACCATTATCTCAACATATCGAGGCTTCTTGCAGGTCAGCTCGACTTTCACTCGGTCATCCAGGCCGTCGCCGCCGAAATCAGCCATGTTATCCCGCATGACCATCTGGACGTCTGCATCATCCTGATGGACGAGCAATTTCATACTGCCTACGAGAGCGGACTGGAAACGGATTGGGGTCGACGTTTTCCCGCACCCGTGAGCAACAGCCCCATCCGCACGCTTCTCTGGGGCGAGACCGATTACCTCTTAACCGACGATGCGTGGAGCGATCCCCAATTCCATTTTCAGGGTTCTTTCTCGCACCCGATCTTTCATCAATCGCTGCATAGCCGTCTGCACGTACCCCTTAAAGTTCAGGGTCATATCATCGGCGCCCTGTCCTGCTCCAGTCACCAGACCGGCCTCTACACCATGCGAGATATCGAAAGTGCCCGCGTGATTGCCGATCTCCTCGCACCCCACTTCTTTGCAATTCGCGCCGCCGACCAGGCCAAACGGTCGGCGATCGTGGAGGCCGAGGCTCGGGCCCGCGAAGAGGGTTTGCGTCTCGGTGCCCTGAAGCTGACCGAGGCGCTGGAAGCGGAACGCCAGCGCATTGGCATGGACCTGCACGACCAGATTCTCGCCGATCTGACCCGCCTCTCCCGGCGGCTGGAACGGCTTGCCCGCCAGCCCGATGTCACCGGTGAAGCGCTTGAGCCGCTCTTTCGCGGTTTGCAGCACAGCATGCACGATCTTCGCCAGATCATCGAGGAGGCCAAGCCCTCTGTCCTTCAACTGTTCGGCTTCGCGCAGGCGATCGAGAACCACCTTGAACGGTCGATCCAGGAGAGCGGCGCAACTTTGTCCTGGACACTGAATGACGAGACCGGCGGCGCGATCGACTGTCTTGAACAATCGGTGTCGATTGCCCTGTTCCGCATCGCGCAGGAGGCCATCAACAACGCCATTCGCCATGCCCAGGCTGAGAGCATCGCGGTTCATCTGAAAGCGGCCGAAGGTGCGGTCACCATTGATGTCGTGGATGATGGTGTCGGACTTGGAAATACCCGCAGATTATCGGGCGGCGGCATCGAAAACATGCGCACGCGTGCGCGCCTGATTTCAGCGCGCTTCATGATCAAGGCGGCTGCGGCGTCCGGTGGAACGATTGTCAGTGTCAGCCTGCCTGCCATCGCGCAAACGGCTGGAGGAGCTGCCGCATGAAGGTTCTGATCATCGAGGACGATCCGCTCCATCGCTCCTATCTCAATGAAGCGATCCGCGCTGCACTTCCCGAATGTGATGGCGTGCTGGAGGCGGAAAATGGCAATACGGGCGAACGGTTGGCGCGAGATTTGAGGTCCTCTCACATCGTCATGGATCTGCAGATGAGCCAGCGCAATGGCATCGAGGCGGCCCGCACGATCTGGAAGGAGCGACCGGAGACGCGTATCCTCTTCTGGTCGAACTATTCGGACGAGGCCTATGTTCGCGGCGTTTCGCGCATCGTGCCCGCCGGCGCCGTCTATGGCTATGTCCTGAAATCGGCCTCGGACGACCGCCTGAAGCTGGCGCTTCGCAGCATCTTCATCGAGAGCCAGTGCGTGATCGACCGCGAAGTGCGCGGCATGCAGCAAAAGAGCCTCGGCAACGCCAATGGTTTCACAGAGGCCGAATATGAGATCCTGATCGATATCGCTCTTGGATTGACCGATCGCGCGATCGCCCACAGGCGCAATCTCTCGGTCCGCAGCGTCCAGAACCGATTGCAGCAGCTCTATGTGAAACTCGGCGTCTATCATCCGCTCGGCAGTCAGGATGATGATGGTCGTTTCAATCTGAGAGCGCGCGCGGTGGCCGTCGCCTTCTTAAGAAAACTCCTCAACCATAGCGCGCTCGAACGTGCGGAAGCCGATCTTTCCGCTTGGCTGGCGCGCCAACCCCGCGACTGAAAGCAAGCCCTGCCCGCTACGTCGATCTTGCTTGACGTCTTCCCTCGAATAATTGTCTATTGCTAGCAATAGACATTAATCCAACCATACGGAACTTCCCATGCCCGCCGTTTCGCCTGTCATCCTGCTCAACCCCATTGACGATGTTGCGGTCGCTCGCGTGATGATCCGCGCCGGCAGCCCGACCGGCATCGACGGCTTGATTACCGTAGACCAGATCCCGCGGGGCCACAAGGTGGCCGTTCGCGACATCCGGGCAGGCCAGGAGATCCGCAAATTCGGCCAGCCGATCGGCGTCGCAACACAGTTCATTCCGGCCGGGGGCCACGTCCATCTGCAGAACCTGGCCGTGATCGAATCCGACCATCCCTATCAGTTCAGTGTCGATATCGAAGAGACCGGCATGCTGCCGCGCGAGGACTGTCGGACCTTCATGGGCTTTGACCGCGGCGCCGGCGGCGTCGGAACGCGTAATTTCATCGGCATCATCACGACGGTCAATTGCTCGGCAACCGTCTCGAAATATATCGCCGAACATTTCAATCGCACCGGCGGGCTCGAGGGCTTCGACAATGTCGATGGCGTCGTGGCGCTGACCCATGGCGGCGGCTGTGCCGTCAGCACGCAGTCGGAGGGCTACCGCTATCTGGCCCGTACCCTCCAGGGCTATGCGCGGCATCCGAATTTCGGCGGTATCCTGATGATCGGGCTTGGCTGCGAAACCAATCAGATCGCGCCCATTCTGGAGCATTACAAGCTGGAAGAAGGAAACCGACTGCGCACCATGACGATCCAGGATCTGGGCGGTACCCGCAAGACGATCGCCGCCGCATCCGAAATGATCAAGGACATGCTGCCGGAGGTCAATTCCGCCACCCGCACCGTCCAGCCGCTTTCCGGCATCAAGCTCGCCCTGGAATGCGGCGGCTCCGATGGATATTCGGGCATTTCGGCCAATCCAGCGCTCGGCTATGCCTCCGATCTCCTCGTGCGCAATGGCGGTACATCGGTTCTCGCGGAAACGCCGGAGATCTATGGTGCGGAACACCTGCTGACGCGCAGAGCGGTCACGCCCGCGGTCGCCGAAAAGCTGCTCTCCAGAATCGACTGGTGGCGCGACTATACCCGCCGCAACGGTGCGGAATTGAACAATAACCCCTCCTATGGCAACAAGCTCGGCGGATTGACGACGATCCTCGAGAAGTCGCTCGGCGCGGTCGCCAAGGGCGGCTCCATGCCGCTCAAAGCCGTCTATGAATATTCTGAGATCGTCGACGAACCTGGTTTCGTCTTCATGGACACGCCCGGCTACGATCCTGTCGCCGTCACCGGCCAGGTTGCCGGCGGCTGCAATGTGATCTGCTTCACGACGGGCCGAGGCTCCGTCTCCGGCTTCAAGCCGGCGCCCTGCGTCAAGATCGCCACCAATACAGAAATGTACAACCATATGCGCGAGGATATGGACATCAATTGCGGTGACATCGTCAGCGGCGACGATACGATCGAGGCAGCCGGCGAGCGGATTTTCGAGGAAATCATCGCTGTCGCTTCCGGCAAGAAGACCCTGAGCGAGACCTTCGACTACGGCGACAATGAATTCGTTCCCTGGCAGGTCGGCGCCATCACCTGATGGTGCCGCGCATTAGACGATGAATGGGTATTCGTCCGGCTGGTATTGCTCGCGGATATAGGCGGCGCGTGCCTGTACGCTCGGTTGCGAGTTGCGAATATGATCTCGCATGGCTTTGCGCAGCCCCTCCTCGTCTCGGTTTTGCACCATTTTAAAGACACCGATGTGCTCCGACAGGAAGGGCTCGTATTCCGGCCTCTTGATGCGACTGCCGACGATGTGCTTGCTGAGCGTAAGGATGCAGTGCGTCCGCTTCAGGATGCTCAGGAACTCCTTGTTCGGGCAAGCCTGAAGGCTGCGCAGATGAAGATCGAGCTCCAGCTCGTACATGGTCGAGGCCGAGACATCGGGATAATCCGCAAGCGCCTGCGACAGCCGCGCGAGCATTGTATCGACGTGGTCTCTGGAAAGCCCGCCCAAGGCGCTTGCGAGCGCCACAGGCTCGATCTGTTCGCGCACCTCATAGAGGTCACGGATACGCTGGCTGTCGAGCGGGACGATCGACCAGCGAAAATTCTCGTCCTTTTCGGTGATGCCAAGCGTCTCGAGCCTTAACAGCACGTCACGCGCTACGGCGCGCCCCACGCCGAAATGCCGTGCTAACTCGTTTTCATTGATGCGATAACGGCCGAAAAAGGAGCGATGGACGACGATGCGTTCGACATCCTCGTAAAGCGCCTGCCATGCGAATACCGGCCTATCGCCATCTTCGTCGAACAATTTGCCGAGATAATCGCCGAGCTTGATCCGCTTCGGTGGTGTCCCTGTCTTACCGACAATGAAGCCGCGGCCATTGAGACGTGCGATCAGGCCGCCATCGAACAACATCTGCAATGCCTGACGAACCGGCGCCCGGCTGCTGCCGACCAGATCGGCAAGGGCGGCCTCGGTCAAGACGACACCTTCAGGCACCGCTCCGGCGAGAATCTCTGCCCTCAATCGCTCGTGAAGCTGCTCATAGAGCCTAATCTTTCGCAGGCCGCTGCTTTCGACTTGGGATGGGCTCATCTCGTTCCATATTTCATCAAAGGGCCAGCATCTTCGCTGTCCTCATTACCACATCCAGTTCAAAACCTCCCCCATGTCCTACCGCAAGGCCTTTTCGCAGGAAATCGACGTGAGCCGACAATTCGCACCATAAAAATCGTTGATCACGACAGGCGATCGCCCCCTTCCGCGGCGCAATGGCGGTTCGCGCCACGCCCTGGCGACAGCCCTAGCCGCTAATCGGGCGATTTCAGTTAGGGTTTTGGCAGCCCTTTTTCCGCGCCGCTTTTGGCAAGACAATTGCTGTCGCTGTTCATTTCAAAATTGTCGATGTGTTGCCTAACGCAACTTGCCGACTACAGAACCACGCCGTCACCGCGGACAAGGGTCGAGAGCATAGTTTCAAGCCCCGCAATCTCTTGGGGCGAAACCTCGTGCGCGCGGTCGGGCAGAACGTCGCAACGCAAACTCGCCCGCGCCCGTGCAAGACTTTCAGCAGCGTCGGCAAAAGCATCGACAGGGATCCACGGGTCCTTGTCGGATCCGGTCAGATAAACCGGCATGCGATCAAGGTCCGCAAAGGGTCTGTCGCACTCCGAAGTGCCAACGCGGCAACCAGTAAGATTGACCATGGCACCCCGCCATGGCCCGTATTTCATCGCATATTCCAAGACTAGGCACGCGCCCTGGCTGAAGCCGCCGATCAGCAGAGGCGTGGCGTGACGGCGACGGGTCAATTCGTCGGTAATACCGCGAATATAAGCCAGCGAGGATTCCAGTTCCTCTCGCGTTGCCGGCGTCAACCGTTCCGTAGCTCGCGCGCCATACCAGCTTCTACCGGCAGCGCGCGGCAGTACGAAAGCCACGCCCAACGTCTTAAGCCGACCGATCACCTGCTCGTGCATGTCTTCAGGTGACTGGGTACGCCCATGGATGAAGACGCAGTGGACTTTGGCCTCCTCGGGTGCAGCACCGAGCAGGAGAGGTTCATGATGCATCGCCATCTCCCAGCTTAGAAGTTCGCCGGTTCCAGGCCAGCGATCAGCTCTTCGCGACGATTCTCGAACCACGGCGGAAAGACCAGAGTGGTGCCGATCTGGTCGGCCGGCTCATCAAGCGCCCAGCCGCCCTCGACCGACCAGGCGATCTCGAACAGCGCGCCGCCCGGCGAACGGACGTAGCAGGACTTGAAATAGTTACGGTCCTTCTGGTCGGAAACGTCGGTGAATCCCAGCCCCTCCAGATGCGCCTTCAGCTGCAGCTGGTTCTGCTCGTCGCCGGTGTTGAGCGCCAGATGATGAATAGTGCCGCCGGCAAGCGTCCACGTGCCCTGCGGGCTATTTGCTTCATGCAGGATTTCTACCATGCTGTTGGGACCGTTTGCGTTTGGGACGGAGAACATCAGTCCCTCGTTGCTGTCGGCTTCCTTCGTCATCGACAGGCCGACAGTCAGGAAGTCATCCATGGCGGTACGGTCAAACACGGCAATCGCCGCGCCGTAGATACCCTTGATACCATGCTCGGCCGTAACCCCTTGCGCCTCATTGACGATGGGCGGCCGGTTGTCGGAAGGGCTTTCCACCAGTTCATGGGGAATGCCGCACGGATGTTTGAAGGCGACGCGCGCGATGCCGAAGCGAGATATCTTCGCAGCCTCGATGCCACGGGCATTGAGCCGCTCGACCCAGTAGCCGCATGCACCGGCGGGGATCGCCTGCTGGATAATCTTCGACTGGTTCGTACCACGCCTGCCGAAAACGGCGGGTTTGCGGAACGGAAAGGTGGTGATGATCGTCGAAGCCTCGCCGCTGCGAGACCCGTAATAGAGATGATAGACAGGGATGCTGCCATCGAACAGCACGGTACGCTTGACCGAATAAAGGCCCAACGCTTTGGTGTAAAAATCATAGTCCTCTTGCACACCGTCGGTGCAAAGGGTCAAGTGATGATAGCCGCTGACAAGTGCCATCGTTCTCCTCCTATAAAACAAACGATCGTCCCAGGGGAGCGGCTCCTCCTCCGCATTCCTCCCCATCGGTTCGCAATCAGCTCTCAGCCCCTCGCCAACCACTGCCAATATAGCTGATCTAAAACGGCGGTTGATGAGATTGTTCATAAATACTATAGCATTTTGCTATGAAGATCGTGGAACATCACCTTGTTCAGCTCGCCGCCGTCATCGAGACTGGAGGCGTAACGGAAGCCGCCGCCATGCTCGGCATGACGCAGTCGGCCGTATCGCGAACCATCTCCATCCTGGAGAAGCGGGTGGGTGAACCGCTATTCGTCTCGGGGCGACGGCCAATGCAGCCGACACCGCTCGGCGAACAGCTTGGCCTGCAGGGCAAAGCGATCTTCGCGTCATCGCGCAAGGCGATGGAAATCATCCGCAGTTTCAAGTCGGGTTCGTTCGGCCGCGTGCGGATTGGCGGCGTGCCTTTCTTCATGGATGCGGTTGTCTCGCCCATGATCGCCTCGTTCCAACGCGACGAGCCGGGGATCATGGTGCACCAGTCCTACGGCAACTATTCCGACCTGGTAAGCGAGCTCGAATCCGGTCAAATAGATGTCGCGGTCACACCGACGGGCTCCGCCGATCTTCGGGCCGACCAGCAGTTCGAACCATTGCTGCCTGCCCGAAACGTCCTGGCCTGTGGCGCTGGCCATCCGCTGATGCGCAAGCGCAATCTGGCAATCGAGGACATCCTCAACTACCCTTGGGTCGCTCCCCTGCCCGGCTCGCCGCTGGTACTGGACTTGCACAATATTCTGCTCACGCTCGGCATAGAGGAGGTTTCGATCCGTTATGCCGGAGGCTCTCTGATGAGCGTCTTGAATTATCTGATCGGAACGGACGCTCTGGCAATCCTGCCGCTTTCCGTCGCTTACGCGTTGCGCCGGGAAAACAGGATCAGCGTCATTCCGCTTGATATCCCGCAGCCGGAACGAGCACTGGGGATCATGACGAGAACGAAGCCCTATTCAAATCCGGCCGGACGCAAGCTTGTTGGACATCTGCGGCGCGAATTCTCCGAGCTGCGTCGATCAGTCGAAAAGCACGAGCGCGAAATCCATTGGGCTCACGGGCCTTTCATGGCCGAGCGCGAACGAAAGGGCCCGGACTGAGCCGGGCATGAGCACACAGACGGCTCAAGATATAAGAGAGTCAAACGCAAGTTGTCGCGTCCCGCTCCTTGGCATCGTCCGCAGAGTTTAGCTCTTCTTCGAAGGTGCCAACACGAAATCGTATTCGACCTCCCAGAACCAACCTGGAAACTCAAGCTCGCGTGCCCGCACCGCATCGTCGACCCGCTTGAATTCGGCCAGCAGGCTTTCCTTGACGCCGAAGACGGCGTCTGAGTTGATATAGGGATCGTGAGGATCGAAGATGTGTGTCGTTAGCGTCTCGAACCCGTCGGCCTTGAGGATGAAATGCAGGTGGGCTGGGCGGTACGGATGGCGGCCGAGCCCCGCCAGTAGCTTGCCGACCGTGCCGTCGTCGGGGATCGGATAGAACTTCGGCTTGACCGCTCGGAACCAGTAGCGACCGTCCTCGCCGGTGCGGAACACGCCGCGCAGATTGAAGTCGGGCTGAATGCCCTTCTGCTGGACGTCATAGAATCCTTCGTCATTAGCCTGCCAGACGTCGAGCACGGCATTAGCAACCGGCCGGCCATCGATATCGAGAATGCGGCCATGAATGACCATATCCTCGCCTTTCTGATCGAGGCAGATGTTTGCCCCCATCGGCAATTCGGGCGCGTCCGCGACATGGAACGGTCCGAGCACGGTCGATTCCGACGCACCCGACGGCTTGCGGTTGTTGATCGCATCGACAAGCATCGACACGCCGAGCACGTCTGAAAGCAGGATGAACTCCTGCCGCCACTCGTTGCAGAGATGGCCGGTCTGGGTCAGGTACATGATCGCTTTGAACCATTCATCCTGCGTCGGCTCGATTTCCTTGACCGCCTCATGCAGCTTGCGCGTGATGACCTCGATCACCTGCTTCAGCCGCGGATCACGCGCATTGGCGTTGCGCCCGGTGACGACCTCGACGGAGTTCTCCTCCGTGAAAAATCCCTTTTCATGCGTTTCCATAGCGAAATCTCACAGAGCTAGAACAAAGGATAGCGCGCGACGAAGCTCCGCCACCGGGTCTTCCGCGATGGTTTCGCGACGCCAGCAGACATGTTGGTCGGGTCGCACGAGAATGATGCCGCTGTCGCGGACTTCGCGCAGATTGGCCCAGTCGCCGGTCAGATCCTGCCAATGCTGGCGCGGCCCGATGACATGGGCTTCGATGTCGAGACCAAGTTCACGGCCGAGCTGCTTTGCTGCCTCGACCCAGCTGCGGCCGCCAATGCCGGTGAGCACCGTAAAGCGGCCCTTGCCGCAAAGATCGAGCGTCGAGGCCTTGGTTCCGTTGTCGGCAAAGATCCAGGCATGCGGCAGCCGCGCGCCCGGCCAGGTGGTCGGCTGGTAGTGCAGCTCCGCATCCTTCTCGAAGGCCGGCTCCGGCTGACCGTCGGCGAGAACGGCCTCCGACCGATAACGCTGGTTCATCTCGACGCCGTGAGCATCGAATTCATAGACCTTGGCTGCGATCGCCTGACGGATGGCAGCGCGCTGCGTTTCGGCCGCCGCCGTATCGTCGCAGCGCGCATCCATGTTCTGCTGCATTTTCACGGGGTCGATGGAATCGAGCAGGCCAAGCGCCTTGAAGATCGGTCCGAACTCCTCAATCGACTTATTGGCTCGGGTCACGATCTGCTTGGCGATCGGCGCGCGCTCGCGCTGGTAGCTGTCGAGCAAGGCGGGACCAGCCTTGCCTTTCAACACGTAACTGAGTTTCCACGCGAGATTGAAAGCATCCTGGATCGACGTATTGGAGCCCAGTCCGTTCGACGGCGGATGCCGATGGGTGGCATCCCCCATGCAAAAGACACGGCCGTTCTGCATTGTGGTTGCATAGAGGTTATTGACGGTCCAGGTCGAAACCGACTGAATTTCCACCGCCAGCTCGCGATCGCCGACAAGGTCACGCACCACCTTGGTGGCGAAGGCCGTGTCTACGTCCGGCGCTGGCTGATTGATGTCGTATCCCCAGACGATCAACCATTCATTCCACGGTCGAACCATGCGCACCAGGCCCATGCCAATGCCGCCGACGTCGGCGCCTGGCTGGACGACCCAGTAGAGCACCGAGGGGCGATGGGCGACGTATTTCGAAAGGTCGGCCTTGAAGAGGATGTTCATTGATCCGCCGACGCCCATACGGCCCTCGAAGGTGAGCCCCGCATCTTCAGCCACCTTGGAATTGCCGCCGTCGGCGCCAATCAGGTACTTGGACCGGACCGTGAGCTCCGCGCCGGTGAGCCTGTCGCGGCAGGTCGTCGTTACGCCGTCGGCGTCCTGCTCGTGGCGAATATATTCGGTCGACATGCGCGCCTGCGCGCCGCGCGAGCATGCCGTCTTGAAGAGCAACGGTTCCATGAAGGTCTGGGGCAGGTCGTTCATGTGCGAGGGCGACGACAGCTGGTGCTCGGCCCGGCTCACTGGATGCGTGCCCCAGCTGCGCATCCGGCCGATCTCTTCGCCGGCAAGCGAGGTGCAAAAGACATTCTGCCCCATCAAATCTTGCCCGGTGGCAAAGAGATAGGCCTCGTCCTCGACATCCTTTCCCAGATCGCGCAAAACCTCCATCGTACGTTGGTTGGTGATGTGCGCACGCGGCGTGTTGGCCAACCAACGGTAGCGGTTGATGACCATGGTCTCGACGCCGTAGCTGGCAAGCAGCGCCGCTGAGGCCGAGCCGGCAGGGCCGGTCCCTATGATCAAAACGTCGGTGTTGATGTCAGCCATGCGGCCCTCCCTTGATAGTCTTGGTCAATGGTCCGCCGGCAAGGATGCGGCGAACGGGGAAAAGTTGAAGTCCGGTGCGCTCGGTAAAGAGGCCCCACAGTCCGCGCGGGGCAAATAGCATGACGGCAATGCCGAGAAGGCCGAGAACGAGCAGATACCAAGAGCCATAATCGGCAAAAAGCTTCTGTAGAATGAAGAAGACGATGACGCCGACGATCGGTCCCTCGATCGTACCGATGCCGCCGATGACGACGATGAAGATCACATAAGCGGTCCAGTCGGTGACCGAGAAGGCGGCGTCTGGCGAGATGCGCGCTTTTTGTAGGTAAATGAGCGCGCCGGTCAGGCCCGTGACGAAGGCGGCGGCGAGATAGACGGCAAATTTAATGCGGTTTGGATCGATGCCGACCGATCTTGCCGCCTCGCGATTGTCACGCACGGCGGCAAGCCCCAGTCCCTGCTTGGAACGCAACAGCCGATAGGCAAAGCCAATGGCGGCAAACGCTAAAAAAAGCGCCAGCCAATAGCACACCATATCCGCGGCCTGGGCAGGCCGCACGCTGAACCAATCGGCGGCGAGGCGGGCGCCCGGCAGATCGCGCGTGATGCCGGAAGGCAACGATGTTCCCGTGCCGCCGCCGAGCGCCTTCCATTGCGCCAGAGACAGCCGCAAGACCTCGGCGATCACCCAGGTCCCGATCGCGAAATAGGCACCGTGTAACCGGAAGACGAAAAAGGCCGTGGGCACGGAAAGCATCATGGCGGCAAGCCCGCCGAGCATGATCGCGACAATAGGATTGAGCCCGCTGAGGATGACGGCGGCGGACATAATATAAGCCCCGAAGCCGACGAAGGCCTGCTGGCCAACCGAAACGAGCCCGGCATAGCCGGCAAGCAGGTTCCAACATTGCGCGAGCGTCAGCATCGTCAGGATGAAAAAGAGATTCTGAAGCGCCGCGCGTGGCACGAAAAAGGGAGCGGCAACGCCTGCTGCAATCATCGCAACGGCGAGAAGCACTGCAAACGACGAGGCGCGATCGCGAGTCGATACGGTCCAGCTAGACGGCGGCGCAGGCGAAGCGGAGTCGGGGGAAAGCGTATCGTGCACCATGTCAATCGACCGCCCTTGGAAAAAGCCCGCGCGGGCGGACCAACAGCACGAGAAGAAACGCCACATGCCCCGCGAGGATCTGCCACTCGGGGTTGACGGCTGCGCCGATCGTTTGTGCGACGCCGATGATCACGCCGCCTGCGAGCGTACCCCAGAAGGAGCCGAGCCCACCAATGATGACCGCCTCGAAGGCGTAGATCAGCCGCGCCGGCCCCATCGTCGGGTCGAAATTGGCGCGCGTGCCGAGAAAGAGGGCCGCGATCGTTACCACAACCATCGCGAGGCCCGTCGCGGTCGCGAAGATGCGGTCGGAGCGGATGCCCATCAGACCCGCCGTGGCGCGATCGTCCGAGGTGGCGCGGAAGGCGCGGCCGAGGCTTGTCTTGTAGAAGACGAGGTTGAGGCCGACGATGACGGCAATCGCCGCCAGGAAAGTCAGCAGCGGCATGGTGCCGACACTGATCGGCCCGATCTTGAGAGACGCAGTTTCCAGCGCGCCCACCGAAACGCGGCGGCTATCGGCAGAAAAGCCTTCCAACAGCGCGTTCTGGATAACGACCGAAAGGCCGAAGGTGACAAGCAGGGGCGGCAGTATGTCGTCTCCGATGGTGCGATTGAGCAAGAGGAACTGCAGGCCCCAGCCGACCGCATACATCACCGGAACGGCGACGAGTGCCGCGACGAAGGGATTGAGCCCGAGCGCGCTGACCAGCACCAGAAGCAAGAAGGCGGCCAGGACGATGAGATCGCCATGCGCGAGATTGACCAGCCGCATGATGCCGAAAACGAGGCTCAGGCCGGCAGCGAACAGAGCGTAGAGGCCACCAAGCAGAATTCCCTGTATAATCGTGTCGAGCCAGTTCATCCCGCATGCACTCCGAAATAGGCAGAATGGATGTCGGCGCGGCTAATTGCGTCCGGCGTTCCGGTCAGCGTCACCCGTCCCTCCATCATACAGTAGAGGCGGTCTGCTACCTTGAGCGCCTGGCCGATATCCTGCTCGACGATCACGATGGCGGCACCCTCGGCGCGGATTTTGGGGAAGGCCGCGTAAATATCGCGGATCACTACTGGTGCCAGGCCGAGGCTGATTTCGTCGCAGAGCAACACCCTTGGATTGGACATCAGCGCCCGGCCGATCGCCACCATCTGCTGCTGACCGCCCGATAGCGCCGTGCCGGGATTGTTGCGCCTTTCCCTCAAGACCGGAAAGAGCTCGTATATTGTCTCAAGTGTCCATGTCCCTTTGACGCTGCGCCCATATTTGCCAATCAGCAGATTTTCCTCTACCGTCAGAGACGGGAAGAGCTTGCGACCTTCCGGCACCATGGCGACGCCGAGCGCCATGACCTCGGGGGCTGGCAGCGCGCCGATGGGCCTTCCATCGAAGCTGATCTGGTTGGGCTCATTGGCAAGCATGCCCGAAATCGAGCGCATCAGCGTGGATTTGCCGGCGCCGTTCGCGCCGATGATCGCCAAAGTCTCACCGGCATCAAGCGTGATGTCGACCCCGAAGAGCGCCTGGAAGTCGCCATAGAAAGCCGTTAAGCCCTGTGTTTCAAGAAGTGCCATCAGACGTCAATCCCAAGATAGATCTGGCGGACCGCCTTCGATTCCATGATCTCGGTCGGCCTGCCGAGACCGACCACCTTGCCGAAATTCAGCACGAGAAGACGGCTCACTACGGAGTTGAGGGCATGAAGCACGTGTTCGACCCAGATGATAGCGACACCGGCTGCGTGGATCGTCCGGATTGTCTCCACCAGCTCGCCACACTCGCCCTCCGTGAGGCCGCCGGCGATCTCATCCAGCAGCAGCACCTTGGGCTCGGTCGCCAGCGCCCGCGCAAGTTCGAGGCGTTTGCGTTGAAGTAGGCCTAGACTACCGGCCGCCTGATTGGCGCGTGCGATCAGGCCGGTGTTCACCAGAATATCCGCGCAGCGCTCCGACACCTCCCGCTCGGTCTTTCGCGAACCGTAGGCCGCGGCGACCAGAAGGTTTTCGAAAACGGTCAGCTGCTGGAAGGGCTGCGGGATCTGGAATGTGCGGCCGAACCCCGCCAGGCATCGCGCCATCGGCGGCTGGCGCGTCACGTCTTCGTTGCGATAGATAATCCGCCCCTCATCGACGCGCAGATTGCCGCTGATGAGATTGAACAGGGAAGATTTTCCGGCACCGTTCGGCCCGATGATGCCGAGCGCCTCTCCGCTCTCCAGCGCAAACGACACGTCATCCGCGACCTTTAGGGCGCCGAAGCTCTTCGAAACATTTTCGAGGGCAAGTATGACCATCTTCTTCCTGATTGGTGTCCGTTTCGTCCATTCGCCGAATCGGGCGCATGACCGCCTCCTGGGCAGCCCCCGGCAGCGCATTACGCCGAGGCGATCGGCTCCATCTTGCCGCCCGCAGGAATATTGGGAGCGGTCCTGTTGTCGGTGATGACGAGATCGTAGCCACCGCCGTCCTTCAATCTCCACTGACCGCCAACGAGCGGTGTCTTGGCCACGTTCTTCGCGGCAAAAGGCGGAACATTGGCACCGTCCCAGGCGACCGGACCGACGATCGTGTCCAGCTTGGTCGCCGCGATCGTCTTAATTACAGCCGCGCTGTCCGTCGGGTCCGCCCGCTTCATGACATCCGCAGCCACCTCGAAGAGCGCGTGAACGAAGCCGATCGGCTGCGTCCAGGGCCGGCCTGTGGCTTTGGTAAAGCCTGCGGCGAGTTCCGCGGCGCTTTCTCCCGTCAGCGAGGACTTGAAAGGATGACTGGCCGACCACCAGACCTCGCAGGACAGATTGTGACCGCTTTTGCCCAGAGCCTCGACCGCCTGGGGGAACAGGATGGCCTTGCCGATGGAGGCGATTTTCGGATGGAAGCCCTGTTGTTTTGCCTGGTTCCAGAAGGTGGTGAAGTCCGGCGGGATCATGACGCCAGTGATGACCTCGCAGTTGCCCGACTTGAAGGCATTGATCTGTGCGGAAAAATCATCGGTCATGTTCTGGTAGCGGCCGGGATCGGTGAGGGTGTAACCGCCTTTTTCGAGAACCGGCGGGAAACCGACCACTTTATCGCCCCAGGCATTGCCATCCCCGTCGTTCGGGAAGAGGCCGCCCACCTTCTTGTTGGTTTCCAGCTGTTGCCACATGTTTGTGTAGACAGCGATCACATCCTCCAGGCCCCAGAAGAAGTGGAAGGCGCTGTTGAAGGGCTTCCACGATGACGGGTCACCTGGGTTGGCCTGCTGACCAATGAACCAGGGCTGCCAGGGCGCGGCCGTCGAGATGCAGGGCATCTCTTCCGCCTCGCAGGTGGTGGCGACCGGATTGGTGGTTTCCGGCGTCGATGCGACGAGCACGAGATTGACCTCGTCCTTGACGATCAGCTCCTTGGCGACTTCGGCGGCGCGGTTCGGGTTGGACTGGCTATCCTTGACTATAATTTCATAATCGAGCCCGGCAGCCTTGGTCTTGGCCAGGAAGCCATCGAGGATGAACTTGTCGGCCTCGGCGAAGGCGGCAAGCGGCCCGGTCTGCGGGCTGACATAGCCGAGCTTGATCGCCTTGCCCTTGGCGATCGCGGGCATGGCCAGGCTGGATGTCGCGGCAAGCGCGCTGGTCGCTGCTGCGGTTTTCAGCAGGTTACGTCTCGTAAACATTTTTGGTTTCCTCCTCCCAAAGTAAACACAAGCGTTTTAGAGTGGCGGGCGTTCTCCCGCCCATGCGTCCTGAAGCAGCGTTCGGATCGAGGCCCGCTCGATCGGCCGAGGATTGGCGTAAGGGTTGCGCGTGGCGATTTCGGCGGCGCGGTCGAGATCGCTCTCGGTGAGGCCGAAATCCTTCAGCGCCAGCGGCGAGCCAACGGATTTGGCGAAATCGTAGAGCCCCTGGCCCGGCGTGCCACCGAAAATGTCCCCGATCGGTGCAAGCAGCTCCGGCACCGCCGCAGCATTGAAGCCGATCGTATGCGGCAGCATGATCGCGTGTGTCTCTGCATGCGGCGTGTCGAAACTGCCACCCAGCGTGTGGCAGATCTTGTGATGCAGCGACATGGAAATCTGCCCAAGCACGGTGCCGCAGAGCCAGGCGCCATAGAGTGCCTTTTCCCGCGCCTCGGCATCCCGCGGCGCCTTGACGATCACCGGCAGCGCCTCGGCAAAGGCGCGCATACCCTCGATCGCCATCATGGTGGTGATGGGGTTGCGATCATCGGCATAGAGACCTTCGGCGGCGTGCGCGATGGCATTGAGCCCACTCGTGACGCTCATAGCGACCGGCAGGCCAAGCGTCAGTTCGGGATCGTAGATGACCACCTCCGGCACGATCCTCGGGCTGCGAACCGTCGTCTTGATGCCGCTTTCCGTCTGACCGAGGATCGGCGTTACTTCCGAACCGGCGTAGGTGGTCGGCACGACAAGCTGGTGAATGTCGGTACGGTAGGCCATTGCCTTGCCAAGACCGGTGGTCGAGCCGCCGCCGAGCGACACGACGCAATCGGCCTGAAGTGCGGCCGCGCGCGCCAGGGCCTGCTCGGTGACATCGACCGGAGTGTGCATCGTCGCACCCGCGAACGTGCCCACGGCAAGCGCGCCAAGACGAGCGGCCAGCGCCTCGCCGTCAGCGGCCTGCTGCGGCGTCGTCAGCACTAGCGCGCGGCGGCAGCCCAGCGTCTCGATCCATTGGGCAACGCCGGCGCTCGCTCCGGAAGCAAAGACGACGCGTGTCGAATGCGGCTGATAGGAAAAATCGAGTGTCATGCCGACCTGCGCTCCTCTCGCGCCCGCACCATTACGAAGGTGAAATCGAGCGACCAGCCATTGTCCCTGACCGGCGCTGGCCCATCGAGGCTGCCAACGGGCAGGAAGGTGCCAACCAACTCCTGCTTGACGCCAAACAGTGCGTCCTGCGACAGATGCGGATCGTGCCCGTCATAAACGTGGGTGCTGATCGTCTGGAAGCCGGGCGCGGTGATAGTAAAATGGAGATGCGCGGGGCGGCGCAGCGGATAGCCAATCGCATGCAGCATCCGTCCGACCGGTCCGTCGCAGGGCACGGCATAACCGCCCGGTCGAACCGTCCTATAGGAAAAGCCGCCATCTGCGTCGGTGCTGAAAACGCCACGCAGATTGAACTCCGGCTGGAGATCCGGCTGCTGGTTCTCGTAAAATCCCTGCGCATTCGCCTGCCACGTCTCAACCTTCGCGCCGGCGACGGGATTTCCGTCGAGGTCGGTGACGCGGGCATTGACAGCCAGCGGCTCGCCGATGCCGTCGAGCGATATATCCGCACCCGACATAAGCCGCGGCGCATCGGCGCGGTAGAACGGGCCGCGCACGGTGTTGGGCGTAGCACCCTTCGGTCGGCGGGTGTTGATCTCCTCCACCAGCGCCGTCACACCCAGAAGATCGGAGAGCAGTACCCATTCTTGCCGCTTATGATCACTTGCGTGACCAACTTCGGTCAGAAATTCGATGGCGTGTCGCCAGTCCGCATGGGTCGGCCGTGTTTCCTTGATGGCCTGGTGGATATGTCCGACCAACGCTGTAAGGAAGGCCGGTAGCGGTCCGGCGCACTGCGCCAGTCGCTCTGCCACAAGGGCAGCCGAATCCGCTTCTGTAAAAGACGTGATCCCCATACTTCCTCCTCAACTGCACGTTATCAGTTCGAAACGTAGCAGTTGATGATTTTTCTCCTATTTAATATAGCCGATTGCTATGAAGCTCGATGAACGACACCTGATTCAGCTTGCCGCCGTCGTACAGGCCGGCGGTGTGACGGAGGGCGCGGCCCTGCTCGGGCTCACCCAGCCGGCGGTGTCGCGTACCCTTGCCATGCTGGAAAAGCGGCTCGGAGAACCGCTGTTCGTCAAGGGCCGGCGGCCGTTGCAGCCGACCCCCCTCGGCAGGGCGCTCGCCGACCACGGTCAGGCCATGCTGGTGGCAGCGCGAAAGGCCTCGTCGCTTGTCGACGGCTTCCGACACGGACGGACGGGCGTGGTTCGCGTCGGCGGCACGCCCTTCTTCATGGATGCGCTGATCTCCGGCATGATCGCTGAGTTCCAGAATGCCACACCGGACGTGCGCATCGAGCAGAGCTACGGCTACCTTCCGGATCTGCGGGCGGCGATCGACGCCGATCGAATCGACCTTGCCATTTGCCCGATCGACGTGCTGGATGAGGGCTCCGGCATGCGCTTCCAGGAGTTGCTTCCCGGCCGCAATGTCGTCGCCTGCCGTATAACGCATCCCCTTCTCCTGAGACGCAAGCTCGCGCCTGCGGAACTCCTCGATTATCCCTGGATCGCTCCGCCCTCCGGCAGCCCGCTGTTTGCCGATCTGCACAGTCTCGTCCTCTCGCTCGGCGCCACCGAGGCGAAAATCCGCTATTCCGGCGGCTCGCTGGTGAGCGCAATCAACTATCTGAAGGCGAGCGATGCGCTCACCATCCTGCCGCACAGCGTCGTCTTCGCCTATCGCAACGACAAGTCGATCACGGCGCTGCCGGTCAACATTCCTCATCCCGAGCGCGCGCTCGGTCTCCTGCGGCGCACCGAGGAAATCCGCGTGCCGGCAGTCGAGGCCTTCTGCGCGCATATTCGCAAGAGCTTCGAAGACCTCAGACACCTGATCAAGCGCCACGAACAGACGGTGATCTGGAGCCTCTGACAGCTCACGGCGCTCCTCAAAAGGTTGCCGAATCGTCAGGCCACAGGAACAACGGTGCCAAGCCGGCGTCGGCGATCGGGCGCAGTCCATGCCAGGCGCGATTGGCATAGACCAGCGCGTCATCCGCCAGCCCCTCTTCTGTCCCGGGTGAAGCCTCAAGGAGTTCGGCTGAGACAAGGCAGGCTCCGGGGACCGGAAACAGTCCGCGAACCGCCGCCCGGAACCAGAGGCCGACATCCGGATAATACGGCTCGCCGCTATCAAGCCGCGCCCAACGGATGTCAGGCCCGAAGCGATCCCTGCCACGGGTGGCGCAGAGCCGGGCAAGCTCCATGTCGCTGCGGCGCACGAAATGCACGACCACCGTCTCAGCCCGGCGCACGGCGTGCGCACTGGAGGAATTATCCGACAGGGAGAAAGCAACCATTGGCGGCGAGGCGCTGATCGAGATCAGCGAGCTTACCGTCAGAGCCACTGGCCCGTCTCCCGGATCGGCGGTGATGATGGCGACACCCGCCGGATGGTGGCGGAAGGCCATCATGAAAGCCTCTGCCACGCCAGCGCCGGCCGTCGGTTGAGCTGCCCGCTCCTGCTTTTCGGACCGCGCCGTCATTTCTTCTCGACCAGATCGTAGAACTGCCAGACGCGATCGCTCCATAGCCCGCCGATCTCGCGGCCGGCGGCGCCGACAATGTTAGTGTTAATCGTAAAGTGGTTGGCCGCCACCAGCATCTCGCGGTAGGTGCGCTGCATGACGCCATCGCGCAACGACGCACCACCGGCAGCGCGATAGACGAAGTGGCATGCATCCACGCCCGCCTCGTGCACTTCCGACTTGGCGAGATGCACGAAGGTGATCTGGCGCGTCGAGACGCGCTTGCCCGCCTCGATCGAGGCCTCCAGGTCGCGCCAGACCTCAAACAAAAAGGCGCGGGCGGCGCGCACGCGGGCTTCCGCCCGGCCGTAATCGAACCAAAATTTATCACTCTCACCGAGCATGCCGGCGCGGCCGGTTTTGGTCACGGCAAACTTAGCCATTTCATCGAGCATACGGCGGGATGCGCCGATCGCCCAGCCTGAATGGCCGATGGCAGCCAGCCCGACGACGCCGAGGCTGAAGAATTCCTTCTGGCGCTGCGGCTCGGCGGTCATGATCGGAAAAACCATGTCGTCGGCGATGAAGACGTCCTTGGCGTCGTAGTCGATGCTGCCGGTTCCCTGCAGGCCGAGCACGCTCCAATTGCCGAGCAGTCCGTGCTCGCCGACCGGTGCGTGGGCGCAGAGCACCACGACGTTGCCATTCTCATCCTTGGCCGGATGACCTTTGCCGTCGTCGAGCAGGGCGGCGGTATGGGTGAATGTCGCGTGGTGAATGCCGCTCGCATAGGACCATTTGCCATTCAACAGATAGCCGCCATCGACCTTCTTCAGCATGCCGGTCGGCGTGCCCTGCCCCGAAAAACGGTTGTCGGTGCCGCCGCCGAAGAGCCGCGAGATCGCGGTGTCGGGCAGGAAGGCGGCAGACATCGCCCCGATGCAAGCATGCACCATCGACACCCAGCCGGCAGCGCCACTGTGGTAGGTAATGGCTTCGATCAACTGCAGGCCTTGCGTCGGCGAAAGCTGTGCGCCGCCGAGTTCCTCGGTCGCGAAGATATGCGACATACGCAGCGGCTTCAGCGCCTCGAAAGTGGGCTCATTCAGCTTGCCGAGCTTTTCGGTGGCCACCGCGTTTTCTTCAAGAACCGGCCCGATCTTGCTGATATGCTCGAGAAGGCTGGCGAAGTTTGTCTTGGTGCCCCAATATCCGGCACTATGTTTCAAAGGTGCGTTCATCTGTTCCTCCTGACAATCTGGTGTGTTCTCGCGGCAAGCTGTCTCAGCCGGCAAGGAAATCGCCGATGGCGGTCACCACGCGCGGGTCCTCCTGCATGGCGAAATGGCCGACCTCCGGCACCATGAGGGTGCGGGCGTTCGGGATTCGTCTCTCCCAGATCGGCGCCTGCGAAGCGGGCAGCATTCGGTCCTTCTCGCCCCAGACGATCAGCGTCTCGTTCGGGATGCGGGAAAGCCAGCGGCCGAGATTGGGATGGCCCATGCCGTGGGCCTTGACGATGTTGCCGAGCGCCCGCGCCTCCTTCTCGCGGGCGGCAAGGAAGGTGTCGAGCGGTGGGCATTCGGCTCCCCCCGGAAAATAACGCAGGGCAACGTCGACATTATGCGAGAGATAGCCGGGTAGCGCCTCGGGCCCGATCGCCGACAGGTCGGCGCCGGGGTGATCTGGATCGTTGAGGCCAGCCGGCGCATTCAGCACCAGCTTGCCAAAACGCTCGCCGGCGACGACGGCCATTTCGGCGGCCATCCAGCCGCCCATGGAATGGCCGAGGAGATGCGGTCGATCAAGATCGAGGGCGGCGACCAGATGCAGGTTGTGGACAATGATGTCCTGCATGCCTGTGACATGCGGCGCCTCGTCACTGTCGCCAAAGCCGGGATGGTGGGGCAAATAGACGCGGAAGCGATCGGCGAGGCCCCGCGCCCATTCCGTGCCTTCGATGGTGGCGGCGCCATGCAGCGCGAGCACGGCCGGGCCTTTGCCGATGACTCGTACAGCGGTCGCAACGCCCTCGATGTCGTAATGCACCGTTTCGAAATTCATTCCAATCCTCCTCCAATGCCGTTTCAGCCGACTGCGGGCGTAATCAGCACCTTGCATTGCGTTGTGCGCCGCCTGAGCGCTTCGAATGCGTCTGGTACAGCGGCAAGACCGATCCGGCCGGTCACCAGTGCCTGCGGCCGATGGCGGCCGGGGCCGAGCGCCTGCAGCGCCATGTCGAACTCCGCCATGGTAAAGAACACGGCGAAGATCACCTGTATTTCCTTGGAAATCGCGGCAAATGGATCCCATGTGTCGCCGCCGACGCAGAGGCCCACCGCGACCACCGTGCCATGCACGCGTACCAGCCGACAGGCAGCATCGATCAACCCGCGTTTGCCGACGCATTCAAAGACGATGTCCGGTGCGCCTCCGGTCAATGCGCGAAACTCCTCCGCCAGGCCTTCACCCGAGAGAGCAAAGGCGGTAGCGCCTATTTCTGCCGCGCGCTCTGCCTGATGGCGATTCAGATCGGCAACGACGACATGGGCGGCGCCGAGCCGTCTGGCCCAAAAGGCGACGAGCAGGCCGATCGGGCCTGCACCGAGGACCAGTACACGGTTGCCCGGCTTCAGCCCCGAACGCGTGACCGCATGCAGGCCGACTGCAACCGGCTCGGCCAGAGCCCCCTCCTCGGTCGGCAAATCGTCCGGCAGCCGACGGCACTGACGGGCAGCGACGGTGATGAATTCAGCATAGCCGCCGCCGATCAGTCGCATCTCGGCACACCACGCGGGTTCGCCGCTCGAGCAGCTGTCGCAATGACCGCAGCCGCGCATCGGCGCGACGGCAACCCGGTCGCCGGACTTGAAATTCGCGACCTTAGTGCCACAGGCCACCACTTCGCCGGAAATTTCATGGCCGAGGACGCCGCCTCTTTTGAGTGCGAAGGTTTCGGGATCTTCCGTCATGTGCAGGTCGGAGCCGCAAATGCCGCAGGCGGCAACGCGCAGCAATACCTCGTCGGCGCCGGGTTGCGGCGTTTCGATCGTTTTGACATCGAGCGGTCGTCCGACTGCCTCGAATAATGCCGCCCTCATCGCGGGTCCTCCAGAAGCGTGCGCCTCGTCGGGAACCAGGAGGCGTTTGTGGCCTTCTGGATCAATCCCCAGAGGCCACCGCGGGCAAAAAGGGCCATGATGAGGGTGAGCAGCCCGAGGACGACGAGATAGGTGGCGCCGTACTGTCCGAATAGACGGTCGGTGACAAAATAGACAAGCGCGCCAATCAGCACCCCTTCGAGCGAGCCGAGCCCACCGACCATGACGATGAAGATCGACACGTTCGCCCAGGTCGGGCTGTAGGCAGCCGGCGGCGTGATGCGTAGCTGCGCCATGAAGTAGATGGCACCGGCAAGGCCGGTACCGACGGCGGCGGCCACCCAGATCAGGAATTTCAGGAGGCCGACGTTGACGCCCTGGCTTGCCGCGGCAATCGGATTGTCGCGGACGGCGACCAGCGCCAAGCCATAGCGCGAACGCAACAGCAGATAGCTGCCGCCAACGGCGACAAGCAGCATCAGTGCCGCCAGTACCGAAATGCCGATTGCGCGTTCGCCAGGCGTATAGCTCGACATGACACGCAAGCTCATGCCAGCGCCGGCATTGACATAGCTGAAGACGGACGTGGCAAGGCGCATGACTTCCGCCACCACCCAGGTACCGATAGCGAAATATGGACCGTCGAGCCGATGGAGCAGGCCATAAGTGAGTGCCGCCAGTATCGCCGGTGCAATGACCGACAAAGGCACGGCGAGGAAGGGGCTCAAGCCCCAAAGCTGCGCCATGATGAACATCGCATAGGCGGCCGCACCGACGAAGGCCTGCTGGCCCACTGAGACAAGGCCACCATAACCGGCGAGCAGGTTCCACATCTGCGCGACGGTGATGTAGCAGCACAGTTCGACGACGTCGCGGATGAGGCCTTGGCTTGCCCAGAGCGGCATCGAAGCGACGGCCGCAAGCAGCGCGACGCTGATAATGAGCGCAATCAGGCTCGAGCGCGTCTGGCGCTGTACACGCGCAGCGGGCCGCGGGATGGCATCGGTCAAACAGGCGGCGAACGCATTGGTCACGGCTTCAACCCCTTCCTAGGAAGCCCTGGGGACGCAGGGCGAGGATGATCAGAAAAACGAGGTGGCCGGCGAGGATCCCGAACCCGGGATCGATGCGGAAACCGACGGACTGGCTGACCCCGAGCGCCATCGCTCCGAAAAAGGCGCCCCAGATCGAGCCCATGCCGCCGATGATGACAGCCTCGAAGGCGTAGATCAGCTGGAACGCCCCGTCGGCAGGCGCCACGGTCGAACGCAACGACTGGAAGACCGCGGCAAAGCCGAGGATCGCGACAGCGATTGCCGTTGCCCCGGTATAGACCGTCCTCGGGTTGACACCGGTCAGCGCCGCGGCTTCTACATCGGCCGAAGCTGCGCGCAGGGCACGGCCAAAGCGTGTCGAGCGCAACGCCATGTCGAGGCCGCCGGTCAGCACGGTCGCCGTCAGAAGCACGATCACTGGCAAGACGCCGACAAAGAGAGGCCCGAGTTGGAAGGAGGCATGCACGATGTCGCCGCCGCCTAGCGAGCGAGTGTCGGCTGACCATATCTGCAGCATGGCGTTCTGCAGGGCGATGGAGAGCCCGAAAGTGGCAATCAGCGAGGGAAGCGGATCGGCGCCGACGACACGGTTGAGGATGAGCCGCTGCAGGATGACGCCGATGACGGCCCCAAGCACCACGAGGATCACCAGTACCGACCACGGGCCGAGCGAGAAAGTGGTGGCCAGGCTGATGCCGATCAGCGCCAGGAGGATCACCAGGTCGCCATGGGTGATGTTGACGACACGCATGACGCCGAACATCAGCGCCATGCCGAGCGCGTATTGGGCATAGAGACCGCCGAGAAGAATGCCCTGGATGAGCCCGTCAAGCCACTGCATGAGCCCCTCCGAAATAAGCTTCGCCAATCGCTTCGCGCGAGACGTCAGCCGAGCGGCCGGTGAGGCTGACGTGTCCCTCAAGCATGCAGTAGAGCCGGTTCGACGAGGAGCGGGCTAGCCCGACGTCCTGCTCCACCAGTACGATCGCCGTACCGGTTTCACAGATCGACGGCAGCGCCTGGTAGATTTCCTTCACCACCTTCGGTGCCAGGCCGAGGCTGATTTCGTCACACAGAAGTACGCGCGGCTGGCTGAGCAACGCCCTGCCGATCGCCACCATCTGCTGCTGCCCGCCGGACAGGGATTCCACAGGCACGGCCTGCTTTTCCTTCAGGAGCGGAAAGAGCGCGAACAAGCGCTCCAGCGTCCAGCCAACGGCAGCGGATTTACCGGCGTGGTCGATGGCGACGCGCAGATTGTCGATCACCGACATGCCGACAAAGAGGCGACGGCCCTCGGGCACGATCGCTACGCCGTCGGCCACCATCCGATGCGGCTTGGCGCCTCCGACCGGCCGGCCATCGAGCTGTACCATGCCTGGCGCAACGCTCAGAAGGCCCATGATCGATTTCAGAAGCGTCGACTTGCCGGCACCATTGGCCCCGATCAGGGCGACGACCTCGCCCGCGGCAATCTCGAAGTCGATACCGTAAAGAGCCTGAAAATCGCCGTAGTGAGCGACCAGTCCGTGGGTGGAAAGCAGTGCTGCACTCATGCCTCGACCCCCATATAGACCCTTCGCACCTCCGGACTTTGGATGACTTCGGCCGGCACACCTTCCGCGATCTTCTCCCCGAAATTCAGCACCAGCATGCGGTCGGCAACGGCGAGCAGCGCGTGCAGCACATGTTCGATCCAGACGATGGTGACGCCACTGTCGCGGATGCGGCGAATAAGCGAGACGAGCGCCCTTCCCTCCTCGTCGGTAAGCCCACCGGCAATCTCGTCGAGCAACAGGAGCTTCGGCGACGAGGCGAGCGCACGCGCGAGTTCCAGCCGCTTACGGTCGAGCAGCGTCAGCGAGCCGGCTGAACGGTTCGCCTTGTCGGACAGCTCGCAGGCCGTGAGGATCTCCGCGCAACGCCGATAGCTCTCGGCATCCTTGGCACCGCTGCCGAAAAAGGCGGCGACGAGGAGGTTTTCGAACGTCGTCATACCGACATAGGGACGCGGGATCTGGTAGGTCCGGCCGATGCCGATTTTGCAACGGCGATAGGGCGGCTGGCCAACGAGTTTCTGACCGTCAAAGATCAACTCGCCACCATCGACGCGCATGTCGCCGCTGATCAGGTTGAACAGGGTTGTCTTGCCGGCGCCATTCGGCCCGACGATGCCCAGAACCTCACCAGAGCTGACCGTAAAACTCACCTCGTGCAAGACCTTGAGGGCCCCGAACGATTTGCTGAGGTCGCGTGCCTCGAGTAGTACGCCGTTTTCCATGCTCCTCCACTCCGGCTTTTTTGCCGCCGGCGGCGCGTTTAGGCGCGCCCTTCCGATCCTCCGTCCAATCCGCCCCGGCCCGATCGCATCGAGCAGGAGCGGCATCTCGCTTTGCCTTGGCTTCACGCCTTGCTTAGGCAGTCCGCCAGGGCAGCGGCACTATCTTGCGTTCCGGCTGGAAGAGCTTGTTGACGGTATTGTCGACGATCTTCAGGTCGTAGGGCCACTTGTCGCCCTTGACCCATTGCCCGCCGAAAATCGGTGAGGTCGCCACATTTTGGTGCGGTCCCTTGGCAAAATTGACCGGGCCGATCAGTGTCTGCATGTTGGTGGCAACAACCGCCTCGAGGTTGGCGGCGCGGTCGAGCGGGTTCTTGGAACGCTTGAGAACGTCGATCGCCACTTCGAGGATAGTGTGGCTGTAGCCGAGCGGCTGCGTCCACTGCTTCTTCTTTTCCGCTTCCCACTGGTCTGCGAGATCCCGGCTCACCTGACCGGTCAGCGTCGACTTGAATGGAAAGGCCGGTGTCCACCAGACTTCCGAAGACATACCCTCACCGAGCGAGCCCATGGCTTCCACGCCCGAGGCGAAGAGCAACGCGGCCGCGACCGTAATCGCCTTCGGCTTATAGCCCTGCTGGGCACACTGGTTGACGAAGGTCTTCAAATCGGCCGGATAGGCGATACCGCCGATGATATCGCAGTTCGCTTGCTTGAAAGCCGATATTTGCGCCGAAAAATCGTTGGTGCGCGGCTGGAAGAAGCCGGGAACGACGATTTCGAAGCCGGCTTTCTTGGTAGGGGCAGGCAGGCCGTAATCCATGTTGCCCCATGTTTCACCATCCGCGTTCTGCGGAAACAGCATGCCGACCTTGCGGTTGCTTTCCAGCGTGTTCCAGAGGCCGACATAGGTGTTCAGCGCTTCGTCCAGGCCCCAGAAGAAGTGATAGGTCCACTTGAACGGCTTGTCTTTGCCACCGCGCGGAAAGATGATCGCCTGCCAGGGCGCGCCCGTCGAGATGCAGGGGCATTCATTGAGTTCAGCCTGATCGGCAGCAGGACTTACAGTATCGGTCGTCGAGGCCGGCAGTAGCAGGTGAACGCCCTCATTGAGAATGAGATCGCCGGCAACTTCCGCGGACTTGTTGGGGTCCGACTGGCTGTCGCGGATCAGGAATTCGACATTGAAGTGGCCGGCCGCCGTATCCAGCCCGCCCTTGAGTTGTTCCTTGATCTTTTCCAGCGCCCAGCCGTCGGTCTCACCGAAAAGGGCGAGAGGCCCGGTCGCTGGCGTGATGAAGCCGACCTTGATGGTACCGGCCGATTGCGCGCGGGCAATCATCGGCGCAGCGAGCGCCGAGGCAGCAAGGCCAGCGCCTATTCCCTTCAGCACCGTGCGGCGCGAAGGCATCGACAAACTGCTTTTCGATTCCATTATTTTATCCTCCCTCTGAATCTCACTCGCCGGCTGCGATTTCCTCCTCCCGCATCCGGCAAAGTTCATTTATTTGATGCGGTGCATCGAACCTCCGTCGATGACAATCTGGCTGCCTGTGACGTAGGACGAGCAGGGCGACGCTAGATAGAGAGCAAGCCCCTTGATATCCTCGGGATCGCCGATCCGCCCAATCAGCGACTGCTGTTCGAACGCCTTGCGGTCCGCCGGTATTCGCAGCCTGCCGCCGGCAATGTTGGTCATGAAGGGACCAGGCGAGATACAGTTGACGAGAATACCGAACTGCCCCAATTCCATCGCCATCTGGCGTACGAAATGGTCGACGCCTGCCTTGGCTGGCATATAGGGCGTACCGACGATTGCCTCATTGATCTGAGCAGCGATGGACGAGGTGACGATGATACGACCGCCTCCCGTCGCCTTCATATGGCGGGCCGCATGCTTGACGGTTGTATAGACCGAGGAGAGATTGACCTCGATCACTCGATCCCAGTGATGATCGTCGAGAACATCGATGGCTCCGTCCTTGAGCCGCTCGCCTGTCGTAGACAGAAAGCCAGGCCCGGCATCGATTCCGGCATTTGCAAAGACGACGTCGATCCGTCCATGACGCTCGGCCACGGCATCGAAAGCAGCCGCCATGGTCGCCCGATCCGAGACATCGATCTCCAGACCGCAGACTTCAGCTCCATCTCGGGCGATTTCCGCCACCACACGGTCGAGATTGTCCGCATCCATATCGAAAATGCAGACACGCGCTGCATTGTCCGCCATTACCTCCGCATAGGCCCGTCCTATGCCACTCGCACCGCCGGTCACAATGACCGATTTGCCGCGAACGTCGAACATATCCTGCAAGCTCGTCATTTTTCCTCCCGTGCCGCCAGGGGCGGCATGCCCGAGCCTTGGCTCGAACTCCTCCATTCTGCCTTGCCCTCCCCGACGCAGCAGAATTGGTTCATTAGGACGAGAAATCTGAGCGGCCTGTCAAATAACACTGACGGCGAATGCGGAGAAGTTCTCCGGGTAAACTCCAATAACTTGAAACAGAACGATATTCTTTAAAGGAACTCTCCTCCCTACGTGGACTTGTCAAGGCGACCACTTGCTGAAAAGATGAAGTGACTTCATCAAATCATAAAGAGGCCATCCTAAAAAAGATCGCCGAACCGCTCGCTACGCAGAAGAGGTATTGATGCAGGGATTGGTCGAATCTTCGAGAATGCTGGATCGAGGCGGCAATCCGACCGTCCGGCAGCTTCTCTCCGGCCTGGTCTTCAATCCGAATGACGGAACGATCCAGCTGAATGGCGCGCGCATCGTTATGCAGCGCGCGTCCGCCCTTTCCGATCTAAGGCGGGAACTCGTGCGCTTGCTCGGCGAGAAGGAGGCGCGCGTCTTCCTTTTGCGCCTGGGCTTCATGTCCGGCCGGTCGGATGCACGCTTCGTGCGCGCCGGCTGGCCAAATCTGGACATAGGCGATGCCTTCACCGCCGGAACGCGGCTGCATACCTTCAGCGGCGTGGTGCGTGTCGAGACCGTCTTCAACACCTACGACTTTCGCAAAAAGCGATTTTCTGCCGAATTCCTTTGGCGCGACAGCGTCGAAGCCGCCGAATTCAGTAAGACGCGACTGGCATCTGAACCCGTTTGCTGGACACAGCTTGGCTACGCTTCAGGTTATGCCAGCGAGTTCTTTGATACGCTGATCGTGTACAAGGAGATCGAATGCGCGGCGCAGGGCCACAGCCATTGCCGGGTAGTCGGAAAGCCAGCCGATGGCTGGGGCCTCAGTGATCCAGAGGTGATGCTTTTCTGCGAACGTATCGACGTTGCCGACGACATCAGCACCGTCCCTGCTTCGCGCAGCAGCGCCGCGCGTGCTGCCAGCACCTCCCTCTCCAGCCTCGACCGCCTGATACTTATGCCGGTGCGCGACCGACTCGACCGCCTCGCGGCCACAACCCTGCCCGTGCTGATAACCGGTGCGCCGGGGACTGGACGCGGCATTGCCGCGCGCTATCTGCATCGCGGATCTGCTGCCACTGCCACCAATCTACGGCGGGTAGTTGGGATGCAAGTCGATCTTGCGCTTTGCGCCGAGGTCGCACGACCGGTTAAGGCAACCCGCCGCGCGCCTCAGCGCGAGACGATCGTGATCGACGCTGTCGAAACCATACCCGCCGACATTCAACCGCATTTTGCCCGGGCCGTCGAGGAGGGCATGGCGGAAGGAGGCCCGCGCATTCTTGCGATAGCGGACGAATACCAGGCATCGGAGATGCCGGCCTTTTCAACCGAGCTTCACTCGGTCTTATCGCCGCTGCACGTTCGTATGCCACCGTTGGCCGAGCGGGAAGGCGAGCGGCTGGCACTCGCCCACGCCATGTTACAGGAACTTGCAGTTCGCATGGGGCTAGAGCCTCCAAGCTTTGAGGCAGGCGCCAAAAAGCTGATCGAGACGCAACTTTGGCCGGGCAATCTGCGCCAGATGCGTGGTGTCCTTATCGCCGTGCTCAATTCGCTGATCACCGGCGCGACGATTTCCGCCGCTCAGATCGAAATCGCATTGGCGCGTCTTGCTCCCAATCCACGCAATAGCGCCACCGGATCCGGAAAAAGCGCAATCGATCCGAACCAGCTATTAGGATCCAACGGATTTTCGCTCGACGCTCTCGAGCACTCCTTGTATGAGATCGCGATGGTGCAGGCACAAGGGAACCTTTCGGCGGCCGCTCGCATGCTTGGCCTGACACGCGCACAGCTTGCCTATCGTATCGACAACGCACGGCGCAGCAAGTGAGGGCTATGCCGTAGCCCATGATGGCTCGGTTCCAGGCTACGCCGATTTCGAAACCGGTCTTGCGTTGGATGACGCGGAAGTCCGGGGCGTCTTCGCTCGCCGCTTGGCCGCAGACACTGTGTGGATCTGATTGATCGCCGCCGTGGGGAGAAGCATATCCACCAGCGCCCCGGCGCATCCCGCATAGGATCGTGGCGACTTCTATCCAAGACGACCGCGCGCCCGCTTGCATCCTTCCGGCAACGTCGCGGCACTTTCGATCAAGCCGGCAAGTTCATAATCAACTTTTCCATCGAGAAGTCCCGCGTCAAACTCACCCATGGTAGGCGCGTCATTGTCGATAGCCAGCCGGCGATGCGCTGGCCGGTCGCTTGTCCAGTGCGTGCTGTTCAGATAGATCGCTGCGACCTGCCAGATATTCAAACAACCGAGCGACCGCTTCCGCGCCGGGATCGATGTGGCCCTCAAGTTGCTTGGCATTGATGTAGGCGGCGCGTCCGGCCTTGGCATGGACGAGCGTGGCGGTCATGTCTGCGCCGGCGCGAGCTGCATGCGCCGCTGCTGCCAAACCGCCGTTGAGCGCATCCAGGGCCGGCAAGAGAGCATCGACCATGGTTCGGTCTCCCAGACGAGCACCGCCGATCTCCTGCATGCGGTAAAGCCCGGCCTGCAGCGCCTCGCGAATGGCGAGCCCACTCGACGCTCCATCGCCGGCAGCGGCAAAGAAGATCGCTAGAAGCACCCCCGACGATCCGCCCATAGTCTGACTGAGTTCCTGCCCCATAGCCCGGAAGAGTTGCGTATAGTCTGAAAGAGGAAGGCGGTCGAGCGCGTCGATAAGCGCGCGTGCCGCGCCGGCCAAGGTCGACCCCGTATCACCGTCTCCCGACTTCGCGTCAAGCGCGTTCAGATCCATCTCTGAGAGAATGAGAAGATTGCAGCAATCCGTCAAAAACTGGCGGGTAGGCTCGTGCTTCGATGCGAGAGGAGCAATCGGCGTCAGCCCATCCGGGAGTGCAAACGCCGCGGCCGGTTTGATCGCTGCCAAGCCTGGCCAAGCCGGTAGCGCGACCGGCTTGGCCAACAGCGCCAGTTCTTTCTTGTCGGCAGGAAAGACCGAGATAGAGAAGCCGTGCATGTCAAGCGACGTCATCATCGCAGCAGGTCCGATCACATGCGAGATCTTTCCTGAAATAGCCGATCGGGCAATTTCGTGGACAATGACCGACATTTCCAGCATCGATGCGCCGCCCAGATTATTCACGAGCACGACATGGGGCCTATCATCCATGGTTGCCGCAAGACGCTCAACCATGGCGGCAACCGCAGCTCGGACACCGGTATACTCTACCAGCTCGACACCGGCCTCGCCGTGGATCCCGAGCCCGAGTTCGGCGCGGCCTTCCGGAATCCTGTGTTCCTTCGGCGAACCAGGCACGGTGCATGTGTCGAGCGACATTCCGATCGACCGCGTACCCGCAATGACATGGCGCGCGGCTTCAGTGATAGTCTCCAGATCAGCATCGTTCTCCGACAAGGCTCCCGCGATCTTGTGAACAAAGAGCGTGCCCGCCACGCCGCGAGATTGCGGGAGATGCGGTAACGCGATGTCATCGTCCACAATGACCATGCTGACATTCAAGCCAAAGGCGCGAGCACGCTCCGCCGCCAAACCGAAGTTGAGGCGGTCGCCCGTATAGTTCTTGACGATCAGGAGGCAGCCGGCCGGCCCTGTGACGGACAGGATACCGGCGAGGATTGCATCGACGCTGGGAGACGCAAAAATATCTCCGCAGACGGCTGCGGTGAGCATCCCCTTGCCGACGAAGCCCGCGTGAGCCGGCTCATGGCCCGATCCGCCTCCAGAGACGATCGCGACCTTGCTCTTATCCCAATCCGAACGCACGACGACACGGATATGCGGAAAACCATCGAGGCGGCTCAGGGCGCCCCCCGATGCAACGAGAAGGCCCTCGATTGCTTCGGTGACCGCCTTTTCCCTGCTGTTGAGGAACTGTGACATTCTCGCCTCCCTTAAACCAAGCGCATGCCGGCCGCGTCGAAATAGAGCGGCTTGTTCGGCTGGATCTTAACGATCTCGCCACTTCTGAGGGCCGTATGAGCCTCGGTGACGGTGATCAAATTGTGTTTCTTGAACGAAAGATGCAGGCGCGTCTGATCGCCCAGATGCTCGACACGGGTAACAGTCGCCTCTTGGCCATCGCCTTGAGCGATATGCTCGGGACGCAGGCCTATCGATTTGGCGTTTGCCGGGGCACCGGGGAAAAGCTCGGCAGGCAGCACGTTGATGCGCGGCTGTCCGAGGCGAGTGGCGGCGTAGACGCTCACCGGCTGTTCATAAATTTCGCGCGGAGAACCGAACTGGGCGAGCCTACCCTCGTGAAGGACGCCGACATGTGTTGCCATCGTCATCGCCTCGACCTGATCGTGGGTCACGTAAAGCAAGGTTGCGCCGGATTTGGCTTGAATGCTCTTGAGCTCGATACGCAGATCGGCGCGCAGCTTGGCGTCAAGCGAGCTCAGCGGTTCATCCATGAGATAGATCTGCGGATTTCTGACCAGTGCGCGCCCGATGGACACGCGTTGCATTTCACCGCCGGAAAGAGCCGTCGCCTTATTATCGAGCTTATGGGAGATCTGGAGAATTTCGGCGACCGTGTTCACCTTCTCGTCAATTATGCGTTGCGGCGTCTTCAGCAAGGGCGACTTCAGCGGAAATTCAAGGTTCTGACGTACCGAAAGGTGCGGGTAGAGCGAATATTGCTGAAACACCATCGCGACGTTGCGCTGCGCCGGTGTCAGCCCGCGCATGGATCGCCCACCGATCATGATCTCGCCGACATCAGGGTTATCGAGCCCTGACACCATCCGCAAAGTCGTCGTCTTGCCCGCACCCGTCGGCCCCAGAAGAACGACGAACGAACCGTCGGGAACGATCATGGACAGCTCATCGAGTGCCCGGTGACCGGCGAAAGATTTCGTAATATTCTTCAAGATGACCTCAGCCACGGCGCAACACTCCCTCGTTGGCTTCGGAAACAAGCGCGGCCCCGGTCGCAGAGTTGAAGACCGTCAGGCTCCTGGAATCGAAGTCCAGTCCAATCAGTTCTTCGACATGTGCGACCTGGTGGGATGGTGTACGAACCTTGATCTCGCCATGCGGCGTGTCGATCGTGACGATCTGCGTCGTACCCAGATATTCCACGGCTATGACCCGCCCTCTATAAGCGGAATCGTCGTTGAAGCGTATGTGTTCGGGCCTGACGCCCAGCGCCAGCTTGCCGGCATGTTCTTCGCGAGACATTGGCACCCTCACCATGTGTCCGGCAAGGCTGACATGAGTTCCGCCGGTTCCGACCGAACCATCGAACTCCAGGAAATTCATGGGCGGCGAGCCGATGAACTTTGCCACGAATTTCGTCGCCGGCCAGTCATAGATCTCCTGCGGCTTGCCGAACTGCTCGACGACCCCGTGGTTCATCACCACGATCTTGTCGCCCATCTGCATGGCTTCCAACTGATCATGGGTGACATAGACGGTGGTGGCGCCCATGCGGTCGTGCAGTGCCCGCAGCTCTTGCGCCATGTGTTCGCGGAATTCGGCGTCAAGTGCGCCTAGCGGCTCATCCATGAAGAAGGCTTTCGGGTTGCGGACAATGGCGCGACCTACCGCCACACGCTGCCGGTCGCCGCCGGAAAGCCCGCCGATCGGCTTGTCGAGGATATTTTCGATCCGCAGGATCTTGGCTACTTCTGCGACCCGTTTTGCGACCTCAGCCTTTCTCATGCCCTGGCTGACCAACGGATAGGAAATATTTCTTCGGACATTCATATGTGGATAAAGAGCAAACATCTGGAAAACGAATGCGATATCGCGCTCGCTTGCCCTCTTCATCCCAACCTCTTCGCCACCGATATAGATTTCACCGCTGGTTGGCAGCTCGAGACCGGCCATCATCCGCAGGGTGGTCGTCTTCCCGCAGCCGGAGGGCCCGAGCAGCATAAAGAACTCCCCATCTTCCACGGTGAAGGTGGAAGACTTCACCGCGTTGAAAGCTCCAAAGTCCTTGCGCACATTGTGAATTCTGATCTGCGCCATGATTCACTCCGGGAAATGGCTGACGATGATGAACATGACTGTTCCTACCAGCGTCACTAGGAAGGAATAGGAATAAAGCGACAGCCACAGCGGCTGCATCAGCATGACGACGCCGAGTGCGATCAGGACCGAAGCGAGAATTTCCCACGCATCGCGGCGCAGGCGTACCAAGCGATTGAGAAACGTCGTCATTTGCGTACCGCTCCGAAGGTGATGCCGCGCAGCAGATGTTTGCGAAGCAGGATCGTGAAGACCATGACGGGAACCAGGAAGATCGTTGCGCCGGCGGCAACCGCTGGCCAGTCCTGGCCGCTGACGCCAATGATGGTCGGGATGAAGGGCGGCGCCGTCTGGGCATTGCCTGATGTGAGCAATACGGCAAACGCATATTCATTCCAGGCGAAGATCAGACAGAAGATTGCCGTTGACGCGATGCCGGTAACGGCCTGCGGCAGCACGACCTTGTAGAAGGCCTGGAACCGCGTATAGCCGTCGATCAGCGCGGCCTCCTCGTACTCAATCGGGATTTCGTCGATAAAGCCCTTGAGAAGCCATACCGACAACGACAGGTTGACGGCGGTATAGAGGAGGATCATGCCCGCATGCGTGTCGCTGAGGCCGAGCGATCGGAACATCAGGAAGATCGGAATTGCAACGGCGATCGGCGGCATCATGCGGGTCGAAAGAATGAAGAAGAGTAGATCATCCTTCAGCGGAACCTTGAAGCGGGAAAAGGCATACGCCGCCGTCGTGCCAAGCACGATGCAAAGGACCGTGGAGCCGAACCCGATGATGACGGAATTATAGAAGCGCTCGGCGAAGCGCGAGGCACCGGTGATGATCAGGCCGTCCTTGCGAACCAGCTTGTCGTACCACGTCGTAGGTTCACCAAGCGCTCTGAGTTGATCCTCAGGCACGCGAGTCCGGGTGGTAAAAAGATTGACATATCCCTCCATCGTCGGCTGGAAGACCAGTTTCGGCGGATAGGAAATCGCATCGGCTGGTGATTTGAAGCCGGTCGCGATGATCCACAGCAGCGGGAGGAGGGTTATGACGGAATAGAGGACGACTAGAATACCGGCAAACCATTTCTGACGTGCGGATGGCTCGGTTACGGAATAGCTGCTCATCGTTGTTTGACCCTATTTAGAGCTTTGACGTAGATCGATGCCAAACCGAATACGGTGACGAAAAGAATGACGGCGTAGGCGGATGCGTAACCGGTTCGCCATTGTTCGAAAGCGGCGCGCTTCAAGTTGATGGATGTCAGCTCTGTGATCGATCCCGGCCCGCCGCCGGTCAACTGTACGACGAGATCGAACATCTTGAAGTTCTCGATGCCACGGAAGAGGACCGCCAGCATCAGGAACGGCAGTACCATCGGGATGGTAATGGTCCAGAACTGACGCCATTTACTGGCACGGTCGCATTCGGCAGCCTCGTAAATGCTGCTGGGAATGGAACGCAGTCCCGCCAGGCAGATCAGCATTACGAAGGGCGTCCACATCCAGGTATCCACGATGACGATGGCCCATGGTGCCAACGTGGTGCTCGCAATCATCGAGAAGCTGGAGGGATCGTTCCCGGTCAGGAAAGCGACCACATAGTTGAAGAGGCCGATTTGCGGCTGGTACAGGAAGGTCCAGAAGTTGCCGACAACCGCCGGACTAAGCATCATCGGAAGCACGATGATCGTCGTCCACAGATCGTTGCCGCGAAACTTCTTGTTGATCAGATAGGCAAGCAAGAAACCGATCAGAACCTGCAGGATGATGGTCCAGATCAAGAAATGGGCGGTTGCCTGCATGCTCCGCCATACATCGCCATCCGTCAGGATATTGATGTAATTTCTCAGGCCGACAAACCGTATCGGCTCGTTGGGTCGGTTCACGCGGAAGTTCGTGAAGCTGAGGCGGATCGTCCAAATCAATGGAAAGATGTTGATGGCAAGCAGCAACACGATCGAGGGCGCGACGAAAAGCCAGGCTATGGCGCGATCAGAAAGACCTTTGACGCGCGCTGCGATCGCGGGCGGCGTCGCACCGGCAATCCGATCGATCGGTGAGTGGAGCATGTCCGTCTCCTTGGCATGAAATTGGTGGTGGGCAGAGCCAGCCCAGTCGGCACGGCTGACCCTGCGTGACGCCACTATCGGGGAATACCCCTATGCCGGCGTCAATATTTTCCGTCGTCCTGGAAGACACCCTTCCAGTCCTTGACGAGCCCGTCGAGCGCGTCCTTTGCGGTACCTTGGTTTGCGACTACATAGTCATGAAACCGCTTCTGCGATGCCTGCAGGAGGGAGGCGTAGGAGGGCTCGGCCCAGAAATCTTCGACGATTGCCATCGAATCGAGGAACGGCTTTGCATAGGGCTGGCTTGACGCAAAGCCCGGATCGTCCACGACAGCCTTCAGTGCCGAATAGCCGCCAAGCGCCCACCACTTTCGCTGGATCTCAGGTTGCGCGAACCATTTGATGTAATCGAGGGCCTCGGTCTTTTTATCGGAGTTGGCAACCACGGAGATGCCCTGCCCTCCGAGCTGGGCGAACTGTGCACCCTTCGGGCCGGCGGGGTTTGGGAAATAGCCGGTCTTTTTGCCACCGACATTGGCATCGGCATTGATGCCTGGCCAGGTGAAGGTGAAGTTCATCTGCAATGCGACCTGCCCTGACTTATAGGCATCGACGTCTTCGGTCATATAGGCATCGGAATGACCGGGAGGCGTGCAGCACTCATAGAGCTTCTTGTATTTCTCCAGGCCCGCGACTGCTTCCGCCGAGTTTACGAAGCCTTCCAGATCATAGGGTTTGTTCGGATTCTGATATTGGAAGCCGTAGCTATAAAGGGCATTCATTGCCCCCATGGTGATGCCTTCAGAGCCACGCTCGGTGTAGATTGCCGCGCCATAGACTTTCTTGCCGTCGATTTCGCGCCCCTGGAAGAAGGCAGCGATGTCCGTCAGCTCGTCCCAGGTCTTCGGAACGGCAAGGTCGCGGCCGTACTTCTTCTTGAACTCCGCCTGAAGCTCTGGGCGGGAGAACCAGTCCGCGCGATAGGTCCACCCAACGACATCGGCGAATGCCGGCAGCGCCCAGTAATTCGGTGTATTCTTTGGCCACTCGGCGTATCCGACCACGGTCGCGGGGATGAAATCGTCCATCTTGATTCCTTCCTTATCGAAGAAATCGTTGAGCTTGACGTATTGACCGTTTTCCGCCGCGCCGCCGATCCACTGGCTGTCGCCGATCATCAGGTCGCAAAGCTTGCCGCTGGAATTCAGTTCATTGAGCATACGGTCTGCGAAATTCGGCCAAGGCACAAATTCATAGTGCATCTTATTGCCGCTCTTCTTCTCAAAATCCTTGCTCAGCTCCACCAGAGCATTGGCGGGATCCCACGCCGCCCAGCATAGAGTCAGATCGGCGGCTTGAGCGTGCGACGCCGCGACCGCGGATACGGCAACATATATCCCTGCAGCAACTGCCGGGCTCAGCAAAAGAGACCTCATGGCTTCAATCCTCCCGTTGAACCTCTCGACCTCCATCGAGAAGATAAGTGAAAGCGTGACGGCCGGAATGTTGCGAAACGCACTCCGAACCCGGCCCATCTCCCTTCGATCCGACCCGATGGCCAGACAACAAAGAAATAACTGAGGTGCGCACCTCAATGCAAGCAGTTTTTGAGGTCCGCACATCAATTCTTGCCTTTCTCTCGTTTTTGAGGGAAATGTCTGCTGTCTGTAATTCAAGTGGAGCTATCATGCGGCCAACAGCAAAGGACCTTGCGGAAGCCGCCGGCGTAAGCCTTGCCACAGTCGACCGGGTTTTGAACAATCGCCCCAATGTGAGCAAGAAAGCGGCCCGCAGCGTTCAAGAAGCCATTGAACGCATTGGCTTTATCCGAAACCCTGCCGCCGTCAGCCTCGCACGCAACAAGAGCTATAAGTTTCGGTTCATCCTGCCAAAGTCGGGAGATCTTTATCTTGGCGAGCTGTTGCGTCGGGTGGAGAATCTCGGAGCGGCGCTCAAAAGCGACCTGACCGATATAGACTGCGTTCAGATCCCCACCGAGGACGCCCATGGTGTTGCGAAATATCTCACCGGCATCAGCGAGGAAACCGTCGACGGCATAGCCCTGATGGCGCCGGAGTCGCCCCAAGTACGCGATGCCTTGATGCGGCTTTTGGAAAGGGACATCAAGGTCGTCCAATTTCTGTCCGGTCAGGAAAAGCTTCCCGCCGCGGATTTCGTGGGCGTTGACAACTTCGCGGCAGGTGCAACGGCAGGACGATTGATCGGCACGTTTGTCCGTCAGACGCGGGGGAAGGTGATGATCGTCGCAGAGACCATGCAATCACTGGACAGTATTCAGCGGCGTCACGGCTTCGATACCATAATCAATGAGCAGTTTGCGAACCTCACCTGCCTTCCATCGATCGAGACACACGCTGACGAGAAGCGGGCAAGCCAGATTATCGGCCGCGTACTTGAGAGCAACAAAGATGTTGTTGCCGCCTACATACTGAGCTCAGAGGCGCGCATCCCCCTCTTGGCAGCCGCGGCGACAAGCGATCTGCGCAATCTATCGGTCGTGGTCCACGAGCGCACCCCTTTTACTGAAGAAGGATTGCGCGACGGCAGCATCAATGCGGTCATCGCGCTGGATCCCGGTCATGCCGTGCGCAGCGCGGTTCGCATCATGCGCGCTCGTGCCGACGCACGTGAGCTATTGGCCGAACAAGAGCGGTTACGCATTGAGATCCTCCTGAAAGAAAATCTGTAGACGCTCCTCTCCTTTAGAACGCCCGCACGCCGAGGTCCTGATGTGCGCAGCTCATATGGCATCGCATAAAAAACCGTTAGAGACATGCCATTCTACGATGCCTAGAAGAATGAGGCGGACATTTCCGGTGGGCCTTCGAGCGCATGCGCCATGAAGTCGAGCGCGCCTTTCAGTCGGTCGCGGCCGATCGGCCCGCCAAGGCAGATGCGCACGGCCTCGCTGACCGCACCATCGACAGTAAAGGCGTCGCTCGCCACGACGCCGATTCCGGAGGAACGCATGTGACTGCTGAAGGTCGACCGGGTCCAGCCGTTGGTTAGCGGCATCCAGATGTTGAAGCTGATCGGATCGGCCTTGTAGCTGCCCTCGGGCAGAATATCGGCCACCATCTGCTGGCGGGCAGCTGCCTCGGCGCGGATGAAGCGCAGGATCGAATCGGCCGTGCCGTCCTCGATCCAGCGCGTGGCGAGCGCAACCGTCATCGGCGAGGCCATGACATTGTTTGTACGCATGGCGCTGACGAAGGGCCAGATCGCCTTGGTGTCCGGAGCAACCACATAGGCAAGGCGAAGGCCGGCGCCGATGCATTTTGCAAGACCACCAATATGCCATGTCAAGTCTGGCGCGATGGCGCCAAACGGCGGCGGCCCGTGCAAAGGAATGAAACCGTAGGCGTCATCCTCGATAATAGGCACATGATATTTGCGGGCGACGGCGGCGATCTCCCCGCGACGCTTCTCGGGAATGGTCAGCGTCAAAGGGTTCTGCAGCGTCGGATTGAGATAGAGCGCTTTCGGCTGCAGCCGCTCGCAAGCCTCGGCAAAAGCAGCGGGCAATATGCCCTCATCATCCATCTGCAAGCCTGAGAGATTGAGGCGCAACTGGGCAGCGATCGAGCGCATACCCGGATAGGTAATGATTTCCGACAATACGGTCTCGCCAGGCTTTGCCAGAAGACCGAAGATCGCCAGCAGCGCCGGATGCGCGCCTGGCGTTACGAAGATACGCTCCTGCGAAGGCACCAGGCCGCGACGGCTGAGCCAGGCGGCAGCGGCATCCTTATCCATGCCCGATCCGCCGAAGCCCTGGTATCGCAGCAGCGGAACCAGATTGCTTGCCACGGCTGACAGGCCTTCGCGCATGCGGGCAATCAAATCCGCATCGTCAGGCTCCGGTGGAAGGTTCATCGACAAGTCCACCAACGAAGTTCGACGTGGATCGGGCATGGCATCGGACACGAAACCATGCCTTTCGCGATCTTGCCCGCCTGTGACGAAGGTGCCCCTGCCGACGTGCGAATCCACCAGGCCGCGCTTCTGCGCCTCGACATAACCGCGAGCCACCGTGGTGAAATCGATGTTCAGCCGCTTGGCCATCTCCCTTTGCGGCGGCAAACGGTCTCCCACCGCGAGCACGCCGCTTCTCAAATCCATTTCGATCAGGTCGGCGATAGCCATATAGCGAGGGCTGGAGGAGCGACTAAGGTCAGGATGCCAGTCTTTCATGTCGTGATCCGCAATGTGTGATGGGCGCATGGGCGAGCCACCATTGACCATATATTGTTGCAAAATTCCCTGTCACGGAAAAACGCCTGCGCATAAGTGCGATGCTTCACGAACAGTTACAGGTGATCATCATCACAATGGCAAATTGCATCCAAAATTGATCTCTTAATTGAATGTTTTTTTGAAGGAATTGGATGCAAATTGTGTAGCATCAATTTGGCGCGGCGCTTGTTATTTTATGGCACACCGCCACAAGAGCTCTTCTTGGGGGCGCCTAATCCGATACGCTCTCACCCGATTGGCAGTGGCCATCGCCGAAGCCACGCTCGCCAGGACGGACTATCCGGTGATAGGGGTCAATCGAACGGGTTATCGAGATATACCCGATCTACGAGCTTCAGGCTGCGGTCAGGCTGCAGGATGTAGGTCTCGCGCACTCGTTCACCCCACTGATCCGTGAATGTGTGAGGGACAATGCTGCCGACCGGTGACTTTTGTAACCGTTGGCTCGGCTGCCCGCCGTAGGTGATGCTTCCGGGAATAGGCTTCAGCCCCTCTTGGCTGGCTTGGCAGGCCGCAAGCATTCCCGCCAGAATTCCCGCTGCGACTATTCTTTTCATCGCCTGCTCCAATCTTGCTTCGATACACCAAACCAAATGTTGGTATGGAGGTCCACCAGTGGATCATGGATCAGCGAAGAGCATCAAGCCCGAATATTCGCCCTGCCACCGGAGATTCCTCCAATGACAGGGCGGACCGCCGACGGGTGATAGTGGTGTCGGCGACCGGGGGCGGTCATCCACTATCCGAATAGACCCGCGTTGAACACGGACCTTAGTCTGATGACGAGTGACACTCTTGCCAAGATGAACCGGAATTCGGTGGGTATCGAAACGCCGCAAAGGCCGGATGCCAATCACTGGCCGCGTCTGACCGCTTTCGCTCCATTATTCTTCCAGCTAAGCAGATAGGATCGTACAAGTGATTATTTGCGCTGAGGCTTAAAGTTGACGAGCAATGATTTAAGCTCGATTTCACGCACGCGGCGTGCCGCCTCGTCGGGGCTGACCCAATCAATCCGGCGCTGTCCTCGCTCCTTGAACTCCGCCCCGACCTCCTTCACTTCGATTTGGAACATGTCGACGACGCAGGGCGCGACTTTTCCGTCAGGGAGTTCTTTAAGATAGGTGTACCGGCCAAACGGCACCTTCCTTACCTTGCCACGAACGCCCGCCTCCTCCCAGGCTTCGATCGCAGCCGCTTCGTGAGGCTCCTTGCCTTTCATTGGCCAACCTTTCGGTACAATCCAACGGCCGCTCTCGCGTGACGTAATCACCAATATCTCGATTTCGCCTTCATCACCCTTGTAGCGGAAACAAAGAGCGCCATACTGATTGCGGAAAGCACTTGAAAACAGCTTCTCCGGCGTCCGCGCAAGCTGCTGCAGTAAGTGTTTCGGTTTGGGTGATGCAGGCTTTCCGCCTTGCTTTTTCGACTTCATGCCGTCCAGCTTGTCAGATTTTCACCCGTGCCTCAATTACGCTAGCGGCGTTTTGAACCCGAAGATACTGCTGGCGCCTACCTGATATGACGGGCAGGCGGCGCAAGTCGTTCCACCTGCCACGCTCAAACATTGCGCGATCCATCAACCAAGATCCCAAACCGTCGGCAATCGCCATCGCAGAAACCGGCGCAGCAGCGACATCGCGGACGCAAGTTAATAATAATTGCGTTTTGCAAGTAAATAGTTGACATTACGCTCCGAGCCCTGTGCACCTTGTGCTGAACTCGCCGCTTGCCTGGATTACCGTCTGGCCACAAAGGATGTGAGATGACCGCAGCCCTGTTTCTTGCGACTGTGCTTTTTTGGGGGTCGGGCGCCATTGTGACGTCCCTTCAGGCAAGTGCTTCCGCACCTGAGCTATCGGTCGCCATTCGCATGTTTCTTGTTGGGTCAGGCATGCTCGGCTTTTCGATCGCAACCGGCAAACCGATCACAATTATGCGCGGCGACCGCTCTTGGGTGGCAATGCAGGGCATATTGTTTTTCGGGCTTGCTTTCATCGCCTTTTACAAGGCGACACAAGGTATACCGAGCGGGATCGCAGCTCTGGTGCTGTCGAGTTCCTCGCTTTTCGCCGCGGTAGCCAGCCGGTTTCTGCTGGATCTACGAATAAGCCGCCGCGCCGCGATCGGCATAATCTTTGGTCTACTGGGCCTCGGCATCGTGGCCGCCCCACAGATCTTTGCCTTGCATCTCAACCCGCAAACCCTGAAAGGCTTCATATGGGCCGCCATTGCCGCGATAGCGACCGGCGCAGGGACGGCGATCGCTGCGCGCAACCAGCGGCGCGGCGTGCCCATCCCAGTCCTCATGGGTTGGGGCGCATTGTGCGGATGCGGCTTCGGGTTCGCCTGGGCTGTGGTTGTCGGCACGTCCCTGACAATACCTGTAACAACCAGCTATCTGGCACAGCTTGCCTATCTCGCAATTGTCGCCTCCTGCGTCACCTTTCTCATGTATTTCACGCTGATTGAAAAGGTCGGCCCAGCCCGCGCGGCTTATGCGCTAACCGTTGTTCCCATTGTTGCTATGACAATTTCCGTCATATTCGAAGGGCTGCACGTCGATACACGTCTCGCCCTCGGTGGCGCAACGATCATTCTGGGCAATATCCTGATCCTTAATGCCTGAAACCGGACCGTTAACAATCATTTGAGATCAGGATCATACCCGGCTGTGCGTTGGCAAGCATTGGGATCATGACCGGCTATAGCTTGGCGGCCCCTGCGAAATCCGGGATAGGGCTATTCCAATCAGGGAGAATATCCTCTTCAGGCAGCAATTGTCTCGGGCAAAACTGCCTCCAAATAGATCGATTGCACAAAGCTTATGCATGTCTAAATTACTTGCAAATAGCAATTGATTTCCTATCAAATCTATGTTGTAGCTTTAATCATAAGAGGTAAATCGCATCGCGATTACCCGCATAACTAGAATCTAGGGAGATGTCCGAACCGCAACAATTTTGGAAGGCATATGTTCATGTATATGTCCTCGACACCGATTGAATCTGAGGTCGTCTTTTCAGGCCGCCGCTCGGCGACCTACCGCGATGCACTCCACCTCTTTCCCGATGCCTGGCTTGACGATATTGCCGCCATGCGCCGCTTCCTGCAGCCGGTCGACGGCCGACGCGTCTTGGAAATCGGCGCCGGCAACGGTCATTTCAGCCGAGCGATTGCCGAAGATGTAGGCCCTACAGGCTTACTGGTCGCAACCGATCCGTCCACCGAACAACTTGAGGATCTCGAAATCGAAAGTGGCGGCCGGATCAGGATCTTCGGTCAGGCAGCGCACATGCTCGACCTGCCGATCCGCGATTTTGACATGGCCTGGTCGCGCGGCGCTGTCCACCATATTTCCGACAAGACAGCGGCTTGGACGGCTATCGCAGCCCATATGCGCCCCGGCGGCAAGCTGGTAGTTGCCGACATCTTCGCCGGAACGCGGCTTGCCGCCTATTTCGACGATTTTATCGCCCTGAGTTGCTGTACCGGCCACGAGGTCTCTTTCCTCTCGCGGGAATTTGCCACCAGCCTGTGCGCTCTGACCGGATGGGACAAGCCTCAATTTACCGATGTCACCACCCGCTGGCGCTTCGACACCAAGGCAGATCTCGGACATTTTCTGCGATTGCTGTTCTCGGCAACCGAGATCTTCACCGACGACGACTGCCTTGTTGCAGCAGAACGCCATCTTGACATCGTTTCCGACGGCAACGGCATCGCCCTGCTGTGGCCGATGACAGTGATGGAAACGACAAGGCTGCCGACCGCAAATTAATCATGGATGAGCGATCACAGGCGCTCGACGCGGGACGGGACAATCCTGCCCGCGGCGTGACCTGGCATGCGCAAATTTCCTTCGGAGTTCGCCTATGACATCGACCGCCGCAAACCGTGGATCCACGGCCCCTCGCCCCGCGATCCCTTTCGATCCGCATACAAGTACATTGCCTCCGGTTGCCACGAAACTTGGCTCGGAGCTTGCGGTCCATAAGGTCGGCTATAATGGTCGGCCCGGTGCATTTGCGGATGTTGCCTGCAGGATGGCGTTCCCATCCGCCGACCGCATCGCCCTGCCGAGCCTGGAGACCACGATTGCCAGCACCGTCCGCGGTGAAGTCGACCGGATCCTCCTGCCATGCGAAAACAGCTTGGTCGGGCGGGTGCCGGATGTGCACAGAATCGTGCCCGACAGTGGTTTGCACATCGTCGGTGAGCATTTTCAACGCGTCGAACATTGCCTCATGGCGCCGCCAGGCGCATCGCTTGCAAGCATCAGGCGCGTGCGTTCGCACCCCGTCGCACTTGGTCAGGTCAGCCGGCTGATTGCGGCGCTCGATCTGGAGGCCATTGCCGCTCCGACGACATCGCACGCCGCCGAGCTGGTGGCATCTTGCAAGGATCCGAGCGAGGCCGCGATTGCCTCGGATGTCGCAGCCGACCTTTATGGATTGGATATCCTCAAACGCAATGTCGAAGACGATCCGCATAACACGACACGGTTCTACGTGCTGTCTGCCGAACCTCAAGCGGTCGAGCAAAAAACACAGCTTCTGACGACGATCGTCTTCCGCACCCAGAACCGGCCGGGCTGCCTCTACCATGCCATTGCCGGATTTGCCGAAAACGGCATCAACATGACCAAGATCGAAAGCTACCTTGTCGGCGGACAGTTCGTGCCATCCCGCTTCCTTTGCGAGTTCGAGGGCGATCCAGCCACGCCGGAGGTGGCCGATGCGCTCGATATTCTCGCCCATCATGCTCGCGAGCTGGTCGTGCTTGGGACATTCCCGATGGCAAGCCGCCACCTGCGCAACCGCAGTGAGGAAAATCTCTCGTCATGGGGGACCAAGCCTCCAGCCGCCTTTCGATGGTCTGATGGCCAGCAGGAGGCCGAGCGATGACGTCTGCGGTAAACCACTACGGACGCCATGGCGATCTTGTCGATGCGGCAATCGCGAAATTGAAGCTGCATTTTGGCGAGCGGCTGACAACGGCGACGGCCGTGCGTGATCAGCATGGCCATGATATGAGCTGGCATCCCTCCTATCCGCCGGATGCGGTCGTCTTCCCGGATACGGCGGATGAGGTATCACGCATCGTCGCGACCTGCCACGCCTTCGATGTGCCGGTAATCCCGTTTGGAACCGGCACCTCCTGTGAGGGTCATGTTGCCGCCCTTATGGGTGGAATATGCATCGATCTCTCGCGGCTGGATCGAATTTTGACGATTCAACCGGACGATATGACGGCGACGGTCGAGGCAGGCGTCACCCGCAAGCGCCTGAACGCCGAACTGCGCGATACCGGACTGTTCTTTCCCGTCGATCCCGGCGCGGATGCCTCACTTGGCGGAATGGCTTCGACGCGCGCCTCCGGTACGAATGCCATGCGGTATGGCACGATGAAGGACAATGTCGTTTCACTCGGTGTCGTTCTGCCCAATGGCGATCGGATCCGCACCGCAAGCCATGCCCGCAAATCGGCTGCGGGCTATGATCTGACACGTCTCTGGGTGGGATCGGAAGGCACGCTCGGCATCGTGACCGACGTGACTGTCAAATTGCATCCAATTCCGGACCACGTCGTTGCGATTTCGGCGAGTTTCTCCACGCTGGAACAAGCGGTGGGCTTCGTGCTTGTTGCAACCAGGCTCACGGATACATTGGCACGCATCGAACTGCTCGATGAACTGCAGGTCGAGGCCGTCAACAGCTATTCAAAACTCTCCTTGCCGGTCGAGCCGACGCTTTTTATCGAACTGCACGGTAGTCGCGCAGCGGTCGAGGCCGCGTTGCCGTTCATAGAAGCGGAGGCACATGCCGCTGGCGCCAGTCGATTTGACACGGCCGTATCGGCGGAGGCCCGAGGCAGGCTCTGGCAGGCACGTCATGATATTTGGTGGGCCAACCTTGCGCTGCGCCCGGGCGCAAGCGCCCTGCCGACAGATAGCTGCGTGCCGGTATCCCGGCTGGTCGAGGCAATTCTTGCTGCCAAGGCCGATGTGCGAGACCTTGGTCTTCTCGCACCGATCTGCGGCCATGTGGGGGACGGAAATTTCCATCTTTGCGTCCTATTCGATCCCGCCGATCCCGATGAGCGTCAGCGCGTCGAAACCCTGACCAAACGTCTTGCGGCCCGCGCAATCGCGCTGCAGGGGACATCGACCGGCGAGCATGGGATCGGCCACGGCAAGATGGCCGCGCTCGTCGCAGAGCATGGTCCCGCCATTCGAGTGATGGCCGCGATCAAACGTGCCGTCGACCCTCACAACATCATGAATCCAGGCAAGATTTTCAATCTCGCCGAGGCACCGCCGTTCAATTGAGCAAGATCCATAAACCAGGGAGGGAATAGAATATTCATGTCCAGCCAGCATGGTCCGGCCTCCATTGCCGACTTCAGAATCGCCGCGCAACGCGCATTGCCGAAAATGGTCTTTGATTTTTTCGACGGCGGCGCCGGCTCGGAACTCACATTGCGCGAAAACAGGGCTGCACTGGATCGGATCCGTCTCGTCGGCTCTGCGCCGGTCGATGTTGGCCACCGCTCGGCGGCCATCTCGCTCTTCGGCAAACCGCTCTCAATGCCGATCATCATCGGACCGACCGGGCTGGCGGGTGCTGCATGGCCCGCGGGCGACCAGGCATTGGCCCGGGCAGCCGCACAAGCAGGAATCCCCTTTGTCATGAGTTCGGCGGCCAGCGCGTCCATGGAAGCCGTGGCAGCCGCCGGTGAGGGCAGGAAGTGGTTTCAGCTCTACCTGTTCCGGGACCGCGAGGTGAGCCTTAGACTGTTGCAGCACGCCCAGGCCTTGGGCTTCGAAGCAATCGAGATCACCGTCGACAACGCCATTCCCGGCAGGCGGCTGCGCGATGCCCGCAATGGCTTTTCACTGCCGTTCCGCTGGACGCCAAAGAAGCTCCTGAGCCTTGCCACCCATCCCGGCTGGGCATTGCGGATGGCGCGTGCCGGTGCACCGAGGCTGGAGGTCATGGCGGCCGAGTTCGACCTCAGGTCCGCCGCCACCATCGCCGAGGTGATGGAACAGCAGCTCGATCCGACCGTATCCTGGGACGATATCGCCTTCATACGCGATCGCTGGAAAGGCCCTTTGATCCTTAAGGGGTTACCCGATCCAGTGCAGGGGGCAAGGGCAGCCGAATTGGGACTGGACGGTATCGTGGTCAGCAATCATGGCGGCCGGCAGCTCGATGGAGCCGTTGCAAGTATCGATATGCTGCCGGAATTCGCTGCCGCGGTGGCCGGTCGGCTGGCCATTCTCGTCGATAGCGGATTTCGCAGCGGCACCGACGTCATCAAGGCCCTTGCCCTCGGCGCCACGGCTGTGCAGCTCGGCCGTGCAACCCTCTACGCGCTTGCGAGCGGTGGAGAGGAAGCGGTCTCCCGCGCTTTGAGCATCCTCGCTGCAGAACTCGATGTTGCCCAGGCGATGACGGGTTCACCGACCATCGCCGATATCGGCCCTGCAAAGCTCCGGCTGCCGCCGCCTCTGATCCGGGCCGAAAGGGTGGCGACACCTGGTGGGCCTACCTCATCCCGCCCGCAAACCTTCGCAGCCGCTTGAACGAATTTTCCGAAAACCCTTCCGAGGAGATCATTCCCATGCGCCGTAGAACTGCTCTGTTTCACGCCCTCGCCCTCTCAGCATTGCTGATGCCGCTGCCCACAGCGACCGCATTTGCGGCCGACAAGACGGTTGCCCTGACCTATATCGTCGAACATCCGGCCATCGATGCGGCCCGCAAAGGGATCGTCGATGCGCTGGCGGATGCCGGCTTCGTTGACGGCAAAACCATCACGCTCGATGTCGCCAGCGCTCAAGGGAGCATGCCGACGCAAACGCAGATCGCCAAAACTTTTGCCGGCAAGGCACCGGACCTGATCGTTGCCATCTCGACGCCGTCGGCTCAGGCCTGTCAGGCGGCAGCGAAAGGGGCAATCCCGATCGTGTTTTCTGCGGTAACAGATCCCGTTGCGGCAAAATTGGTCAAAAGCTTCACGCAACCAGACGGTACGCTCACCGGCACCAGCGACAAGCAACCCCTAAATCTGACCTTTGAACTGATCCACAAACTGACGCCAACGGCAACGAAGGTCGGCGTTCTCTATAATGCCGGCGAAGCCAACTCAGTCGCACAGGTGGCGGACATGAAGGCGGCGGCGGCGAAATTCGGCATGAGTATCGTCGAGGCGACGGCAGCGCAGTCGGCCGCCGTGCCGGATGCTGCCCGCAGCCTGGTGGGCAAGGCCGACGTCATCCTGCTCCCGACCGACAGCACGGTGGTTTCGGCGGTTGAAAGCGTGGTCAAGGTCGGCGTCGATGCAAAGATCCCCGTCTATGCCAGTGACACCAACTCCGTCGAACGCGGCGCAATGGCTGCGCTTGGCTTCAATTACTATAAGCTCGGACGGCTGACGGGCGAGATCGCCGCCAAAGTTCTGAACGGTGCGAAGCCCGCCGACATCCCGGTTGGAACTCTGGACAGCGAGGATCTCTATCTCAATCTCGTCTCGGCCAAGAAGATGGGCGTTACTCTGTCCGAGGCCACGACGCAAAGCGCAGCAAAGGTGATCGCACAATGAGCCTGATTGCCCTTTCCGGCGCCTGCGAGGCAGGCCTGCTGTTTGCCCTCGTTGCCCTTGGCGTCTATCTTTCGTTTCGGGTGCTCGATTTTCCGGATCTGACTGTCGATGGCAGCTTTCCGCTGGGCGCTGCAGTCGCAGCATCCGCGATTATGGCCGGCGTGCCGCCCATCGTCGCAACACTCCTCGGCTTTGCGGCGGGCGCGGTCGCCGGCTTCGTAACGGCATTTCTGTCGGTTCGATTGAAAATCATGAACCTGCTGGCGGGTATCCTGACCATGGTTGCGCTGTTTTCGATCAACCTGCGCATCATGGGCAAACCGAATATATCGCTCTACGGCACCGACACCATATTTTCCTGGATCGGCACGATTGCCGCACTCGGTGTCTGGGGCAATACAATATTGCTCCTCTGCATCGTGGTGACCGCAAAGGTTCTGGTTGACTGGTTCCTCGCGACGCACATGGGACTTGCCTTGCGTGCAACCGGCGCCAATCCGAAGATGGCCGAAGCGCAGGCCGTCGACAACGGCCGCATGGTCATGCTTGGCATGGCTCTCGCCAACGGCTTCGTTGGCCTTGCCGGAGCGCTGTATGCCGAAAGCCAGGGTGTTGCCGATGTCTCCATGGGTATCGGCACCATCGTCACCGGTCTTGCCGCCGTCATTATCGGCGAGACAATCGTCGGCACCGGGTCGGTTGCACGCGCCACTCTCGGCTGCATCCTCGGCGCATTGATCTACCGGCTGGTCATCGCCCTGGCACTCGATGGGGGCGTGATCGGGATCCAGGCGCAGGATCTCAATCTGGTAACCGCACTGGTGGTCGCCGTTGCCGTGATGATTTCAAAAACGCGGCTGAAGAAGCTGCCCGCCATCAGGCGTACCCGGCTGTCGGAGCCGTCGAAAGCAGAAGGAGCAGCCTCATGATGCTGAAACTCGATACGATCTCGGTCACGTTCAATCCCGGCACTGCTCTCGAAGTAGCGGCGCTGCGTGGCGCTTCACTGGCCATTCCCCATGGCCAGTTCGTAACCGTGATCGGCAGCAATGGCGCGGGAAAATCCACGCTGCTTTCGGCCATTGCCGGCGCAATTTCGCCCGACAAGGGCCGGATCGTGATTGATGGCGTAGACGTCACGCGACTGTCTGCCCAGGCGCGGGCGCGATTCATCGGCCGCGTATTTCAGGACCCACGGATCGGAACCTGTGAGGCTCTGACCGTCGAGGAAAATCTTGCGCTCGCCTCCGCACGCGCCGGGCGACGAGGACTATCCCTTGCGCTTGGCGGGAGACGTGGCCGCTCGCGATTTGAGGAACAGCTCGCCGGCCTCGGGCTCGGACTTGAAACGAAGCTTAGAGCGCGAATTGGCACACTTTCCGGCGGTCAGCGGCAGGCGGTAAGCCTGTTGATGGCAACGTTGCTGCCAATGAAGATACTTCTTCTCGACGAACATACAGCCGCGCTTGACCCCAAGGCGGCAGCGCGCATCCTGGCACTTTCGGCGGAGATCAGCGAGCGTCAGCATCTCACCACGCTGATGGTCACGCACAGCATGCGCCATGCTCTCGACTATGGCCAGCGCACCATCATGATGAGTGGCGGGCGCATCGTGCTTGATGTTGCAGGCGATGAACGGGCAGGTTACGACGTTCCCGACCTGATCGCCCTGTTCGGGGCAGTAAGCGGCGGCGAGATCGCCGAGGACAGGTTGCTGCTCGCTTGATTGTCGCCCGGCGTGGCGGCTTGTTTTCACAATTGCGCTGGAATATATCTGCAATATGCAATTAAAAAACGATCAAGCTGACAATGGGCTGGCGGAGGAACGCGAGGATGGGACGGCATTAAAGCCGGCCTTCCGGCTCGATCGCTGGATACCCTATCGAATGTTTCTGGTCGCAAGCAGCACCGCTGAGCTGCTCGCCTCCTATTACGGACCAAGATACGGTCTGTCGCAAGCCTCGTGGCGAATTCTCGCCATCGCCGGTGGCCGTCCCGGGCTTTCGAGCAAGGAAATCTGCCACGCAGGCGCGCTCGATCAATTTGCCGTCAGCCGCGGTATCGCGCAACTGGTTTCGCTGGGCTTTGCCCGGCGCAACGCCGGCGCGGGCGACCGGCGGTTTTCGGCCGTCGAACTCACATCCGAGGGCTACAAGGTGCTCGACGAGATCGTGTCGATCGGTCAGGCGATGGAGGCACGCATTCTCGAAAGCCTGTCTGAACACGAGCGCGAGATGCTCCATGCCATGCTCGATCGCATCGAGGATGCTTGCGCTGGAGCTGTCGCTCGCGGGTGGCAGGCCGTGGTTGGCGACGTCAGATCTGGAGGCTGATCCAATTCGGCATGCAAGCGGCCCGGCACATGGCTGAAACCAGCCGCTTGTTCTTCCCGACGTTTGCGGCATGTGCCGATGGCGAGTTCAGCCTTAGTTCGAGACTCGATCGGCTCTTTTTTCCACGTCCTCTACCGCCAACCTAGCGAGAGCAAGTATAGCTTCTCGCGTTTTGGCGGCGGCAATAAAACGGCCGTTATGGCAGAAGCTGGCTCCCTCGACCCCCGTCGCCACTTCCAAATCGCGCCCGCTCAACCCCGCCCAAGCCGCCGGCAGGTCGGCGCGCAGCTCGAACCCTTCCTCCGCGCGGCGAATTCCCGTCAGGCACCAATCGGCCTCGCGAGGATGAACCACAAACAGAAGGTGATCGGCACCTGCCTTCATGATGGCCGGACGAAACGGCATGCCCATCGGCAGCTCGAGAACACGGCCCTCCCCGGCGGACGCAATCGCCTTCAGAACCAGGGTTTCAGCGCGTAGTTTCGCGTGGATCCCGGCAATCTTTGCTTCGACAAAACTGCGGGCGATCGCAACCGCAGCATGGAAGGCTCGATCGGTCGCCTCCGGATCCGGATCGTCGAAGACAGGTTTCAATGTTTCGAGCAGGGACGGCAGGGTCAATCCCGCCAGCAGACCGGCGCTATCCGGGCTGAGTGCGCCATTGTCGACCAGGTCGATCGGCAACACGAAGCTTGCATCGAAGGCGGCATGCACCGTCTCGACGAAGGCGCCCGGAACAGAGAGCGCGGCCATATAGTCACGACCGAAATGTTTCCAGATCAAGCCGAACGAGCTGAAGGGCTGGCCATCGTTGCGCTGCGGGGCGCCGCGCTGATGATGGTCGAAAATCCCGGCAGCGGCATCATAGGCGCCGCCGACATCATAGACGATGCGATCGGCGCCGGGGGTGATCCATTCCGGCGCCCTGCTGCGAACAAGCCGTGCTTCAGGGAAAATCTGCGTGAGAATGACGCTGGACAACACTTCGTCGGCGTGAAAGCCGCCGGAATGCGTGACGAGGAAATTTGGAGCCATACGGCTATAGCCTTACTGTTCGCGAATTGGACAGCCCGGCAGATAACCAGTTCCGGCCGTTATCTCAACTGCTTATCGCGAAAGTAAAGGGATACTGACAGGTGCGCCATGTTGAACCGCAGAACGATGTGCAAGGTGGAACGATACTTCAGGCAGCGCGAACCCGGTCGCGGCCGCTGAGCTTGGCAGCGTAGAGAGCCTGATCGGCGCGCCGGTACAAATCTGGCGCACTGTCGGTTTCCAGGCAGGCAGCAATGCCGGCCGAGCAAGTGTAACCGAAATCCGGCGAGGCTGTGAGCGGTCGGGAAAACCGGATCGTCGTCAACATCCGTTCAATAAGTTCGATTGCATCTTGCTGCGTTGTTCCCGGCATGACGAGAACGAACTCCTCGCCGCCGACGCGCCCGAAACAGTCGGTACGCCGCACATATTGATGGAGCCTATGTGCAAAATCCCGCAGGACGAGATCTCCGGCGTCGTGACCGTGCTTATCGTTGATCAGTTTGAAATTGTCGATATCGAATACGGCAAGGCATCCGATATCGCCACTCCTGGCGCCGGCCAGCATATCGTCTATTCGCGCCATGACGAAACGGCGATTGGCGATCCCTGTGAGCTCGTCGGTTTGAGAAGCCTTGATGGCCTGGTCGCGATCTTGCCGGACGCTTCGGCCTTCCGCACGCAATGTTGTTATATCGCTCGCAATGCACAGCATCCAGCCATTCTTCTGCATGGTTTCGGTCATCCAAAGCCAGCGACCGTCTACCAAATCTGTCTCGAAGGCTCGATAGCCGATCTTCCCGCGACGTGACTGCGTCGACCGTAGCCATCCGTCGAAGTCGACTGTGCGAATGACCGTACCGCGCCCAAGTGTGAAGTTGCGCCGCATCAGATCCGGCCATAGCGGTGCTTCATCGGGATCGATAAAATAGGCTGATCGAAAGGCAGGGTTCGCATATCGCAACCGATCCTCGGCGTCATAAACCGCCATAAGCGTCGAACTGGTCGCACAAAGGTGCAGAAGCTGTTCGATTATTTCGTCCATGTCGGCTCCTGCTAATTCAGCCGCACAATACTTACCGCAGAATCGCTGCGAGAAAAGGGGCGAGCCAGCTGGACGGAATCGGCTTGCCCTTCAATTTGCTTTGGCCCCGCCTGCGATCGATTGGTTGCTCGAAATCGCCGAATCATTGGAAGTACTTATGCGATTTCCGCACCAAGCATCTTTAAACCTATAGGCGTAATCCCTACGTGGTCTACCGTTATGTCTATCAAGGCAACACCGATGTGAGATTACTCACGACCACGCAGTTCCCCAGTGGGGACTGGAGACGCGCGGTCATTTTTCCAGACAATGAGCAGCCCAAACTTTCGACACGCCCCTGGTGCGTCGAGTGCTTAGGCGCGCAATCTCCCCGTCTTATCAACCAATACCAACCGGGCGGCTGTCGGGTGGATGAACCCGTGCGCCCACAGGAGAGAAGAGATGGAAGCCCTCACCAATCTCAGTCCGATGGAATGGCTGGCGATCGAGATCGCCGGTGCCGCAATCGTGCTCGCGATAGTTTTCCGATGGAGCGGCGTGATCCGCTATATTCCCAACGACAGGCTCGGCATCCTCGAAAAGCTGTGGAGCTTTCGCGGTTCCGTGAAGAACGGTTTCATTGCGCTGAACGGCGAGGCCGGTTTCCAGCCTGAGGTCGTGCGCGGCGGCCTGCATTTTTTCATGCCGTTTCAGTATTCCCTGCATCGCGCCAATCTCGTGACCATTCCACAGGGTCAGATCGGTTACGTCTTTGCCCGTGACGGCAAGCCGCTGCCGCCCACCCAGACGCTTGCCTCGAACATGGAAGCCGATGACTTCCAGGACGTGCACGACTTTCTCCTCAAAGGCGGACAGAAAGGCCCGCAGCGTAAAATCCTGCGCGAAGGCACCTATGCCATCAATCTTGCGCAGTTCATCGTGCTGACCGCACAATCGATCTATGCCGTCAACCTCAGTTCGTCGGAACAGAAACTGTTTGCCGACATGTCGACGCAGATCACCGAGCGGGAGGGCTTCGAGCCCGTCGTCATTCATGACGCAGAGGACATGATCGGCATCGTGACCATCCATGACGGCCCGGCCCTGCCCGACGGCGAGATCATCGCACCGACGGTTGCCAACGATCCGACGGATGCAAACTTCCATAACAATTTCCAGGATCCGGAGAAATTTCTCAATGCCGGCGGCTATCGCGGCCGTCAATTGCAGGTGCTTGCCGACGGCAGCTACTTCCTTAATCGCATTTTTGCGACCGTCGAACTGGTCGACAAGACGATTATAGATGTCGGCACGGTCGGTGTTGTTGTCTCTTATACCGGCCGCCGCGGCGCAGACATTTCCGGCAAGTCCTATCGCCATGGCGAACTGGTGGAGACCGGCGCGCGCGGCGTCTGGTCGGCACCGCTTCTGCCCGGCAAGTATGCGTTCAACACCTATGCCGGTAGTATCGTCATCGTACCGACCACCAACTTCGTACTCAAATGGACGAAGGAACAGTTCGGCGAGCACAGGCTGGATGAGAATCTGTCTGAAGTATCGCTGATCACCAAGGACGCGTTCGAACCCGTGCTGCCGCTCTCGGTCGTCGTACATATCGACTATATGAAGGCACCGCTCGTCGTGCAGCGCTTCGGCGATATCAAGCGCCTGGTGGAGCAGACGCTCGATCCAATGGTCTCGGCCTATTTCAAGAATATTGCCCAGACCAAGACCTTGATAGAACTCCTGCAGGAACGCAGCGAAATCCAGCGCAAATCCGGCGAGGAAATGCGCGAGAAGTTCGCCTCTTACAGTCTCGAACTGCAGGAAGTTCTGATCGGCACCCCGCGCGCCAGCAACGGCCAGAACAGCATAGAGCAGATCCTGATCCAGCTGCGCGAACGCCAGATCGCCGTCGAAAAGGTCGAGACCTATAAGCTGCAGGAAGTTGCGGCCGTCCAGGAGCGCACATTGCGCGAGAAGGAAGCGCTTGCCGAACAACAGGCCAAGATCACCACTTCTGCATTGACCATCGAGATCAGCGAGAACGAAGGTAAGGCGCAGCTGGCCCGCACCCGCCAGCAGGCGGAAACCATCCAGGTCACTGCCAAGGCTGAGGCCGAGAAGGTACGCCTTGCGGGCCTCGGCGAGGCCGACCGTATCAAGGCGATTGCGCTTGCCGATGCCGAGCGCATTAAGGCCACAGGCCTTGCCGATGCCGAAAAGGTGCGCGCCGTCGGTCTGGCGGAAGCAGAAGCCACCGAAAAGAAGGTCGCAGCCTTCGGCGGGCCGGATTATCAGCTGAATTCGCAGGTTCTGATGCGCTTCGCTGAAGCGATCGAGAACGGCAGGCTGCCTCTCGTGCCGCAGATCCAGGTCGGCGGTGGCGCTGGGGAAAAGGGTGCCGCCAACGGTCTTGTCGAAATGATGTTGTCGATGCTGGTCGCCGACCGGCTTGGGCGGCAGGAAGCGCCGGCTGCTGCCCCCACAGCGATCGCCCATGATTGATTGCGGATGGGCCGGCTATGCCGGCCCATCTTGTCCAGTGGCTCGCTTCCAGCCGCAACTCACTGCGGCTCGACATCGCGCTAACCGATTTCCCGGAAGGTAATCGAATAGCGAAGCCGATCAACCGGCGGGATGGAATGCTCCCATTCGCTTCGCGCAGGACCTGACAGCACGTAAGCGGAACCGGGTTCGCAGATTAGCGTGGCGCGCTGCCATTTATCCCCGGCACGGCGCCTCAGCCTGAACGTACAAGGCGATAGCAGGGAAATGCCGACAACCCGCCCGAACACCTTCTTGTCCCTATGCCAGCCGATCGGCGCACCCGGCGCGTATTCAGTGACGAGGGCTTGCTGCAGATCATCAGGCGCTATTCCCGCAAACTCAGCCGCGATGCTACGCATGGGCAGAAGGAACGACGGAATTTCGCCAGTGCGCCTCGGACGCTGCGCCTCGTAATCGTATTTCCAACCATAGGAGACGACGCGTCGCCTACCTTCGAAGCCATGAAAGTCGAACGGCTTCAGCGGCAATTGCGGTATCTCGCGAAGCAGATCCAACTGGATGGACTCCGGAACGATATCGGCTTGGTAGCGGAAACCCTCCGGCAACGGCGGTTCTACTGCCGCAAACAGGTTTCCTTGCGCTGAAATGCCCATGGCCGCTCCTTCTGTTTAATGGACACTTGGAACTTTCGCGACCGCGGCGAAATCCTCCGCGACAAGTTCGCTGATCGCAATCAGGACCTCTTCGGCCGAGAAACCGGAGACAATCGTGCTCCGGATCAGCTCCTGCAGATCGAACTCAATAGCATCGCGGCAGTCTTCCAGCCGCTGCTCCGAAACCGTAATGCTGTGCAGTTCTTCCATTATGTTATCCTTTCGTAGGTGCCCATGATTTATCGAGCCGCCGCCCGGCGCCTGGAGGAAGGAAGAAGCCCTTCACGCTGCATCTTCTTGCGAGTAGCCTTGCGCTGGCGGGCAATCGCTTGCGCCCTTTCGCGCACACGCCGCTCGGACGGCTTTTCATAGGCCCGATGTTCCTTCATCTCGCGGAACAGACCTTCACGCTGCATCTTCTTTTTCAGTGCCCGAATGGCCTGTTCGACATTGTTGTCTCTAACGATGACTTGCATTCTCGTTCTCCTTGTTTCGTTGATAGTTCCGCTCAACCGAGCTGCTCGGCTATGATCGCCTTCAATTCGGCGCGCGTGAGCAGGCAGGGATATGGCTTCTGGTTTTTGTCCGGTCGTTCGATGCGTTCACCGCGGTCGCGCGGCTCCATCGCCGCCGGAGCGGCGGGGATATTTGCTTTGTTCAATTGAAATTCCTTACCGGCCATTCGGCGAAATGGCGGTCCGGCGCTGTTGCGCACGGGAGCGCCGACGACTTCAGCCGTCCGCTGTGGCCAATTATGTGAGTGATGTCGGAAATATAAGGAGTGGCATATCGCATTACAAGGCGATATCCAGGCTTTGAAAGGCTTGGATCCAACACCATTGGAGCCGGAACATCGCACGTCGGGTCGAAGGGTGGATTAATCAGCTATTGACGTGCTTGATCGAGCCCGGTGTGAGAGGCCCGAATCTCGCCGGCTCGGCAACGAGGACGCAAACCTAGAGCAGTTCCAGCAAAAGTGCGAAGCGGTTTTGCGTCCGGAACTGTGTAAAAGCAAGAATGCATGACGAAGTTCTGAAGACCGCCCTTCTATCGCTCACCAAGTGAAACGAGGACCGAAAGAGCCGTAGTAGCCCGGTGTCGAGCCGCCTGGAGCAAGCTCATTATCTCGTTGGACTCTCTCCGCCCATCGCCGCCGCTCGGCCGCTTTTTTGGCGGCGGCAGGATCTGTCGATTTGCTTGCCGCTACGGAACCCGATTGACCGCCACTTCGATCTCCCGTCGAGCAGGACGCACAGACAACAGCCGGAAAAACAATCAGAATGCCCAGGGCTATTGCCCTTTTGAGCCTGTAGTAGATCAGCTGCATAGACATTCTCAATACTCTCTGACCATTCGCGATGAGAAGAGACATTATTCGATTCCACATAGCATGGGAACTAAAGGCTATTCGCGTTTCCGCTACGACGATAACGGCCGTTCCTCCATCCGCGCATGGGAAAACGCCGGGTAACCTCAACTGTATCGGCGGATTTTCAGTCTTGCCATGCTGGTGCCGGATTCTTCTGATGTTTGGCTGCGCCGACATTGGAAGGGCGCACTATGGAATTGCTCAATCGCTACATCGATCTTCCGCTGCTTCGTGGCGGATCGGCAGCCATGCGGCTGTGGCACAAACAAACCGGTCTTTCTCCGCAGACGCTAAGCCCGTCATGGAGCCTTATCGTTGTTCTTGCCCTTATGGCGGCAAGCGGCCTGTTGCTGAATGGCCCGATTTACGCTTTCGCCATCGGCACGCTCTTCATGCTTTCCGTTCCGTCATTGCGATTTTTGATGCCGGGTCGAATGGGGCGCAATTACGATATACGATCCTATCAGGCACTGGCAGCTACAGCCACGCGTAAGCGTGAGAGCGAATGGGCGACCCGACTGACAGTTTTGCTTACCGCCGTCATTTTCCCCTTCTGTGTCTACGCCGGCGACGAGGCGGCAGGCACCTTCCTGCTTGGCGCCAGCCTGTGGTTTGTGCTCACGGCTCCGGTAAAGATGTATCTGGATGCCGCCGAACCGCCGCCGCCGGACGCCGGCGGAAAGCAAGTTTGGTTGAAACAAGCCGTAACCACGGCGTAACGCCAGCCCCATTCAAGGAACAAAGTGCACTTTACTCCGTTCTCCATCCAGCAACCAATGGAGAGCGAAATGCTTTATTATGCACTGGTATTTCTCGTCGTGGCCTTGATTGCAGGAGCCCTCGGCTTCGGCGGCATAGCAGGCGCCTCTGCGTCGATCGCCCAGGTCCTGTTCTTTATCTTTCTTATCTTCTTCGTCGTTTCGCTCGTCATGAATGTGATGAGACGCTGAAGGCGATGAGACCATGATCCGAATGCCAGCCCACCCGATCAACCATGACGGTGGGCTGGCCGGCGCCCTTCCTTAATTGATTACGACAAATATTCTCCGGGACGGCCCCTTCCCGTCACATTTCATAGCTGCGGCGAGAACTCGGCAGAGGTTCATTGGTAAGAGCGGCCTCAGCCCTTTAGCACCCCTATTTCTCAGATCGCTGCAGAAGAACTCGCATCTCCTCAAAATGTCGCTTGCGATCCGCATCCCCGTCATTAGGCACATAGCATGTGCTGGAGACGCAAAATTTGACGAGGTTGTGAGGCTTGTCCGCCTTTTCGAACTCGCATTCGAAAGTGTCGCTCATCTCGGCTGCCGCAGTGCCGGGCCGGGTGGAGTAGGTCATACGAACGCCAGGCGGCTTGAGTTCCGGAAAGGACTGCACCGTTCCAATCGCAAGCCCGTCCGATAAAAAGAAATTCTTGGCGACGGTCTTGCATGTTGCTTCTAGATCAGGGGACTGGGCAAGAACGGCGGTTGGAAAGAGGATGATGCTGAATAAAACAGGAAATTTAAACACGATAGCCTCCTGTAAAGATCTCCAGGATCGAAGAGATCGCGATCAGCAAACGTCGGTCGAAACATAGAGTTCCATGAACCTATGCCAAGCAATTCCCGCTACTCGCATCAACGCTATTAAGTTCGAAAGCCTTTCGCTTCAACAGCACGGACTACCGCGAGTGTGCTGTTTTCCGTCGCTATATATCTACTCTGCGAACCGGATCTTCTGCCCATCAAGGTAGCCATGCTCGTAGGCTTTCGCCTGTTCGCTATCCTCGGAATAGGGGTTCTTTCTATTTTCGGCGTCGCATTTTCCATCCTTCACCCCCTTCTCGTAAGCCTCCTTTTCGCTCTCCGAAGCCGGAAGGCGAGGCGATGGCTCGGGGAAATATTGTATGGGGTTCGGCAGTCCAAGCGCAGGTGCGAAGTCTGAGGCCGTAATCGGCATTTGCGGGCACATGGTGAATTCCTCCTCTCATTGAAACGCCCTTTGCGGTCGACGGTTCCCTCAAGTCTTTTAACCCTCGCGCTGCTTCCGCGCAGCATGTCCTCCAAGCCACTGGATGCATGCTCATGATCAAGGGTGAAACTTTTTGAATTTTGGGCCGTTGTCGTGCTTATGACCGACGCAAAATCCATTCCGAAATCGGTCGATGATGCCAAGCCGGCTGATGCCGAAAGGTTGCATCGGGGGAAGAGTTCGACTATCGAGGCCGAGCGGCCACCCGATTTAGTAGAACCTGACCCGGATTTGACCCCCGAGCAAACAGAGCAGGCACGCAAACGATATTTGCTCAGCCGTTTCTGGATCAGCGCCCGCGGTTATTGGAGCCGTCGTGGAGACCGTTTTGCCTGGCCATGCTCGATTGGCCTCCTTGCCCTAATCGGCCTGAATGTCTGTTTCCAGTATGGGATCAATATCTGGAACCGGGCGATTTTTGACGCGATCGAGCAACGCAACGCTCATGCCGTCTACGTCCTGAGCGCGGTGTTTCCCCCACTCGTGCTCGGCAGCGTCGCCCTCGTCACCATACAAGTCTATGTTCGTATGATGATGCAAAGACGCTGGCGCTTCTGGCTCACAACCGCTTTGATCGCCCGGTGGCTCGCCAACGGCCGCTATTATCAACTGAATCTGATCGGCGGCGACGATCACAAGAACCCCGAGGCCCGTCTCTCGGAGGATTTGCGGATCGCCACGGAATCCCCGGTCGATTTCATTGCTGGCGTCATTTCAGCATTTCTCTCGGCCTCGACCTTCATCGTGGTCCTCTGGACGATCGGCGGCGCCCTGACTTTCGAGGTCGCCGGTTCAATCATTACGATTCCCGGCTTCCTCGTCGTCACGGCGGTCCTTTACGCCGTGATCACGTCTACCTCTATGGCGGTCATCGGCCGCCACTTCGTGCGGGTTTCCGAGGTCAAAAACCAGGTGGAAGCGGAGTTTCGCTACACGCTGACGCATGTCCGCGAAAACGGTGAGAGCATCGCATTGCTCGGCGGTGAAGAGGAAGAGCGCAACGACCTCGAGCGGACATTCGGAAACGTGTTGAAACAGTGGGCGCTGCTTGCCCATCAATATATGCGCACGACCCTCGTGTCGCAGGTCTCCATGTTGATTGCGCCTGTCGTGCCGGTCCTGCTTTGTGCGCCGAAATTTCTGGAAGGCAGTATGACGCTCGGTCAAGTCATGCAGGCTGCCTCTGCCTTCGCCATCGTTCAGAGCGCATTCGGATGGCTGGTCGACAATTATCCGCGCCTTGCCGACTGGAACGCCTCGGCGCATCGTGTCGCCTCGCTTATGACCTCGCTTGATGGGCTCGAGCGCGCCGAAAAGAACGATACGCTCGGACGGATCAAGCATGGAGAAACCGAAGACGAGACAATGTTGTCGCTCAACGATCTCTCCGTGACGCTCGACGACGGCACGTCCGTAGTTAAGGAAACGGAGGTGGAAATCGATCCGGGGGAACGCGTCTTGGTCGCCGGCGAATCCGGTTCGGGCAAAAGCACGCTGATACGGGCAATTTCCGGTCTGTGGCCTTGGGGTCATGGCGGCGTCAATGTCCACCCCGATAGCCGGTTGTTCATGTTGCCGCAGCGGCCTTACATACCGTCGGGCACACTTCGCCGCGCCGTCGCCTATCCCCGCGCGGCCGACGACTGGACGCCGGACGAGATCAAGGCCGCCCTTGAAAAGGTTGGTCTCGACTATCTCAACGAAAAGATCGAGGAGGACGCACCCTGGGATCAGACGTTGTCAGGCGGCGAAAAGCAGAGGCTCGCCTTCGCGCGTCTTCTGCTGCACGATCCCGATATCATCGTGCTGGATGAGGCAACCTCAGCCCTTGATGAGAAGAGCCAGGATAATATGATGGAGATGATCATCCGCGAATTGCCGAAGGTCACCATTATCAGCGTCGCGCACAGGGCTGAGCTGGAAGCCTTCCACAGCCGCAAGATTACCCTGGAGCGCCGCCAGGGTGGCGCAAGGCTGGTTAGCGACATCGAACTCACTCACCGCCAGAGAAAAGGGAACCTGATTTTGCGCCTCTTGGACGATCGAAGACCCATATTCAAAGATAATTCGACCTCGGATCAGGGCGCACGATCCCCGCGCCGATAGCGGTTAGTGCGATTGCCGCGCACGCTTCGAACCCGCGCAAAGTGAAGCAAAAGCAAATGCACCACGTCTGCGCCATTCGACATTGAGATGTATTCCCTTATGCTGGAACGTGACATACTCAACGATTAGATGCAGTTGGAGCATGTTCGATGCAACGAGAAGCGATCTGGTCGCTGGTCTTGCTTGTTCTTCTTGCCCTAGGCGCTTTCGTCGGCTCGATACTGCGCACCAAATTGCCTGCGCCGCATCGCGGCAACGAGACAATGGACTTTCTTCGGGTGGTAACCGCACTGCTCGTGACTTTTGCAGCCCTTGTCATGAGTTTGTTGCTGGCATCGGAACTCAATGCCTTCACCGCCGCCTCCCACGATCGCAATCGTTATGCCGCGGAGCTCGCCGAGATGGACGGTTGCCTGAAAAATTACGGCTCGGCCCTCGACAATGAGAGGCAGCTGTTGCGCAGCTATACCGCTGCCGTCATTGCCAGCACCTGGCCCGATGAAGCGCCTCCGCAGGGCGAGAAATATCCCGACATCTCGGACTTGCCTTTGACCGGCGAGGCGCCGGCCCTTGGATCGATGTTGAATAATGTCGGGCTTAACATTGACCGCCTGCAGCCCGCCGACCCCTTGCATCAGGCCCTTGCGACCCGCTGCAGCCAGCTTTTCAGCAATGTCATGGCCGCGCGATGGACCGTCATCGAAGATGCACATGGCTCGCTTTCCGCGCCATTTCTTGGCGTTCTCATCTTCTGGCTTATGCTGGTATTTTTGAGTTTCGGGCTTCAGGCTCCCAAAAACCCACTCGCCGGCGCGATTGTCCTTGTGGCCATCATCTCGGTCGCAAGCGTCATGTTCGTAATCCTGGATCTCGACCTTCCCTATGGCGGCTTTTTCGGTATTTCGAGCACATCGATGCGACACGCGCTGACCGACATGCAGCGCAACTAAAAATCGCAGTCTTGCATATATGTGGATCGTAGCGCTCCTGCGATGACCTCCCCTGGAGCAACACCCGCAGTCGCTTCACCTTCTGCTCATTTGCTGACATGATGGAAGGAGCTGTTTGCTGTCGTGGGCTTATCATGAACGGATCAACACCGGAAGAAAGCAGGATGCGCGCGCCGGCAGGCTCGGTTACCGGGCTTTGCTCGGCATCGGCAACCATGTTCGCAGTTGGGATGGCGTTCCTTGGCTACTGGGGCGTTTATGAGCAAGGGCGCTGGCATGTCCCGGATTATTTTGTGGTGGCCCTGGCACTCATAGGCTTTGCGGCGCTGGGTTCCGTTCCCTGGATCGTAACAACGCCGGTGGCGCGCGAGGATGAAGAAAAGGTGGTTGGCGCGCGGCGAGCGCTGGCGCTTGGAATTGCCTTGCTCTGGCTGTCGGTCTGTATCGCAGTATTTGCCTGAAAGTCCTGAATGCCCTTGTGGCAGCCACGGTTTAACGCCCGGCGCGCTCAGGCGTTCTACACATTCCACCCCTGAGGTTTTCATTGGAGAAGCATCATGAATCTCGAACTCGACGGCAAATTAGCTCTGGTCACCGGCAGCACCGCCGGCATCGGTCACGCAATCGCGGCAACTCTCTTGCGCGAGGGTGCCCACGTTATTGTCAATGGGCGGACCCAAGAAGCGGTCGATCGTGCGGTTGCCGAACTTGCTGCGATTGGAAGCGGCCGCGTGGAGGGGTTTGCCGGCGATCTCGCAACCGAGCAGGCCGCAGATGAAATCGTAAGGCGCTTTCCGAATGTCGAGATCCTCGTCAACAACCTTGGGATATTCGAACCCAAGCCGTTCGAGGAGATCCCGGACGCTGACTGGCGTCGGTTCTTCGATGTCAACGTGATTTCTGGCGTTCGTCTCGCCCGCCTTTGTCTGCCCTCGATGCGCCAGCGTAACTGGGGTCGTATCATCTTCATCTCGAGCGAAAGCGGCGTGCATATTCCGGCCGAGATGGTGCATTACGGCGTGACCAAGGCGGCCCAGATTGCAGTGGCGCGTGGTATTGCGGAATCCGTTGCGGGCACCGGAATCACGGTCAACAGCGTCTTGCCAGGTCCAACGAAATCGCGCGGCGTCGTCGATTTCGTCGCCGCGCTGCCCGGCTCGGAAGGAAAGACTTTCGCGCAATTCGAGACCGAATTCTTCGAGAAAATCCGGCCGACTTCCCTGATCAAGCGCTTCACCCAGCCTGAGGAAATCGCGACCATGGTCGCCTATGTAGCAAGCCCCCTGTCTTCGGCTACCAATGGTGCCGCGCTTCGGGTCGATGGCGGAGTGGTGAAGAGCGCGTTCTGACCATCGCGACCAAACGAACGAACTCCGGCGGCAAGATGCGCCAAGCGCAACCTATAAATGTCGCCGGACGCCACCAGATTACTCTTTTCCCACGGCGATGAGATGGGCCAGATTAAAATCATCGCCGACTCGCGGATTGAGCTCATGAACACAGAAGCATTCTTCACCAAAATCCGGACCTACACCCCTCTGTCAGAAAAAGCCGAGCTCGCCTGGTCATCACTCCTGCGGCCGAGACAGTATCGTAAGGAGGAGCCCTTCATTCGGGCGGGCGACGTACCGACGACCTATGCCTTCGTCGTCAAAGGCCTGCTGTGTCAGCGCTATGTCGGCCGCGACGGCAACATGATTATCAAATGCTTCTTTCCTGAGAACCGCATTGCTTCTTCGGTCAGCGCGACCCTGCTCGGCGAGCCCAGCCCTTTCGCGATTACGGCGATCGAGAACACCACCGTCCTCGAATATGACTTTGCGGCTTTTAGGTTGCTCGTCAGCGACTTTGCCGACATTGCCGCCTTTTATATCCGGTACATGGAGCGCCATTGGATTATCGACAAAGAACCGGGCGAGATTGCGTTCAGGCATGACGACGCGATGCAGCGCTATATCGATTTTATCCGCAAGGAGCCGGAACTGCATAAGCGTTTGAAGCAGCATCACATCGCCGCCTGGTTGGGCATCACTCCGGAAAGCCTCAGCCGGCTGCGAAAGACAATCGCTATCACAAGGCCAGACAGAGGCTGACGCGATTTCTTACCAAACATCAATTCTTTCACGGTCGGATTGCGGCATTTCTGCCGGGCAAGCAACCACCGTAACGGTCACGGCGGGCATCAGCCAGCGGATATCGACCGCGGGTGCGGCCCTGTCCTGCCGTGAAGAAAGGAAACCAAAAATGACCAAGATGATTTTCGTGAACCTGCCGGTGACCGACCTGGCTCGGTCCAAGGCCTTCTATGCAGCCCTGGGATTTGCCAATAACGCCCAGTTCAGTGACGATAGCTCGGCCTGCATGGTGGTGAGCGAGACGATCAACGTCATGCTCCTCACTCACGAAAAGTGGCGCGGTTTCACCAGCCGCCCGATCCCGCCGGCAACCTCAAGCGAAGTGATGCTGGCTATATCCTGCGAGAGCCGTAAGGCCGTCGACCAGATGAATAATGCCGCCGCGGCACATGGCGGGCAAGCGGACATCAATCCAAAACAGGACCTCGGCTTTCTGTATAATCGCAATCTCGCCGATCCGGACGGTCACGTCTGGGAAGCCGTATGGATGGATCCGAGCGCAATGTCCGCCGGTAACTGAAGCTCGTCAGGTCGCGCGGTAAAGCGTGGGGCTCCGAGCGTACCGTTTGAATGACGAGAGCCAAATTGGGGCGCAATGCTGTCCTTCAGCGATTGCGTTCCAAATATCTGAAAAACCGGGCGAGACCTGGAAAGGACGTGCCGTCGAAGCCGACCACGCGGTTCAGATACCGGCGTACGACTTATATCCGCGGTGGGGAATGGCGATGAATGCTCGCCTTCCTTCAATTAATACGCTATGCGTAGTATATGATAAATAAAGTCGATCAAGAAGCCCTCTCTCTCCTGCGCGCCGTCCTGGCGCTCGGACGGCGGCTGCGCGGCGAGCGCCCGCAAGGCGCGCCGACGCTCGCTGCCATCAGTCTTCTGGGAACGCTCGGTCGCCTCGGACCGATGCCCGCTGTGCAACTGGCGACCGAGGAACGCCTTCAGCCTCAATCTCTGACACGGATCGTAGCCGGTCTTGAAGGCGATGGACTGATCGAACGCCGGCGAGATCCGGCTGACCAGCGAGCGTTGATCATCGCTCTGACAGAGAAGGGCAAGACGGTGCTCGCAAATGATCTGCGCGCGCGACAGGCGTGGTTGCGCGAGGCGATGTTGCGCGTGCTTTCAGAAAGCGAGCGCACGACGTTGATCGCGGCAACCGACATTATGCTCAAGCTCGCCTTTGATGATCAAGGCAGATTGGAGATCGATGCTCATGGCGCATTGGATCGATAACGCCATCTTCTGGCACGTTTATCCCCTCGGTTTCGTCGGCGCCGAGCAGAGGGCCCATGCGGGCATTCGTCATCGCCTGAACCATATCGTCGATTGGCTCGACTATGCCGTCGCGCTGGGGGCATCGGGTCTGCTGTTGGGGCCGATTTTTACCTCATCGACACACGGCTACGACACGATCGATCATTTTCGCATCGATCCCCGCCTTGGTGACGATTGCGATTTCGACCAGCTCATCATGGAGGCGCGACGACGTGGATTGAAAGTCATCCTTGATGGCGTCTTTAACCATGTCGGAAGGGATTTTCCGCTTTTCCGTGCCGCCATTGAGAATGGAACGGCCTCTCAGGAGGCGAGCTGGTTCCGCTTGCTCGGCGGCAAGGACGACACGGGCGGCCCCGCCTATGCGACGTTCGAGGGACATCATGCACTGGTGGCGTTGGACCATGATTCTTCGGATGTTACCGACTATGTGACGAATGTCATGAACCACTGGCTGGACCGTGGCGCTTCAGGGTGGCGGCTTGACGCAGCCTATGCAGTATCTCGCCCATTCTGGAAAACGGTGTTGACGGATGTCCGCCAGCGCCATCCCCACGCTTACATATTCGGCGAGGTCATCCACGGCGACTACAATGGCTTTGTAACGGCGACCGGCGTCGACGCAGTGACGCAGTACGAATTGTGGAAGGCGATCTGGAGCGCGATCAATGACTGCAACCTGTTCGAACTTCAGTGGGCGCTGGAGCGGCACAATGGGTTCCTGGAGCATTTCGTACCACTCACCTTTGTCGGCAATCATGATGTCACGCGGCTGGCGAGCCGGTTGACTGATGAACGGCACATCGCTCACGCTCTTGCCATTCTTATGACAGTCGGCGGCACGCCGGCCATCTATGCCGGTGACGAGCAAGCTTTCCGAGGCATCAAGGAAAACCGGGTCGGCGGCGACGATGCAATCCGGCCTGCCTTTCCCGCAAGGCCCGAGGAGCTCGCTCCGTTTGGCTGGCCGATTTACCGGCTTCATCAGCAGCTTATTGGGGTTCGTCGCCGTCATCCCTGGCTCTTCAGAGCCAAAAGCCGAAAAATTCACCTCACCGCTCGGCAGGCCGTCTGGGCCATGGAGGCAAATAACCAGACGATCCTCGTCGCCCTTAATCTCCGTGATGGCGACGCCATTCTCCCTGCGCCGGGTGCCAAAAACCTGCTTGCTGGAACCGCTGCAGCAATAACGATTGAGCTGGATCGATCGACCTCGATCCGGTTGCCCGGATACGGCTGGGCCGTGCTTTCGACGGAGAAACAATAATCATATCGTGAAAGAGCAGGTTCCGACCCTTTCGCCGAATTGGGAGAAGTGGCTTTCGCATCTCATCCACCGGCTGATCATTGCCTTGACATTGATCACTCCATTGCTCGGGCATTCCCTTTCAAGTAACTTCTCGCAGAGCGCTGGAGCTCTCTTCCGGCACTGAAGCATCATTTCAGAACTCGGATAACGACGCGCTGTCCAATCGCCAAAGGGGCATCGCGTGGAACGGTGATGATGCAGTTTGCCGTACGTATATCGCTGCGTTCTCCGGGATTTTCCGTCGATTTCGCGTGTGTCAATACTTTGGAAACTCGGCCGACACGGCCTGAAACGGTTTGTGTGGAGCGCCCTTCGGGAATGATTTCGACAGTCATGCCAGGACCGACAAGGTTGAGATATTCTTCCGGAATGTCTGCGCGCACGATTTTCGGGCCATCCGGCAAGAGGACAAACATCTCACTCATCGCCTGTGACGAAACGGCTTCGCCGGCCTTTACCGCCTGGCGTATGATGACGCCGTCGGCCGGCGCCGTGATCTCGCGCAGACTCACCTCCCGTTTGGCCATTTCGAGACGTTCCCGCGCGATATTCAGGGCCGTCGCAACGGAGTTGGTCTCGATAGCCTGCGTCTCATAGGCGTTGCGCGCATCTTCGAGTGCCTGATCGGAAACGGCTTTGCCGGCAGCGGCGCGGCGCATTCTTTCATAGGTCTTCGAAAGGTTCCTTTCCTTGATTTCGAGGAGTTTATGATGATCTTCGGCTTGGGAAACCTCCCGCTCGGCGATACGAACCGCAGCTTCCTCCTGCCTTCTGTCGAGAAGGGCAAGGACATCACCCTTGCGCACATAAGCCCCTTCCCTTGCCGGCACGTCGGCAACGATCCCGTCGCGCACGGCCGTTATTCGATAAAGGCCTCCCTCGACATCGACTGTTCCGCGCGCAGCGGCGGTGATTGCTGGCGCAATGCGTTCGGCAGCATCCGAGCTTTCGTCCGCCTTCGGGACGCCGACGGCAGTCCATAAAATGCCCAATGTCAGGGACGAACCCAATAGGCCGGCCGCCCAAAAACGGCGCGAACGTTTAGTTTGATCCATGCCAGTACTCTCTTGTATCGGTGTTTCGCCCGGAGGCGGGCCGTTCCTCAGGCAACAGGCGCCCGTCCTCCATCCTGAGGAGGCGATCTGCTTTCGAAAACAGACGGCTATCGTGCGAGACGCACAGAACCGCCGTTCCCAACTGTCTGGCCGTATCACGCAGGATCTCGACGATCCTCGACCCATTGCTGCTGTCGAGCGCACTCGTCGGCTCGTCTGCAAACAGGATCGCGGGCTCTTTGACGATGGCTCTCGCAATGGCAACGCGCTGCTTCTCGCCGCCGGACAGATGCGAAGGCCGTAAATGCTGGCGGTGCAGCAGGCCGACACGCTCCAGCGCCGCAAGCGCCCGAGCTCGTGCCTCGGCTTCCGGAACCTTGAGGTAATCCAGCGGCACTTGAACCTGCTCGAGCGCGGAAAGTGCCGGAAAGAGATTGAAGCCCTGAAAGATAAAACCGCAGCTTCTCAGGCGAAACGCATCTCTCTGCGCGTCCGTCGAGGAAGAGAGATCGGTTTCGCCGGCGCGAAGCTGTCCGCTGTCGGGTTTGGTCATACCGCCGAGCGTCGCCAGAAGCGTGCTCTTGCCGCAGCCGGAAGGGCCGCTCAGGACAGCGAATTCACCGCGATACATCTCGACGGAAATATCGACGAGCGCGTTTGTACGAACGCCCTGGACGGTGAAGGACTTGTGGAGATTGAGAGCAGTGATAGCAGATCGCATCATATCATCTCAATAAGGAAGCCGGGTCTGCCTGACGCAGGCGATGAATCGAAAGAAGACAGGCAAGTACCGCCACGACGAGAACAACGAGCGAGGCGAGAAGGATGACGATGCCGTCGAGCACGAAAGGAACCTTGTAGACCTGCGCAATGAGGGCGATGAGAAGGCTTAATACGCCGCTGATGATCAGGCCGGAAACCCCCACCCAGGCCGCCTGCTCGGCGACAATGGTTCTCAACTCGCCAAAGGGCACGCCGAGCGCGCGAAGCGTGGCATATTGCGGAAGCGCGCCTGCGACTGCCGCCATGAGGGTCTGGCTGGTTATGAGCGCTCCGATGGTTGCGGCTATCAGCGTCGCAAAGATGAACGCAATACCGGCGCCGGAATCGAACAGCATATAGCTGGTCGACATGCTCGCAAGCCTGCCGGAAGGCCATATCTCGAACCGGTCGGCAGAGGCTCGCTCATTAAGATGCCTGATCACGCCCGCGGACTTATCGCCAGTTTTGATATCGAACAGAAAATAGGTAGCGGCACCATCGGTAGGTAGCGTCTGATCAAGCACGCGTGCGGTATCGAGCGAACCGACGACATTCACGCCACCCAGACCGCGAAGCCCGTCAATGAGGCCGACCACGCGTACGGCATGACCGTTGACCTCTGCCAGATCCCCGGGTTTGGCGGAGAGCTTGTCGCCGTCGGATGCGTCAACGACCACGGCACCGGGCTCGCGCAGCTGGCTGCGCAATCCTGCCGGAACGACCTTAGCCAGCCCGGCACTGCCGGTCTCGGTATCGATGCCTATGATCGTGACGCTGACGCCACCATTGCCTCCGGCGGCGCGCCAGTCGCCGGATCCGAGCAGCAACGGCTCGATATGGGACACAAGAGGCTCGGAATAGAGGCTCGTCAACACGCGCGCTTTCACCGTTCGCCCAAGTTCGACGCTTTGCGTGCCGGGATAGCCGGCCCAGTAATCGGCGGTCGATTGCGATACATAAAGCGAATTCGCACTCACAATCCCAAGCAGCAACGCTCCTTGGGCCGTCATGAGAAGCCCGGAAAAGGCAACGGCTGCAACAGCCGGCAAAAAGCGCCGCCATTCGTAGATAAGGGTTTTGCGCGCGATCGGAACTGGCATGACTACATCCGCCTTTCCGCTACAGGAGATGAGGAAGCCTGCTGCGCGGTACCTGTTGCCTTGTAGAAAGCGATGAGGGCGCGGGCTTCGTCTTCGATACTGTCTGTCAGGGAAGCCCGCAGTTCCAATATATCGAGCGCGCCCCTGATGGACTTCGATTTATCTTCCAGACCTTCTTGAACGAGCTTATCAGCGCTGTTGCGCACCATCGTCGCTCGCTTCAATCTCGATCTCAGCAGCGTCGTCTTTTGCCGCGCCGCATTGAACTCACGCAGCGCTTTTGACGCTTCCTCATAGGCAACGAGAACGGCCTGCCGGTATGCCAGGCCCGCTTCCCGAAATTTGGCTTCGCTCGCCGCGACGACGTCTTTGCGCCGGCCCAGATCGAACAGCGGAATTTGCAGCGATGGCCCTCCGGAAGCGCCAAACAAAGAACTTCCAATCGGAGCGCCAATCCCTATCGTGCCGGAGAGGCGTAGTTTCGGATAGAGGTCGCTTTTCGCAATGCCGACCTGCGCGCCCGCTTGGGCTACCGCGAATTCGGCTCGCCGCACGTCGGGTCGCAAACGCAGCAGATCGGCGGGATGGCCTCCCAGCAGGCTGGCTCGGACGGTTGGCTGCGGCTGAGGTTTAAGAAGGTCCGCCGTCGGCGTCGACGTTCCTTCGAGGGTCGCGATTTGCTGGACTGACGTAGCGATCTCGCTTTCCAACTCAACGAGCCTCGATCTGGCAGTGTCGATGACCGATTTCTGCAGTTCCGTGTCGGACGCCGTCGCCAGACCTACCTGCTCCCTGACGTTTGCCAGTCTGGAATTCTTCTCCAACAGACCGATCATCTCGGCAGTGTCGGCACGACGTCTTTGGAGCGCCCGAAGGTGAACGTAATTGGCGGCGATTTCCGCTGCCACCGCCAGTTTTGCCGCCGCCAGATCCTCATAAGCGATCTGCGCAGTCAGATCGGCCGATTTCTGGACCTGCCTGTCTTGTCCAAACAGAGCGACCTCCCAGCCTGCCTCGAGATTCAATTGCAGCGGACGCCGCGTGAAATCGTTATTCACCCGGGGTCCGGTTGCAGCATTTGCAATCCCGGTTGCCCCCAGCTCCGGCCGATAGCCGGAAAGCGCCGAATGCGCCATCGCTCTTGCCGCTGCAAGGTTCTGCTGGGCCTGCGCAACGGTGAGGTTGCTGTTTGCGGCACGAGAAACGAGCGACGACAACATCTGGTCGTGAAAGCCTTCCCACCATGCCAGATCCTTGGCGCCAGCCTGAGAACTGCCGGGCGATGCCCCTGCATAGGCAGAAGGCAAGGGCGGAGGCGCTGCGGGTGGAGATAGATCCATCGTTTGACAGGCCGGCAGAGCGAATGCCAACATCATCATCGACAGGATGATTTGCAGGCACCGGTGTACGCGCTTCGGTATATCGGAACTGTCATTTTGACCCATGCCGTGCGGTCGGCACACAATACTATAAGATCTGCCGATCATGATCCCGTCACTAAGCGATCCATTTCGTAACCGTTGCAGTCGCACTTTGTGGCTGATCGCATAACGAAAAGCTCGGCAACACTGCCCGGTGAAATAGCCTGGTTCTGTGCAGATTTCATGGAGATTGCATACAGATTGAGTGAACGGCGGCGCATGGCGGGCAGCCAGTGTTTCACTCGTGAATTACTCTGCGGACCCTCACAATTGCCGATGATAGCGCTGCGGCGACAGAGGCAAGCATCAAGCGCTGCAACATGGCCGAGAGATTCTAAGGACGCTCTCGAAGAGTTTTGACATCAATCATTGCTGTGTTTAAGCGCAAACTATCTGAATATACTGCCCGCCCCATCAATATAAACAGCGATCGATTGCAGGATTTTATCTTAAGCCGGGGGAAAATATTACTTCATTTCTGAGGACGCCTGAGTATGCTAAGAGAGGTACTTTGGGGATGCTGCAGCAACTTAACCAATTCAAGAAGCAAGTTTGCACATTTCTTTTGGAGGAGGCCCGGAGTGTTGGATCCTTTGATACCGACAATATTTCACGAGCACTGGTGGCTCGATGCTGCGACGAAGGGACGAGCCGAGATATCCGAAGTGACCGAAGGCGGGCGGACAGTGGGCCGACTGCCCTATCTCAAGGAAACGAGACTTGGTCTGCACAGCATCAATATGCCGACCCTCACCCACTTTCTCGGCCCGGGCATCAACGACGGTTCCGGCAGCGAGCCGAACCGCTTCGTGAAGCGTCAGGCGATCACGCGTGAGCTCATCCGCAAGCTGCCGCAGTTCTCCTCATTCCGTCAGAAGCTGCACCACAACGTCAGAGACGTGCTTGCTTTTCAGGCCGAGGATTTCGAGGTGACGGCTCAGTTCACATTCGAAGTCGGCCCGGCCCCTCTGGAAGTTATGTGGAAAGCCATGCGGGACAAGACACGAAATGTCATCCGTCGGGCAGAGGAGCGTTACGGCGTCTCGAACATCATGGACCCGCAGGCATTCTTCCGCTTTTCCATCGCCAATCTTAGGGCCAAAGGTGAGGAACCCAATATCGACTTTGTCACCTGCATAGATGTCGCCACCAGGGCACTTGACCGCGGACGTGGTCATTTCTACGTCGCAGTGGACGACAAAGGGGATGTCAGGGCAGCTATATTTTGTGTCTGGGATGCCAGATCGTATTACTACATGTTATCAACCCGCACGGCCGACAGCGGCAACGGCGCGATCCCTCTGTTGATCTGGAGTGCCATCAAAAATGCCGCTTCGATGGGGCTGGTCTTCGACTTTGACGGTGTGGCGAATGCCGGTTCCATCCTGCTCTATTCCGGCTTCGGCGGCACCGTTTCTCCGCGCTACATTGTGATGAAGTCGAACACCCTCTACCAGACTTTGCGCAGGATCCGCCGCATCAACCCAAGAGTTTCGAACCATTTTCTTTGAGGACAGGGACAAGCACGTACCGTTCACGCTGCGTCGACCGAAAAGCACGGCATCAGATAGCTCGGAACTGCATTATGTCGCCGCGTCAGCTCGGCCGGTTCGTGCTGTGAGGCGGCTGCCAGGATGCCGGTGCGCACCAGCACGGAGGCCAGACCCATATCGCCCGCGCCCTTGATGTCGTGTTCGATACTGTCGCCGATGCAGACGATCCTGCCGGCTTCGGCATTCGTCCAACGGGATATCGCCAGCATGTAGATCTCGCGATATGGCTTGCCGATCCAGTGCACCTTACCGCCAAGCTCCTCGTAGATTCTGGCGATCGCACCAAGGTCGCCGACTAGGTAAAGGCTTCCGGCGTCACCCTCAACCTCGAGATCGTCAACCTGTTCGAGAGCAATATGCTGAACACTGCCGCCCAGGGCATGGCTTACATTCGCGATACCACCGCCTCCAACGTTTTCCTGTATCTCGACACGTTCCATATGAACATCGAGGAGGCCGATGTCGGGCTCGCTATCCGCCATGCTGGCGACAAGATCGGCTACGTCCATATCGGCGAAAGCCATCGCGGCTATCTCGGAACCGGCAATATCGATTTCGCCGCCATTTTCGATGCCTTAGTCGCAATCGGCTGGAACGACTACGTAACCTTCGAATCCTTCTCAACCGCCATCGTCGATAAGGACCTATCGCTGAAGACTGCGATCTGGCGCAATCTCTGGGACGACAATGTTGCCCTTGCCAGACATGCACGGCAATTCGTCGAGCTGGGATTGGAAACCGCCAGCCGCAAGGCGGAACTGGTGAAGCTGGCCCATCTTTCCGGTTGAGCCATTTCCGAAATAATGGATCAAAGGTCACCCGACGGTCAGCAAACACCGGCGTAGAATTGCTCATCTCGCACGGCAAAGCACATACAGATCTACTTTGTCGCTCCAGCCGTGAGGCCTGTGATGAGTTTGCGCTGGAATAGCATGTAAGCGAGAATGAGCGGGCCGATAACGATGACAGCGCCCGCCGTCAGCACAGGCGTATTAACCGTATACCGTCCCTGGAAAAACAGCATGCCGATCGGCAGGGTGCGATAGTTGTCGTCATTGACCAGAACAAGTGGAATAAGAAATTCGTTCCATGTCCAGATAAACAGGAACAACGCCAGCGTCGACATCGACGGCAGCATCAAAGGCACGATAACTTTCAACAGAATGTATTGTCTGGATGCTCCATCGAGGACGGCTGCCTCTATGATCTCCGATGGCAACTGCTGCATCGCACTTGCCATGAACATCGTCGCAAAAGGCAGCGACATGGCAATTTGCGGAAGGATTAGCGCTGCATAGGTGTTGATGAGGCCGACATAGCGCATCTCATAGTAGAGCGGAATGATGAAGGCCTCGGTCGGCACCATCATGCCTATAGTCAAGAGAACGAAAATTGTGCGTCTGAAGGGAAAGCTCAGGAATGCGAAACTGAATCCCGTCAATGTCCCGAGTATAATGCTGACAATGACTACAGGGAAAACGATCAGAACCGAATTCAGGAAATAGACGTTAAAATGGCCTTCGATCCAAGCATTCGCATAATTCTCGAAATGCGGATAGGCGGGCAATACGAATGCGCCCTGGATAAGATCGGCACGGCTCTTCAGAGACGTCAGTATCAGAAGCGCGAAGGGGATAACCGTCAGGACCGCAAAGACCCAAAGAATGATACGCGACGGCAGAACCGCGTCTATCCCATGAAAATTTCTGCTCACGATGCACTCCCCTCATTCACTGGCCGCACCAGACGATGAACGGCATAATTGATTGTGAAGACGAGAATCGCACCGATGATGGCGACGGCCGATGCATAGCCATATCGATTCAATTGGAAGCCAAGCTCGTACATGTAAATATTGGGAACGAGGGTTGCATTGGCTGGGCCGCCCCTGGTCATCGTAAAGATCAGGTCAAAGCTCTTGATGGAAGCAATGATGGTGAGAAGCAACGCGATGCGTATTTCCGGCAGCAGGAGCGGCAGCGTTATGAAAAAGAAAATCCTGCTTCCTGAAGCACCGTCCACCCTCGCCGCTTCAAACAGCGAAGGATCAATCCGCTGAATACCGGAAAGAAACAGGACCATACAGAAACCGAAGAAATACCAGCTGGCGACGATGCCTACGGCCGGTAGGACAAAGGTGAAATCGCCAAGCCAGGGTAAAGCGATCGAACCCAGGCCAGCCAGCTTCAACGCTTGATTGATCGGACCGAAGGCGGGATTGTAGAGCCAGTGCCAGATGATGCCGAGAACGGCGGTCGGCATGATATAGGGCAAAAACAGCAATGTGCGCAGTGCGAACTGCTCTCGCTGCCTGAGCGACCAGACCAATGCGGCAAGCAAGAGGCCGACGACGATCGGGATGACACAGTAGAACACCATAAAGAGCGCATTGTTTTTCAATGCGACATAGAAAGTCTCATCCGAAAGCAATTTTGCATAATTGCCGAAGCCAATCCAATTGGGCGAACCGATCCCGTTCCACTCGGTGAAGCTGATACCGATTGCTGCGATAATGGGGCCGAGTACGAGAGCAAAATAAACCAGCAAACCAGGCAGAATATAAATGAGATTTCTGCTGGCGTTGGCATCAAGTGGCGAACGTTTCATGCACCATCTCATGAATATGCCAGGGGCCGACTAGCGCCTCTCTGGCCGTGATCAGGATTGACGTAGCGAAGTTTCCCGCCGCTGCTTCTCATCAAATGGAGCAGCGGCAGGATTGCTGTGTCTGGCAATCACTTGCTCTTCATGTAGGCGGCATAATCCGCATCGAGCTTGCCGATCAGCTCTTCAGGCGTTTGTTTGTTCGCAAGCAGCAAGGGCGTATTTTCATCAAACGTCTTAAGCATGGTGGGGCTCGCCCAATCGGGATAATGCCCCAGTGCGTTATCATCGTTCAGCGATTTCCAGATCGCGATACCCTCCTTCAGAAGCGGGGAAGCGTTAACCCCGGCATCTTCCGGAACGGGAGTTGCTGGCAGATAGCCGGCTCGGGCCCAGGTCACGGATGCGTCCTTGGAGACCATGTAATTGATGTATTCGCCGGCGAGATCCTTCATTTTGTCGCTCTTCGCCAGGCTGGTGATCGCCCAGGCAAGGTCGACACCGCCAACCGAAAGCGGGTGCTTGATACCGGCGGGCGCCGGGATCGGCATGAAATGGATATCCGGATTGTTCTGCATATCGCCGAAGTACCAGGTACCAGAAATCAGAAAGGCCCCTTGGCCGGCGACAAAAAGCTGAACCGCATCGTCACCCGAGATGCCCTGGTAACCATCGGAGAAATAGCCGTTTGTTGCCCATTTCTGAGCAAGTCTCACCGATTCCAGATTGCCTGGCGTATTCCAGGTTCCGCCGCGGCCATAGATCAGGTCATCGAGCGCCTTTCGATCGGACGCATCGATATGCGCCTGACTGATCCCGGCCAGCATATGGAGCGCCAGGTGGCCCTTCGCAGTGCCTATGGTAAGCGGTGGGGTGCCTGCCGCCTTGACCTTATCGAGGGCTGCAAGGAAATCGTCGAAGTTCTTGATCGGCAGCTCGACTCCGGCGGCTTTCAAGACCTTTTCGTTGTAATAAAGACCGACGATTTCGGCGAGCGACGAGATACCGTAGGTCTCCCCGACACCGAACTCGCCCTTGCTCGACCATCGGTCGCGCGCAAGCAGACTATCGGACTGGTTTTTATCCCAGCCATATTTCTTGAGATAGGTATCGACAGGAACGAGAAGGTTTTCCTTCACCATCGCGCCCATGTCGCCGGCGCCCTGGTTAACTTTGGTCACTACTGGACCATCGCCGGATGAAACCGCAAGCTTTAGCGTAAGATTGAGATCCTGGAAGTCGCGTACCGTATGGTCGAGCTTAACATCAGGATGCGCCTTCTGGAAATTGGCGTTGAGCTCGGTCATCACGGCAGCCCGCGACTCCGAGTCATGATCGTCCCAGACGGTAAGCGTCTCGGCAAAGACAGCCGTCGACATGCCGAGCCCGACGAACGTGGCGCCCGCCAAAATTCCTGCCTTCTTCAGCATTGATGCCATGTTGATGGAGATGAAATCGCTAAACATTGATTGGTTCCCTCTAGCTGCGTTTTGGCAGTTCCTATCGTTTCCAACCGGCCGGTCCTGCTGAGACGAGCCGAATGTCTTGCATCGTCAGGCCTTTACTGACCTGATGAATTTCCTTATCCTTTTCAAAAGATCAGCGGGCTTTCATCCCGCAGATGCAGTGCCTCAACCTTCCCAGTTTTACCGCTGCCTGATGTCAGCTCGCGCCGTGCAGCGGCCAGCAAATCGATGGTGCGATGCCTCCTAAGATCGACAATTATTTCATCCGTCCGGCGACCGAGAACGACGTTGACGCCCTCTTTCATATTTGCCTGGTGACGGCTGACGCGGGAGCCGATGCGAGTGCGCTTTACAGCAATCCGCGCCTTCCCGGTTACGTATGGGCGGTGCCCTATCTCAAATTCGCTCCGGAATTCGCGTTCGTTCTTGCCAGCCATGACCGGGTCGTCGGCTATGTTGTCGGTACGCCGGATACCGCCAGCTTTGACAAAGCGCTCGGCAGAGATTGGTGGCCGGTTGTTCGCCGCGAGATCGCCGGCCTGGTACCCAGCACGGAAAAAGACGCCGATGTTCTGGAGCGAATAGCCAGTCCTCACAGCGGCACGCCGGGCCTTGAAGAAACCTACCCCGCGCATCTCCACATCAATATTCTGCCCGAAGCGCAATCGGGCGGATGGGGACGCCTGATGATCAAGACCATGCTCAATACGCTTTCGAGCAACGGCGTGCCCGCGGTCCATCTTGGCGTCAGTCCCGCAAACGAACGTGCCAAGGGCTTCTATAGGCATCTCGGCTTCGAAGAACTCAGCCATGACGGGCACCTTGCCTTCGTTATGAAATTGGACAAGCCGGCAATCTGAACAGAAATCTTGCCGGCCTTCCTTCATTATCTATTCTCCGCGTTTGCCGCTTCCAGGCCATATTTGAGGACGACAGCCGCCGGCATCGCGCTCCATCCCTGCAGCAGGGAGCCGCGTCCATAGGGTGGCGAGAAATATTCGACAGCGCCGGCCCAACCATTTGCCAGGCAGGTTTCCCACCAACGTATAAGGGCATAGCGTGCGCCACCGAGACCGTGGCGTATTCTCTCTTCCGCATAGACGCCGTCCCAATAGGGCCAATCGGATCCATTGTGATAGCGAAAGGGGAAAGCGGTTTTCGATCTCACGTCACTTGCCCGCTTGAACGGCGGATAGGCGCACAACACACCCCAATCGCCATAGGGCTGTCTGGTATTGTTTCGAGCTTCTAAGACCTCTTCCATGGCCTTGAGGAGGCCAGTGGCGCGTGTCTGCGAAATCGCCCCATAACGGGAGAGCGTCAGACTGTCGAGGACAAGATGATCCTCGACAAATCCATCAGGAGTGACGAAATCGGCGTAACCATTTCTGCTGGTGACAAAAAGCCTGTCCTCGATTTCGGCACGAGCGGAGGCCGCTACCTCGCGTGCCTTCTGCGCCAATGCGGGGTCATGTCCGGCTCCCAGCTTGGCCACGCCATCCAATGCACCGACGAAAAGGCCGAGATTGTAGGAGACGAGGCCCTCCCGGTAGACATTGTCCGCCCAATCCCTGTCGTTTCGCGGCTTCAGCGGCAATACGCTGCCGGGGCCTGCAAGAGCCAGATATCGTTCAACGATGGCGGTCACAAGCGGCCAGTGCCGCACCGCCTCCGTCATATCCCCCGTCGTTTCCACATAGTCGGCGAGAAAGAGGATGAAGAAAAGCGGGCTGTCAAAATGATCGCTCCACCAATCATCGGGACGATTGTGATGCTCCGGAGCAGCCTTCCCGCGATATTTCTCGGGATTTCGTGTGGCATCGAGAACGAAGTTCTGCCAGGCGCGCGATTGCGCCGGTCCGGTCAAAATCACACCGCTCGGCGCCTCCCCGTCGGGCTGTACTCCCTTGGCCAAAAGTCGAATTTCATCGCGTACCGCTTCCGGCGCAAGCTTCAGCAGCATTTGCATCGTCCAGTAGCCATCGCGATAATAGGTACGTGCAGGCGCACTGTAGGCCTGACCCGCAGCCAGACCGGCAAACACGCCATTCTCGTCCAGCCGAATGCTGGAAAGTGCGGCGTGTGCTCCCTGCATCACCATGCTGCGCAATACGGGATCGGCCTTCGGCGTGAGGTCGCAGCGGGCTATATAACTCGCGGCTTCTGCGACGATAGCGTCGTTTGCGAGACCGAATGCAGCTTCTGCTTCCTCTTTTGAGGCTCCGGCAGCAATACGGATATCGCCATCATCGACCTCGATGATCATCGTACCCCAATCGGTCACGACGATACGGCGATTATTGCGTTTGGTGAGCTTGGGCTTCGGACTATCCTTGTCACTCTCATGCCACCAAGCGCAGCGACGCGCCGGATAAACGCCCTCCAGGCGGGCATTGCGGATCAGAAGGATGGGCCTTGATTGGGCGACAAAGATGCCACCCGCTTCGGCAATAATCCTGTTCGGCCCATAAATGTAAGGTCCGGTAAGCCTGGAAAAACGTATGCGCCCTAGACGACCGCTCCCCCAAAGAGCGAGATCAAGATAGCCATCGGGATGCGCATCCGCCTGCAGCCGAGGCGCCATGATCGGCAGAATGACCGGGTGGCTGGTTGTGATTTCGCCGTGGGACGTGGGAGTCATCATGGCAAATCAAGCACCTTTCACCGCGCGGTGTCGGACATGGGATGACGTATGAAAATCAGGCGGCAATACCAAGCAATCTTGCCGAAATGGAGCGCTATAAAGTCCGCGGCATAGGCGAAAGGAGCTCTCTCATCCGTTGGCCTCGCTTTCATGACCCCTCCGCAATTTGCTTAGTCACTGGGGAAGTCTACAAATCACGCGCCGAATTTGTCAATGATATGGACAAATTAAATGATTTCGCCCAGCCAACCGACTGAGATTTACTTGCTTTTTGTTCATTTTCCCTGGAATTTGACATTGCCGCAGCACGACATGGATGAATTAGGAAAAGGTCCCGAACTAATTAGAGGTAGAATGCGAGACCGCCATCATGCCTAACGCGCCACAGACACCGATCGCGCGAAAAATCTCGACGAACTCTGTCATTCGGACCATCCTTGCCAAAGGCCCTATTTCCCGCGCGGATATTGCCAAGCAAACCGGCTTATCAAAGCAAACCATTTCCGACGTCGTTCGCAGTTTGGAGAGCAACGGGTGGCTGAAGCCGACCGGATATACCGATGGGCGTTTGGGGCGAACGGCAATAACCTATGAGCTCGATGCGAGCGCGGGCTTTGCCGCCTCCATTGATCTTGGCGGAACCAAGATTGCCGCCATCATCTGCGATCTCGTCGGAAATGTCGTCGCCGAAACGAAGGTGCCGACGAACGCACGCGGCGGGCTCCACCTGGTCGATCAATTCCAGGCCATTATTGAGGATCTTGCCCACAGCGCCGGTATCGATCTTTCCAAATTGCGCATCATCGTGCTGGCGACGCCAGGCATACTTGACCCGGCCACCGGACATATCAACGTTGCGCCGAACATCCCGGGTGTGGAAACGATCGACTTGCGCCGGCTCCTGAGTGACAGGATGGCAACCCCGGTTATCATCGAAAATGACGTCAATCTTGCTGCGCAAGGAGAACGATGGCGAGGGCACGGCTCCACGTCGGATAATTTTGCCTTCGTGGCACTCGGAACCGGTATCGGGATGGGCATCATTGCAAATGGTCGCCTCATGCGCGGCGCGCGGGGCGGCGCCGGCGAGATAGCCTATCTGCCTCTCGGCGGGGAGCCATTTGATCCAGACGGCTTTACACTTGGAACGCTGGAAAGCGCCGTGGGCAGCGCGGCAATGGTGCGGCGCTATTGCGGATATGGTGGGCAAGGCAAGGCAACGGTAGCGGATCTTTTTTCGGCGCTGGTGGCCGGCGAACCAGCCGCTATCGCGGTCATCGAAGAAACGTCACGATTGATTGCGCTTGCCATTGCCGCAATCGGCGCAACGCTCGACCCCGAATTGGTGATCATGGGCGGCAGTATCGGCGCGCGGCCCGAACTTGTCGAAGCTATCAGCAGATATCTACCACGTTGCACACCGTACCCCCCGCGCATCGAAATCAGTCAGTTTGGCAATCGGGCGGCACTCATCGGTGGCATCAGCATTGCCGTCGAGCACATGCACCACGAGCTGTTCGGTGTCGATTTGCAAGATCCGTGAAATAGACATCTATCGCTCGGATGACGCGGAAAAGCTGTCGATTGCAACGGTGTCTACGGATCGCTGACGACCCTCAGGCCTCGGCAGCGTGATACCCTCCGGAGATAGTCACCGGTTTGCCGCTTTGCAATCTCGATTTCCCTATGCCACCGGGCTATCTTCCAAGGCCAGAAAGCCTCCCGACTGCCGTCGCCACAATCTTGCATAAAGGCCATCTTTGGCGATCAGCTCCTCATGCCTCCCCTCCTCGACGATCCGGCCCTCGTCGAGCACGATGAGCCGGTCGAGTTCCGCGATCGTTGAAAGACGATGCGCGATGGCAAGCACTGTCTTGTCGCGCATCAGACGATGAAGTTGGCCCTGGATCACCGCTTCCACCTCTGAATCGAGGGCTGAGGTAGCTTCGTCGAGCACGAGGATGGGAGCATCCTTGAGCAACACGCGAGCAATGGTGATGCGCTGGCGCTGGCCGCCGGAGAGTTTGACCCCGCGCTCGCCTACGCGCGAGTCATAGCCGGCACGCCCTTCCTGGTCAGAAAGTCCTATGATGAAATCATGGGCGGCCGCCTGCTGGGCCGCGGTCTCGATTTCTTCCCGACCGACCCCCGTGCGGCCATAGGCGATGTTTTCATGGATTGAGCGATGAAGCAGCGAATTATCCTGCGTTACAACGCCGACATGCCGCCGCAGGCTGTCCTGGGTAACGCCTGCGATGTCCTGACCATCGATGAGGATTCGGCCGGACTGGATCGGATAAAGACGCAGCAAAAGATTGACCAGCGTCGATTTGCCGGCGCCGGAGGGACCGACAATGCCGATCTTTTCGCCCGGGCGGATGACGAGCGACAGATCGGTAAAGACGGGCCTGGCGCCGCCATAGCGGAAATGAACGTGATCGAAGACGATCTCGCCTCTGGGAACCGCCAATGTGCCGGCGTCGGGCGCATCAAGGAGATCATGCGGCTTTGCAATGGTAAGCATGCTCTCCTGCACGGTACCGATATTGTCGAAAACATCGCGGATCAGGTACATCAGCCAGCCCGACATCTGGACAAGCCGCAACACCAAGGTGATAGCTGCCGCCCCAGCGCCGGCGGTCATGGCCCCGTGGCTCCACAAATATAGTGTCAAACCGGCAGTGATGACGATCAGAACGCTATTGAGGATCTGAAGCACGAGGCTGGCACCGAGGATCAACCGCATCAGGTCGAGGAAACTATCGTTCCAGCGTTTCAGAGAGTCCCGAACGGCGGTACGCTCGAGATCGCCGCGGGCAAAGAGCTTCACGGTGAGAATATTCGTATAGGAATCGACGATGCGGCCGGTGGTCGATGAGCGGCCGAGGGAATTGGCCTCCGAACGTTTCAGAGCTCGCGGGACGAAATATCTGAGAAGCACCGCATAGGCTACCAGCCAGACGATAACCGGCAGCATCAACCAGACATTGACGGAGCCGAAGAAGCCGATCGTGACCGAGGCGAAGATCAGAGCGTACCAGAGGTCGCCGATCACGGCGATGACAGCCGAACGGATGGATTGTCCCGCCTGGATGACGCGTGCCGAGAGCCTGCCGGCAAAATCATTCTGGAAATAGCTCAACGAATGGCCGAGCGTATAGATGTGATTGCGCCAGCGGATCTGATTGGTAAGCGGCGGCACCACGATCTGGTTGGTAACCACCTGCGTTACGAAAAACAGGATCGGCCGCAGCACCAGAATGACGAAGGCAGCGCCCGCAAGCGGCCAGCCATAATCCTGAAACACCGTCTGTGGCGAGTGCTTGTTGAGCAGGTCGACAAACCAGCCGACCATCAAATAAATAGCCGCTTCTATACCGCTGAAGGCGAGCTCGATCAGCATGATGGCGACGAGCCATCCTTTGACCACCTTGAGATGATGCCACATGAAGCGCCATACGCCCGTCGGCGGCGTCTCGTCCTCGTTGAACGGGGCGAAAATATCGATGCGGCTTTCCAGGAAGTGAAACAGGCGAGCAAACATCAAAATAAGACCTTGGCTGAAGACATCATCGGCTGAAAGCCGGCGAATTTGGGGAGAAGGTCTGGCACTGGCCGGTTTATGGCACGCCAACCGACAGGAACATCCCGTTCGTTGTCCGCGTTGGGCGTCCGCATGTAGGCATCGATCACCTCATTCGGTGACGTTTTCTCAAATCGTCGACAAGACGCCGCGTGTTCACGGCATTCGCAGGCACCGGGAAATTTCTGCCAACAGGCGCAAACCGCCGGTCAGAACTCTCTACGATATTTGATAATTCAGGCAAAACGACAACGGAGCGAAAGACGGTTAGGGCTATTTATACGCTGATGCCGTACCGCGATTCGCGCTTCACTTGTGATAAAGACCTAGCCGGACGATCGGCCAGAAGCAAGTTACAAATCCCATAGCCGAGCAGTAACGGCCGAAGCCGCATCGTGCTTGGGCTTACGTTGCACACGCGGAGACGCGCATACAGCTGACAGCGAATAGGACAGGCTCTAAACAGCGCCAATTCAGCACGAAGACATAGGCAAACAACCGAGCGGGTGCGGAGCAGGCCTCAGCCAGCTTGCCACTTAGCATGCAAGCAGAGGCGCTCCCATCACCCATTCGCTTCCGGCCTAGTCAGCCACGGCGTTGACGACGCGGCAGAGATTGTCGCTCATGTTGGGGGCAACCTGCCCCTGCGGCACCATGAAAACCGCATCGACGCGACTGCCCTTGCCGGTTTTGCGGACGACGACGCGCAATGTCTGCGGGCGACCTGAGCCGGACGTCTCCTGCTGTGCCGTCAGCGTGCCGAGTTGCTTCTCGACATTCACATCCACAAAGCCTTCCGCAAGAACGGCTCTCGATACTTTGTCGAAAGCTGCGGCGGGGCTAACGGAGGGAAACTCCATCCAGGTCTTGTAGGTCACACCGGTGACGAGGGGAACGCCGCTGCTTTGATAATGCTGCGAACACACGCTGGCAGCTGCGGGCGTGAATGAAAGGGCGACGAAGGCAGAAGCACAGATGACCTTACGCAAGGTGAGTTTCCTCTTTTGACGAATATACTGATAGATACTTCGATAATGACTCAAGCCGCGGCAACGGCCGAGCTTTGCGACTGCGCAGCGATCTGTCAGTCGATTCCGGATAGCGTTGGAAGACTTGAGCCTTTGACGTTCGGGATCGAATGGCGTGTCGCGTCGTGATCGCCGCGGCTTGGATAAATAGGAGGCAAGCTCAATGGTATGCCGCCCATTCACGCATTGCTACAGATGGGCACCGCTATCGGGGCTTGTGAGGTTGATCGCGGCTCCTGACTGATTTCCATTCCAGTTCGGGAACATAACAGCAAAGCCCGATCGAGCAACAATAACGACCCGATCATCGGGTGCAAGATCGTCCATAACAGGTGCACATGGGTTTGGAATTGCAGGAATCACTTAGCGTCGGCCGTGATATCGGCTAGTGAACCATGGCTGGAAAGCCGAGCGGTCGAGAAGTCCGAATTGCAAAAATTCAGTGCGTCACCGGCCCAACATCGTTCAAGACATGCTGGCCGGCGGCCGGTTTGCTCAGGTCCATTTCGAGTACACATTGGTACATCTTATGCTCGCGCAAACGCAATTAACGGCCCGGCACGCCAAAGGGCAATGTCCAGCCAGAAGGAGCGTTCGCCGGCTTTTCGCGGGTATGGAAACCAATCGTTTCTGAAGCGACGGTCGAGTGGGAAATGTTTTCCAGTGTCTCGCCCGGAGTGTGGCCGAATTCGGCCTTGAATAGCCGGTAGAAGTACTTCTCGTTCGAGAAACCATGTCTCCACGCAAGCTCAGCTATGTGGAGCTTTGGTCCGCTTGGATTTGCCAGCATCTGATAGGCCCTGAGCAAGCGCTTGCGCTGTATCTGCCGCATGATGCCGCCATTGCCCTCGAATAAATGGTAGAGTTTCGCACGCGAAACCCCAACATCGCGGCAAATCCGATCGGGTGTCAGGTCGGGTTCGAGTAGATGCGCATCGAGATACCGCAAGATACGCCCCAGTAACAGTTCGCGAAGCGGACCGGCTGTTTCCTGCATCGCCTCGGATGCCGACGACACCGCGGCAGTCAAAAGCTGCAGCGTTGATTGCACCACATAGGGGATCTCCCCTGGTTGCAACCTATTGAAATTGTTCAGCAGCGAAACGAGATGATCGGTCAGAAGCCGGGCAACGCCCGTTGAGAGGGTATGGCCGTGCAGGAGCGCTGTTCGGTTCGGCAATAAATCCCTTGGAACGGCGATGGAAATCGTGTTGTCTGCCTCAACCAGGCAGTCGTTAACCTGAGCGGCATCCAATATGAACAAGTCGCCCGCCCTCTTGACCGACGACGCATCCGCCGATCGAAAGGCAAAACGGCCGCTCAGAATTGAGGTAAATCGGTAAAAATCATAGCCGTCGGTTCGGATGCGTCGCTCGGATCTCAGAACCTCGTAAGCCGGGAGCGGGCCTTGGCGAAGCAGCCGTCTGCCGGATAGGATGAGCGGACCGAGCGCTGCGCCGGTGGCCTCCGCATCGAACGGGCCGGACTCAGGTTCCTGCAGCCTGCAGTCGCAATGATTATCCTTAACCCAAGTGTGAAATCGGTCTTTCTCGGGGAAGTTAAGTGTCGAGAAATTATAGATTAAATCGGATGACGTCTGTGCCATAACTACAACCCCGGCCCCTCCGGCCCGAGGCATACATAGGCAAACCATAGCTTGTGGCAATAGGCGACTAGACGTATTAAGTGTTTATTTGAGTGACGCTCTCAGGGATCGATAGGTCGCCGTCGGTATTTGGATCAATCGAAAATATGACGGGCAATGATCAGCCTCATGATCTCGTTGGTGCCTTCCAGGATCTGGTGCACTCGCAGGTCGCGGACGATCTTCTCGATGCCGTAATCTTCCAGGTAGCCGTAGCCACCATGCAATTGCAGCGCCGCATTGGCCACATCGAAGCTGGTGTCCGTCACGAACCGTTTGGCCATGGCACAGAATTTGGATGCATCTGGGGAGCTGGCGTCGAGCTTCCAGGCAGCCTGATATAACAAGGTCCTTGCGGCCTGAAGCTCGGTTTCCATGTCCGCCACTTTGAACTGAAGGGCTTGAAAACTGCTCAATGCGGCACCGAATGCGCGGCGTTCACGCATGTGGAGAACCGCTTTATCAAGGGCAAACTGAGCTCCGCCGAGTGCGCAGGCGGCGATGTTCAACCGTCCGCCATCCAGAGCCTTCATAGCATAGCGGAACCCCGCTCCGATCTCACCAAGCCGATTTTCGAGCGGAACTTGGCAAGCGTCGAAATGAACCTGCGCCGTTGGTTGGGCGCGCCATCCCATCTTTCGCTCGAAGGCGCCGAAACTCATGCCCTCGCTGCCGCTCGGCACCACGAGTGTTGAAATACCCTTTGCCCCCTCACCGCCTGTCCTGCACATGACGATATAAAGATCGGAATAGTTGCCGCCGGAAATGAACGCCTTTGTCCCGTCAAGGACATAATGATCGTCGATGAGGCGTGCGGTCGTGCGCAATGCTGCGGCATCGGAACCCGAACCGGGCTCCGTGAGGCAGTAGGATGCCACCTTGCGGAAGGCGCAGAGATCGGGAAGCCATGTCGATTTCATCGTATCCGATCCGAACGTATCGATCATCCAGGCGCACATGTTGTGGATCGAAACGAAGGCCGCCACGGACGGGCAGGCATGCGACAGCGCTTCGAAGATCAGCACCGCATCCTGCCGAGACAGGCCAGAGCCGCCGAACTCCTCCGAAACGTAAATTCCGCCGAATCCCAAGGCGCCGATCTCTTCCAGCATATCCCTTGGAATAGTGCCCTCATGTTCCCAGGCCGCGGCGTGAGGCGCGATGCGTTCCGCAGCAAAAGAAGCGGCCAAGTCGAAGATCGCCTGTTGTTCGGCAGTTAGAGAGAAATCCACGATACGCTCCGCAATTCGGCAGGAATGAAATCGTGCCGAGCATGCATCGCTTCTTGAGCTCTGACAACGGTGAGATCGATGAGCGCTCAATACCAGGCGGAGAGCACGCGGATCGCCCTTGCCTCGCCCGAGTGCGGCACATCGATCGTGCCGGGCATCGCGGCCGGGCAGAATGTCGAAAGCCGCGTCCGTGTCGTGTTGCTTCATAATCCCAACGCCCGGCGGGCTCGCGGGACCATTACAAGCCTGGGCTATATGCTGCAGCAGCGATATGCCGAACAGCTTATCGCCCTCATCCGAACCAATCTGCGCGGTAAAGGTTGAGTTTTATTCCGTCTGTATCCAAACGGCCTTGGTTTCGAGATATTCGTGCAGGTGCTCAATGCCCCCTTCGCGCCCGTAGCCCGACATCTTCATGCCGCCGAAGGGCACGGCCGGGTCGAGCGCATGATACATGTTCACCCAGATCGATCCGGCCTTGATGCGACGCACCAGCTTGTGCGCCATTCCGAGATTTTGGGTGAAGACGCCAGCCGCAAGTCCATAGGGCGATGCATTGGCGCGCTCGACGGCTTCCTCGATCGTATCGAAGGGCATCGCTGAAATGACCGGCCCGAAGATCTCCTCGCGGGCGATCCTCATCTCGTCCTTGACGTTACCGAATACAGTCGGGGCGATGAAGTTTCCCTTGTCGTAGAGCGCGCCCGAAAGGCGCATGCCGCCCGCGACCAACGCGGCGCCTTCGCTCTGCCCGGATGCGATGAAGCTCTCGACGACCTGCGCCTGGCGAGCCGAGATCAGCGGTCCGATATCGGTATCGGCTTCGATCCCGTGGCCGATCCGCAGCGAGCGGGCAAATTCGCCGACCTTGGCGACGAATTCTTCGTGGATCTCGCGCGCCACGAACAAGCGCGAGCCGGCGATGCAGATCTGCCCCGAATGCGCAAAGACTGCCATGGCGGCGACGGGCACGGCCCGGTCTATGTCCGCATCACGGCAGACGATCACCGGCGACTTACCGCCGAGCTCGAGAGAGACCCGTTTTAAGTTGCCAACCGCGGCACGAGCGATCGATTGCCCGGTGGCGGTGGACCCCGTGAAGACGATCTTGTTGACGTCGGGATGTTCGGCCAGGCGGGCGCCGGCGACCGATCCCTTGCCGGTGACGATATTGACCACGCCGTCCGGCACGCCCGCCTCCTGCATGAGTTTGGCAATCAACAACGGAGTGAGCGGCGCATCCTCCGAGGGTTTCAAAACCACCGTGCAGCCCGTCGCCAGCGCTGGGGCGATCTTCCAGATCGATGCGGCGGTGGGCGCGTTCCAGGGGATGATCGCACCGACAACCCCGATCGGCTCCCGACGGGTGAAGGTGACGATCTCGCCGGGTATCGAATTGTCGATCACCTCGCCATGAAGGGCGGTCGCCATGCCGGCATAAAACCGCAGCATGCCAATGACCCGTCGTTTGTTGGCGAGCGTGCGCATAATTGGCATGCCCATGTTCAGCGTGTCGGAAACCGAAAGGCTTTCCCAATTTGCTTCGAATAAATCGGCGATTTTCAGGAGCAGCGTCTGGCGCTCATAGGGCGAGAACCTGGACCACGGCCCTTCGAGAGCCCGTCGCGCCGCAGCAACGGCGAGATCAATATCAGCGGGCGCGGCCAGCGGAACTGTCGCAAGGACCGCGCCGGTAGCCGGATTGTAGGTCTCGCTTACTGCGCCGGATTGGGCGGCAACCCATTGGCCGCCGATGAACATTGGCCGAAAGCCGCCGTCGTAAAGCTCGGCCGCCATTTGCTTGGCGTCGAAAGTTAATGTCATGGCGCGGCCTCCCAGCTTCATTCTGTCGTCGATATTCGCTATCAGACGGTCACAATACAAATAAAGAAAGCTATAAAAAAGCGTTCAGATAATCGGACTGTGAAATCACTCCGAGTTATCCGATGCTGGAGCAAATGGAGGAGCTTGATATGCGTCTTGTGGGAAAAGTGGCGATCGTCACGGGTGGCGGGTCGGGTTTCGGCGAAGGGATCGTCCGGAAATTCGTCGAGGAAGGCGCGCGGGTCGTGCTCGTCGATCGTGACCTTGCGGCAGCAGAGCGGGTGGCGGCGCAGCACGAAGGATCGGTCGCACCGCTTGCCGGTGATGTCGCCACGCTCGACAGCCTCGCCGCCGCAAGGGATCTTGCGCTGTCGCAGTTCGGCGGTCTGCACATCCTCGTCAACAATGCCGGTGTCGGACAGCCGCCGATGCCGATGGAGGATATGGATGAAGGCCTGTTCGAGCGCATCTTCAATGTCAACATCCGCTCGATCTACAACGGTGCGCGCGCGGTGCTGCCGCATTTCAAGGCCGAGCGGCACGGCGCCATTTTGAACATTGCCTCGACCGGTGGGGTCTCCCCTCGCCCCAACCTCACCTGGTACAACGCCTCGAAGGGATGGGGCATCGCCGCCACCCGCGCGATGGCCGTGGAGCTTGCTCCCTTCGGAATTCGCGTCAACGCCATCAATCCCGTCGCCGGCGATACGCCACTGCTCTCAACCTTCATCGGCTCCGACAGCGACGAAAGCCGGGCGCGGATCGTCGCCACCATTCCGATCGGGCGGCTTTCGACACCGGCGGACATGGGCAACGCCGCCGCTTTCCTCTGCTCGGACGAAGCGAGCATGATCACCGGCGTCGATCTCAATGTCGATGGCGGCAAGTGCATCTGAAGAGGCGGGCAAGCCCATCAGCACGGCGACTTGCTGTAAACAAGGGTCCTTCCGCTGAGCGAATTGAGTTTGTTCTTGCGCTGTCCCTTGGATGGTCTAAGTCATGTGGTCGTGGCAGCGAGCGACGTCGGCCTAATCGAATTCGACTATCGAAGGTAATTCAATGAGCGGACAACTTTCTCTTCCCCGTGATCGGATTTCAGTCCTTCTGCTGGAAGGGATCAGTCAGAGCGCGGTGGACTATTTTACTTCATCTGGCTACGTCAATCTCACGCATTTGCCGAAGGCCCTCGACGACAAGGATCTCAAGAACCATATCGCCGAAGCCCACATCATCGGCATTCGTTCACGCACACAGCTGACAGAAGAGATTTTCAGCTCCGCCAAGAAGCTCATGGCGGTCGGCTGCTTTTCCGTGGGGACGAATCAGGTCGATCTGGATGCGGCTCGTCGGCGCGGGATACCTGTATTCAACGCTCCTTATTCGAATACGCGCTCGGTCGCCGAACTCGTCATCGGTGAAATCATCATGCTGACCAGGCGGATCTTCCCGCGTTCGACTTCCGCTCATGCGGGCGGATGGGACAAATCCGCCGAAGGCAGTCGCGAGACACGTGGGAAAACGCTTGGCATCGTCGGCTACGGCAATATCGGCTCGCAGCTAAGCGTCCTTGCCGAAAGCATGGGTATGAACGTTCGCTACTTCGATCCGTCGGACAAGCTTCGCCACGGCAATTCAGAATCCATGGCTTCGCTCGGCGAGCTGCTGGAAATCTCGGATTTCGTGACGATGCACGTCCCCGAAACCAGCTCGACCCAGAACATGATCACCGAAGCAGAGCTGCGCAGAATGAAGAAGGGCGCCTTCTTCATCAACAATTCCCGCGGCACCGTGGTCGATCTTGAGGCTCTTGCGAAGGTTTTGAAAGAGGGACATCTCGCAGGCGCAGCCGTCGACGTGTTCCCCAAGGAGCCGGCGTCGAACAAGGAGCGCTTCGAAACGCCGCTGCAAGGGCTGGATAATGTGATCCTGACGCCGCATATCGGCGGATCGACCGAAGAGGCCCAGGAGCGGATCGGAAGGGAAGTTTCCAGGAAGCTTGTGGAATATTCCGATATCGGCTCGACGCTTGGTGCGGTCAATTTCCCGCAGGTTCAATTGCCGCCGCGTCCAAACGGCACGCGTTTCATCCATGTTCACGAAAATCGCCCGGGGATCCTGAACAGCCTGAATACGATCTTTTCATCGCGTGGGTTGAATATCGTCGGCGAGTTCCTGCAGACCCACGGCGACACGGGCTACGTGGTTATCGAAGTGGAAGGGGTGGGCCAAACGGCGAATGAAATACTCGACACGCTCCGCCAGATCCCCGGAACGATAAGAGCTCGATTGGTTTACTGACGCCTTTTATTGATACCCACGGGCGATTGGCATTCTCCAGCTATCCCTCGCTTGATCGCCAGATGACGCCGCTAACTGCCTTAGCCACACGCTGCGCGAGCATAGGCAGGCGACGCCATGGGACTTGAACAGCTCGTCTTGACAAAGCTGCACTTTGAAATACTTCCATTGCGTTCATCCGTATGGGCTATACAACGTAAGCGAGGAATTTTAATGAAAAGTGCAGCTTTGTTCGCCACCGCATTCATCGGTGCCCTCATCACAGGCGCTGCCTCACATGCAGGCGAACCTTCCGGTAAGGGATCTTTCGAGATGCTGGTCGCGCCGGAGCAGGTTTTCAATTTGAAAGCAAAGGCTTGGAAACCGGTCCTAAACGAAGATAGTTTTGCGCTGACGCATGATGGCGAATTCTATCTCACTGTCGCAAAACGCAAAGACGGCATGCTGATGTTGCTTGTACGCCAGCCCAGCACCGAAAAGCAGGGGCAGCCCTTCTACGCGGGATATTATCTTAAATGCGGTGTGATGGCCGATGTGCCGGTCTTCCCGCAAAATGCGGCTGAGCTGAAGAGCGAGCTCGCCAATCCGCAAGCAGATAGTGAGGAGGCTCGAATCGGGTTTGGCCCAGGCAGCGGCATGCATGACCTTTACACTCTCGTTTGTCGGTGTTGAGAGCATTTGCAGGGCTGCCGTGACATCGACAGTCCTGGCCTCTGCCATCTAGCGCAGCAGACCTTGGCCCCCGTCCACCCAGATGGGCGAGCCGGTTATATGACGGGCCTTATCGGACGCCAGGAAAGCGATCGCGTCAGCCACATCTTCGCTTCGGCCCGGCCGACCACCGGTAATCGGCACCTGGCCCTTGGGCCAGATGACGGGGATCGATGTTTCCTCGCGTTTGCGCAGGCTGGTATTCGCATCGATATTGGTTTCGATTTCACCGGGACAGACCGCATTGATACGTATGTGATGGCGGGCCAGTTCGAGAGCCAGCTGCTGCACCATGGCGACCTGCCCCGCTTTGGTGGCGGTATAGGCCGTCGCGCCTGGGGTCGTGAACGTCCTAGTTCCGTTGATGGAGGAGACGACGATGATCGAGCCGCCGCCCGAGCGCTTCAGCTCCGGCACCGTCGCGCGGATGGTCAGAAAAGTTCCGGTCAGATTGATCGAAATGGTGTCATTCCATTCCGATAGGCTCAGATCGTCGATCGGCGCCCAGACTCCGTTGATGCCGGCATTGGCAACTACGACATCCAGCCGGCCGAAGCGCGCGACAAGCTCTTTCACGGCTGCCGATATCTGACGTTCATCCGAAATGTCGGCGAGGAGGATGGCCGCCTGCCCGCCCCTGACGGAAATCTCATCAAATGTCGAGGAAATCTCTTCCTGCGTGCGTCCCAGCACACCAATTGCAAAACCATCCTCCGCAAGCGCCAATGCGGTCGCTCTTCCAATCCCCGAGCCAGCTCCGGTGACGAGGGCGACGGCAGAACTCATTGGAACCTCCAGCGGACCTAAACTTACGTGTGACGACGGCGACAGCAGCGCCAGAGAATGAAATCTTCTTGCTCGCATCCTTGCTCGCCGTTGAGCTGCTGAAACGCGCGGATCTATCGTATGTTCCGGAATAATTGGCACTCGGGGACGTCGCCCTCAGAAGCTCCTTCAACACGACGAAGCGCGGTCTGAGTGTACCTGACGCGGAGAGTATATCGCCGATTTAACCCGAGCATGCCGCCGCAAATTTCCAGTTCGAGCCTCCGGAATATGTACGGCTACAACTATGGAGTAATTTAGAATTATATGCCCCATATCTATGGCGGTATTTGTCGAACTATCGGACGAATATCGAACAGGATTAACCGTTTTGTCAGCTTGGTTATAGATTTTGAAAGAACAGCGCCAAGATGCGACGAGCAGGATGCTCCCTCTCTGTAATGCCCCCATTATCCAGAGCAGGTCATCGCTGGCACTCCCCTCTTCAATCGTCCTAGCGGTTGCCGACCCTTTCGAGAGCGAAACAAGCCATGTCATTTCTCCAGAACGCCAAGATCAAGACGAAAGTCCTCACGATCTTAATCCCGATCTGCCTGATCGGGATCGCCGGTGTCCTCGTCGTCTCGAACCAGTTCAGGGACACGGTTGGCACCTACTCGAATTTTATCGCCAAGGATGAAACCGCTGCGGTAGAGATGTCGAGAGCCAGCCAGCGCATGACTGCCATGAGTTACAACGCCTACCAGATTCTACAATATCCAGCGGGGGATCCGCAGACGGCGGCGTTCTCCAGGGACTATCAGGAGAACAAGCAAGTACTTCTGCAGCGTTTCGCAAACGCCAGGCAGTTGGTTCCGACAGAAGCAGATACAATCGACAAGCTCGTCGCAAGGGCAAATGACATCATCGCTCTCACAGACCAAGCCGTGAAAGCCGGCCTGATAGACGACAATAGTACTGCCGGCACGCTTTTGAAGCAGGTGGATCCGATGATCAATGACGAGGTCGTTTCGATTCGTCAGTGGCTCGACGCGTTCAACAAATCCCTCAACGACAAGAGCAACATGTTGGCAGAAGAGGCAAGCAGCACCATCGACGACGCTTTGATCGCGCTCGGCCTTCTCTTTGCCGCCACCATTGCAATCGCTATTCTCGTTTCAGCACGCGGGATCGCCGCCCCCATCGAACGTCTGCGGGCGCGCATGGTTTCGCTTGCGGATGGCAATACCGACGAGCCTGTTTCAGGGATCGAGCGCAAGGACGAAGTCGGCCAGATGGCCGCGGCCGTCGCAGTCTTCCGCGACAGTGCCATTGAGCGTCTGCGCCTGGAGCAGGAAGCCGACGCCAATCGCAGCCTCTCCGAAAAGGAAAGGCTGGAGCGCGAGGCGCAGAAGGCCAAGGATGCCGCCGATGCACAATTTGCAGTCGACAGTCTGGCACAGGGCCTGGGAGAGCTCTCGAACGGCAACCTGACCTATCGCCTGGAACAACCCTTCGTCGCGAATCTCGATCGTCTGAGAATGGATTTCAACGCCTCGATGACGAAGGTCGAGGAGACCCTCGTTGCGGTCGGTCAGGGTGGTCAGGCCATCGCCGCCGGCGCCAATCAGATCCGCTCGGCAGCCGACGACCTCTCCAAACGCACCGAGCAGCAGGCGGCCTCGATCGAGGAGACGGCGGCGGCACTCGAGGAGATCACCACGACGGTCAAGGATTCTACCCGGCGTGCAGAAGAGGCAAGTTCGCTGGTCGGACGCGCGCGCATCGGCGCCGAAAAATCCGGCGAAGTTATGCAGGACGCGATTGCCGCAATGGAAGCAATCTCGAAATCCTCGGGTGAAATTTCCAACATCATTGGCGTCATCGACGATATTGCCTTCCAGACGAACCTACTGGCGCTCAATGCCGGCGTCGAGGCGGCGCGTGCCGGTGACGCCGGCAAGGGCTTTGCCGTCGTTGCGCAGGAAGTCCGCGAACTCGCTCAGCGCTCCGCCACAGCGGCGAAGGAGATCAAGGCGCTCATTTCCACATCCGGCCAGCAGGTCGGCAGCGGCGTCGATCTCGTCACGAGAACGGGGCAATCGCTGCAGCAGATCGTCAAGGAGGTGGAGGAAATCGACCGCAATGTACGGGCGATCGTCGAAGCCGCCCGCGAACAGGCGACCGGCCTGCAGGAGATCAATACGGCCGTCAACAGCATCGACCAGGGAACGCAGCAGAATGCGGCCATGGTCGAGGAATCGACGGCTGCCAGCTACAGCCTCGCCAAGGAGGTGACGGCGCTGAACGAAATTCTCGGTCAGTTCAATCTGCAGAAGGGGCGCTCGCATGCAAGACCGGTTGCAGCCACCGAGCGCTCCAGCCCTGCCGCATCGCCGGCACGCTCGCTGCGAGCCAAGATTGCTGGCGCATTCGGAGGCTCCGGCGCTGCCACTGCGGCGTCGCCGTCCTGGGAAGAGTTTTGACCTGGCGCGCTTCGGCCCATCCTTGAAATATTGCCGGATTTAAAATTGAAGGTCGCGGGAAGGTGCGAGTTTCCTTCCCGCCGCCATGACTGGTCGCCGATCAGACAACCTCTTCCGATAGCTTTTCAAAGATCGGCTTCAGCCGTCGATGGCGTCCGAGCGGCGGATGCTCGATTTCGACCAGGCGTCCCGATTTTTTCTGCCGTTTTAGCCACTCACGCAGTGTTTCGGCGCTCGTGTGGTCAAGATAATGCAGGCGAGCGCCGGCAATCCTGATCTTGCGACCCTCTGGAAGCGTTTCCAGCGTGTTCAGCAGGGCGGGAACATCCTTGCATGTCGCCACACCGACGAGGTCGAGATGGATGGTTTCATCATCCTCCAATCTGTCGATGGCGAGCTTGCGCCGCAGATAGGGAAGGATTTCCAATATGGACAGTGCAAGGCCGAGCGCCACGCCGACGAGCAGGTCCTGAAGCACCACCATGGCCACCGTAGCGGTCCATATCCCGACGGGAACCCAGCCGTGATGATCGAAGAGGTGGCGGACATGATGGAGACTGATCAGCCGCCATCCCGTCACCAGCAGCACTGCGGCAAGCGCCGTCAGCGGCACCATTGCAAGGAGCTGCGGCAGAAATGCCACCAGCCCAAGGATCCAAACACCATGCAGCACGGCAGATGCCCGGCTACGCGCGCCTGCCTGAATATTGGCGGACGACCTGACGATGACACCCGTGATCGGCAGTGCACCAAGCAGACCACAAAGCCCATTGCCGATACCTTGCGCAAACAGCTCCTTGTTGAAGCGCGTTCGCACGCCATCATGCATGCGATCGACGGCGGCGGAAGACAATAGCGTTTCCGCGCTGGCGATCACGGCGATGACCAACGTCGCCAAGATGATACCGGGCTCGGCCATTCTAGCAAAACCCCCAAGCGTCGGCAGCGAAATGCTGTCGATGAGAGAAGACGGCACTTCCACCCTGGCGATCGGCAGCTTCATCCCGGCCGTCAATATCGTGCCGGCAGCAACCCCCACCAGAGCACCGGGCACCAGCATCAATGGCTTCGGCCTGAACTTCTCCCAGGCGACCATGGCGAGCAAGGAGATCAAGCCTACAAGGAGAGCAACCGATTCCTGGGTCAGTCCCGCGCCCCATACGCGGCCAAGGGTCTGCTCCATGGCAGTCACGTTTTCGATGCCGCCGGCAGCGGGTCTTGCCCCCATCAACACATGGACCTGGCCAAGGATGATGAGGATGCCGATCCCGGCGAGCATGCCGTGGACCACCGCAGGCGAAATTGCCCGAAACCACGATCCGATCTTCAGGAATCCGGCAATAACCTGCAGCAATCCCGCCACGATGAGGACCGGCCCGAGCATGGCAACGCCATGTTGCTCGACGAAGCCGAAGACGATCACGGCCAGTCCCGCCGCCGGCCCTGACACCTGAAGTGGAGATCCGGCCAAAAGGCCGACGACGATGCCCCCGACAATGCCTGAAATAAGACCCATGGCCACCGGAACGCCTGACGCCACGGCAATCCCGAGGCAAAGCGGTATCGCGACGAGAAACACGACAAGCGACGATGCGAAGTCTCGCGAAAGAACAGAGCTTGACATCATCGGGCCTACTCCGCAGCTTGCGGCATCACATGCGGACGACCACGACCGGTGACGGCGACGGGCAAGGGCCTGTCCTCGTTGATATCCGTGAACCGAGCGGCGGCACCGTCATAAACGAGCACCTCCCCGGTCTCGATGTCGAAAAACCAGCCATGCAGGGCAATGTCGTTGGTCGCCAGCTTGGCCGCGACCGAAGGATGCGTGCGCAGATGGTCAAGCTGGACAACAACGTTTTCCATGGCTATGGCGCGGACCCTTTGGCGCTCGGGCAGATCGCCAGGATAGGCTTCGCAAACGATCGAATGGGCAGCATGGCTGTGTTTCAGCCACGCAGCAACATTCGGCATCGGCTTCAGGAGATCCGGATAGCAAAGCCCCTTCATAGCGCCGCAATCGGAATGCCCGCACACGATGATATCGCGAACTCCCAGCGCGACGACGGCATATTCTATCGCCGATGATACGCCGCCGTTAGCGGTGGAAAACGGAGGAACGATATTTCCGGCATTGCGGCAAACGAAAAGTTCGCCGGGGCCGGATTGCGTGATCGTTTCAGGCATCACCCGGCTGTCGGCGCAGGAAATCATCAGCGCCTGTGGTTGCTGTCCCTCCTCCGCCAACCTGCGATAAAGTGCCTGATGGTCGGGAAATACGGCTCCGCGAAAGCTGGAGATACCCTTGAGCAAATCACCCATTGTCGAGTCCTTGTGATGGGCCGGACGGCAGGCAGGGGGGCGTACCCATGCCCGGCGGGTTGGAATGCGCGATCATTTCGCAAGTGCGAGATAGGAACGGGTGGCCGGAAGAGAATAGCGGAAATGAATTTAGTCGAATCTAATTTATAAAATTCTTGTGAGTGAACTGTGAGATGGTTTGAATCGACCTGGGATCCATATTGTGTGCCCGCGCCGGAATGAAGCGATCTCGTTCCAACAGCGTCAATCGGCGCGGCAGTCACGCTCCTTACCGATGCGGAATGCTTCGGTTGCCGCATCGCTTCTGCCCTATTCCAAGTTTGCCCATCGGTCAGCGCACGCAAAAAGGCAGCGGCACGGCCGCAAATTGATGCTTTCCACCGTTACCATCCTTGCCGTATCCGTTGAGCAACCAGGCGCTGACGAGAGGACATGGCAATGACGAAGCCCTTCTATTGGAACGAACTCAATACCCATGATTTCGCCGAGCTTTCGCCAGACACCACGATCGCGATCCTGCCAATCGCCTCGACGGAACAGCACGGTCCGCATCTGCCGATCGCGACGGATGTCGCGATCGCTGAAGGCATGCTGACGGAATTGAAAGTGCAGCGTCCGGACGATCTCGAGTTTCTCGTGCTACCGCTACAGGAGATCGGCAAGGCCAACGAACATGTCTACGGCCCCGGCACGCTGTCGCTCTCCGCGGAGCTGCTGATCCCGGTCTGGACCGCCATCGGCGCGAAAGTGGCCGAGGCTGGCATCCGCAAGATGGTGATCGTCAATTCCCACGGCGGAAACGTCGACATCATGAGCATCGTCGCGCGCGAACTGCGCGTGCGCTACCAGATGGCCATCGTCGCCACGCAATGGACCCGCTTCGGCACACCCGACGGCATGATCGACGACCATGAACAGCGCTACGGCATCCATGGCGGCGATCTCGAAACGTCGCTCATGCTGCATTTCCGGCCCGAACTCGTGCGCATGGACAAGGCTCAGAATTTCGCCTCCAAGGCCGAATGGATGAAGGAGCGCTCCAAATATCTGCAGCCATTGCCGCCCCATTCGCTCGCCTGGATCGCCCACGATCTCAATCCGAACGGCGTCGTCGGCAATGCCGCCAACGGCACGGCGGAAAAGGGCGCGCTCATCTGCCGGCATGAGATCGCGGGCTTCATCGAGATGCTGCGTGATCTGCGCGACTATCCGCTTGCCAACCTCTATTCGAAATAGGCGTCCGAGCGGCGGCGTTCGGAGGGTAGCATGATATGCCCCTTCGCCTGCAGCTCCTCGACCATCCCTGCAAGCTCGGCAAGCAGGTATTCGACAAAGAGGCTGGTCGCAGCGTCGAGTGGCGCTCGTGCACGGGCGACGAGCTTCATCGGTTGATGCCGCGAATGAGGCTCGGCGATCGGCCGGAAGACCAGCTCTCCCCGGCGACATTCGGTCAGCACATCAAGAGGGTTGAGCAGTGTCAGCCCTGCCCCGCATTTCACTAGCTGCTTCAGCATTTCCGATGCATTGCTCTCCAGCACAGGTTCGACCTGTACGGAAAGACGCGAAAGCATCAGATTGATGACCTCTCGCAGGCTCGTCCCGGGCTGCGCAAGCAATAGCCGCTCCTCCACGACATCGGCGAGATTGATGGGACCAGGCCCGATCAGCGGATGACCGGGCGGCAGGACGACGCCGATCGGTATATCGAAATTGGCAAGGGAGCGAATGCCAGGCATTGCCGGAATGTTGAAGCCAAGCCCGAGATCTACTTCTCCTGAGACGACCGGCGCCATCGTCGTCGATCCGGCATCGTTGCGCAGCTGGACGAAGACCCTTGGATGCTCGGAAAGAAAACGCGCGATGATCTCGGGTAGCGGACCTGAGGCCAGGCCGACAGTGGCGACGATGCGAACCTTGCCCGCCTGCTGCATCTTGAGACTGCGAATGCGGCCCTCAAGCCGCTCATAGTTCTTCAGAACCTCGCGAATGTGCTCGATACAGAGCTCGCCGGCCGCCGTCAGTCTGAGCCCGCGAGGCAGCCGTTCGAAAAGCGGTGCCCCCATTTCCTCTTCCAGCGCCAGGATCTGCCGGTTGATGGCCGACGAGGCCACATTGAGCCGTGCCGCCGCCTTGCGGATCGAGCCACAGCGGGCGATTTCGTTGATATAGAGAAGCCGTCGCGAGTGCAGCATATTTGCCCCCATTGCTTAATTTTTGCCCAGACCGCACAATTTAGGCACAGACCCGGGAACAGATGCCGAAAAGGCATCAATGCGCACGAATTTTGATGCTTTTCAAAGAGCAACGCAACCGCTCAAATGCAGGAAATGGGCGCCAACCACGACGTCCCATGGCAGATAAGGGGAATAGTCAGCCATGTATAAAGCCTTGAACACAAAAACATTCTTTGCCGCCATGGGGCTTGCCGCCGCGATTATGGCCGCCGAGCCTGCAAATGCGCTCGATAAAGTCAGCTACGGCACGAACTGGCTTGCGCAAGCCGAGCACGGCGGTTTCTACCAGGCGGTGGCCGACGGCACCTACAAGAAATACGGCCTTGATGTCACGATCGTCCAGGGCGGCCCCAACGCGGCCAATTCGGCCCTACTGATCTCCGGCAAGCTGGATTTCTACATGGGCGGCCCGCAGCAGGAGATCGATGCGGTCAAACAGGGCATTCCGATCGTTGACGTCGCCGCCATCTTCCAGAAGGATCCGCAGGTGCTGATCGCCCATCCGGATGCCGGCGTGGAAAAATTCGAGGATCTTGCCAAGCTGCCGACGCTTTTCCTGAGCAAGGATGGCTACATCACCTATTTCGAGTGGATGAAGGCGAACTTCTCGGGCTTCAAGGACGAACAATTCAAGCCCTACAATTTCAGCCCGGCACCCTTCCTCGCAGACAAGCAGTCCGCGCAACAGGGTTACGTCACCTCAGAGCCCTATGAGATCGAGAAGCAGGCCGGCTGGAAGCCGAAGGTCTTCCTGATCGCGGATGCCGGCTACTCGCCCTATTCGACGATGATCACCGCGCAGAAGGCGCTGGTCGACAAGAACCCGGATCTCGTGCAACGTTTCGTCAATGCCTCGATCGAGGGCTGGTACAATTATCTCTACGGCGACAACAAGGCGGCCAACGAACTGATCAAGAAAGACAATCCCGATATGACGGATGGTCAGATCGCCTATTCCATCGCCAAGATGAAGGAATATGGCATCGTCGAATCCGGCGAGGCCCTCGAAAAGGGCATCGGCTGCATCACTGAGGCCCACTACAAGAAGTTCTTCGACGAGATGGTCCAGATCAAGCTCTTCGATGCCGACATCGACTACAAGAAGGCCTTCGATACGCAGTTCGTCTGCAAGGGCATCGGGATGTCGCTGAAGAAGTAACATTGGCGCGGGGCAGCCCCCTCACCCCGCTTGCGGGGAGAGGGAGCGACCGAGCAAGAAGCGCCACCACTGAACCGCGAAAGCAGCAACTGCCGTCACAGGCTGTTGTGATTGTAATGAGTGCCACGAACACGATCGTCCCCTCTCCCCGCAAGCAGGGAGCGGGCTAGGGTGAGGGGAACTTCTTGCTCCAAACCCAATTGCTGATTTCGACAGAGAACCGGATATGAGCTTATCCAAAGCAACCACTGTCCCCTCCGCGGAAATGCGCAAGCGGCCGCTCGTCGTCATGGAACAGGTCTCCAAGGTCTTCTCCAATGGCACGCTGGCGCTATCGGGCATGTCGCTCAACGTGGAAAGCGGCGAGTTCATCAGCCTGCTCGGCCCTTCCGGTTGCGGCAAGTCGACGGCCTTGCGCATCATCGCAGGCCTTGGTGGTGCCTCCAGTGGCAGGATCGATTGGCCGAGTTCACGTATCAACGCCAAGGGCCTGCCGGAGGGCGATATCAGCTTTGTCTTCCAAGAGCCGACGCTGCTTCCTTGGAAGACGGTGCTCGGCAACGTCCATCTGCCCTTGAAGCTCAGGGGTATTTCGAAAGCGGCCGCTCACGACCAGATCATGGAAACGCTGGCAACGGTCGGCCTCCAGGATTTTGCGCAAGCCTATCCGCGCGAATTGTCCGGCGGCATGAAGATGCGCGTTTCGATCGCCCGCGCCTTGGTGACGAAGCCGAAGCTGCTGTTGATGGACGAGCCCTTTGCGGCACTCGACGAAATTACCCGACAGAAACTGAACGACGATGTTCTCAACCTTTGGCAGAAGACCGGCATTACAGTCATCTTCGTCACGCATTCGGTCTATGAGTCTGCCTATCTCTCCAATCGTATCGTCGTCATGAAGGCACGACCGGGCCGCGTTCATAGCGATTTTCCGCTGAAAACCAGCGGCGAGCGCGATCCGCTTTATCGTTCGTCGGAAGAATATCGGCAGGTGTGCGAAAAAGTGTCCCGTTCCCTGATCGAGGCCATCGGCTGGCCGGAGGCCCATTGATGAGCGACAGCACCAGCCTGCCCGCCACTCTTTCCGTTGAATCGGCCGATGCGCCGGCGGCAGATGCAGCCAGAAAGCGCAGTATCGAACGCACGCTTGGCATCTTCGTGCCCATCCTGACCGTCCTTGCGCTTCTTGTCCTCTGGCAGCTTCTGGTCGTCGGCACCGGCATTCCGCAATATATTCTGCCAAGCCCCATCGCCGTCGCCAAGGCGCTCGTTTCCGACTGGGGCATCCTTTGGCCGGCTCTGTGGGTGACGACTGAGATTACCTTCATATCCCTCGTGCTGGCGCTGATCGGCGGCGTCGGCTTTGCGATCTTCCTCGTGCAGTCCCGCTGGATCGAACTTGCCTTCTATCCGCTGGCCGTCATCCTTCAGGTAACGCCGATCGTCGCGATTGCGCCGCTGATCCTGATCTATGCACCGACGCGCGAGGCCGCACTTCTGATCTGCGGCTTCCTCGTCGCCTTCTTTCCGATCCTCTCCAACATGGTGCAGGGATTGAAGAGCGTCGACCATAACCTGCTCAACCTCTTCGATCTCTATGGCGCTTCGCGCTGGCAGGCCTTGCTGCATCTGAAGCTGCCTGCCGCCCAGCCCTATTTCATGACGGGCCTGAGGATCGGCGGCGGCCTCTCGCTGATCGCATCGGTCGTTGCCGAATTCGCCGCTGGTTCGGGCGGCCCCAACTCCGGCCTCGCCTTTCGACTGCTGGAGGCGCAATACCGCCAAAACATGCCGCGTCTCTTTGCAGCACTCCTGCTGCTATCGGCGCTTGGCGTTGCAATCTTCGCCTTTACCTCTTTCATCTCATGGCTGAGCCTGCATCGCTGGCATGAAAGCAGCCTCAAGCGGGAGAACTGATGTCACACGCCTTCATGTCGCCGCCGAACGCCGCCCGCTTCGTGCTGAGCAATGCCACCATCCCAGCCGTGACGCTTTCCGGTTCCAAGACGCCTGCCAACGAGGGTCTCGTCAAGGCCGATATCGTCGTCACCGACGGTCTCGTCAGCGGTATTCTGGCGCCTGGCACCGCGCCAGTCGAATATGCCAAAGTCGATATGAAGGAAGGTATGGTCTGGCCGACTTTCGCCGACATGCACACCCATCTCGATAAAGGCCATATATGGGAGCGGCGTTCTAACCCGGACGGCAGTTTCATGGGTGCGCTCGACGCCGTGCGCGCCGACCGCGAGGCCAATTGGTCGGCCGAGGACGTGCGCAAGCGCATGGAATTCTCGCTGCGCTCGGCTTACGCGCATGGCACCGGCCTGATCCGCACCCATCTGGATTCGCTGGCGCCGCAGCACCGCATTTCCTTCGAGGTCTTCACCTCGGTCCGCGAGTCCTGGAAGAGCAAGATCGCGCTGCAGGCTGTCGCTCTCTTTCCGCTCGACAACATGGTCGATGATGCCTTTTTCGCCGACCTGCTTCGCGTCGTGCGCGAGGCAGGCGGGTTGATGGGCGGTGTCACCCAGATGAACCCCGATCTCGATGCTCAGCTTGACAAGTTGTTGCGCGCCGCCGCCGACAACGGCCTCGATGTCGACCTGCATGTCGATGAAACCGAAGACAAGCAGGTGCTGACGCTTCACGCGATTGCCGAAGCCGTGTTGCGAAATGGCTACCAGGGCAAGATCACCGCCGGCCATTGCTGCTCGCTTGCCCGGCAGGATGAAGATGTCGCGCGCGCCACCATCGATCTCGTTGCCAAGGCCGGGATCTCCATCGTTTCGCTGCCGATGTGCAACATGTACCTGCAGGACCGCCATGCCGGCCGTACACCACGCTGGCGCGGCGTCACGCTTCTGCACGAGCTTGCCGCCGCCGGTGTTCCCACGGCCGTCGCCTCCGACAACACCCGCGACCCCTTCTATGCCTATGGCGATCTCGATCCGGTGGAAGTGTTCCGGGAAGCCGTGCGCATCTTGCATCTCGACCATCCGCTGGATACGGCTGCAAGGGTCATCACCACCTCGCCCGCAGAGATACTTGGCCGCCCGGATATCGGGCGGATCGCCGTCGGCAGCCCGGCCGACCTCGTGCTATTCAGCGCGCGGCGCTGGAGCGAATTCCTCTCTCGTCCGCAGTCCGATCGCGTCGTCCTTCGCAAGGGCAAGGTGATCGATCGCAGTCTGCCGGATTATCGTGAACTCGACAGCGTCATTGGAGCCTGACATGCCGGATTATCAGCGCATCAAGAAAGAACTCGAAGGTATTGCCGTCGAAGACAATCCGGCGCTCGTACGCCAGAAAAGCCGTGACTTCTACTGGTATTCGCCGATCCTGAAGGCGCAGCTCGACAATGTCACGGCCGATCTCGTCGTCACCCCGAAAACCGAGGAGGAGGTGATCCGGACGCTCAAGGTCGCCTATGCGCATGACGTCCCCGTCACGCCGCGCGGCGCCGGCACCGGCAATTACGGCCAGGCCATGCCGCTTTCCGGCGGCATCGTGCTCAACCTTGCCGCCATGAACAGGATCAAGGAGATCCATCCCGGTCGCGTCATCTGCGAGCCCGGCATCGTCATTGCCGAGCTCGACCGGCAGACCAAGGCCCATTCGGGCCAGGAACTGCGCTTTCACCCCTCGACCGCGCAGATGGCGACCATCGGCGGCTTCATCGCCGGCGGTTCGGGCGGCGTCGGCTCTATCACCTGGGGCGGTCTGCGCGATCTCGGCAACATCCTGCGGCTGCGCGTCGTGACGATGGAAGCCGAACCCCGCACGCTCGATCTCACCGGCTGGGATCTGACCAAGGTCAGCCATGCCTACGGCACCAACGGCATCATCACCGAAATCGAAATGCCGCTGGCGCCGGCCTATGATTGGATCGACGTGCTGGTCGGCTACGACGACTTCATGGACGCAGTGCGCTTTTCCGACGCGCTTGCCAAGTGCAACGGCATTCTGGTCAAGGAGATCGCTCCGATTGCCGCTCCCATCCCGCAAGATTATTTTACCCGCCATAAGTCCTACATCCGTCAAGGGCAATCGATCGTGGCGCTGATGATTGCGCCGCATTCGATGGACCCTTTCGTCGCCTTCACCATGCAGCAGAAGGGTGAAATCACCTTCCGCTCCGACACGGTCGAGAGCATGAAAGGCATTCCGCATGCCTATGAGCTTGCCTGGAACCACACCACACTGCGCGCCCTGAAGGTCGATCCGTCGATCACCTATCTGCAGGTGCAGTATCCCGGGCCGGATCATGTCGCCAAGGTCCGGAAGATGGTGGAAATCTTCGGCGACGAGGTGCCCGGCCATCTCGAATTCATCAGGTTCGACGGTCAGATCCAATGCTCGGGCCTGCCGCTGGTTCGCTATACGTCTGAGGCTCGGCTTGAAGAGATCATTAGGATTCACCAGGATCACGGCTGCCCGATCTTCAATCCGCATCGCTATACGCTGGAGGAAGGCGGCATGAAGCAGACGGATGCGGTCCAACTTGCCTTCAAGAAAGAAACAGATCCAAAGGGCCTGCTCAATCCCGGCAAGATGATCGCCTGGGACGACCCGAATTTCGACTTCGAATCCGGCAAGAACTATCTCTTCCCCGGCCTTGCGGCGCTGATGGAGGCTTCATGAAGGTTCTGGTCCTTCATTCCCATCCGGTCGAGGAAAGCTACGGTGCAGCCCTGCACCGTAAAACCATTGAAAGCCTGAAGAGCGCCGGCCACGAGGTGGACGATTGCAATCTTTACGCGGAAGGTTTCGATCCCGTGCTGTCGCGTCGCGACCGCATGATCTACCATGATTATCCGGACAATACCGAGGCGGTCAAATCCTATGTCGAGCGGCTGGCGCGCGCCGAGGCTTTGGTGATCGTCACCCCGGTCTGGAATTTCGGCTTTCCGGCCATTCTCAAGGGCTATTTCGATAGGGTCTGGCTTCCGGGCGTCTCCTTCGAACTCGTCGACGGCAAGGTGCGCTCAAAGCTGCAGCATATCCGCAAGCTCGGCGCTGTCTTGACCTATGGCGCCGATCCGTTTCGCGCCTTCATCGCCGGCAATCCGCCGAAGAAGATCGTCAAGCGCGTGCTGCGCGCTCAGATCAAACCCTTCGCCCCGGTCGTCTTCCTTGCTCACTACGACATGAACCGCTCGACCGACATATCCCGTAGCCGATTTCTGACGAAGGTCGGTCAAGAGATGGAACGGTTCTAGAGCATTTCCGTTTTTCGTCGGATCGCGAACGCGCAAGCACTTCTGTCGGGACTAGCGGTCAGGTTCGCGGACACCCAGGACCAGGAAATGCGGCGTTCGATTTCAGATTCCCAAGCCATCGGGATTCGTATTCAATCCCGGACGGGAGGCAGATAGCGATTTCAACCGACGCCGCTTTAGCTGCTGACTGAGCGGCAACCTGCCGCAAATCTTCGCCAAACGGCCAGATGCCACGACGAATTGGGTCGATCGAAGACCTGCGTCGGCCAAGCGAAGGAACATTTCCCCATTGCTGCTGTTAGATCATTCCAGATGATAGGTGGCTGTAAGGAGGTCAATATGGCACCGCCACGTAAACCAAACCCGTTGTCTCGCGAAGAAGACTATCGCGATTACGAGGATCGGGAAATTCGAGAGGGCTGGCCCTATTCGGATGTCCATGGCAATCCGTTGGAAAGCCATCCCGACAATACTCCCTACGGCGACACACCGGCCAATTTCGACGAAGATCCGAGTACAGGATTCACCGTAGATACCGCCGACGCGTCAGGTCGCGAGGAGAGGGTGGATACGGCCGTTCCCTTGCCAGCCAGCAGAATTGACGACGATGAGTTAGAGGCACAGATCACCGAGCGGCTCGAAGAGAGCGGCAAAGTCGTTACCGACAACATCGAAGTGCATTCCGTCGACGGGATTATCACGCTGGAGGGGCGCGTCGAGACGATTTCGCTGGCACGCAATCTCGAGGAGATCGTTCTGACGGTTCCGGGTGTCGTGGGCGTACATAACAACCTCGAAACGCTCGGCGTCGATTCTCATATGCCCGATGAGGAATAGCGAGGTGGAGCCGGACGGCAACGATGGCGGGGCGGCCGACGTCCGTTCGTCGGATGTCATGCCAGATTCATCGTTGCCAGCGCCACGATGACGTAACGTCCGAGCTTGGCAATCGTCCCCAGCAGCAGGAAGGTTGGCAACGGCTCGCGCAGAACGCCGGCGACCACCGTTATCGGATCTCCGACGATGGGCACCCAGCTCGCAAGCAGAGACCATTTTCCATATTTTCGATACCATGCCTGCGCACGATCGAGGGTATCCTCACCAACAGGGAACCAACGGCACTGTCGAAATCGTTCGATCCCCCTTCCCAGCATCCAATTGACGAGCGAACCCAGAATATTGCCGACGCCGGCGGTAACCACCAGCCAGACCGCGGAGTATCTTCCGGTCAGAAGCAGGCCAGCAAGCACCGCCTCCGATTGCATCGGCAGGATCGTTGCGGCACCGAAGGCTGCCATGAACAATCCGAAATAAGCCAATAGGCCGGTCATGCCGCCGGAGGTATTTCGCATTGGTGTTGAGTTCGTCGGTCGGCCACCGATAATTGCCGAGCGATGTCAAGACACGGCCTGCCGCCCCCGATCATGCTGGTGACGCTATTCACATAGTCTTCAGAGCGCTTGAGCCGCTTGACCGCCTTTGGATGGGTAGCGCGAGTGTGTTCCGTCATGACGCTCTGTATCCCCGCAAGAAAGCATGATTGTCAACGTCGGTCTGGTCGCGTACTTGACTGCGCGCGAAGGGGTTTGAATTTGGGTTTGGTAGGCCGAGAATGGCGGGCCGCCCGTTCAACCACCGCAAGAGCCCAAAGGATTTGGACCGCACCTCGAACGCATGACGGCACAAGAGTTGAGAGGTTTGATCGACCGTTTCTGGGATCCTGCGGGCCTGCGGATCAATTTGGGAATTCCGCTCCCTAGCTCTCAAGGGTTAGACTGTAGTATCGCCTTCTCAACACCTCGCTTCAGATGAATGAACCTGCGACGGTTGCTCAAACGGTTAGATGCCTGCGGGCGTCGGCTGTATCCAGCGTTTCAGCCAGACCTTCATGCACGATCTCGCCGCGATCCATGATGTAAACGTAGTCGGCAAGCTCCCGGCAGAAATCGAGATATTGCTCGACCAGCAGGATCGCCATGCCGGTGGAATCCCGGAGATAGCGGATCGCCCGGCCGATATCCTTGATGATCGACGGCTGGATGCCCTCGGTCGGCTCGTCCAGGACGAGAATCTTCGGCCGTGTCACCATCGCCCGGCCGATCGCCAGTTGCTGCTGCTGTCCGCCCGAGAGGTCGCCGCCACGGCGCGACAGCATGGATTTAAGCACCGGAAACAGGCTATAAATGTCATCCGGAATATTGCGGTCACGACGGGAAAGCGGCGCATAACCGGTCTCGAGATTTTCCTTCACGGTCAAAAGCGGAAAGATCTCGCGTCCCTGCGGCACATAGCCAATCCCCTGCTTGGCGCGCGCGAACGGCGCCATGCCGTTCAGCGTCACGCCGTTGAAGGCAACGGTGCCGGCCGACAAGGCATGCTGCCCGGTGACGGCGCGCAGGAGCGAGCTTTTGCCGACGCCGTTACGTCCGAGAACACAGGTGATCTTGCCCATCTCGGCCTTGATGGAGATGCCACGTAGCGCCTGTGCAGCGCCATAATGCAGATTTGCGTTTTCGACTGTCAGCATCTTACCGCCCCAGATAATTCTCGATCACCTTCGGATCGCTGCTGACGAAATCGATGGAGCCTTCCGCCAGAACCGACCCTTCCGCGAGGCATGTCACCTTGACGCCGAGATCGCGGATGAAGCCCATGTCATGCTCGACCACCACGACCGAACGCGTCTTGGCGATTTCCTTCAATAGCACGGCGGTTTCCGCCGTCTCGGCATCCGTCATGCCCGCCACCGGTTCATCGACCAGAAGCAGCTTTGGTTCCTGCGCGAGCAGCATGCCGATCTCCAGCCACTGCTTCTGGCCGTGGGAAAGATTGGCCGCCAGCTCGTCGCGACGATGCGAAAGCCGCACCGTCTCGAGGATTTCTTCGATACGATCGCGATCGATAGGCGTCAGGCGGTAGAAGAGCGTCGAAAAGACACCGCGATTGCGGTTGAGCGCCAGTTCGAGATTGTCCCAGACGGTATGGCTTTCAAACACGGTCGGCTTCTGAAACTTGCGACCGATGCCGAGCTGGGCGATGTCAGCCTCGTCCTTCTTCGTCAGGTCGATCTGGCCGTTGAAGAATACCTCGCCCTCGTCAGGCCGGGTCTTGCCGGTGATGATATCCATCATCGTCGTCTTGCCGGCGCCGTTCGGGCCGATGATTGCGCGAAGCTCCCCTGGCTCGATGACGATCGACAGCGAGTTCAAAGCCTTGAAGCCATCGAAGGAGACGGAGACGTTGTTGAGGTAGAGCATGCTGTTGGGTTTGATATCCGGGATCATGGTCCTACTCCGCAGCCTGCACGGACTTTTGGGCTTCATCCTTCGCGGCCTTCGGCGGCGGGCTTGCCGGTCGGCGTGTCTTGCCGAAATAGTGCGCGATGGTGCCAACGATGCCCCTCGGCAGGAACAACGTCACGGCCACGAACAGGCCGCCAAGCGCAAATAGCCAGAAGTCGGGGAACAGGCCGGTGAAAACAGTCTTGCCGCCATTGACGAGGATGGCGCCGATAATCGGTCCGATCAGCGTCGCTCTGCCGCCGACTGCGGTCCAGATGACCACTTCGATCGAATTGGCAGGCGCAAATTCTCCTGGATTGATGATGCCGATCTGCGGCACGTAGAGCGCGCCGGCAATACCGGCCATCATCGCCGATACGACGAAGACGAAGAGCTTCATATGCTCGACACGATAGCCGAGAAAGCGCGTACGGCTTTCGGCGTCGCGCACGCCCACAAGCACCTTGCCGAACTTCGAACGCACGATCGCCGAAGACAGCATCAATGCCAGTGCCAGGAACACGGCCGTGACGGCAAAAAGCACGGCGCGGGTGCCATCGGCCTGGATGTTGAAACCGAGAATATCCTTGAAATCGGTCAGGCCGTTATTGCCGCCGAAACCCATGTCGTTGCGGAAAAAGGCGAGCAGCAGCGCATAGGTCATCGCCTGCGTGATGATCGACAGATAGACGCCGTTGACGCGCGAACGGAAGGCAAACCAGCCGAAGACGAAGGCAAGCAGGCCGGGTGCTGCGAGAACCATCAGCATGGCGAACCAGAAATGATCGAAGCCGTACCAGAACCAGGGCAGGTCCTTCCAATTCAGGAAGACCATGAAGTCGGGCAGGATCGGATTGCCGTAGGTGCCGCGCGAACCGATCTGCCGCATCAGATACATGCCCATCGCATAGCCGCCGAGCGCAAAGAAGGCGCCGTGGCCGAGCGAGAGAATGCCGCAATAGCCCCAGACGAGATCGAGCGCCAAGGCGAGCAGCGCATAGGTCAGGTACTTGCCGAAGAGCGACATGAGATAGGTCGGCACATGCAGTGCGCTCGTTTCCGGCAGAGCCAGGTTCGACAGCGGCACGAGCACCGCGACGGCAAGCAGGATCGCGATGGCGATGCTGATCCGGCGGTCGAGCGAGCGAAGGATAAAGGCCGTGATCATGCTTCCACCGCCCTTCCTTTGAGCGCGAAGAGGCCGCGGGGACGTTTCTGGATGAAGAGGATGATGAGGACGAGAACGAGGATTTTGCCGAGCACCGCCCCCGCATAGGGCTCGAGGAACTTGTTGAGAATGCCGAGCGAAAAGGCACCGACGAGCGTTCCCCAGAGATTGCCGACACCGCCGAACACCACGACCATGAAGCTGTCGATAATATAGCCCTGGCCGAGGTTCGGAGAGACGTTGTCGATCTGCGAGAGCGCCACACCCGCCATGCCGGCGATGCCGGACCCCAGCGCAAAGGTGAAGGCATCGACCCATGAGGTGCGTATCCCCATCGAAGACGCCATGCGCCGGTTCTGCGTCACCGCCCGCATCTGCAGCCCGAAGGCCGAACGCTTAAGGAGAAGCAGCAGCGCCACGAAAACGCCGAGTGAAAAGACGATGATCCAGAGCCGGTTCCAGGTGACCGAGAGATAGCCGAGGTCGAACGAACCGGACATCCAGGAGGGGTTGCCGACTTCCTGATTGGTCGGCCCAAAGATCGAGCGCACTGCCTGCTGCAAGATCAGCGAAATGCCCCAGGTAGCGAGCAGCGTTTCGAGCGGCCGGCCATAGAGGAAGCGGATGACGCCGCGCTCGATGACGAGACCGACTGCGCCGGTGACGACGAAGGCGACCGGAAGAGCGATCGCGAGCGACCAATCGAAGAGTTCGGGATAGGAGGTGCGGATGATGCTTTGAACCACGAAGGTCGAATAAGCGCCGAGCATCACCATCTCGCCATGCGCCATGTTGATGATGCCCATGACACCGAAGGTAATCGCAAGGCCGATGGCGGCCAGCAGCAGCACGGAGCCGAGCGACAAGCCGTACCAGACGTTCTGCACAGCGTCCCAGAACTTCAGTTGATCCTGGATGCTGGCAATGGCGGCAGCCACATCGGGCTTCAGGCTATCGTCGACGGAAACCGACGAGAGAATGCCGACGGCATCGCGGCCGCCTTCGTTCTTGATCGTCTCGATCGCCGCCTTTTTGTCTTCGATCGGACGGTCCGAGCCAAGCACGGCAACCGCTTTTGCGCGTTCAAGCACATCACGAATGTCCGCGTCCTTCTCGCTCTGCAGTGCCGTCTCCACGGCGTCAAGCGAATCCGCACTCGGTGCCTTCAGAATGGATTGCGCCGCCTCTAGCCGCGTCGCGCGATCCGGGCTCATCAGCGTCAGACCGCCGAGAGCCGCGCGAACCGCACGGCGCAGATTGTTGTTGATCTTGATCTTGCCGAGATTGTCCTTGGCTTCCTGACCGGCCGCCTGCCCGGTCAAAGGATCCACCAGATCCATCACGTCGCCGGAGGATTTGGCGATAAACACCTGATTGTCGGATTTTCTTATATAGAGATCACCGTCGGAAAAGGCCTGCAATGCCGGCACGACCTTGGGATCGCCTGACTTCGCAAGGCTTTGGACGATATCGCCGGCCTTCTGGAAATTGGCTTGGCCGAGGGAATTGATGAGGCCGTGGGCGTCTTCCTGGGCGCGCAGGCTTGTCGCTGTCAGCGCCAGCATCAGGCAGAACCCGGCGATCAACGCCAGGGCGATACGGTAAACGAATTTGTCGAACATTGCGCTAGTCCCCTCAAGCTGCCGCGGCCAGAAAATCCTGCCCGCGGCGGTCTTGCGTCGGCTGAAATCAGGAGCCCTTGCCGCCGCACTTGCCGGTGGTGACGTTGAAGTTGCCGCAGTTCATCGGCATACGCCAATCCGAGATCAGGTCCTTGCTGTCAGGCAGGTAGTCGGACCATTCCTTGCCGACCACGGCGGGGGTCTGTGAAACGACGTCGAACTGACCGTTTTCCTGCACTTCGCCGATCAGGACCGGCTTAGTGATGTAGTGGTTCGGCATCATGGTGGCGGTACCGCCGGTGAGGTTCGGCACCGAGACGCCGACGAGCGCGTCGATCACCTTGTCCGGATCGGTCGTGCCGGCCTTCTCGACAGCCTTCACCCACATGTTGAAGCCGATATAGGCGGCTTCCATCGGGTCGTTGGTCACACGCTTGTCGTTCTTGGTATAGGCATGCCATTCCTTGATGAAGGCGGCGTTGGCGGGCGTGTCGACGGACTGGAAGTAGTTCCAGGCGGCAAGATGGCCGACAAGCGGCTTGGTGTCGACGCCGGCAAGCTCTTCTTCGCCGACCGAGAAGGCGACGACCGGAATATCTTCAGCCTTGACGCCCTGGTTGCCCAGTTCCTTGTAGAAGGGAACGTTGGCATCGCCGTTGATGGTGGAGACGACGGCGGTCTTCTTGCCGGCCGCGCCGAAAGCCTTGATCTTGGAGACTTCCGTCTGCCAGTCCGAGAAGCCGAACGGCGTGTAGTTGATGATGATGTCTTCGTCCTTGACGCCCTTGGACTTCAGATAGGCTTCGAGGATCTTGTTGGTCGTGCGCGGATAGACATAGTCGGTGCCTTCAAGCACCCAGCGCTGTACGCCTTCGTTCTTCATCAAGTAGTCGACAGCCGGGATCGCCTGCTGGTTGGGAGCGGCGCCGGTGTAGAAGACGTTACGCTCGGACTCTTCACCTTCGAACTGCACCGGATAGAACAGGATCGAATTCAGTTCCTTGAAGACCGGCAGCACCGACTTGCGCGACACGGAGGTCCAGCAGCCGAATACGGCCGAGACCTTGTCCTTCTGGATCAGCTCGCGAGCCTTTTCGGCAAAGAGCGGCCAGTCGGAGGCCGGGTCGACGACGACGGGCTCGAGCTTCTTGCCGAGAACGCCGCCCTTCTTGTTCTGCTCATCGATGAGCATCAGCATGGCATCCTTCAGCGTCGTTTCCGAAATCGCCATGGTGCCGGATAGCGAATGCAGGACGCCGACCTTGATGGTGTCGTCGGCTGCGAAAGCGCCGTGGAATGCTGTGGTGGACATGATGGCGCCGAGCAGCGCGCCGGAGACGAGAGTCTTGAATTTCATCCGTGGTTCCCCTCTTTTTGTCTGCCGCAACGGCCGGTAAACAAGGATTAGCCGCTGCCTTCCGCGACTATCCGGCGCGCCCTCAGGAAACCACATACGTAAAATGACGTAGACGCCGGGGCGAAATGTGCAGCTTTGGGCACTCCGACGCCCTTAAGCACGGCATCGATCCATGTTACGACGTCTTCGGACCGCCGAGGTGACGATGGCGGGACTGCTGAAGGGTAAGCATGGCTGCGCGGCAACGCATCATTCCGGTAAGACGCGAATACAATCGCTGGGTCGCAAACCAGACGCTGGAAGACTACGCCTTGCGTTTCACCGCCAAGAGCGCCCGCCAGTTTTCTTCGCAACGCATCTCGCAAACCGCGATCGGCGCCATTTCCTTCCTAGCGCTGGAGGCGATCGGCGGCACGATCACGCTCTCCTACGGCACCACCAACGCCTTCTATGCCATCATCGTCGCAAGCCTCGCCATGCTCGCAGTCGGCCTGCCGATCAGCCGATATGCGATCCGTCATGGCGTCGATATCGATCTTCTGACGCGCGGCGCGAGCTTCGGCTATATCGGCTCGACCATCACCTCGCTGATCTATGCCAGCTTCACCTTCATGCTGTTTGCGATCGAAGCCTCGATCATGTCCGGCGCGCTGGAGCTGACGCTCGGCATACCCGTTTGGATCGGCTACATCATCAGCGCCGTCATGGTGATCCCGCTCGTCACCCATGGTGTCCGTCTTATCAGCCGGTTTCAGCTGCTGACGCAGCCCTTCTGGATCGTTCTCAACATCCTGCCCTTCGTCTTCATCGCCTTTGCCGACTGGGAAAAATTCGACCTCTGGCGGGCCTTTGCCGGCATTCACCATCCCGCAAGCGCGCCGGGCAGCGCCGCTCCTTTCGATCTGGTGGAGTTCGGCGCCGCTTCCGCCGTCATCCTGGCGCTGATGTCGCAGATCGGCGAACAGGCCGACTTCCTGCGCTTCCTGCCGCCGGAAGGTCACCGCAAATGGCGCCATCGCCTGGCCATCTTCCTCGCTGGACCCGGATGGGTCATTATCGGGGCGCCGAAGCTGCTCGCCGGCTCCTTCCTTGTCGTCCTGACGCTGACGTCAGGCGTGCCGGCCGACCGCGCTGCCGATCCGGCACAGATGTATCTGACCGCCTTCGGCTACATGATCCCCTGGCACAACGCGGCATTGCTGTTGATGGCCGCCTTCGTGATGATCTCGCAGCTGAAGATCAACGTCATGAACGCCTATGCCGGCTCGCTCGCCTGGTCGAACTTCTTTTCGCGGTTGACGCACAGCCATCCAGGCCGCGTTATCTGGCTGGTCTTCAATGTCGCCATCGCGCTCTTATTGATGGAGCTCGGCATCTACCGGCTGCTGGAGGAGACGCTTGGCATCTTCTCGATCATCGCCATGGCCTGGCTCTGCACCGTCTCCGCCGATCTCTTCATCAACAAGCCGCTCGGGCTTGCACCTCCCGGCATCGAGTTCAAACGCGCGCATCTCTACGACATCAATCCGGTCGGCCTCGGCGCCATGGCGCTTTCGGCAACCATCGCTCTCATCGCGCATTTCGGCGCCTTCGGTTCGATTGCCGCCTCGCTTGCGCCCTATATCACCCTGATCGTCGCGCTTATCGCGTCACCTGCTATCGCCTGGATCACCAAGGGCAAATATTATCTCGCCCGCAAGCCGCGGCAGAGCTGGAAGAACCTGACCACCATCACCTGCTCCGTCTGCGAGCACCCGTTCGAGCCGGAGGACATGGCCTGGTGTCCGGCCTATGCCGCGCCGATCTGCTCGCTCTGCTGTTCGCTCGATAGCCGCTGCCACGACATGTGCAAGCCGAAGGCTCGGCTCAACACGCAGGTCGCCACCGTTGCAAAAACCTTGCTGCCGGAAAGCATCGTCGCAAGGCTCGCGACGCGCCTCGGCCGCTATGGAATTGCCGTTGTCTTGGCGCTGACCGCCATGGGCGCTATTCTTGCAATGATCGCGCATCAGGTCGGCGCAGCCTCTCCCGAGACCGCTGCCGTGGTCGACCGCACCATCCTCATCGTCTTCTTCGTCTTTGCCGTCATCGCCGGCGTCGCGTGCTGGTTCTATGTGCTTGCCCATGACAGCCGCGTGGTCGCCGAAGAGGAATCCTCGCGCCAGAACACGCTGCTTTTGAAGGAAATTGCCGCGCACAAGAAAACGGACGCTGCCCTGCAGGGTGCCAAGGAGGCGGCAGAGGCGGCAAACCGCGCCAAGAGCCGCTATGTTGTGGGCCTCAGCCACGAATTGCGCACGCCGCTCAACGCCGTGCTCGGCTACGCGCAAATCCTGGAGCGCGACGAGACCATTCCGGCACCCAGGCAATCCTCGCTGAAGGTCATCCGCCGCAGCGCCGAACATCTTTCCGGCCTGATCGACGGGCTGCTGGACATTTCGAAGATCGAGGCGGGCCGCCTGCAGGTCTATTCCAACGAGATCAATATCCACGATTTCCTCGATCAGATCGTCGACATGTTCCATCCGCAGGCGCAGGCCAAGGGGCTGACTTTCGTCCACGAGCGCGCCGCAGCTCTGCCCGATTATGTCCGCACCGACGAGAAGCGATTGCGCCAGATCCTCGTCAACCTGCTCTCCAACGCCATCAAGTTCACCGACGCCGGAACCGTTCGCTTCGAGGTGGGCTATAGAAACCAGGTCGCAACCTTCACCGTTTCCGACACGGGCCGCGGCATCGCGGCCAAAGACATCGCCCGCATCTATGAACCCTTCCAGCGCGGCGAGGCGGACAGCGTACGCCCTATGCCCGGCCTTGGCCTGGGGCTGACGATCACGCAGCTGCTGACGAATACGCTCGGCGGCGAGATTTCCGTCACCAGTGAGAAGGACGTGGGCTCGACCTTCAGGGTACGCCTGATGCTGTCGGCCGTAATCCGTCCGATGAAGCCGCCGGCGCAGGAACAGCGTATCGTCGGCTACGAAGGTCCACGCCGCACCATCGTCGTCGTCGACGACAATGAGGATCATCGCGAACTGATGCGCGAGATACTGTCGCCACTCGATTTCATCGTGCTCACCGCCGCCGGCGGGCCGGACTGCCTGACGCTGATCGAGGGGATCAAGCCGGATCTGTTCCTGGTCGATATTTCCATGCCCGGCATGAACGGATGGCAGCTCGTGTCGCGGCTCAGGGAGAACGGCCAGACGGCGCCGATCCTGATGCTGTCGGCCAATATCGGTGACGCTGCTGCGGCGACCGACAGCGACGACAGCCATAACGACGCCATCTCCAAACCGGTCGACATCCGCCAGCTTCGCGACAAGCTCGCGCTGCATCTCGGGCTAAAATGGATCTATGCCGATGCTTCTATCCCGACCGCGCCGAAGCCGCCACCGCCCCTGAAGAGCCCTGGGATCGAGCATGTCCGCGAATTGCTGCGGCTCGGCGAGATCGGTTATGTCAGGGGAATCGAAGCAAAGCTTGCGGATCTTGCGAAACTTGAAGAAAACAGACCCTTCATCGATGCCCTGCGCGCCCATGTCCAGGCTTTCGATCTCGACGGTTTCCTGAAAGTGCTGCGCAGCTTCGACACTGAAAAGGTAGAACAGATTGGCTGAGCCTGCCCTTCCCCGCGATATAGTCCTGCTGGTGGACGATTCACCGGAGGCGCTCGGTTTTCTGACTGACGCGCTCGAGCAATCCGGCTTTTCCGTGCTGATCGCCACCTCGGGACCGGCGGCGCTCAACATCGTCGAGCGCATCACACCCGATCTCATCCTGCTCGATGCCGTCATGCCTGTCATGGATGGTTTCGAAACTTGCCGCCGGCTGAAAGCCAATGCCGGCATCGCCCAGATTCCGGTCGTCTTCATGACCGGGCTCACCGAAACCGAACATGTGGTGCACGCGCTGGAATCCGGCGGCGTCGATTATCTCACCAAGCCGATCAATATCGACGAACTGCGCGCCCGCATCCGGGTCCACCTGCGCAATGCCCGCTCGGCTCAAAGCGCCAGGGTGGCGCTCGATGCCGCGGGCCGCCATCTCCTGGCGGTCAAGGGCAATGGCGCCATCCATTGGTCGACGCCCCAGGCAACCCGCCTGATCAATGCCGCCACAGGCAGCGACGATGGCCTTGAGCTCGCCTCGAAACATATCGCCGCCTTCATGCTGGAACGCGAGCGGCTCGGTCCTGCTCGCGACAATCTTCTTTCGATGAACAATGGCGGCCAAGCGGCGCTGCAATTCACCTTTCTCGGTGCCATCGGCGCCGACGAATACCTTTTTCGCCTGACGGCCACCAGCCAGCGTGCCGACGACGAAGCCCTGCGCCGGCATTTTGCGCTGACGCAGCGCGAATCCGAAGTATTGCTGTGGCTCGCCAAGGGCAAATCCAACCGCGATATTGGCGAAATCCTCGGCCTTTCAGCCCGCACCGTGAACAAGCATCTTGAGCAGATCTATGTAAAGCTCGGCGTCGAAAACCGGGCATCAGCAGCTGTCAGGGCCGCCCACGTCCTGCATGAAGCTTAAGCCGCGGCCAGTTTTTCATTCCTCGCTCAAAAAACGCTGGAGCGAGTTTGCAAGGTCGACCGGATTTTCTTCCGCGACATGGTGACCGCTTTCGATACCGTGGCCGGTGACATTCACCGCCCATAAGCGCCAGATTTCCCTCGGATCGCCGAAGAAGTATTCCAGATCGTCTTTCGTCGACCAAAGGCAAAGCAACGGGCATGCGATCCGTTTACCGGCAAGGCGGTCCTGCAGTTCATCTTCCCGATCAACGGTCAATCCTGCCCGATAATCCTCAATCATCCCATGGACGACCGCGGGATCGTGGATCGCCGTCAGCAGATCGTCATAGGCCTCTTTCCCCATGAAATCAGGGTGAATGCGGCTGTACCAAGCCCGAGGGTCGGCATTGATGGCCTGCTCGGGCTTTTCCGGCTGCGCGAAGAAGAACCAATGATACCAGTCACGCGCAAAGCGCCAATCCATCCGTTCGAGATGCTCGATGATCGGAATGCTGTCGATCACGGCGACCTTGGTGACGATCTCGGGATGATCGAGGGCAAGGCGGAATGCCACGTAGCTGCCGCGGTCATGACCCGCCACGGCAAAAGTCCGATGACCTAAAGCCTGCATCAGCGCTACACAGTCCAGCGCCTTCGCCCGTTTCGAAGAATAACGGCTATCCTCGCTGTCAACGGGCTGGAAAGACTTCCCAAATCCCCTGAGGTCAGGGCAAACAATCGTGAAGTGAGGAGACAAGAGGTCTGCGACATGGCCCCAAGTCATATGCGTTCGCGGATGGCCGTGCAGCAACAGCAATGGCGGCCCGTTGCCGCCGTAGCGGACGCGTAAAAGGCCGGGGCCGACGTCGATATAATCCAGTGTCATTCCGCTGAACAAATCCCGCCTCCCTCGAATATTCGCTCCTTGCTCCTTACGTTTGCGGCATCGGATTGTTCCAACTTTACCCGTTACGCCGATTTTCCGCGGAAAACTCCGATTCGGTCGAACGGCGACCTTTCATATCAAGGCGAGGCTCGCACAATTAATTCTACTTTAATTTGTCAATAGAAGTAGACACATCACGACCTCAGCTTTCTGCTTACCTTTTGAAAATTGGGCGATGGTCGCAGACCGCGTGCATAGACGATAACCATGCACGACGTGAAGCTGCACGTTTCGACAACGCCGGCCAGGCTTCCAGCCACGCTAAAGTTCAGTGCGCACGCGCCACAATTCCGGGAAGAGTTCCACCTCCAGCATCCGCTTCAGATACGAGGTCCCGGCTGTTCCGCCTGTCCCGCGCTTGAAACCGATCACGCGCTCGACCGTGGTAACATGGTTGAAGCGCCAGCGCCGGAAATAGTCTTCGAAGTCGACCAGCTTCTCGCCGACTTCGTAGGCTTCCCAGTATCGCGACGGGTCGCGATAGACCGTCACCCAAACGGCCATAACACCCTCGTCGAATTGCCATGCCTGACGCAAGTCCCGCTTCAGCACCTCCTGCGGCATGGGCAGGCCGGTACGCGCCAGCCGGCGCAACACTTCATCATAGAGCGAGGGACGCGCAAGTTCGGCTTCCAGCATCTCCAGAATATCAGGCCGATGTTCGTGCGGCTTCAGCATTGCGAGATTCCGGTTTCCGGCCGCATATTCGATCAACCGGTATTGCCATGACTGGAAGCCGGACGACTGGCCGAGATCGTCGCGGAAGCGCGTATATTCCGATGGCGTCATGGTCCTCAAGACATCCCATGCGGAATTCAACTGCTCGAAAATCCGAGCCACACGGGATAGCATTTTCAACGCTTCCTGCGTTTGATCGGCTGCGATCATCTTCCTGGCTGCCTGGATCTCGTATAGTGCAAGTTTCATCCACAATTCGGACGTCTGATGCTGGATGATGAAGAGCATTTCATCATGCGCCGATGAGAGCGGGAGCTGTGCCGTCAGAATCCGATCGATCTGCAAATAGTCGCCGTAGGACATGCGCTGCCGGAAATCCATCTCGGCGCCATCTTTCGAAGGATCATAGGTCATTCTGGCTTTCCTCCTCCCGGACATGAAATTCGGGAGGACCTCCCGATATGAAGCGAAGCGTCGTCGCCGGTGCCATTGTACAATTTTGTTCGTGAATCGGCAGGCGCGACGTTGCTTTTAGCATATGCGCGGCGAACACCGCGCAGCTTTTGCGAGGTGTTTGAGGTTACCCTTGCCCGCAGTCTGAACTCCGGCTTGTACCCGCCCGGCAGCCAACCATCAGACTTTGCAAATCCATACGACAAGGGCGCCTGCTGTCGCAGACGCCGTCATGCCTTCGAACTGCGGTGCCTTTCAGAGCCGGTTCAGGCGATATCGCCGGTGCTCGGCTTTAGGTTGCGCGACGGTTTGGTCATGAGACTACCACTCCCGTCGAGCTGCGATCACCAGCGATAGTAGCGGTGATGGCGATGGTGGTGACGATGCTTGTACCAACCGTGATGATGGCCGCGCCAGTAGTGGCTCCGGTAGCTGCGGTGCGATTTCCAGTGGTGATGCCGGGGATGTCGCGACCCGTGCCAGTGGCGACGATGATCATAACGGACCGTTTGAACAGATGATTGGACCTCTGGCTTCGTCATGTTCATCATCGGTGCAGCCGACGCGGCACCCGCACCGATCAACAGGCCGACAGCCAGAAATGCGGCAAGCAGATTGTTAAAGATTTTCATAGCGAACCTCCATCAGTGCCATCATCCTGAAGTCAAGCGGCTGAACGGAGCATGAATGCCTGCAGCTCCCGCGTTCATCAGAAGGAACAGGTAATGCAGCGGGATTAGGGAGAGAGTTCTTCCAGCGTCCGGCCTTTGGTTTCCACGGCGAATACGGCGGTGACAAGTGCGCCGAGCAGCAAAATTGCAGCGAATGTCATAAATACGTACTGGATACCCATCGACGAGAGCAGGAAACCCGTCACGATCGGGCCTGCCGAGGATCCTAGGCGAAGCCACGCACTTCCGGCACCCGTCCCGATTGCCCGCAGGCGCGTAGGATAGATTTCTGCGGAGTAAAGATACAGCGAGAAGGTGACCGTCTGGACGATCGCATAGGCAAGACCTGCCAGCACCAATACCTGTATGGCGGATGTCGCTCCGAGCCATGCGAGGATGGCAAGCGGGACGGGAGCGATGAGCAATGCTCCCGTATACCAGCGCTTGCGGCCTACCCTATCGATGAGCAGCGCGCAGATAACCGCTGCAACAACGCCACCCACCGATGTCGCGAACCCATAGAATATGCTGGTTTCAAGCGGCAGGTTGAAGGTCTGACGATAAAGGGTGGGCAACCAGCTAATTGTGCCGTTGGCGACCAGATAGGCGCTGAACCACATGGCCCAGATGGATAGCGTGCGCTTGAGATAGATGCCTTGGAAAAGTTCCCGCCAGTCGGATGGCTTGCGCACAGGCACTGCGGCATGTTTCGGCTCGGGAAGCGTCTTGCCTGCGGCACGGGCGCTGTCTTCGAGCTTGGTGACGATGCGATCGGCTTCCTCGTAACGCCCGTTGGCAACGAGCCAGCGGGGTGACTCGGTGAGGAGCCAGCGCAGCGGGATCATCAATACAGCCGGGATCAGGCCGACGACGAACATGGCCTTCCAACCATAGAGCGGCACCATGAAATAGCCGATCAGGCCCGCACCGACGAGGCCGAGCAGGAACATCACTTCGTAGAGAAGAAAGAAACGCCCGCGGCCCTTCGAGCCGATCAGCTCATTGATGTAGGCGCTGGCGACCGGAACTTCGCCACCGGTGCCCACACCCTGAACGAAGCGAAACGCCATCATCGTCGCCGCGCCGGCTGCAAAGAGACAGGCGATGTCCATGCTGACGAAAAGCAGGATAGTGAAGAGAAGAACCTTCAATCGACCGATCTTTTCGGCTAGCCAGCCGAACAGGACGGCGCCAATCAGTTGCCCCAGATATCCCATCGACAGGATCATGCCCGTCTGGCCGGGTGTCAGGCCCCATTCGTGCACGAGTACCGGCATGGCGTAGGCAATGGCGATAACGGTGTAACCGTCGAAGAATGTCGCGGCGCCGACGATATTGCGAGCCCAGAACACTTCTCGGGTGACGGGCAACCGCTCCAACCGCGCACTTATGTCGGCTTGCGGATCGATGACATGCGCAACCGGCGCCGTCATTCGCTGTTCGATATTCATTTCATCCTCCCTCTGCCCGGTCTCCGGCTCCCCGACCAGGCATTGACCTACGTATTGAACATCTTGCCTCGGCTGCCGCTCAGCCCGCAGGCGGTGATCCGAAGCTGCGGTCCTCTACGGGCGAAGCAACTTTCTGGCGCATCACAACCGCCGCCTTTAGAGAGCGTCGCTCCCCGACGCATCTGCAGTCTCCCCCTCGAATACGCCTCCGCCGATTGACGGCAGAGGCGTGTTTTTTATTCGGCCGCCAAAAGCTGCCCGACACGACCGATGCCCGCCGCGTCGAAAGCGGCGAAGATTTCAGCCTCGGCCTTTTCCCCGAGGTTCTTCAGCGGCTCGCGGATCGTGGCATGATCGAGCACGCCGCGATGGACGAGGCCAAGCTTGAGGGCGACGGTGCCTTCCATATGCGAACCCCGGTGATAAACGGCGCGGGTAACCGGCAGCAGGCGCTCGAAGATCTTGCGGGCTTCCGGATAATCCTGCGCCTTGCCCGCCCGAATGAGATCTATGAGCAGCTCCGGTGCGATGTTGCCGTAGCCGACGAGCAGGCCGTCGACGTCGAACATGGTCGGCAAGAGCCATTCGTCGTGGCAGCTCAGGATCTGCAAGTTCGGATTGGCCTTCTTCAATTCTGGAATTTCCACATACCAGCGCTTCATGTTGCGAACGCCGTTCTTGGTCGCAACGACCCCCTCCTGGGTCGCAATTGCGAGCTGCGTATCCAGATCGTAGGAGGCCTTGGTGGCATCCGGATATTGGAACAGGATGCACTGCAGACCGGACTCTTGCCAGATCGCCTTATAGCGATCCTGCGGCGCGCCCTTCTGGAAGCCAAAACGCAGCCAGCCATGGTTTGGATAGACAAGAGCCCCCGTGGCGCCCGCGGCCTTGCATTTCTTTGCCTCTTCGGCGGCAACCTTGGTGCCCTCGCCCGTAATGCCGGCGATGATCGGAATTTCGCCGTTCACGGCCTCGACGTAGGTACGGATCAGCTTGAGGCGTTCCTCTTCGGTCAGGAATGTGCCTTCGCCGGCGTGGCCGAGGATGACGAGGCTCTTTATGCCGTCCATCGATGCAAGCCACTTCGCAATCCGAGCGTTCGCCGCATAGTCGACTTCACCGTCGCGGGTGAATGCGGTCACCGGTGCGGGGCTCAAGCCCCTGAGGTCCATTGGGTGCATGGGTAGTCTCCTCCTTGTCGTCGCTGTCCGGTTCACAATCAGCAACGGGATCGTTAATGGGAACGTTCCCACTATCGTTTCCGATTTCTCTGGAGTCAACAGGATTTTTCAGGCATCATCAGATCCATACGTAGATCACACTCGCCGGCACGGAAATTCCGAATGAATTCAATAGTGGAAGACAACGCTCGCCAGTCGCGCATAACGATTCTCGACGTCGCGGCGGCGGCCGGCGTTTCGAAGTCGACAGTGTCGCGAATTTTGGATGAACGCCTGCCGCGCTCGGACAGCGAAACAGCCAGGCGCGTCAGAAAGATTGCCGAGGAACTCGGTTACGTCAGAGATGTTTCTGCAGCCAGTCTTCGTCGCGGCAACACCATGACGGTCGGTATTATCGTACCGAGGCTCACGGACACCGTTATGGCGATGCTCTACGAATCCCTTGCAAAAGCCTGCAGCAGGACCGGGCGGTTCGCCATCGTCGCGACTACGGACGACAGAGCGAAAGCAGATCGCCTCGCTGCGGAGTCACTTCTGAAGCGAGGCGTCGATGGACTCATTTTATCGACGGCGCGCGACGACGATGACTTTCCCGACATATTAGCCGCAAGGGGGGTGCCGACGGTTTTGGCACTTAGAACCGATGGCCATAGTCTTTCGTCGATCGGCGACGACCGGCTTGGGGGATATCTCGCCACGCGGCACCTGCTCGATCTTGGTCATCGGAGGATCGGAGTCATTGCGGGTCCCTCCTATGCCTCCAGCGCGCGGACCCGTGTGGAAGGCTATCGCCAGGCCATGACTGAAATGGGACTGGCGATCGATCCACCCCTGATCGTCCCGTCGACCTTCGGAATTGAATCCGGAGCGGAAGCCGCCGAGAAAATCATGCACCTGCCGCAGGCGCCGACGGCAATATTTGCGGTAAACGACAACACAGCCATCGGTGCATTATCGGGCCTGATGCGTATGGGTCTGTCGGTCCCGGGCGACGTCTCGCTGGTCGGCTACAACGATATTCCGATCGTCAGCCACCTTTCTACGCCGCTGACCACCTTGCGAGTGCCCTTCGAGCAGATTGCTGCAAATGCGCTCGATTTGTTGGGAGGCGAGGCTATACCGCCGGATGATCGCATTCGGGTGTCGGCCCCGACACTCATCCCCAGGAAGTCGACGCGATCCATCGTTCTCTAGCAGTTGATAGGGTTAGAACCAACGCCCATGAAGCAGCAAGGATGAACTCGCAATGGCTGTCGGACATACCCCGCCCGCCTCTTCGCAAGAACTTGCACCCGTCCAGCGCGGGCAGCCATCATCAGTCAGGGCGCCTTGCCGCCGCTGACCGAGGTGCTGCATTCGGCGCTTTTCCTTGCTATCGTCGTCACCGCCTGGACCTTCGACGTTAGCTTTCCGATCATCGTGGCCTTCGTCGTCTTGCTATACAGGCTGCAGCCACATGTGCGCGCCTTGCAGCAGGCACGGAGCCAGATGCAAGGCTGGAGCGGGTCGCTCGAGCAAGTCCGCTGGCTGCTTGACGCCTCCGACAAACCGCAGCCACCGGCCGGGGATCTGCCGGCTCCCAGACTGAACCGCGAAATAAAATTCGATAAGGTAAGCTTTCGCTATCCTGGCTCCAACGCGCGGCCTGTGGTGCTGCGATCCGCCAGTTTCGAGATTGGCCATGGCCGCTCCACTGCCCTGATCGGCCGATCGGGAGCGGGAAAGACGACGATCGTGAACCTCCTTTGCCGTTTTGTCGAACCTGACGAAGGCGAGATCCTGATCGATGGATTGCCGCTCAGCCGCATCGATCCCAGCGGCGACCATTTCTGGTCTGGGGGAAATAGCACGTGGCTTGGATGCGCACCGTCGATTTCCGCATTATCCATTGTAAAATCAAAAATTGAGCGTATATATAGGGCATCGACCATTGCTTGTGACGTCGTTCAAGAGCCCCGCGCTCCCGTCGGATCTCCTCTCAAATAATCGATCTTAGCCCGCAAAGCATCGCGGGCGCCACAACGATTGCTTTGAAAGGACATCGTTATGAATACTGGTACTGTGAAGTGGTTTAATTCCGTCAAGGGCTTCGGCTTCATTCAGCCTGATAACGGCAGCACGGACGTGTTTGTCCATATCTCTGCTGTCGAGCGTGCGGGAATGCGCTCGCTTTCGGACGGCCAGAAGATCAGCTACGACATCGTGCAGGACCGCAAGTCCGGCAAGAGCTCCGCTGACAACCTTCAGGCGGCATGAATTCGTCATTCGCTCCGCTGACCACGGATGTACTGGCAGCTGAGCCGAATGACTGTGAAAGGTCGGGTCCATGCCCGGCCTTTTGTTTTTCTGGGAATTGAGCTTGGAATGGTATTTGCCATAGCTCCGATGACAGGATCGTTTTCGAGATCTTGTAATGCGATAACGCGATAACATCGAACTGCAAGATACGAGGTTCCGCCTTAGCGCTGGAAGCTCGCGGCACCGCATCCTACAGTTTGCGCTTATACAGTGCGAATTTCTACACGTCAGTGAAGACAATATCGATGTCACGACTTCGACTGCGCCTAGATCCGGCGCAATGAGCATTGCAGCCGGTGCGATCGGTTCGCACCGCGCAGTAGAAGGGCAGCAGCCTGTCCAAGCGGCGAGACAGGCGCGTCCTAGACGTGAACAGCCGTGTCATAGGAATCGCCGCCCCGGTGGGCGGCCTTGCCCAAACAAAAGGAGGACGCGATGTCTTCCAACGAATATTCCGCATGCGTTTCACGAAACCTGGTTCGAACGAGTGCGTTCGGATATCGTGATCACGCGGATCTTTGCATGCTCCTGGAAACTGCCGTCGGCCGAGGCGCCGAGCGAAAGCTGCCTTTAGCAAGCATGACGGTGTTTCCCAATTTCGGCACCGTTTGGAAAATCTGCACGCCAACGGCCCGGCAGGACGTTATCTCCTCCCGCGTGAGTTAAGCGGTATCAGAAGAAACGCCAATCCAAATTTAAGCAGTTAAGCAGCGCCGATACTTATTCGAGCGCCGAGGAGAAAACGATGGCTAAGGGCCAAATGCGCAGCAACCGCGAGATCCGCAAGCCCAAGAAAGACAAAACACCAGAAGTGGCACCCGCCCCATCTGGCGCACAAGTTAAACTTGCAAGCCGCGCCCCAGCAAATCTGAACAAGAAATAGCACGCTGGCGCGCCATTAAGCGGGCGCGCTGTCGTACACAATATTTGAGGAACCAATGATAAATCATACCCCCAGACAATCTGCGGAAAAGCTTTTTCGCGTGCCCCGCGCCGAAGCAGGATCAAACGCCGAAAAGCTAATGAACCTTCGAGAGAGAATGCAGCGCCGCAGACGCGAGCTCAGAGAGACCGAGCGCGACATCAGAGACGCTGCGCGGGTAGAAGGTCAGCCCCCTTACCGAACCCGGAGGACAACGACGTGATCAGTTTCGATTACACGGACGGAGCGGGGGTTTATGCGGGCAAAGCGACACGCGGACGCAGCGGACTTCGTTACAGACGTTTCGAAACGGCAGCCGAAGCGCTCCGCTTCGCGGTCGAAGACATGCCTGGCGCGCAGCAGCGAGGATCTCTGTTGGAAGTAAATGAGGCGCGTTTCGACCACAATCAAATCCGGGCGCTCTACGACGCGCCAGATTACCCGCTTTCCCGGCGAAGCAAATGAAAAAGGCAGCATCCTAACTTTTCGGCTGGTGAAGTCAGGCCTTCCGAATGGATCTACCGGAGCCTGGAAAGGCCCGTAGCCTACTGATTTTCAATGAGAGACGGGCCACCCCCGTCGCGCTTGGCGGCGGCTAAGCGAGCCTGAGCCAGCTCCGTCACGAATACACGCACCAGTTCGGTCTACCATCATACGCTAGAAGCCGACTTTTGCGCGCGCTATCGTGCATGCTTCATCACCCGGAACACAAGCTCGACAAACGTCTGGCCGCACCTCGTACACGAGACAGGATGTGTTGATCCCGACCTCACCCGACAGTGCCGAACATCGCGAGCCCTCGCAACGCATGCCGCGCTGATCAGCTTCAACATAGTGGGGGGGTATCAAAGCCAGGTCATCGTCAGCTTCCGTCGTGAACCTTGGCCATTCAGATGAAAAGGAGCAGCATGCTCCGCAGGTTTGGCAATCAATCTCAGCGGTGGATGGTACGCCTGCCGTCAGGTCGCAGGGCGAATTTACCTGGGTCACTTGTGCTTGAGAAGCCAGAGCTTTCCCGCCATGGTGATCGCGCGTGGCGAATGTGCCTCTCCATCCGTTCCGTCGAGATTCCTGAGCAGGTCGAGTTCCGTAAGCCGCTCCACCGTTGTCGTGGTGGCCGACTTCACTTTGATCGGACGCTCTTCAAATCGATCCGACCTTGCGTAGGTAACGACGGCGTTAAGATGAGTCCAAGACCTGCCATCCGTAGAATGCAGGTCTCCACTTCTCGCGAGCTTCAGGGCTTGCACCTGAGACGGCGTCAGCGATGCCACAATGGCTCGTGAATTGGCCTCGACTTTATCTTTAGGACTCAGAAGCGATCTCCTTTGGTCGGCCGACATGATTTTCTCCTTCAATATCACAAAAACGAAGCCCTTTTCGCCGCCTGATCAAGCCCGGTCGTAGGTGAAGGAGGTCAGAAGGGTCGTCACAAAGTTGCTGGCTCGTTCCTTGACCAGCACTTCCGTCCATTCATCAGTGCCGCGGAGCCTTAGATCCGTATAGATGCTATCGACGGCCGCTTCTTCGATGCGCTTGATGTGCGTGTTGAACGCTGCTTCACCCTCGGTGCGATACATGTCACGGATGACCATGCGCAGGATTTCCTGGATCGCGATTTGCCAGGCCGTGTTGATCGCCTGCAGCTCTTTTGTATCAGTGGTCACAGTCGCTCCTAAAGCATAAGTGATTTCGACGCGGATGCATCAGTCCTACGTAGGCGATAAAGACCGTTGATCGGACGGAAGGCGCCTGAGGGCCTATGCTTGCCTGGCTTTACGATTGGCATAGCGCCTGTCTCGCTCGGCCTTGCGAGCGGCGTCGGCGACCGCCTGCTCGTTTGCTGCCTCGGCCTCTAGCTGACTACGCTCCACAAGTTTTAGACGGTCCCGTTCAATACGGCGGCCTTCACGAGCTTTGACAAGCAAGACCCGCTCGGCCTGCCTTGCAAGTCGAGAAGGCTCGGCTGCCGTTTTCGCGGCCCGGTAAGCTTGGAGAAGGGATGCTTTGGCGCCGGCGGCAGCTGACCGTCGGTCGGCGAGTTCGTTGTTTCTGTGGTATGTCAAATCCGTATCCTAAGGGCAGCAGGCGGTGATGATCAGCCTGCCTTTGCTCGTTTGGCGACCAGGGTGGATGTTGCCGACGCCTGCTCGGCTTGTTCCTTCGCGAGGCGCGCTTCTCGAAGCCGCAAGGTCTTGGCATTGCGTGCTTGCGCAGCCGACTCGAGCTCCTCCAGCGCGCTATTCTTGGCAAAAAACTCCCCCTGGACATTGCCGAAGGCGATCTCGGCCTGCTGGCGAGATTTACTGTATGTCTCTGTCATTGGGTTCCTCGATGTCGGCAACGGGCCGAAATGAAAAGGCCAGGCGAACTGCCTGGCCTCAGATGATAGCGTGCTTCCGGCAATGCCAGTACATCCGTGGTCAAAGAGAAGCCGATATCACTTAAGCAGCCTGAAGATTGGTGGCCGACATCTTGCCCGACTTCATGTCGCGCTCAAGCTCGAAGCCGATCTTCTGGCCTTCGACGAGTTCGCGCATTCCGGCGCGCTCGACTGCCGAGATGTGAACGAAGGCGTCAGCGCCGCCGTTGTCAGGCTGAATGAAGCCGAAGCCCTTGGTGGAGTTGAACCATTTTACTGTGCCAGTGGTCATGATGAACCCTTTCAAAGCATAGAGTAAGGAACTGCGGAGCGGATGCCACGCAGTCAAAGACCGACTATTTTTGAAAGAAAAGTTCGCTTAGAGCACGGGGGCGATCGTGCGGTAGACAAAGCTCGGCAAGCAAAAGATCGATAATCATTCTATACGGGCTTAGGGGTACGACGTCAACGTTTAGTTTTTTCCGGATGAACATTACCTGCTTTGGTTGTATTGTATCAGGCATAGCCACTCGGCACCAAACGATCGCTCCCTTGTTATAGGCATGCCCTCGCCCTTAGAGCGTCGTGGTGTCCTGGGTGATGTCGACGTGCCGGTTGTAGACGCCGATCGACCAGTCGAGCACGCCCGGCACCTTCCAGCGAGGATAGCCTGAGGCAGGCGATGTTCATGTTGACAACATGGGATCTGGAACGACTGGCCGAGGCAGTCCGACCGGAAGCGGTCGACGCCATGCTCATGACGCATATTCACGCCGAACAGACCGGCCATCAGAGAAATTACCGATCTCGAAAAATGGTCGGAATCTTAGCGTTAAGTCCCAAGCGACAGAATTTGTGTGGCGCGCCGTTTAGTCTGCACTTATGACTGCGATATCGGCCGCTTTTCCGGGCGGCAGCGGATAAAGGCGAGCGGGGCATGCGTACTGCGACGGTCGAAAATCAGGTGCGGCAAATCGTGGCTGATTTCAATGCAGGTCGTTTCAGCCAAGCGAAGTCCTTGTGTGAGACAGGCTTGCAGAAGGATCGGAGCGACCCGACCCTTAACCACCTTTTCGCGGCGATTTTGTTCGCCACCGGCGATGCTGCAAGGGCGAACATCCACGTTGAAATTAGTTTGGCGGGCATGCCTGATAACGCACCCGGCCAACTGCTTGCCGGCCGTATCGCGCGATCGTTGGGAGATTTCAACCGAGCTATATTTCACCTTGGTCGCGCCGCCATATTATCTGCGAATGTCGAAATCCTTCTTGAGCAGGCTCGCACCTTCGATGCCGCAGGAGATCGAAGCCGGGCAGTCGGCGCTTGGAGGGCATTAAATCGTGCCAACCCTGCTTCTCCGGAGGCTGCCGCACGCCTCGGTCGGATACTTTTTGAAGACGGATCGCCCGATGACGCGGCTGCAGTCTTGGAGGGTGTAGCGGCAATCGACAGGTCTCCCTCGATGTGGTTTGACTTGGGCTTGGTGCGGCAAGACTTGCACGACTTGGCGGGCGCCGCTGAAGCTTATCGCAAAGCGCTGGAACAGCGGCCTGACGACGCCGAGGCAGCCGTCAATCTAGGCATCGTGTTGCAGGACATGGGCGATATGGACGACGCGATCGCGGCTTATCGGACGGCCTACAGCCTGAGGCCCGATACATTGGGCGCAATCGCCATGTCGCTAACTTCGGCACCGCGAGGCCAGCTATGGTTGGATCGACAGGCGTTGCAGCGAACGCTCAAATCTTAGATGCAGCTCACATTCAAGCCGATTCTGGCGCTACGCGCGGGCGCTTTACGCGAAAGCGCTTTCGGTAGACTCCGGGATTGGCGAGAACCTCGGCGACGGTATTCTCGTAGGCAGTCTTATGCGTCCCATCGAAATATTCAAAGATCAGATCGGGAGCTGCGCGCGGGACCGGAAAGCATTGTGCAATCGGGGTGCCCTTTGGCAGGACGCCTGAAAAATGAGGATCGGTCCAGATTGCCGGGAAGTTGATTCCCGCATCATAAAAGCGATCCGAATCCACGACACCCGTCAACAAACGGAAGGGAAGCTCGTTGCGATTGGCCGGGTGCATGGCAAAAAGTGACCAGCCCTCCTCCAGTTCGATCGTCCAAAAGCTGTTGAATTTCACCGCTGCCAACCCGTTGGAAAACGGCGCGCCAGCAAGCTGCTCAGCAACATGAAAGCTGAGTGGTGATCGCGGATGACCTTCCGTCGAGGGTTCTGGGATACCCCAATCCCATGCGAACACATCGCTTCGAACGGTTACGTCGCACGGGAGCAGAATCATAAAACCATGGGACATGGCGTCAACAAACGGAGGGCACTGCTTTACGGTTCGAATTTCCCGGCCATGAATCTCGGAATGCGCCTTCGCGGGCATGGCACGGAGCCAGTCCGGCAGAATGCTGCGAGCTGGAACGGGGCGAGGCAGATGGTCGACAAGCGCAGGATCACAGCGAAACACGACACGCATTGGATTGCCTCGAGACGTTAACGAAGAAGTTCTGCTCAAATGTCGAAAAACTCAACGATAACAGAACCTAGAACTGCCTGTCATGCAAGTGGGTTTGGAAGGAGAACTCGCAGTCCTCGCAACCGATCGAAACGGCATCGTAACGTTAACCTGTCGGCGATTGGCCGGTACGATTTTGCGGCATGCGCCAACGCTCTCGTGATCTCCCTTATCGCCGCCACCGTTTCCCAGCTGAAGTGATTGGCCACGCCGTCAGGCTCTATTTTCGGTTCTCGCTCAGTCTGCGCATGGTCGAGGATTTGCTGGCGGCACGTAGGATCATTGTCTCGCATCAGACTGTGCGCCTGTGGACGGAGAAATTCGGTCGGCACCTTGCCGACGAAATCCGCAGGCGATCCGCCAGTCGGCTTGGCGAAAATGATACCTCGATGAAGTTGTGATTGCGATCGGCGGAAAGAAAAGCTGGCGTTGCCGGGCTGTCGATCAGGATGGTTTCGTTCTCGACGTGCTGATGCAGAGCCGCTGCAATACCAAGGCCAACAAGCGGCTGATGCGAAAGCTTCTTAACCATCAATCGGGTACGTGAGGATCGTGTTTGGGTTCGAGGATATATGATACGCGGAACGATAGGCTTGTATCGGGTGCCCCCTCGGCGGGGGACATACAAATTACCCAAAGTCAAAGCCATTCGCTTGCGCAAGGCGTACCTTGCTCAATCGGCATGTCGGTCAAAATTCAGGAAGATTCACCACAGGGTGGCGTAGCCGATCATGGGCCTGATCCGCTCAATAGCAGATTTCTAAAAAAGTACAGCAAAAAGTAGCAAGAATATGGGCGACCCACACGCTCGTTTTCAGATATGCGTGTAAAATCTGCAACACCAACGTTAAGCAATTGAATAAAATTGTTTCGCCTTGAAGGGATTCGAACCCGTGGCCTGCTGACGTAGCTGCCTAATTATGGAATGAGGATGAGTGTGAGGAAGCGATTTTCGCGCACAGCCGCATTTTGACGATCAGTTGCCAAAGGAGGTAGTCCTCCACCTGGTATTCAGGTTCAGAAACCGATTGGCGATATAGGCTATCTGCCTAATGCTCAAGTTCGTTAGTGATGTCGACGCAGAAATCGACAAATGCGCGCACCTTTGCTGGTGGATGCTTGCGCGCTGGATGGAAAGCGAAAAGCGGGAAGCGCTCACCATGCCAGTCAGGAAAGAGATCAATCAGCGATCCTCTCGCCAACGCCTGCCTAATGCCCCAGCCGATCACCTGAGCAATACCGGTTCCCGCGAGGCATTCATCGAGCATCGTCTTCGGGTCGGTGAACGTCAGCGGTCCTGTCGTCGAAACATCGATGGTCTCGCTTCTCCGGATGAATTCCCATTCGAACGGCTTCCTGGTATAGGGGTCAAGAAACTGCAGGCATCGATGAGTGATAAGGTCCCGGGGATGCTCTGGATGGCCGTAGCGCTCCAGGTAGCCAGGCGAGGCCACAGTCAGGATCGGCGCTTCTATCAGTTTGCGCGCAATCAAAGTGGCAAAACGCGGCTGCCCGAACCGGATTGCAAGGTCGATCCCCTCGGCAACAAGATCGCCGACATGCTCTCTGGTTACGAACTCGATCGAAAGGTCCGGGTGACGTTCGCAAAAGGTACCAAGGCGGCCTGCAAGAACGAGTGGCAGAAAGAAGGGATCGATGTCCACTTTAAGCCGACCGCGTACCGCTGATGCCGAGCCGGAGGCGATCAGTGCGGCATCTTCAATCGCATTGAGGTGCGGCTTGACCTCTTCGTAAAACCGCTGGCCCTCGTCGGTTAACGTCACCGAGCGCGTCGTTCGATCGAGCAGCCTTACCCCAAGGCGCCCTTCCAGGCGACTGATTGCCCGACTGACGCCGGAATCGGTGATGCCGATCAGTTCGGCAGCTCTCACGAAGCTGCCGCCCTCGACGACGGCGGCCAGTACGCTAACCCCCGACAGGATGCGCGTATCGAACGGCATATCATCACTCCTGATTATTTGTCAGGAAGTATCTGACATAAGCGCACTTCATTCAAGGATGCCTCGGGGCGATAACGGTCCTGCCAGATTAGAATCTTGAAAGGACCAAATCATGCGTAACCCTAAACACCGCACCCTCTTCAAAGGGGGCACCATCCTGACGATGGACAAGAAGGCTCCCCATTTTGGAATCGGCGATTTGCTTGTCGACGGCGACAGAATAGCAGCCATCGGAGCGAACATCGCCGTGGATGATGCGGCTGTCATAGACGCTTCGAACAGTATCGTCATGCCCGGTTTGGTCGACGCCCATCACCACATGTGGCTCGGCGTCATGCGCCGCATGATGCCCAATGTGGACGACCTGTTTGCCTATATTGATTTCATCGCGGAAGGGCTGGGCGCCCATCATCGTCCGCTCGATATGTATCTCAGCACCAGGCTCACGGCGCTTGCCTGCCTCGACGCTGGCATCACGACCGTCATCGACGCGTGCCATTCCTCGCGTAGCCCGGAGCACACCGACGCAGCCCTCGATGCCCTCAGGGACAGCGGCATCCGCGCCTTGCACATGGTGGGTGCTGCTATGGACAAGAAGGCCTCGTCTGCGCACTTGCCGGAGGATCTGAAACGGCTGGCAGGCAAGTGGAACCAAGGCGGCAGCCTTGTGCATGTCGGGCTATTCGGCCAACTCAATCTCGACTGGTGGAAAGTGGCCCATAGCCTCGACATGCGCATCCTGACCGAGTTCATCGGCGATTTGGCCAAGCTCGGACCGGAATTCGCGGAGAAGGGCGTGCTTGGTCCACACAACATCTTCAATCATTGCACACGAATCCCGCAAGAAACGTGGCGTCTGTTTGCTGACGCGGGCGTCAACGTCACCATCAATCCGCGCTCGGATGCGCTGTTCGGCTTCGATGACGATAGTTTTGCCTATCAACAAGCCATCGATCATGGACTAACCCCGGCCATCGGCATCGACCTCGACACTGCATTCGGCAGCGACATGTTCGGTGAGATGCACGCCCTCTTCACGCAGCAGCGATCGGCCATGCGCTATCGCAAGTTCCGCGGTGAAGACAATGTGCCGTCGCCGATCACTGTCGAACGCGTCCTTGAGGCGGCAACCGTCAACGGCGCCGGCGCCGCCGGGCTCGACGGTGTGGTCGGTTCACTGGCACCCGGAAAGCAAGCCGACATCATCATGGTGCGCGCCGACAGTGTCGCCGTCCTACCGGTCAACAATGTCGTCGGTACGGTGGTCCAGGCGGTGGAGCGGTCGGATATCGACACGGTCATGGTCGCAGGCGAGATCCGCAAACGAAGCGGAAAGCTTATCGGCACCGATCTCATCAAACTGGCGGCGGACGTCACTGCCTCGCGCGACTACCTGCTGGAAAAGAGCGGCCATCGCCTGGACCAGATCGGCGCATCCATCCCGACAAAAGTGGCTTGAGCCGGAGCCGCCGCTTCAGGGCCGCGGCCTTCACCCACACATTATCCAGAATGGAGGCTGTCATGCCAGCATCTCTCTTCAACGGTGCGGCCGAACCCAAGGCTGACACCACATACCTTTCCCGCCCCGCCCCCGGCATTATCGGTGCGCTCTTCTGTGGCTATCTCGCAGTTGGGCTACCGCTTCCGGTTATCCCCCTCTTTATCCACGACAAGATCGACTTCAACAGTCTCGTCGTTGGCGTGGTCATCGGCATTCAATTCCTGGCGACTGTACTTAGCCGCGGCTACGCGGGACACCTGACCGACCTCCACGGCGGCAAGCATTCGGCATTGCGGGGTGCTGCGATCAGCGCAACCGCGGGCGCGCTCTATCTGGCAGCCGCTATGCCTGTGCTTTCGGCTAATATCAGCCTTGCACTTATCTTTGTCGGCCGGCTGATCGCAGGTCTGGGGGAGAGCCTCTTTGTCACCGGCTGTGTCTCATGGTCAATTGCTTCAGTAGGGCCGCAGCGTGCAGGCATGTCGATGTCCTGGACCGGCATCGCAATGCTTGCGGCTCTGGCTATCGGCGCGCCGATCGGTATGGGGCTTTATCGGGCCTGGGGTCTGGAGACCGCGATGATGGCGTGCGTTCTGGCGCCAGCGGTCGCCGGTGTCATCGCCCTCCGCGAGCATCCTTATGCTACCCCTCCCGGCCCTCGCCTGCCCTTCCACAAGGTGATCAGTCAAATCTGGCGCGAAGGAGCCGGGCTGATGCTGCAGGGTGTGGGTCTCTCCGGGCTGACCGCTTTCGCATCACTCTATTTCGCTGCCCGCCACTGGGACAATGCGGGATTCGTGATGACTGCATTCGGTGTCGGCTTCATCTTCGTACGGGTTGTCTTCGGCTCACTGCCCGACAAGGTGAGTGGGTATCGCGTCGCACTCTGGTCTTTGGTGATCGAGGCAACCGGCCAATTGATCATATGGACAGCGTCAAGTGAGACAGCGGCGCTTGCCGGCGCGCTGATTACGGGTCTCGGTTGCGCCCTGATCTTTCCGGCTCTTGGTGTGGAAGCCTTGAAGCGGGTGCCTCCTGCTAACAGAGGCAGTGCCATGGGCGCTTTCGTGGCTTTTCTCGACATCGCCTATGGCGTCTCAGGCCCTGTCAGCGGTGCCATTGCAGCAGAATTTGGTTATGCATCTGTCTACTTGTTCGGCGCAACCTGCGCTATCATTGGCGCTGTGCTCGTTCGCACCGCCCGCTTTTCGAAAGCCTAACCATCGTTCAATATTTCCGGCGAGAGAAATTCGCCGTTCACATAAAGGAGGCTGGTCATGTCCCGCATCTTTGTTACCGGTTCGTCCACCGGCCTTGGCCTCATGGCGGCTGGGCTTTTAGCCGAGCAAGGTCATCAAGTTGTGCTGCATGCCCGAAACACCGCACGTGCCGAAGATGCCCGCCGCGCCCTGCCCCAGGCTGAAACTGTCGTCATCGGCGATCTCGAGACTGTCGCGGGCGCAAAGGAAGTCGCGGCGAGCGTCAACGCGCTTGGCCGGTTCGACGCGGTCATCCACAACGCCGCTGTCGGATACCGGGAGGCCCACCATCTCACCACCGAGGGCCTGCCGCATGTCTTCGCCATCAATACGCTGTCAGCCTATATTTTTACTGCACTGATCGACCGCCCCAAGCGGCTCGTCTACCTGTCTTCCGGCATGCACCATCATGCAGACGCCAACCTCAACGACATTCTCTGGAAAAAGCGTCGGTGGAATGGATCTGAGGCCTACGCGGAAAGCAAGCTGCATGACGCGATGCTTGCCTTTGCTGTCGCGCGCCGCTGGAAGGACGTGTTCTCGAATGCGCTGGAGCCGGGGTGGGTGCCAACCAAGATGGGAGGCGCTGGCGCGCCCGACGACATGGCGCAGGCGCATCTGACCCAGGCTTGGTTGGCAGCCGGTGAGGACCCAAGAGCGGATGTCACGGGAGAATACTTCTATCATCTGAAGCGTCGAACCGCGAACCCGCAGGCTCATGATCCAGCGCTTCAAGACCGCCTCATCGCAATCTGCGAGGAGATCTCAGGCGTGACTCTGCCGAAATAATTCATCGTCGGTCTTTTAGATCTTCTAAAATCTATCGGAACTCGCATGCCGCGCCTCACTGCGGGAGGGACCACCGCATCTTCCTCGCTCCCAACTGCGCCGCCGAGATGAGCCGCATAATCGATATTCATGCCACCGGCGGTCTGGCCGGCGCGGCAGGATGGAAGTACGAGATCCGTATCGCGCCTATCCGCAAGGCCTCAGGCAGCGGCCCCGACGGAAAATGAAAGTTTGCCACGATGACGGCCGCAAACAGGCCGATAATCCCGCCCGATGCCCCGACGCCGAGCATGTTGTCTGGGTTGATCAGAAGCGATGCCGCCGAGCCGCCAATCGCGCTCACGCAAAATAGAACGGCAAACCGGCGCCAGCCGATCAGGCGCTCAAGCAGAATCCCGGCCCGCCATAAGGCGAGCATTTGATGCCCTGTTTCAGGGATGGCTGGATGGTGCCAGAGCTTACGGACCAGGCCCCAAAAAGGCAAGTCGGGTGAGGACCGTGTAGTGCGATTCCGACACCATCAAAGCAGTGAAGACAAGCACGAAGACCGGGGGAAGCAAGATGGCGTAGATCAATGCCAGCCGCTCCCAAGCCATATGCATGAAAATGGCAACGATCAAACCCGCTTTCAGGATCATGAACAAAAGGATCAGGAACCATCTGAGATAGCTCTGAATGCCGAGATAATCGACGAGATAGGAGAAGGTACTGAGGACGAAAAGCAGTCCCCAGACGACCATGTAAAGCTTTATTGGATGCTGCTGTCCGGAATGTGCTTGTCCCTGCGCCATGATGCCATCCTCACCACAGATAGAAGAATGCAAAGATGAATACCCAGACCAGATCGACGAAGTGCCAGTATAGTCCCATGATCTCGACGATCTCGTAATTGCCTTTGCGGCTGGTGAAGAACCCGCGCCTTTCTTGGTCGAAGTCTCCTCGCCACACCTTGCGTGCGATGATCAGAAGGAAAAGCACCCCGATCGAGACGTGGGTGCCGTGAAAGCCCGTGATCATGAAAAAGGATGAGCCGAACTGCGCCGCACCCCACGGGTTTCCCCAGGGCCGCACCCCTTCCGTGATCAGTTTGGTCCATTCGAATGCCTGCATTCCGACGAATGTCGTTCCGAAGGCCGCCGTCGCCAACATCAGCGCGGCGGTTTTGCGACGATCGTGGCGGTAACCGAAGTTGACGGCCATGGCCATCGTGCCGCTGCTGCTGATGAGGACGAACGTCATGATGGCGATCAGGATCAGTGGAATTTGCGTGCCTCCGATCGTCAGGGCGAAAACCTCGCTGGGATTAGGCCAGGGGACGATGGTCGACATGCGCGCCGTCATATAGGCCAGCAGAAAGCAGCCAAAGATGAAGGTGTCGCTCAGGAGGAAGATCCACATCATCGCCTTGCCCCAGGAGACGTTTTTGAACGCCCGCTGGTCCGACGACAGATCAGCCGCCACGCCGCGCAGTCCCATGGGCTGCAGAAGTGGATCGTTTGCCGGTCGTTCTATGGATTCGGTCATCATCGAAGCTCCTCAAGTGACCAATTGACGGCAGAGATCGACAAAACTATTTGCCCAGCCCGCGAAGAGCGCAAAAAGGATCAGCCAGACAACGAGCATGAAATGCCAATAGATGGCGCAGAGATCCACGCTCAGGCTGACTTTTGCCCGCACACGGCTGGTCCGGGCGCGGATTGTCGTCCGTCCGAGCACGAAAAGTCCGCCCAGAATGTGGAGGCCATGCAATCCTGTAATCATATAGAAGAAGCTGTTTGATGGGTTGTCCGCGAGCACATAGCCTGCCGACACCAGTTGCCGCCACGCCAGAACCTGTCCGCCGAGAAAGAGGACAGCCAACACGAACGCCACGGCAAGCGCCGTGTTCAGCACGTCGCCGCGGTCAAGACGGGCTTCGGTTTTTGCCCATTGCAGCGCGACGCTACTGGCGGCAAGGGTGGCGGTATTGACCCAAAGCACGCGCGGGATTGGAATACTCCACCAGTCGGAGCCGCTGAGACGGATAAGATAGGCGCTGACAAGGAGCGTGAACAAGGCGCCGACGACAGCAAGAAAGATGCCGAGACCGACTTTCGCCGCAGTCGCCGGTGATCCGCGCATCTCCGGCGCATCGCCCGCCAGCCCTGCTTCCAGCCAGGGTTTCGAGGTCAGCCGCTGCCCTGCCATCCACCAGATGATGATGCCGGCGATGCCGGCCATGAAGATGAGAATGGCGCTCATGACGACGCCCCTTCGGACAATCCGCCCGAAGCCGGCTGGTTCTGCGGCAGGAAGTCCTGACTTGCTCCGGGGACACTGTAATCATAAGGCCAGCGGTAGACGATCGGCAACTCCTTACCCCAATTGCCATGAACGGGCGGCGTTTGCGGTGTCTGCCATTCCAACGTCGTCGCGCGCCATGGATTGCCGCCCGCTTGCCTGCCCCAGCGAAGGCTCCAGGCGAGATTAAACAGGAACACAAGCTGCGCAGCCCCCACGATCAACGCAGCAACGGTGATGAACATGTTCAGCGTGTGCGCCGACGGCGGAATGAAAGCCGTTTCGCCAAGCTCGTAATAGCGGCGCGGAACGCCCATCAGGCCGAGATAGTGCATCGGGAAGAAGATTGCATAGGCGCCGAGAAAGGTTATCCAGAAGTGGATATGCCCCATCGTCACGTTAAGCATGCGCCCCGTGATTTTCGGATACCAATGGTGGATTGCACCGAAGATCACCAGGATCGGCGCTACCCCCATCACCATGTGGAAATGGGCAACGACGAACATGGTATCGGACAGCGGTACGTCGACGACGACATTGCCAAGAAAGAGACCTGTCAACCCACCATTGATGAATGTGACGATGAAGGCGAGGGCAAACAGCATCGGCAATGTCAGATGGATATTGCCGCGCCAAAGCGTCAATACCCAGTTATAGACCTTGATGGCGGTCGGGATGGCGATAATCAACGTCGTGGTCGCGAAAAAGAACCCGAAGTTCGGGTTCATGCCGCTGACATACATATGATGTGCCCATACGACAAAGCTTAGCGCTGCGATGATGACGATCGCCCAGACCATCATCCGGTAGCCGAAAATGTTCTTGCGCGCATGCGTGCTGATCAGGTCCGAGACGATACCGAAGGCCGGAAGCGCGACGATATAGACTTCGGGGTGACCGAAGAACCAGAATAGATGCTGGAAAAGGATAGGGCTGCCACCCCCTTGCTTCAACTGTTCGCCCATCTCGACGATAGCGGGCATGAAGAAACTCGTGCCGAGCAAGCGGTCAAACAGCATCATGACGGCGGCGACGAAGAGCGCAGGGAAGGCGAGCAGCGCCATGACGGTGGCGGTGAATATACCCCATACCGTCAAGGGCATTCGCATCAGCGTCATGCCACGGGCGCGACCCTGCAGCACCGTGACTACATAGTTGAGCCCACCCATCGTAAAGCCGATGATGAACAGGATCAACGATGACAACATCAAGATGATGCCCCAATCGCGCCCTCCTGGCGTCCCAGATAGAAGTGCCTGCGGCGGATATAGCGTCCAGCCGGCACCCGTTGGTCCGCCGGGCGCGAAAAAGCCGATGACCAGCACGATGACCGCGAGCAGATAAAGCCAGTAGCTCAGCATGTTCGCATAGGGGAATACCATGTCACGTGCACCGAGCATCAAGGGGATCAGATAGTTTCCGAAGCCGCCGAGGAACAGAGCCGTCAGCAGATAGATCACCATGATCATGCCGTGCATGGTGATGAACTGATAATAATGCTCTGAGTCGATGAAAGAAAAATAGCCAGGAAACCCGAGCTGCAGCCGCATCAACCAGGACAGCACCAGCGCCACCATGCCGATCGAGATGGCGGTTAGCCCGTACTGAATGGCGATGATCTTGGCATCCTGACTGAAGACGTATCTCGTCCACCAGCTTTTCGGGTGATAAAGCTCCACATCCTCGACTTCAGCGGGCCGGATGACCTGCTCGGTGCCGGATCCAATATCGACCATATCACATCCTCCCTATTCCCTCCGATACAGCTTTTCCCTTCAAGCATGCACGGCATTACTTGACCGCCGGCTTTTCCGCCGATGCCAGCGATTGCGAGAAAGTCTGCTGTTGCTGCAGCCAGGCTTGATAGGCGACCTCGGTTTCGACAACGACCGTGCCGCGCATCTGCGGATGGCCGACGCCGCAAAGTTCCGAGCAGAGAACTTCAAATGTTCCAGTCCGTGTCGGCGTGAACCAGTAGTAGGTGACCGTGCCCGGGATCATGTCCATCTTGCCGCGGAACTGCGGCACGTAGAAATCGTGAATGACGTCGATCGAGCGCAGGAGCAATTTGACCGGCTTTCCGACGGGTAGGTGCAACTCGCCACCTTGGATGATGACATCGTCCATTCCCGCGGGATCGTTCTTGTCCAAACCGAGCGGGTTGTCAGCACTAACGTTGCGCGTATCAGCCCGCCCGAGGCGGCCGTTCGCGCCCGGCAGCCGGAAACTCCATTGCCATTGCTGCCCGACGACTTCGACTGCGCTGGCCTCGGCTGGGACCGTCACGAACTGTTTCCAAACGATCAGGCCCGGCGCGAGCATCGCAGCCACGCCAATTGCGGTTCCCCCGGCAAGCCACCATTCCAACCGCTTGTTTTCCGGTTGATATGCCGCTTGGTTTCCGGGGCGATGTCTGAAACGGAGGATGCAATAAGCAATAAACAACACCACCGCCGCGAAAACGAAGCCGGTGATCCAGAAGGTGATGACCATCGTATTGTCGATGTAGCTCCAGTTCGACGCTATCGGCGTCCACCACCAAGGGCTCAGCAGATGGAACGTGATTGATCCCACCACCAGCAGAACGAGAACCACGACGACAGCCATTGTCGCCTCCCTGACCCGGCCGCGAATATTTCCATAATCCCATCGCGAGACATTTTAGTATTATCTCATGAAGAGGTCAGGTGGGCAATTGCGGCAACGACAGCGGTTAATCTTGGCAAACCGTATCAGGCCCAAAGACGCCGCGCGAACAGATCGGCGGGTGTCAAATCGCGGAATCGAATTTCGCCGATCCAACCGGCGACGCAGAAGACAACTCGTCCACACTTGGCATCTGGTTATTTGGAATATTGCTTCAGATAGGCGATCAGATTAGTAATCTCGGTATCGTCCTTAAGCCCGATGAAGGTCATTTTCGTGCCTTTGACCTTCACTTTGGGATCGTGCAAATAGTCGCGGAGCGATGTCTCGCTCCAAACGAGGCCGTCTTTACCTGCCTGCTGCATTGCCGGCGAATACGCGAAATTCGGATGTGTTCCGGCCGTTCTGCCGAACAGGCCATTCAGCGAAGGTCCGATCTTGTTCTGGTCCGTTTCAACTATATGGCAAATGGCGCATTTCTTGAAAACAATAGCTCCTGCCGTCGCATCGCCCTCCTGCGCGAGAGCGCCAAGCGGGGCGGCAATGGCAAGAAGCAGACAGATCGGAAGAAAACGCCAAGACATGGTAATCCTCACTCTCTTCATCGCTATTCCAAACGACGCGACTCCCATCGGATAGGTCGTAATGGCTTGGAAGATGATCCGGGGGAAGTTTCCTTTGTGAATTCAAGACATGCGGTTCGGATAGGCGGCAATCAATTTCCGATACAGGTGCCAAGTTGAATGCCCGAGGATGGGCATGACGACCGCAAGGCCGACAAAAATCGGGATCGTGCCGACGACGAGCAGCGCCGCGACGATCAATCCCCAAAGCGCAACAGGTCCTGGATTGGCAAGCGTGGCGCGTATGCTCGCATTTACGGCTGCGGTTGCGCCGACATCCCGGTCGAGCAGCAGCGGAAAGGTCACCACAGTCGTCGCTAACGCAATTATTGCGAAAACGAAACCGGCCAAGTTTCCCCAAAATATAAGGGAGAGACCTCGAGACGTGGTCAGCACATCTAGCAGGAAGCCGGAGACCGAGGTCAGACCGGCGTTGCCGAAGGTCAGGGTGTAGATGTGCTGCGCGACAAATAACCAAGCGATGAAAAGCGCGAACAGCATAAAGCCCACGGCAATGATCGATGGCAGTGCCGGAGAGCGGCCGACCTCCAGCGCGTGATACCATGAACTATCCAGTCCCTGTTCGCGGCGTCGACTGATTTCATAAAGGCCAAGGGCCGCAATCGGGCCAACCAGCGCAAAGCCGGACATCAAGGGATAAAGCAACGGCATCAGGTTAGCGCCGGAGCTCCTCATGATCAGGAAAACGCCTGTGATCGGATATATAAGACAGAGAAAAACGTAATGTGAGGGCTTTTCTCTGAAATCATTAAACCCCAATCTCAGCGCATCGATAAGATCCCCGATCCTTATCTTCCGCACTTCCGGACGCGCAAATTCGCCGCTCGCACCGGCCATGACGTGAAATGCCACCATAACATCTCTCCTCCTGCACCACATACCGGCTGGCGCTGCAAAGACGTCCGGCGAATTTTATCTACAATCAAACCGCAACCGGCTAACGTAAGTTTATCAAATCTTATCGCTTTTGTCGCCTATTCTTTAAATTATGAAATTAGATACTATTCATTCATGATGCCAAATGATCGACGATTTTGAACTTCAGTACATGGAAGACAATATTCGCCTGCGGCTGTCAGATATCGCCCTTTGTCCGTCCGGTAATCGGCTCCTCCTATTCACCGACGTAACCGGGTAAGCAACCTGTTGAGCAAAGCAGGCGTCTCACCGCACGCCTTGGCCAACGCGCGGTGAGCCAGGTTAAATCCGCGAGATAGTCCCTTTGCGAAATACCTGTATCAGGCTGCAGCGCCGGTAACGGCCTTCCAATGTGCAATAGCCCTGAGGCGATGCAGATGGCTGGCGAGGGCTGAGTGTTTCGAGTGAGGCGGAACGAAGAGATTTCGGACCGCCGAAAAGACGGACAGGAATCTTTGCAACTCGCCCGGCGACCGAAATCCCTGCATGACCGCTCTCGTTTTCGCAAAGGTAGATGCGAGTTCTCGGCGCGATCGTTCAGGCCTTGTGCGATCGATGCTCGACTGTCGGCATAACCTGGCGTCGTGCTGCACCATAGGAGCGCAGCTTGTCAGTGACCATGCGCTTTGGAGGGCATCCCTGCTTTTTCATCAACCGGACAAGAAGACGCTTGGCAGCCTTGGTGTTATGTCGGCTCTGGACGATCTCGTCGAGATCGTAGCCATCCTGATCGACGGCGCGCCACAGCCAGTGTTTTCTCCCGCCAATCGTCACGACGACTTCGTCGAGACACCACACATCGCTGGCGCTCGGCGATTTCCGCCGGAAACGGCCGGCATAGTCCGGGCCGAACTTTCTCGCCCAGCATCAAACCGTCTCATAAGAAACGACGATGCCGCGCTCCAGCAGCGTCTCTTCCACCAGCCGCAGGCTCAGCGGAAATCGCGCGTATAGCCAGACTGCATGGCCAATCACAGCGGGCGGAAAACGATGACGCTTATAACTGACACTGGCTTGGATCATGGCTGCCGATTATCAGCCAAGGGCTTCAGCTACCGTTAACCTCGCATCACCGATGAATATCTTAACGCCGGTGGGAGCGATGCGAAGACCGAAGCCGGAAAGCTCGCTATCCCAAACGTGGTAGCGTTCATGATCGGGTCGAGCCGCGTCAACGATGCGCTTGGTCAAAAGCACGGTGCCGCGCCTGCCCATTTAGCGCCCTCCAAGACTTTGAACAGGATACCACCGTGGCCGAAAACTGCAGGATATTGGTAGCGCCCAATCGGCGAACGTGTCAAGCTAACCAATTGATATGGTAGTTCTATTTAGTGGAATTTGATATAATGGAGTTACCCGTCCTTATCCTCCGAGCGGATATAAACCTGCAGCGTATAGCCGATATGCTCGGTCATCAGAGCGCGTGCACGCTCGATATCGCGGTCGAGGGCGGCGTCCATCAGGGCCGTATGATGCTCGATCGCCATGGCGTCCTGCAGGGCGGCGGCGGCTTGTTCGTAGCCGATGGAGAGGCCGGCGGCCGCGCGCTGCGTCGGTGCCAGACCGAGAAAACGATGGTGGCGGCGAAGCTGATCCGCGATGGTGGACCGGAAGCGCTGAAGCCAGTTCGATGTCGCAGCACTGACAAGTGCTGCATGAAAGGCATTGTGCTTCTCGTCCCATTCGTCCGCCATTTCGTCGGAGGAGGCCCCGAGCACGATCTTGCAGCGTGACAGGCGGTAATGCGCCGTCACAACAGCCGATTCCCAATCCGGCCCGCCCTTCTCGATCGATTCCATGAAAAGCGGCAGTTCCACGATCATACGTGCCCGCGTCAGATCCTCCAGTTCGGCACGTGATACGGGGGCGACCGCAAAGCCGCGATTGCTGACCGCGGTAACCAGCTTTTCAGCTTCCAGCCGCGACAGCGCCTCGCGCAGCGGCGTCCAGCCGACGCCGTAGGTGTCCCGAAGCATGCTCAACCTTAACGATGCACCCGGCCTTAACCTGGTATTGAGGATGTCGCGCCGCAACAGCCAGTAAGCCGCCTCCGTCTTGCTTAGGGCATCCGTGTCTTGCATGATCCTCGTCCCAGTCCCCTTAGGCTCGGATTATATATAAAATCATTTTCTGCCGAAATTATATATAAAACCTCTCTATCGTGAATATCATATATCGTAAATTGACAGTCTTGCGGCAGTCGCTATGATCCCTCGTCAAGAGAGCCGATGGAACACGGCTCCTTGTCTATCCGGGAGGAAAATATGCTGAGATCTACATCTAAATGGCTCTCCGGCCTCGTCGTTGCCGGCGCGTTCGTTGCCAGTGTTGCGACGGCATCGGCCGAACCGATCAAGATCGCAATCGCCAATTTTGGCGAACATCCGCAGCTCAATGCTTCGATCGCCGGCTTCAAGAAGGCACTCGCCGACAACGGCTTCGTCGAAGGCAAGGATGTCGTCTACTCCGAGAGCAATACGAGCTTCGACGCCTCGCTCGTTCCGCAAATGATCGCCAAGCTGCAGTCCGAACATCCGAAGCTGATATACACGGTCACGACGCCAGTGTCGCAGATCGCCAAGAAGGCGCTCGCCGGCTCCGGCATTCCGATCGTCTTTACTGCCGTCACCGATCCCGTCGCCGCCAAGCTCGTACCGTCCTGGGATGCAGGCGACGTCGGCATCACCGGCTCAAGCGATTTGCAGGACATCTCCGCGATCCTGACCTTTACCAAGAAGCTGCTTCCGAATGCCAAGCGTATCGGCATTCCCTACAATCCGGGCGAAGCCAACGACGTGGCGCTGCTCGACAAGGTCAAAGCGGCCGCTCCGGCAGCCGGCTTCGAAGTGGTTCCCGTCGGTGTCGACAATGTCAATGACATCCAGCAGCGCATCGCATCGCTCGCGGGCAAGGCGGATGTCATCTACACGCCCGCTTCCAACCTGTTGCAGCCGGCAATCCCCGCCGTTGCCGCCGCCGCCCGCCAGGCACAGATCCCGATCGTCAACTCCGACGACGCGGCTGTTCGCAACGGCGTCGTTCCGGCAAGCTTTGCTGTCAACTACGAGCAGGTTGGCGAAAACGCTGGCAAGATCGCCGCGCAAATCCTCAAGGGTGCCGATCCGAAGACGATCAAGCCCTCCGTCCCAGCGTATAAGGACCACGCGCCGCTGATCAACAAGAGCGTGTTGAAAGCCTTCGGTGCCGAGGTTCCGGCTTCGCTTGCCGATTGCAATTGCTTCACGAAGTGATAGGCGGCATCCTCTACTGCATAATTCCTTTCCATGGCGGCGTCAGGGATGCCGCCATTTCATAACCCTATACTGCAGGGGAGGCACGGATGCTGGATATCAAATCCGCGCGCAAGGTTTTCTATAAAGGCCAGCCCGACGAGAAGGTCGCGCTCAATGGCCTGACGCTCTCCCTCAAGACAGGCGAATTCGGCGTCGTGATCGGCTCCAACGGCGCCGGCAAGAGCAGCATGCTGAATGCGATTTCGGGCGCTCTCAGCCTCGATTCCGGTCAGATCCTCATCAACGGCAACGACGTCACCGGCATGCCGGTCCACAAGCGCGCCGCGCGGCTTGCGCGCGTGTTCCAGGACCCGATGAAGGGCACCGCCGCCAGCATGACGGTCGGCGAGAACATGCTTCTCGCGGAACTGCGCGGCAAGAGCAGAGGATTTCGTCCCGGCCTGAATGCCGCCCGCCTCGCCGCCTACAAGGAGCGCCTGGCCGTGCTTGGTCTCGGCCTCGAAAACCGGCTGGACACCAAGGTCGAGCTGCTTTCGGGCGGCCAGCGCCAATCGCTATCCCTCATCATGGCAGTCGGCGGTTCGCCCGACGTGCTTTTGCTGGATGAACATACGGCAGCACTCGATCCGCGCACCGCCGATATCGTCATGCAGGCAACGGTGCGCACGGTCGAGGCGCTCAAGCTGACGACATTGATGGTGACGCACAACATGCAGCACGCCGTCGATTTCGGCGACAGCATCATCATGCTCGATGCCGGCCGCGTCCATCTCGAAATTACCGGGGATGGCAAGCGACGCATCACAGTACCCGAGCTGATCGGCCACTTTGCCGTCAAGACCGACCGCATGCTGCTGGTGAGCTGAGATCATGATGGACTTCATTCAGACAACCGTTTCGAGCTTCGTCTCGCTCATCCCGGTCACACTAGCCCAGAGCTTCATCCTGAGCTTCGTCGTCCTCGGCATCATGATCCCGTTCCGGATGCTGAGCTTTCCGGATCTGACCAGTGAAGGCGCGTTTCCGCTCGGCGGCTGTGTCTGCGGTATTCTGCTTGCTGCGGGCGTCACACCGCCGCTGGCGATCGCCGTTGCTTTCGTCGTCGGCCTTGCCGCCGGCTGCTGCACGGCCTTCATTCACCTGCGCTTCCGCATTCATACGCTGCTCGCCGGCATCCTGATGTCGACGATGCTTTATAGCGTCAATCTCGGGATCATGGGCAAATCGAACCTCTCCGTCTTCGGCTCGCCGACTGTGTTCGACTGGGTACCTTTCACGACGCCGGGCTTTCCCGCAAGCAAGATCGTCATCGCCGGCCTGCTGGCCATTATCGTGTTGATCGCCCTCAATCTCTATTTCAAGACGGAAAAGGGCACAGCCATGCGTGCCGTTGGCTCCAATCCCGACATGGCCGAGGCGCAGGGCATCAATGTCTGGGCGGCCACCATCGGCGGCGTCGGCATCGCCAGCGCCTTTTCAGCCGCAAGCGGTGCACTGATGGTCCAGTCGCAGGGCTTTGCCGATGTCAACATGGGTATCGGCATCCTGATCAACGGTCTTGCCGCGCTCATGATCGGCGAAGCCTTTACCGGCAAGCAGACCGTGTTGCGTCAGCTACTGGCGCCGTTCGTCGGCTCCATCATCTACTATCAGCTGGTGTCGCTGTGCCTTGCCGCCGGCATGCCGCCGCCGAACCTGAAGCTCGCAACCGGCCTGTTCGTGCTGATCATGCTGGCGCTGCCGAGCATCCGCCGCAGCCGCGGCGGAGCTGCCGCCCGAGAAACCATTCGCGAATAGATTACGAGGCAACGACATCATGGATAGCCTTCCCGATCTCGCCGCCGTCGAGGCCATGGACGAGGCCGACCCGCTGCGCGTCTTCCGCAGCCGCTTTGCCCTGCCCGCCGGCGTCATCTATCTCGACGGCAATTCGCTCGGTGCAGCCTCGCACGAGGTCTTTGCCGAAGTGCGCCAGGCCGCCATGGAAGAATGGGGCAACGGCCTGATCCGTAGCTGGAACAGCGCCGGATGGTTTCATCTGCCGCTGGAGCTCGGCGACCGCGTCGGCCGGCTGATCGGCGCCGCCGAAGGCCAGACCGTGGTCACCGACTCCACCTCGATCAATATCTACAAAACGCTTCATGCGGCGCTCGCAATGCGACCAGGCCGCAACGTGATCGTGGCAGAGGGCGACAGTTTCCCGACCGATATCTACATGGCCGAAGGCGTCCTTTCGACGCGCCCCGGCATCACGCTCCGCCTTGAGGGCCGTGATGCCAGCACCATCGAGGAGCTGATCGACGACAGCGTCGCCGTCGTGCTCGTCAATCACGTCAACTACAAGAGCGGCGAGCTGCGCGACATGGTGGCGCTGACGAAGCGCATCCAGGCGGCGGGTGCGCTCGTCATCTGGGATCTGTGCCACAGCGCCGGCGCTCTGCCGGTCGATCTCGACGGTGCGAATGCCGATTTTGCCGTCGGCTGCACTTACAAATATCTGAATGGCGGCCCGGGGGCGCCGGCCTTCATCTATGCGGCGAAGCGTCATCACGCATCGATCGTTCAGCCGCTCAGCGGCTGGTGGAGCCACGCTCGCCCCTTTGCCTTCGAACAGAACTTCGACGGCGATGCCGGCATCAAGCGTTTCCTCTGCGGCACCCAGCCAATCCTGTCGCTTCGGGCTCTAAAAGGGGCGCTCTCCATCTGGGACGAGGTGGACATGGAAGTCTTGCGCCGGAAGAGCATAGCGCTGACCGATCTCTTCATCCGCTTGGTCGAAACCAAATGCGGCCAATATGGTGTCGAGCTCGAGACGACGCGCGACAGCGAAAAGCGCGGCAGTCAGGTGTCCTTCATCCATAGCAACGCCTATGAAGTCATGCAGGCGCTGATCGAGCGCGGCGTTATCGGCGACTTCCGCGCCCCGTCGACATTGCGCTTCGGCTTCACGCCGCTCTATGTCTCATATCGCGACGTATGGCGTGCTGTGACGGTGCTCGAGGAAATCCTGAGCAGCGGATCATGGAAGGACGCACGCTTTGCGGTGCGCGCGGCCGTAACCTGATCTATAGGCGTCGTTAGCTGGAGAGAGGAAGCTGAACATGAGCTATTTCCGGGTCACCGATTGGGACGCCGCCTATACCAACGGCGCTTATATCGTCGACGGCGATCAATGGCCGGCCGCCTGGGTCGAACCGGCTAAGTCTTTCCGCGACAGGCTAACAACCGCGGGACGCGCAAAACTCGATCTGGCCTATGGTCCTGCGGAGCGCAATCGCTTCGATCTCTTTCTGCCCGAAGGCCAGCCGCAGGGATTGGTGGTTTTCGTCCATGGCGGTTACTGGCTGCAACTGGACAAAAGCTACTGGTCGCACCTGGCGGCCGGCTCGATTGCCAGAGGATACGCGGTCGCGATCCCGTCTTACACGCTTTGCCCGGAAAATCGCATCGCCGGGATCGGCAAGGAGATTGCCGCCGCGATCACGAAAGCAGCCGAGCTCGTCGGTGGCCCTATCGTTTTGACTGGCCACTCGGCCGGCGGTCAGCTCGTTGCCCGCATGATGACGACGACATCGCCGCTCGGTGAGACAATCCGCAAACGCATTCGCCACATCCTTGCCATTTCCGGGCTTCACGACCTGCGGCCGATCATGAGGCGCAGCATGAACGAGCAGCTTCGCATCGATGATGCGGAGGCAAAGGCCGAAAGCCCGGCGCTTCTGGAGCCGGTCGAAACCGTCCGCCTCACCTGCTGGGTTGGAGGTGCCGAACGCGCCGAATTCGTCCGCCAGAATGCGCTGCTTGCCAATATCTGGACAGGACTTGGCGCTGCCGCTGAGGTGGTGGTGGAGCCCGACAAGCATCACTATTCAATTCTGGATGGCCTGATGGAGGCCGAACATCCGCTGACGCGGGCCTTGCTCGCCGAATAACGTCTTCGCAGCCGGACAAAAGAGGTGCCCTCGGCGCCACAAACACCGAGGGCATCATGTCGTCAGCCGTTGACCGGTGCATTCATCGCCCAGGCGACGCCGAAGGGATCACGGAGCTGGCCCCAGCGATCGCCCCAGAACATCACCTGCGGTTCGACGACCACTTCGGCGCCGGCATCGACGGCACGCTGCCACCAGAAATCGAGGTCATCGACGACGAGCTGCATCGTGAAGGACTGCGGCTTTTCCAGCGCATGGCCATATTCCGGAAAAGCGTCGCCGAGCATGACCGAACTGCCGTTGATATAGAGATGGATGTGCATGGTCCGGCCCTTTTCATCGACCGGATACATGAAGGCCTGTTCGGCACCGAAAGCGCGCTTGTAGAATTCGGCGGCCTTCACAGCGCCGTCGACAGTCAGATAGGCTACGACGCCGCCGCGAACCGGCACGCGTGGCTGCTGGGACTGCGTCTGATCTGCTGCATCGGTCATGTTCGTCTCCTTGGGAACGGTTCTAGGTGTCATGCCCTTTCGATGGGCTGTTCCAAGGACGTTGGCCGATCATCCTTCCCGACAACCGGCGCCGAATTTTTTCGATTATTCTCGCGCGCCCGTCCCAGACTTCCGCGACCATCCATACGCTGGCATTCAGGCGCGCATAAGCCGGGCGGGACGGGCTTCGTTTAAAATTCGCGCCAAGGCATCCTCGCGTGACATTGGTCGCCCGAGCAGGAAACCCTGCACTTCGTGATAGCCTTCGGCCCGCAATTTCGCCAATTGCGCCTCCGTCTCGATGCCTTCGGCCAAGGTCACCGCATTGAAGCCGGAGGCAATACCGACAACAGCCCGCACGATGGCAAGATTGCCGGGATCGGCATCCATGCCGGCGACGAAACTGCGGTCGAGCTTGATCTTGTCGAAAGAGAAGGAGCGCAGATAGCTGAGCGAGGAATAGCCCGTGCCGAAATCGTCGATCGCGATGCGAATGCCAAGCTCTTTGAGGGCACGCAGCAGCGACAGGCTTTGCTCGACCTCGGAAAGCAGGATGGATTCCGTGACCTCGATCTCCAGGCGTCCGGGGCAGAGACCTGTTTCGCTCAACGCCGAGACGACCGTGGCCAGCAGGCTCGCATGCCGGAACTGATAGACGGACAGGTTGATGGCCGCTTTCAGATGTTCCGGCCACTCCATGGCGGTCCGGCAAGCTTCCCGCAGCACCCAGTCTCCGATCGGAACGATCATCCCCGTTTCCTCGGCGACGGGGATGAATTCCGCCGGCGCGATGAGCCCCCGCTTGGGATGGCGCCAGCGGATCAGAGCTTCGAAGCCGGAAAGAGCGTCTCCGTCCAGCCGGATGATCGGCTGGTAATGGAGCTCGAATTCGTCGTTCTGCAACGCCTCACGAAGCTCCAGCGTGAGCTGATGGCGCCGTTCAGCTTCAAGCCGCATCTCCGTCTGGTAGAAGCGATAGGTTGAGCGGCCACTTGCCTTGGCGGCATAGAGCGCCAGATCTGCGTCCCGCATCAGCACATCAGCATCGTTGCCGTGCTCCGGCGCCATGGCAATACCGATGCTGCAGGTCACATGTTCCCGGACGCCATCGAGATCGAAGGGTGCCGAGAGCGATTGCAACAGCAGATCGGCGAAGCGCCGGGCTCGCCCGGCATCCGTCATCCGCAAAACCAGCGCGAACTCGTCGCCGCCCAGGCGCGCGACCAGATCGCTCCTCTCGGCAAGCTGCTGGAGGCGTTCGGCAACCTGGCGCAGGAGCATGTCACCGGCGGCATGGCCCTTGCTGTCGTTGATATGCTTGAAATGATCGACATCGATGTAGAGCAGCGCGATTGGCTTTTCCGGCCTCGCAGCCGCCACCTGCCGCACGATGCTCTCGGAAAAGAATGCTCTGTTCGGAAGGCCGGTCAGGGAATCATGCATGGCAAGATGCGCAAGCCGCGCCTCGACGCTGCGCTCCTCGGTCACATCCTGGGAAATGCCGAGAACATAGCGCGGCGCTTGCCCTGACGGGGCGGGAAGCGCCCGCTTCGCTGTCTTCAGAATACGCAACATGCCATCCACAGTGTGAATGGTTTCCTCGAAGTAGACGGTTTCGGCGGTTTCGAAGGCAAGCTTGTCCTGCTCCCGGAAAAGCGCCGTCTGTTCATCGGAGAATATCGCCCGATCCGACTTGCCGATCACATCTTGTGCTGCGTGCCCAGCGATAGCGCCGCACGCCTCATTGAAGAGAATATAACGGCCGTCCCGCTCCATATCCTTGACGAAGACGCCGACGGGGAGATTGTCGACGATGCTGTCGAGCAGCGACTGGGTGGCATCGACCTGCCGCCGTGCCGCATTAACCTCGGTACGGTCCTGCACGATCGCCAGGATTGCTATCTTGCCGTCGAAGCGGATCTCCCGCCCATAGGTAAGAACCTCGAATGTATCGCCATCCGCCTTCAGATGCGTCCAGCGCTGCGCCGTCTCGATGTCGGTGCGGTGGTGCACGGCATCCAGCATCCGCTCGCGCTCCATAGATGGCCTGATATCGAGCACGGTCATGACCGCGAAATCCGCGTCGCCATAGCCATAGAGGTCGCGGGCCGCATCGTTGACGATCAGAAACTTCAACGTCTGCGGATCATAGACCCACATCGGCGACGGATGTGTCTTGAAAAGCGACCGAAAATCGTCGTTCGGGGCGTCGGGCCAAACGGAATTCATAGGAAGGTCGACCTTGCCAATTCGAGTTTGAAGATTAGCGAATTGGACATTGATAGACGAAAAAACTAAATAAAATCAAAATAGTAACGAGATTAAACTTTAGGCAAAAGCCTATCGAATATGCAACGACAGGCTTTACTCCCTTCGCCCCGTTTCATCGATATGGGACCGCAAATGCCGTGAGGTTCAAAGCCCCGCCTTATCGATCGCATGGATGACGCCGTGCAGCTCGCCAAGACCTTTCAGGCGGCCGATGAGGGAATAGCCGGGATTGGTCGGCTTATCGATATCATCGCCGATCAGATGTCCGTGGTCTGGCCGCATCGGGATCACATGATCCTCCCGGCCTTCTTTGCGGCGCCGCGCCTCCTCCGTGAGCAATGTACGCAGGATGGCATAGATATCGCTGCGCCCCTCCAGATGCGAAGCCTCCACGAAGGAGCCATCCTCTTCGATCGCAACGTCGCGCAGATGCGCGAAATTGATGCGGGAGGCAAATTCGCGCGCGATCGCCAGCACATCATTGTCGGCACGAGAGCCGAGAGAACCGACGCAGAGCGTCAAACCATTGGCGTCATGATCGACATTGCCGAGGATGCGGCGCAGATCCGCTGCCGTTGAGACGACGCGCGGCAGGCCGAAGAGCGAAATCGGCGGATCGTCGGGATGAATGGCGAGCCGGGCGCCGAATTCGGCTGCAACCGGCACGACCTCTTGCAGAAAAGCGTCGAGATTGGCCTGGAGATCTTCTGCCGTCATTCCGTTGAAGAGGGTGATGGCGGAACGGATGGCTTCGCGGCCATAGCTGTCCTCGCCGCCGGGAAGACCGGCGATAATGTTATTCTCCAGCCGTTGCACGGCCTCCGGCGAGAGCCCCTTCAGCCGCTCCTCGGCACGCCGCAGCAGGTCCGGCGTATAATTTTCTTCCGCACCCTTCCTGCGCAGGACGAACGCGTCATAGGCAACGAACTCCGCCATGTCGAAACGCAATGCGAGCGCTGTGGTCGGCATCTCGAAGCGCAGATCCGTACGCGTCCAGTCGACAACCGGCATGAAATTGTAGCAGATCGTCTTGATGCCAGAGCGCGCCAGATTGGCGAGACTATCTTTCCAGACACTAATCGCGGCCTTTGCCCTTGCCCCGCCGAGCTTGATGGCGCTTGGAACCGGGATCGATTCACAGACGCTCCAGCGCAGCCCGGCGGCTTCCACCAGCGCCTTTCGCGCCTCGATTTCGGCCGGCGCCCAGACGCGCGAATGCGAGACCTCATGAAGTGCCGTGACGATGCCTGTGGCGCCAGCCTGGCGCGCGTGCAAGAGCGGAACGAGATCCTTCGGACCGAACCAACGCCAGCAGCTTTCCATATGACATCTCCTCTATTTGTCGGTCAAAATACCGCTGAAAGGCGAAATGTCCACCATATCATGCCGCTTGACACCCATTATTGACCAACAATATGCTTTCAACAATGGAGGAGAAATGGTGGTGGATACCGCTGATATCGAGGATAGAGGTTCGGCGGTCGATCAGATCGTCGACGCACTGCGGCGGCTGATGCGCGAGCGCAATCTCGGTCTCGGAGACGCTCTGCCCTCGGAGGCGGAACTTGCTTCCATGTTCAATGCCAGCCGCAATACGGTGCGCGAAGCGATCCGCATCCTGAAGGCCTATGGCATTGTCGAAAGCCGCCAGAAGGTCGGCGCGGTGATTACGGACCGCCGCCAGCAGGCGCTTATGGACCTCTTCTCCTTCGCTATCGACATCTCGGCAGAAAGCTTTCTCGATATCCAGGGCTTTCGTCGCCTCATCGAGGTCAATCTCAGCGATCTTCTGTTCGAAACTCTCGACGAAACCGCCATCGACAGGCTGCGCTCCATCAACGACGCGATGAAGGCCGCATCGACATTGGCCGCGGCGGCGGAACTTGATTTCAGATTTCATGCCGCCCTTGTCGGCTTCGCCGGCAATCAAACCCTGTCACAAGTCTATGGCATTCTGCAGCCATTGTTGCAGCGGCTGATGGAGGCCGGAAAGCGCTCACGCGAGGCGGTCGACAACGCCTATCACGAGCATCGCGCCATCATCGAAGCGTTGGAACAACGGGATCGAATCGCCTACGCCTATCACATGAACCGCCACCTGCAGGCGGGCCTGCAATTCATCGCGCCAAAGGCTGTTTGAGGCATCCCTTTCATCACGGACATATGACATGAAAAGACAGACGCTCGACACCGGCTGGACCATCTCGCGCCTTCGCGCGCCATCCAGTGCACCGGCCCTGCCCAATTCGATCCCCGCGACGGTGCCGGGCAACGTGCATCTCGACTTGATGGCAGCGCAGCTGATCACCGACCCCTATCTCGACGTCAACGAGATCTCGCAGGATTGGATCGGTCGCGCCGCCTGGCGTTACCGGCTGGCCTTTGATTGGAATGGCGAGGACGCCGAGCGCATCGATCTTTCCTGCCTTGGCCTCGACACCGCAGCACGCCTGGAACTGAACGGCAGTTTGCTCGGCGAAACCCGGAACATGCATCGCAGCTACCGCTTCGACATAGGCGATCACCTGAAAAGCGGCCGCAACGAGTTGATCGTCGATTTCCAATCCGCCTATGAACATGGCGAGGAGGTCCGCAAACAGCTCGGCAGCGCCGCCGATATTCCCCAGAATTATCCCGGTCCGAGCAATCTCATCCGCAAGATGGCCTGCAATTTCGGCTGGGACTGGGGTCCGACGATCGTCACCGCGGGCATCTGGAAACCAATCGTTATCGAGAGCTGGTCGAAGGCCCGTCTCCGCAGCATCCGGCCAGAAATCACCCTGCAAGGCAGCCAGGGCGTCGCGCGCCTGCATGTCGAGATCGAATGGGCCGACAAGGGCACGGACAGCGTGGCACTCGTGCTCTCCATCGGCGGCAAGCGCGCGGAAGTGCGTGTCGCGCAAGGCGAGACCCACGCGCTGATCGAGTGCCGGATCGACAACCCGCAGGTCTGGTGGCCGCATGGCATGGGCGGTCAGCCGCTTTACGATCTCGACCTACAGCTGCTCGGCTCGGACGGTGCGGCGCTCGACGGCTGGAAGCGGCGCGTCGGCTTCCGCTCCGCGCGGCTGGATACGACACCGGACGAGATTGGCTCCGCCTTCACGCTCGTCGTCAACGACGTCCCGGTCTTTGCGCGCGGCGCCAACTGGATCCCCGATGATTGCTTCCTGCCGCGCGTGACGCGCGAGCGCTATCGCGAGCGGATCGCCCAGGCCCGCGATGCCAATATGAACATGCTGCGCGTCTGGGGCGGCGGCATCTATGAGACCGATACGTTCTACGAGGAATGCGATGCCGCCGGCATCATGGTCTGGCAGGATTTCCTCTTTGCCTGCGCCACCTATCCCGAAGAAGAGCCGGTCTACAGCGAGATCGAGGCGGAAGCGCGCGAGGCGATCGCAAGGCTCATGCCCTACGCCTCTCTGGTGATCTGGAACGGCAATAACGAGAATATCTGGGGCTATTTCGACTGGGGCTGGCAAGACGTGCTCGGCAACCGCCCCTGGGGCGCCGGCTACTATCTCGACCTCCTGCCGAAGCTGGTGGCCGAGATCGATCCCACCCGACCCTATTGGCCGGGCAGCCCCTATTCCGGCTCCATGGAGATCGCGCCGAACGCGGACGAACATGGCTGCAAGCACATCTGGGATGTCTGGAACGAGGTGGGCTACGCGACCTACCGCAACTATATCCCGCGCTTCTGCTCCGAATTCGGCTGGCAGGCTCCGCCGACATTCGCAACCCTTGCCCAATCCGTTCGCGAGAAGGATCGCGCACCGGCTTCTCCTGCCGTCCTGCATCACCAAAAGGCAACCGGCGGCAATGACAAGCTTCTACAAGGGTTGGAAGGCTGGTTTCCCCGGCCACAAAATTTCGACGATTGGCTCTTCGTCACGCAGCTGAACCAGGCGCGCGCGATCAGCTTCGGCATCGACCATATGCGCTCGCATCGGCCAACCTGTATGGGCACCATCGTCTGGCAGCTTAACGATTGCTGGCCGGTCACCTCCTGGGCGGCAAACGATGGCGCTGGCCGGAAGAAACCGCTCTGGTATGCCTTGAAGCATAGCTATGCGCCGCATCTCCTTACCATCCAGCCGCGCGGTGATGGCTTGGCTGCGGTCGCCGTCAATGACGCAACGCTGTTCTGGCGCGTGCCCTTCACAGTCGAGCGCTTCGATTTCACCGGCAAGCTGCTCGCCCGTCATCACGTCTGGCGCATCCTGTGCGATCGTTTCGAAAATACGGATATCGAGATCCCGGCCGAGGTCGCGACCCCAAGCGATCCGCGCCGCGAATATCTGCGCGCCCGCCTCGGCGATGCCGAAGCGTGGTGGTTCTTCGAGAAGGACATGGAGCTGCAATATCCGCAGCCGCGCTTTGACGTCGAGACCGTCCAGACGACGGACAGTGTTGCAGTCACCATCACGGCGCAGTCGTTCCTGCGGGATGTCTGCCTGTTCGTCGATCGCATCAATCCGAATGCCGAGGTCGACGACATGCTCGTCAATCTCGCGCCCGGCGAAAGCAGGACGTTCCAGACCAAAGGCATTTCCAAGGAAGCCTTCGACGATGCCGATCTTTCGTCAATCCTTCGCACGGCCAACCAGGTTGCGGAGCTTCCACATCACTGAAACCGCGCCTCCGTACGCGAAAAGATCCGGCGCGTTGCGCCGGATCTAGGCCTATATTTTCCGTATGCCGTCACAAAAGATTGCGCTGGTGAATGGCGAATTGCCTCCTATGATCGGACGGCGCCTTGTGATCTAGTGCTCCTCATCCGATCCATGAATCAGCGAGATCACGCTTATGTCCTCGGACACCAATCGCAGCTTTCAGACGCCCCGCCGCGAAGAACTTGGCCTCATCACCCTCAACAATACCGCCGGTCTTTCGGCTTCGGCCCTGCCGAACGGCACGCTGTTTTCGATCGACTTTGCCGACCAGCAGGGCGGCGTCATGATCAATCAGGTCCTCGGTTCGCCCGTCTATGGCGGTATCGGACGGCTCTATCTGCGCATCGGCGGTGCGAAGCCGGCGACTGCGGAAATCGTCGGGCCAAAGGCTGCCGTGCAATTCGGCCATGGCAGAAACGGTTTTTCCTGGAGCGGCGAGACGGCCGGTGTGAAGCATACGGTCAGCCTGCGGCTGCACCCGAATAAGACCGCATGGTTCTGGCAGGTTTCGCTGGAAAACAGCACCAATGCGACGCTTTCGGCCGACCTCGTTCTCGTTCAGGATGTCGGCCTCGGCGATCGCGGCTTCCTGATGAACAGCGAAGCCTATGCCTCGCAATATATCGATCACCACATTGCCGATCATAGCGCCTTCGGCCCTGTCATCATGGTCAGGCAGAACCTCAAGCAGGGCGGCGGGCGAAATCCTTGGCTGGCGCAGGGCTGCCTCGAAGGTGCGGCGGCCTACGCGACCGATGCAATCCAGCTCCTCGTGCCGTCCAAGGGCAATGATGGCGTCATGGTGCCGGACTTTGGCACCAGCCTGCCCAGCGCGCGCCGCCAGCACGAAGTCGCCTGCCCGACAATACAGTCGAAGCCGCTTTCCCTGGCAGCAGGTGCCGCCGCCGCGACGACCTTCTTCGGCCTCTTCGTTGCCGATCATCCGGCCGCTTCCAGTGACGCTGATCTTGCCAATCTCGATAGCCTGCCGGCGCTTCAAAGTGAGCTGGCAGCGGAGACGATATCAGTTGGACAACCAGTGCGCAGCCTCGTGCAGGACGCGCCGCTTGCCGAAAGCGACGATCTGGATCAAGCCGCGATCAATACGCTCTACCCCCAGCGTATGCTGGAAGAACACGCCGACGGGAAGCTGCTTTCCTTCTTCGTGCCCGACGGGCCGCATAACAGGCACATCGTGCTGCGCGAAAAGGAGCGGCAGGTAGCGCGCCGCCATGGCGCCATCGTCCGCAGCGGCCAGAACATGCTGCTCGATGACCAGACACTGGCCGCCACCTGCTGGATGCAGGGCATCTTCGCCGCGCAGCTGACCATCGGCAACACGTCTTTCCACAAGCTGTTTTCGGTCTCGCGCGATCCCTACAATCTGACCCGGTCGAGCGGCCTGCGCATGCTCGTTGATCTCGGCGATGGCTGGCGCCTGCTTGGCGTGCCCGCCGCCTTCGAGATGGGCTTGAGCGATACGCGTTGGATCTACCGCCTTCCCGGCCGAACCATCACTGTATCGGCAATCGCCTCCGGCGACGACCCGGCGATGCAATGGAGCGTTTCCGTAGAGGGCGCCGCCTGCCGCTTCCTCGTATTTGGCCATATCGTGCTTGGCGAACGTGATTACGAAGCCGTGGCGAACATCGCAGTCGATGCGGCCGCCAAGCGCATCTCTTTCCGGCCGCAGCCGTCCTGGCTGTGGGACCGGTATCCGAAGGCTGGATACCATCTCGTCACCTCGACCCCGGATGCGTTCGAAGCCGTTGGCGGCGATGAGCTGCTCTATAGCGACGGCGCCACCCGCAACGGCCCGTTCATCGCCCTTAAATCGCATCCGACGAAGGAGTTGCGCTTTGCCGTCACCGGCTCGATGACCGATGCGCAGGCGGCCGAGGCGCTTGCTACGCGCTATGCCACCGGTGTGGAAAGCGAAGAGATGCTGGCGCCGGCGCGCCGCTTCTGGAGCCATGTGACGCGGGGCGCGCGCATCGAGGGTGATGGCCGAGATGTGGCGGCGCAGGCCGTGATGCTGCCCTGGATCGCGCATGACGCCATTATCCATCTGAGCGTGCCGCATGGGCTCGAGCAATATACGGGGGCTGCCTGGGGCACGCGCGACGTCTGCCAGGGGCCAATCGAATTTCTGCTTGCCTACGAGCATGACGAAGAAGTCCGGAAGATCCTTACCACACTCTTTTCCGAGCAATACCGCGATCGCGGCGACTGGCCGCAATGGTTCATGCTGGAGCCCTACGCCAATATCCGCGCCGGCGAGGCGCATGGCGATATCGTCGTCTGGCCGCTGAAGGCGCTCTGCGATTACATCGAGGCGACCGGCGACATCGCCTTTCTTGCCAAAACTGTGCCGTGGCGCGCCGACGACACCATGCAGCTGACTTCCGAACATGCAACGATATCCGATCACATCGAAAAGCTGCTGGACACCGTGCGCGGCCGCTTCGTGCCGGGCACGAGCCTCATCCGCTACGGCGAGGGCGACTGGAACGACAGTTTGCAGCCGGCCGATCCGCACCTGCGCGACTGGATGGTTAGCAGCTGGACCGTATCACTTCTGTACGAACAGCTGGTGCGCTACGCCAACATCCTGACGCTCGCCAGCCGCAATGAGGAAGCGCAGTCGCTACAGGCGACCGCCGCCGCCATGCGCGCCGATTTCAACCGTCTCCTGATGCGTGACGGCATCGTTGCAGGCTACGGCGTCTTCGATCCGAGCCATGACGGCGTCGAGTTGCTGCTGCATCCGGAGGACACGCGAACTGGCCTGCATTATTCGCTGATCGCGATGACGCAGCCGATGATCGGCGGCCTGTTCACGCCCGATCAGCGCCACGCCCATATGAAGCTCATCCGTGAGAACCTGCTGTTCCCGGATGGCGTGCGGCTGATGGAAAAGCCGGCAACATACTCCGGTGGTCCGGAGAAGCTCTTCCGGCGGGCCGAATCCTCCTCCTTCTTCGGCCGCGAAATCGGGCTCATGTATGTGCATGCGCATCTGCGCTACTGCGAGGCCTTGGCGCTCGAAGACGATGCGGAAGCGGTATGGGCGGCACTCGCGCTCGCCAATCCGATTGCCGTCAGCGGCAGGGTGGAACATGCGTCTCTGCGCCAGCGCAACACCTATTTCAGCAGCAGCGATGCGGCCTTCGACGACCGCTATCAAGCATCTGCGGAATGGGCGCGCGTCAAGGCGGGCGATATCGCCGTCGATGGCGGTTGGCGCATCTATTCGAGCGGCCCCGGCCTTTACACTAAGAGCCTGATCGGCAACGTCTTCGGCTTCAAGCGGCAATTCGGCGAGCGTATCCACAAGCCGTTGTTGCCGGCCTCGATCGGCGCCTGTGAGGTCAAGCTGGATTTCAAGGCGTGAGCCGGTCGTGAAAAGAAAAGGGGTCGCATCAGCGGCCCTTTTTCAACCGGTGATAGTTGGCTTCGCCGCAGGAGCTGCCCCCGCACCTCTATCGACCTTCTGGTTAACCGAATCGGCTAATCTCGTGCGGATGTGCAAAGCCCGGAGGCGGATTTGGAAACGGCGCTCTATCTCCCTATCAAGTCATTTCTCGAAGCCGCCGGCTATGCGGTGAAAGGCGAGATTGGCGGCTGCGACCTTGTCGGCCTGACTGATGGCGAGCCGCCCGTCGTCGTCATCTGCGAACTGAAGATGACCTTCAACCTCGAACTCGTCTTGCAGGCGGTGGATCGCGCCGCTGCCAGCGACGAGGTCTGGATCGCCGCCCGCGTCTCGGTAAAGGGCAAGGGTCGGGAGGGCGATCGTCGGTTCCGCGATCTTTGCCGAAGGTTAGGCTTCGGCATGCTCACCGTCTCCGACAGCGACCTAGTCGATATCGTCGTCAGTCCCGTCGCGCCGATGCCCCGCAAGAATGCACGGCGCAGATCGCGCCTTGTCGACGAGCATCGTCGGCGCAAGGGCGACCCCGCTCTTGGCGGCAGCACCCGCAAGCCAATCATGACCGCCTATCGCCAGCAGGCCCTTGCCTGCGCCGCCGCTATTGAAAACGGCGTGCAACGCCCGAAGGATATGCGCGAAGCGGCACCGAAGGCGCCACAAATTCTGAGAGATAATGTCTATGGCTGGTTCGAGCGCATCGACCGCGGCATCTACGCGCTGACGGAGCTTGGAACAGAAGCCCTCAAGCGTTGGCCGGCAGCGCAGCTTTAAATATGGAAAAATTCCGGCCGACCAACATTAAATTCATGTAATATCTTAAAATTTTGCAATAAAAACATGATCAATATTTAATTTGTAAAAGTTTCTCGGCGGATCATATTAACACCAAGCGCCAATTCAAATCTATACTTTGCTTCCCGCAGTAAAAACGGGAAACAAAGTCGCTCGCAAAATTGACGCGGAACCAATCACAGCTCGTCCCCGGTATGGACGAGCCGCCAAACCGCCAACGATCTCGCAAGGGACTTTCGCCATGCCTTCTCTTCTCCGCAAACATCGCACAGCCGCCATCGTCGGTGCCGCTATCATCGTCGGCGCCGGCGCATTGCCTTTTGCCTTCAGCACATCCGCAACCGTCGCCTCGGCCGCCGAACCGGCCGGCATCATCGCACCCGGCGGCTCCTTCGCGCCGATCGTCGATGCCGACAAGCCGGCCGTCGTCACCGTCACCACCACCATGAAGGCGACCGATACCAGCGCCGACGGCAGCAATTCGCCGATGGACGAGCAGTTCCGGCAATTCTTCGAAAACCAGGGTATCCCCTTCCCGAAGCAGATGCCGCGTCAGCAGCAGAGCCAGCGCGCCATGGCGCTCGGTTCCGGCTTCATCATCAGCCCGGATGGAGTCATTGTCACCAACAACCACGTCATTCAAAACGCCGTCGACATCAAGGTGACGCTTGATGATGGCACGGAGCTGCCGGCCAAATTGCTGGGCGCAGATGCCAAATCCGACCTTGCCGTTCTGAAGATCAACGCGCCGAAGCCGCTGGCGACCATCGCCTGGGGTGACTCCGACAAGCTGAAGCTTGGTGACCAGATTCTCGCCATAGGCAATCCCTTCGGCATCGGCACGACCGTCACAGCTGGCATCGTCTCGGCGCGCGGCCGCGACCTGCACAGCGGCCCCTATGACGACTTCATCCAGATCGATGCCCCCATCAACCACGGCAATTCCGGCGGGCCGCTGGTCGACCGCGAAGGCAATGTCGTCGGCATCAACACCGCCATCTACTCGCCGAACGGCGGCAGCGTCGGTGTGGGCTTTGCCATTCCCTCTGCCGAGGCCAAGGCGATCGTCGCGAAGCTCGAGAAGAACGGCTCGATCGATCACGGCTATCTGGGTGTCGCCATCCAACCGGTGACCTCGGATATCGCCAATGCCATGGGCCTCTCGCAGACCCAGGGTGCGCTCGTTGCCAGCGTCAATGACGATACGCCAGCCGCACGCGCCGGCATCAAGAGCGGCGACATCGTCACCGCCGTCGGCAACGAGAGCGTGAAGACGCCGAAGGATCTGTCGCGGCTGGTCGCCGATCTCTCTCCCGGCGACAAGCGTTCCATCACTCTGTGGCGCGACGGCAAGAGCATGGACGTCAATGTCACCATCGGCGGCAATGACGGCAATAAGCAGGCTGCCAACGACGCTGGCGACGGCAAGGTCCAGCCCTCCAACCAACCGAGCATTGGCGTCGGCCTTGCCAACCTCACACCGGATGTGCGTGAGCAGTTGAACCTGCCGCATGGCGTCGAGGGCGCCGTCGTTGCCAGCGTCAATCCCGAGAAGCCCGCCGCCGCGGCCGGCATCCAAACCGGCGACATTATCGTCTCGGTCAACGATCAGCCGGTCCACAACGCCCATGAGGTGCAGACGGCCGTTGCCAAAGCCGGCAAGGATGGCCGCAAGTCCGTCCTGCTCCTGATCGAGCGCGACGGTAACAAGACCTTCGTCGCCGTGCCGTTCTCGGCCGCTTAAAAAATCCGGAGCATTGAATGATCGGCCCGCCTCCAGCAACGGAGCGGGCCGAATTTGTCTTGTTTCGCCGTCTCCACGTGGCCTATGTCCTGAACGCCGCCTTTCCACAACGGAAACCTTTCCGTTTTTGACACCTGACTCTTTTTGTCCAAACTCTGCCTTTGTGATGGTACAAATAGCGCCGGAGCTGATTGAAACGATCGGGCGGGAAGTTTAAACCGCTCCGGCGATATCAGCGGCTAGGCCTAAAACAGGAATAAGTGGCGGCAGGAGTTGGAGTGACTGATCCCTACGATATTCTCGGCGTTACGCGCGATGCGGGCGAAGAGCAGATCAAGGCAGCTTACCGCAAGCGCGCGAAGGCAGCCCATCCGGATTCCGGCGGCGATACCGAGGCTTTCGCGCGGTTGCAAAAGGCCTACGAGCTTCTTCTCGACCCCGTACGGCGCAAGGTGTTCGACGATACCGGCTATGATGTCGAGCTGACCGATGCCGTCGACCTGCAGGCACTGGTCGCGATCGAAAAGCTGATTACCGAGGTCGTGCTTGACGAACGGGAACCTGGTACCTTCGATCCGGTCGCCAAGATGCGCGCGAGCCTTCTGGAAGAAATTCGCAAGGCGAATTTCAGCAAGAGCGAGCTCGAGCGACACTCCAATCGCATCGGCCTTCATTTAGAGCGGCTGGGCAAGCGTCCGGGCAAAGACGTAGTCGGCCACATGCTGCGCGCCCGCATCAAAGCGATCGCCACCGCCATCAGCGAAACGGAAGCAAAGATCGGCGCCACCGAACGCGCCTGCGACATGCTCGAAGGCTATCTTTACGAGATGAACGAGCCTCAGGAAGAAGCGGAAACGGCTGCCGAGATCGAATGGGACGAGCCAAGGGTCCGCTCGGCCGCGCAGTAGAAGCTCACTTTTTCACTACTCGGAAGAGGCAAATTTCGCGTTTGCCTTGATCGCCACATCACTTTCAGCAACGCAATGTTGCAATGCAACAATTTTCCCTGGACAAATCGAGGGGCTGGCCTAGATCATGCATCCAGCGCGCCGTCCTGCTTCATCGGGCGACGGCGAAGCGGCAATGGCGGGCGCCGTGTTTCCGGCATTCGCCGAAGGTCTAAAAACGGCGAGGTATGCGTTTGCTGGCTTCCGAAGCGGATGAAGTCGTCTTTGAACATCTGAGCGAGAATCGATCGCGGGCCGCATTGAGAGGCGCCTTCTGGTCGGCGCTGGACACGTTGATCCCAACGGCGCTCAACAGCCTGGTCTTCGTCGTCACCTCGCGTTTTCTTCTGCCCCAGGATTTCGGCCTGGTCGCGCTCGCCTTCGCCATCGTCAGTTTCGCTTCCGGTTTCGGCCCGACGGCCTTCGGCGAGGCGTTGATCCAGCAGAAATCCATTCGGCGCAGCCACCTCGATACTGTCTTCTGGCTATCCTTCGCCTCCGCGGCGATCCTCTATGCCGCGCTGTTTCTGCTTTCCCCGTTTCTCGCCCATTGGGTCGGACATGACAACATCGTCAAGCTGCTGCTGATCATCGGCCTGAAAATCTTCTTCGACATGATGATCATCGTGCCAAACGCCCTGATCGGCCGCACGATGTCCTTCCATCTCGCAGCTGCCCGCACGGCGATCGCCACCACCGTTTCGGCGACGATCTGTCTTGCGCTGATCTTCGCCGGTTTCGGGCTATGGGCGCTTGCAATTGCCCAGATCGCAGCTCCCGCTGCTGCCTGTATTGCCGCATTCTGGGGCGCAAGATGGCTGCCGGGTTTCCGTATCAAGCTCTCGAGCCTGCGCGAATTGCTGCATTACGGCATCTTCGCCTCGGGCAACCGATTCCTCCAGACCATGAATCTCGACCAGCTGATCATCGGCACGCTGGTAAGCCCGGCCGCTCTCGGAATCTATAATTTCGCTCGGCGGCTCTACGAAATGCTCAACAATGTCGTTGCGGGCGGGCTGAATTCGGTCAGCCACGTGCTGCTCTCCTCGCTGCAGCACGATAAGGACAAGGTGCGCGAAGCCTTCCTCATGGCGACCTTCGGCTGCTCGCTGGTGTCTTTCCCGGCCTTCATGGGGCTTGCGGCGGTCGCCGACGATGCCATTCCGCTGATCTTCGGACCGCACTGGGCCGCCGCCATCTGGCCGGTTCGTTTCTTCTGCGTCATCGGCCTGATGGCCGGTATCGGCATCATCCAGGCCTCCCTGATCACCAGCCAGGGCAGATCCGACTGGTGGTTCTACTATCAGCTGGTGCGCAACGTCGTCTCGATCCTCACCGTGCTCATTCTTCACCAATACGGGGTGACAACGGTCGTATTTGGTCTCATGCTCGGAGTAGTGATGCTCTGGCCGGTGACGCTGTGGATGGTGTCGCGATTGATCGGTCTCAGCATCGCGGAATATTTCGGTCAGTTCCTGAGACCCATCGCCGCTTATCTCGGCATGCTTGTCGCCGTGCTGGCAATCTCGTCGGCCCTAGTCAACCAACCGCTGGCAGAACGCCTTATCTGTGAAGTCCTAGTCGGTGGCCTCGCCTATTCGGCCCTCATCCTTCTCCTATGCAGAGAAAGGGTCCTCTTCCTCGTGCGAACGACGCTGCAAGGCCGTCGCGCGAAGGCACAGTAGCAGTCGTCGCGAACAAGGACGGAAAAGGCTCATTCCATCTCGCGATAGAATACCAAGTCGGAAAGGCGGCTCATGACACTGGTTACGTTCATCATTCCCGTTCGCCATCAGGCCAATTCCAATGATTGGCCGGCGCTGAAACGGCGGCTGTCGCAAACGATCGCATCGATCGCCGGGCAGTCCAACAAAAACTGGCGCGGCGTTGTCGTCGCCAATGAAGGCGCCGATCTGCCGGATCTGCCGCCGAATTTTACGGCAGAACGCGTGACCTTCCCGCCAAACCAGCTGCATGACATCAACGGCGCCGATCGCGAGAAGGTCTATGATGCATTCCGGCTGGACAAGGGCCGCCGCGTCCTGAGCGGCATGCTATCCGCGCGGGATACCCGTTTCTTCATGATCGTCGACGACGATGATTTCGTCAGCGCCAACATCGTGGATTTCGCGGCTGGAAATAGCGATGCCAACGGCTGGAAAATCAACCGAGGCTATCTTTGGAACGAAGGCGGCAGACTGCTTATGCATCACAACGACTTCGCCAATTATTGCGGTACGTCGCTGATCATTCGCTCCGATCTCTATCGCTTGCCGGCGACCTTCGAGGATGCGGAGATCGATTATATCAAATCCATGCTCGGCAGCCACGTGCGCATCGGCAAGCTGCTGGCCGACGCCGGCTCTCCGCTCGGCTCGCTGCCCTTCCGCGGCGCGATCTATCGGGTCGGCCATGCCGGCGCCCACAGTAAATCCTCCAATCTCATCAGGACCCATTTCCTCAACCGGTCGGTGCTGACAAGTCCGCGCCAGTTGCTGGGCAACCTTTCGCGGGTGCGCCCGCTCGATCGCAACCTCAGAAACGAGTTCTTCGGCGCGCGCGCCGCCGGATAGCGTAAGCGCAATCCTTTCCGCCCAACGAGGTTTCGACCAATGCCGGCTGATGCAACGAGACACAGATATGCCGCCCTGGATGCAATGCGCGGCCTGGCGGCATTCGCCGTTGTCGTCTATCACCTCGACAGGCCCTATGCGCCTTCGGCCTATATCGCGGTCGATTTTTTCTTCGTGCTCAGCGGCTTCGTGATTGCCAGGGCCTATGGTGAAAAACTCGCGAGCGGCATGACCGTGCTGGCCTTCATGAAGGCTCGCTACGCGCGTCTCTATCCGCTCTTTCTCATCGGCAGCGTCTACGGCCTTGTGCAATTGCTGCTGCACTGGCAGGCATCCGGTGTCGGACGGGCCGATCTTGCCGCGAGCATGCTTACGACCATATTCATGCTGCCTTCGCCGAGTTTTCTGACGCGGTCGGCGGGCGACATCTTGGCGCTTTATCCGCTGAATGGCCCCGCCTGGTCGCTGTTTTGGGAGCTGCTGGTCAATCTCATATTCGCGCTCGTGCTGTTCAGATTGAAAACGCGGAGCTTGATCCTCATAGCCACTGCATCTCTGGCGCTGCTGATCGGCTCCGTCTTCCTGCACAAATCGCTCGATCTTGGCTGGGAATGGCATTCGGTGGACGGCGGCTTTGCCCGCGTCTTCTTTTCCTTCACGCTCGGAATGATCATCTACCGGCTTCGAAACAGCACCGCGATTGGCTGGACCATGAACAGCTATGCCGCCCTGCTGCCCATTGCGGTGATCTTAATCTTGCTGTTTCTCCCCACCTATTCGCTGAAATATGCGCTTGTTTTCTGCATCCTGATCTCGCCGCTCATCGTCCTTGCCGGCACAATGCTGGAACTGCCGGAGAAGCTGCAACGGCTCGGTATCTTTCTCGGCTACCTCTCCTATCCCATCTATATGTGCCATCGCGGCTTCACTGAGATTTACGGGCATCTGATGCGCGATACCCACTTGCCGCAGCCCGTCTACATCGCGATCTATCTCGTCGCGATTTCCATCATCGCCCTCATCTCGGCCAAGCTGGCGGAAATCCTGGTTCGCTATATCGGCGCCTCGAAAGGCGCTCACAAAGGCATCGAAGCCAGCCAACGCGGCTGACTATCTCCGGAGATCACGTGTGGACGGCGGCAAGTGCGATGGCATCGGCAACCTCGTCACACCGCTCCGAAAGATTGGCCGTCGCGACGCGCAAGTGGCTGCTGGGCAGGATTGAGAACTTGGCACCGGGATGTACGGCAATGCCCCGAGCGGCAAGGGTCACCATTGCGAAGGGCTCCGAGGAGACCGGCACCCAGGCACATAATCCCTCTCCGTGCCACGCATCGACGCCGCGTTCGCGAAGCGCATCGATGAGTCCTGCGCGGCGTTCCCGATAGGTCCTGCGGGCATGATCCAGGCACGATGCCGTCGCCGGATCGCGCAGCAGCCAGGCAGCCGCCGCCTGCAGGATACGGCTGGTCCAGCCGGAACTAAAGCTGCGATAGGACTGGATCTGGTCGATGATCGCCCGTGAGCTCGACAATACGGCGAGGCGCAGGTCCGGCCCGTGCGTCTTCGAGTAAGACAGAATATGGAGGACCCGATCCGGAAAGAGAAGTCCCATCGAATGACGTGGTGCCGTCGAGATATCGGCAATGCCATCGTCCTCGACGATCAGCGTATCCTTGTCGCGAAGGATCTCCGTGAGGCTTGCCATGCGTGCCGGGCTCACGCTCTGGCCGGTGACGGAATGGATGCGCGGCTGGAAGATGAAAGCGACCGGGCGATATTTTAGCGCTTCCTCCAGCGAGGCCGGCAGCGGCCCCTCCTCGTCGCATTTCACCGGAATGATACGGGCGCCCCGATCCTCGAGAATATCGAGAAGCCGCATGCCCGTCGGATCTTCGATCGCAACGGCAGCACCCGGCATGACGAGGGCGTTGATCAGGGTGTAGACGGCATTATAGCCGCCATTGGTCGCCAGGAACGCCTCCGGCTCATAAGGCCATGTCTTCCTGACCTCGCGCTCAAGCTCCGGCAGGATGCGGCTGCGCTCGTAGCTGTTGAGATTTTCGGCCGAGGCGCCATAGGCCATCGCCGCCTCCAGCTTTGGCAGCAGGCGAACATCGGGAACGGCTGCTGTCAGATTGAGGGCGTCGGAACCGTAATCGCCGACACTTGCTAACCGCGCCGGCTTGGCGACGAAGCGGTCGCCGCTGACCCATGTGCCATTCCTGCCGCGTCCGCTGATGATCTTCTGACGTCTGAGTTCGCTCCAGGCTTCCGACAGGGTTGCCGGGCTTACCCCAAGCGCAAAGGCCAGGTCGCGGATCGGCGGCAGCTTGGTTCCAACAGGCAACACACCGGCTCGGATGAGCGCGCTCGTCTCAAGCGCGATGCCGCGGATGGTTCGATCGCTCAATTTCGAAGCAAGCCAATTCGCATCCCGCTCTTCGCTCATTTCTGACACCATTTTTAATGTTCAATAACGTAATAACATTTGATCGACTTATATTGAACATTTACTCGTTGAGAAAACAAGTTTTCCCGCGAGTGAATTTCATGCCCCTTACTCTCCGCCTTGCCCTCCGCGACTGGGACTACATGACCCCTCTGGTCCTGGGTGATGTCTCCTCCCCGAAACTCGACATCAAGGTGGATCGGGTCGGCACGCTGGTCTCGCATGTTGGGAAGAGCGACGCCTATGACGCGGCGGAAACCTCCTTCAGCCGCTACACGCAGATGCGCATCGACGGCGACGAGAGCGTGGTCGGCATACCGAACTTCATCATGCGCGGCTTCCGCCATCGCTGCGTCATCACGACCAAGGAAAGCCCGATCACGAGCTTCGCCCAATTGGCCGGCAAGCGTATCGGCGTCACCGGCTGGCGCGACTCCGGCAACACCTGGACGCGGGCGGCGCTGCGCCGCGAAGGCGTCGGCGTCGAAGGTGCCATGTGGTATGCCGGTCGCCTCACCGAAGCGCATCCGATCACCGATCGCCTCGACGGCTTCGGCCGCCCCGGCCGCATCGAGGCGGCACCCGGCGAAAGGCCGATGGTGGACCTGCTGAAGGAAGGGCTGCTTGACGCGATCTTCACGCCCTTCATGCCGGACGGCTATTTCGCCGGCAACTCCGGCTTCCGCCAGCTCCTGCCCGATTTCCGCGCGGTCGAGCATCGCTATTTTGCCGATGTGGGCTATGTACCGGGGATGCACCTGATCGGCCTGAAGGCTGAGATCGTCGCCGAGCATCCCTGGGTCATTGCCGAATTGAGCAGGTTGATCGACGAATCGCAGCGCATGTGGCTCAGCAAGCGGCGCAAATATGCCGAAACCACGCCCTTCATGCTCGACGAACTGTTGAAATCGGCAACCGAGCTGCCCGAAGGGTGGGATGCGAGCGGCTTTGCCGCCAACCGCAAGATGATCGCCGATTTCGCCGAGGAGCTGCATGTGCAGGGCATCCTGCCGCGACTGATGACGCCGGAGGAACTCTTCCCGTTCGACGTCGACGGCGGCCGGACGAGCGCTGCCTGACCATCGACTGAAAAATCAGAGACACAAAGCAAAAAGGGGAATGAACATGTCGCTGAAGAAAATGACCTACCTCGCCCTGGCAAGCCTGATGATGTCGGGCGCCGCCTTCGCCGAAGATGCGAGCCTGCCGAAACTTTCGGTCAACAAGGACCTGCAAGCCAAGCTGCCGGAAGCGATCCGCACATCGGGCAAAATGATCTCCGTCAACAACGGCTCTTTCCCTCCCTATGAAATCGTCACCGGCACCAAGCTGACCGGCGCCAGCGCCGATCTGACCGACGCGATCGGCGAGGTGCTTGGCGTGAAGATCGAGCATGAAAGCGTCAGCGGCCTGCCCGCCATCCTCGCGGGCATCAATTCCGGCCGCTATCAGTTTGCCTTCGGGCCGATCGGCGATTTCAAGAGCCGCGAGGAAGCCAACGACTTCGTCGACTGGGTGCAGGAATTCGTCGTCTTCGCCGTCCAGAAGGGCAATCCGAAGGGGATTACCTCGCTCGACAGCGCCTGCGGCCAGCGCATCGCCGTCATGGCCGGCGGATCGGCCGAAAAGGTGATCCAGGTTCAGGCCGAGAAGTGCAAGACCGACGGTAAGGGTGCAATTGAAGTCCAATCCTTCACCGACCAGCCAAGCTCGATCCTCGCCGTCCGCTCCAAGCGCTCCGACGCCTTCTTCTCCTCGCAAGCCCCGCTCACCTATTTCGTCTCTCAGGCGAACGGCCAGCTCGAATTAACGGGCGTCGGCCAGAAAAACGGTTTCGAGGATCTCTATCAGGGCGCCGTCGTCCCGAAAGGCTCGCCACTCGGCCCAATTCTGAAGGATGCCGTCAAACTTCTCATGGACAACGGTACTTACGCCGCCATCATGAAAAAATGGGGCCTTGAGAATAACATGATCAAGGAACCGGGTATCAATCTTGGCGGGACATTGCCGAAATGAGTAGGAACGCCGGAAACATCGCATCGCCTTCAGGCGATGCGGGGGAACGGGATGTGGCAAATGCCCACACACCGTTCCCGAAGGGTCGTGTGGCAGCCTGGATCGTTACCCTTGCGATCGCAGCCTATTGGGCCTGGTCGGTCGCCCACAATGAAAACTTCGGCTGGCATGTCGTCGCCCAGTACTTCTTCGACCCCGTCGTCATCAGCGGCCTCTATGTCTCGCTCGGGCTGACCGTCGTCGCCATGGTGCTCGGCATCGTCTTCGGCCTGTTGCTGGCGATTGCCCGCATGTCGAAGGACACCCTGGCAAGCACGCTCGCCTCCCTGTTCATCTGGTTCTTCCGCGGCACGCCGCTGCTCGTGCAGCTGATCTTCTGGTACAATCTTTCTACACTCTTCCCGACGCTATCGATCGGCATCCCATTCGGCCCGACCTTCGTCAGCTGGGACACGAATTCCGTCATCAGCCCGATGACGGCTGCCATCGCCGGCCTTGCTCTGAACGAAGCCGCCTACATGGCCGAAATCATCCGTGGCGGCCTGCTTTCGGTCGATAGAGGCCAGTTCGAGACCGCCGAAGCCTTCGGCATGACGAGAAGCCGGGCTCTGCGCCGCATCATCATCCCGCAGGCCATGCGCTCCATCGTGCCGCCAACGGGTAATCAGTTGATCAGCATGATCAAGGCGACCTCGCTCGTCAGCGTCATCGCCATGGCCGATCTGCTTTATTCCGTGCAGTCGATTTATAACCGCACCTTTGAGGTCGTCCCGATGCTGCTCGTCGCCGTCATCTGGTATCTGCTGATTACTTCGGTGCTGAATATCGGCCAGAGCTATATCGAGCGCTACTATAGCCGCGCCGACCGCCGCACCAGCGGGACGAAGGTGGCAGCGGACAGCTCGCCCCCGCTCGTGCCAGCGCGGGAGGCAGGCCAATGAACGCTCCCATGAACTCAGTCGTCAGCGTCAGCCCACTGGTACAGGCGCGCAATGTCCACAAGTCCTTCGAACATCTCGAAGTCCTGAAAGGTATCGACCTCGATGTGACGCCCGGCGAAGTGGTCGTCATCCTCGGGCCGTCCGGTTCCGGCAAGTCCACTTTCCTGCGCTGCATCAACCATCTGGAATCGATCAATCGCGGCTCGATTGAAGTCGATGGCGAGCAGATCGGCTATCGGCTGAACAAGGGACGGCTGGTCAAGCTCTCCAACCATGCGATCGCGCTGCAGCGGCGCAAGATCGGCATGGTGTTCCAGCAGTTCAATCTCTATCCGCATATGACAGCGCTGCAGAATGTCATTGAGGCGCCGATCGGCATTCATGGCGAAAGCCGCAAGCAGGCAACCGAGAATGCGCTGGCATTGCTCGACCGCGTTGGCTTGTCGGCCAAGGCTCACAACTACCCCCGGCAACTCTCCGGTGGCCAGCAGCAGCGCGTCGCGATTGCAAGAGCGCTGGCGATCAAGCCAAAGCTGATGCTCTTCGACGAACCGACTTCGGCGCTCGATCCGGAATTGGTCGGCGAAGTGCTTGCCACCATGCGCGACCTTGCAAAACAGGGCCTCACGATGATCGTCGTCACCCACGAGATCGGCTTTGCCCGCGAAGCGGCCGACCGCGTCGTTTTCATGGATGGCGGCAAGATCGTGGAACAGGGCAAGCCCGAGGATGTGATTGGCAATCCGCAGCATCCCCGCACCAGAAGCTTCCTGTCGCGCTTCATCTAGCGCGACAGCTCCATCATCAGTGCAGCCTGTACGCTTTCTGGCGGAAAGCGGCTCAAGCGAACCATTGGAACAGCCATGACCCTCGACAACGATTTCGCCCGCCTCTCGGATTTCGAGCCGATGAAGGCCGAACTGGCCGGCATCCGCCAGCATCTGCACGCCAATCCCGAGCTATCCTTCGAAGAGGCGGAAACCGCGCGCTTCGTCGCCGAAAAGCTGGAAGCCTGGGGTTACGAGGTTACCCGTAATGTCGGCGGTCATGGCGTCGTCGCGCGCATGACTGTTGGGGCCGGCAAGAAGAGCATCGCGATCCGCGCCGATATGGACGCCCTGCCGATCACCGAGCAGACCGGCGCCGCTTACGCCAGCAAGACGCCGGGCAAGATGCATGCCTGCGGACACGACGGGCACACCACCATATTGCTCGGAGCGGCCGAATATCTCGCTCGCACCCGCCGCTTTAACGGCACCGTGAACCTGATCTTCCAACCGGCTGAGGAGGCGGGCGCTGTCAGCGGCGCTCCCGCGATGATCAAGGATGGCCTGTTCGAACGCTTTCCCTTCGACGTCATTTACGGGCTGCACAATCATCCGGGTGCTGCGGAGGGCACCTGGCTATTGCGCTCCGGCCCGCTGATGGCGGCCGCCGACACAGTTGAGATTACCATCATAGGCAAAGGCGGCCATGCCTCGCGCCCGCATCTGACCATCGACCCGGTGGTTGTCGCCTGCAACCTCGTCGTCAGTCTGCAGACAATCGTCGCCCGCAGCGTCGACCCGACCCAGACAGCGGTTGTCACCGTCGGCGCCATCCATGCCGGCGAAGTATCGAACGTCATTCCCGAAAGTGCGAAGATGCTGCTCACGGTCCGTTCTTTCGATCCGAAGGTGCGCGAGCTGCTTGAGGCGCGCATCCGCAAGCTGACAGCGTCGATTGCGGAGGGTTATGGCGCAAGTGTCGAGATCGACTACGTCTATGGCCATCCGGTCGTCGTCAACTCGGAGAAGGAAACGGAATTCGCGCGGATGGTCGCCGAGGAACTTGTCGGCGCTGAGAAGGTCACCACCTGCGGCCTTATCCCCGGCAGCGAGGATTTCTCGCATTACCTGGAGCACAAGCCCGGCAGCTTCCTACGCCTCGGCAACGGCGTGAACTCGGCCATCCTCCACAGCGCCAAGTATGATTTCGCCGATGAAAGCCTCACCGTCGGTGCCGCTATGTGGGCGCGTCTGACCGAGCGTTATCTCGACGCCTGAACCGGTTCTTATCTGGATCGCAAGGCGGAGCTGGCGACGCCACGATAAACAGCAGCCCTGGCAACAAGCCGGGGCTGATCCGTTTTCTGGATGTCATGGAAAAAAGCGGAATGCGATGCTTTCAATAGCGCCGCTAGACCCGCGGCGCAGTGCGATTCCTGCCTTTATAAATACTACTTATCGAAGGATCCGAGACTATCGCCCGTTGCAGGCGCTGTATTTGCAGGCGTTTCAGTTCCCAGCCCGGCTTCCAGCTGCCCATTCTGAGTCTGCATTACCCGCCATTCATTTTCGAGGCGATCAATCACATACGTAGGAATTTCATTTCTTACGTTTTCAAACTCTTGCATCACGACCTCCATTGCCATGCGTTACTGGCATGACATGGAGGAGTTTCTTTGTAAATCAAGGCATTAAACTATTTAAACGATTAAAATATTTTCAATCGTTTGAAATATCGCCTTCTGTGGAAAAGATTCCAACAGCGTTAATGCGCGATGGGAGCCTACCGCTGCGAAGCGGGGTCATTGACGGCAGCAAAGCCGGGGTGGCGAGCAGCCGACGGTTGCAATCGGCCATCAAACTCCAGATCCTGCGCGCGTCCGATCGAATCATGTTGTTCGCGCATGGCGTCGGCCGCCTCGCGCACCACTTCGGAAATCTGCAGGAGCTGTTTGGCGAGAGGGCTCGTCCTGCGCCAGATCATGCCGATGGTGCGCGAGGGCTGCGGGCTTTGGAAGCGCACGGTCGACACCGAGGCCGAGCGGGTTTCCACCGCCACGGCCATCTCCGGTATCAAAGTGACGCCGATGCCGGCGCTGACCATCTGCACCAGCGTCGACAGCGAGCTGCCATCCATCAGTTCCCGCGGCAAAGCTGAATGGATGTTACAGAAGGAAAGCGCCTGGTCGCGAAAGCAGTGCCCCTCTTCCAAAAGCAGCAGCCGCATTTCGCGAAGCGCCTCGCGGTTGGGAACCGGCTTGCCTTCGTCCTCGCTCGGTCGCACCAACACGAAGTTTTCCGCAAACAGCGGCACTTCCGTCAGAGATGTCTCAGAGACGGGCAGAGCGACGATCGCCGTATCCAGCCTCCCCTCCTCCAACTCTTCGACCAGCTTCGACGTCAAAGTCTCGCGCACATGGATATCCAACCCGTCATAGATGCGGGAGAGATTGCCGATGATGCTCGGCAGCAGATAGGGCGCGACCGTGGGGATGATGCCGATGCGCAACCGGCCCACCGGCTGATCGCGCGACGCACGGGCAAGATCTCCCAGCTCATCGACAGAGCGCAGGATGTCGCGGACGCGGATCGCGAAGGCCTCGCCGAAATTGGTCAGCCGGACCTGTCTTGCGCCTCTTTCGAAGAGGTTCGTGCCGAGCTGCTCCTCCAGCTCCTTGATCTGCATCGACAAGGCGGGCTGAGAGATCGAGCATAGATCGGCGGCACGTCCGAAGTGGCCGAGCCGAGCCAGCGCTTCGAAATAGCGAAGCTGTTTGAGCGTGAAGTTTGCCATAAGTCTATCTTATCGCGCCAATCAGGAAATCCAACTTAAATTAATGGAAAGCCTTGGCTATAGTGCCGCAGCAAAGATGAGATGCGGCCGCCTGTCATACGAAGCTCATAATGAGAGCATTGACTGCGTTCAGTTCATCGATGCACGGACCGGTCGGAAGGCAGGGGATCCAAGCTTTGCCTGCTTCCACGTCTCCGTTTCACGCGAGGCCAGAATGACGAGAGATTCATGCGTCTGACATGTCGCTGCCATACCAGTTTTGGAACCGGGCCATTTCCCGGCGGGCTGGCAAAGCTCCTTCTCCGGTCGTCACAAATCAAATCATCGTAAGGGAGAGTATCATGGATACAAAAGTCGAGACTGCCGGCAAATGTCCGTTTCCGCATGGGAACACGAGCGTTTCCGCACGTTCGAACCGGGACTGGTGGCCGAATCAGCTGAACCTCAAGATCCTTCATCAGAACTCCGCGCTGTCCAGCCCGATGGGCAAGGCATTCAACTATGCCGAAGAGTTCAAGAAGCTCGATCTGGAGGCCCTGAAGAAGGACCTCACCGCCCTGATGACGGATTCGCAGGAGTGGTGGCCGGCCGACTTCGGTCACTACGGTCCGCTCTTCATCCGCATGGCCTGGCATAGCGCCGGCACCTACCGCACGGGCGACGGCCGCGGCGGCGCCTCCTCCGGCACGCAGCGTTTCGCTCCGCTCAACAGCTGGCCGGATAACGTCAACCTCGACAAGGCTCGCCGTCTCCTTTGGCCGATCAAGCAGAAATACGGCAACAGCATCTCCTGGGCCGACCTGCTGGTCCTGACCGGTAACGTCGCGCTGGAATCCATGGGCTTCAAGACCTTCGGCTTCGGCGGTGGTCGCGAAGATGTCTGGGAGCCGGAAGAGGACATTTACTGGGGCGCGGAAGATACCTGGCTCGGCGACAAGCGCTACAGCGGCGATCGCGATCTGGAAAACCCGCTCGCAGCCGTGCAGATGGGTCTCATCTACGTCAATCCTGAGGGACCGAACGGCAATCCGGACCCGCTTGCAGCCGCTCGCGACATCCGCGAAACCTTCGCCCGCATGGCAATGAACGACGAAGAAACTGTCGCCCTCATTGCCGGCGGTCACACCTTCGGCAAGACCCATGGTGCCGGTGACGCAGCCCATGTCGGCCCCGAGCCGGAAGCAGCCGGCATCGAAGAACAGGGCCTCGGCTGGAAGAACAGCTTCGGCACTGGCAAGGGCGGCGACACGATCGGCAGCGGTCTCGAAGTCACCTGGACCTCGACGCCGACCAAGTGGAGCAACAACTTCTTCTGGAACCTGTTTGGCTATGAATGGGAACTGACGAAGAGCCCGGCGGGCGCGCATCAGTGGGTGCCGAAGCATGGCGCCGGCGCCGGCTCGATCCCGGACGCGCATGACAAGTCCAAGCGTCACGCTCCTGCCATGCTGACCACCGACCTCGCCCTGCGCTTCGATCCGGCTTATGAGAAGATTTCCCGCCGCTTCTTCGAAAATCCGGATGAGTTCGCCGATGCCTTTGCTCGCGCATGGTTCAAGCTGACCCATCGCGATATGGGCCCGCGCGTGCGCTATCTCGGCCCGGAAGTGCCGAGCGAAGAGCTCATCTGGCAGGATCCGATCCCGGCTGCCGGTCCCGTATCGATCGAGCCCAGCGATGTCGCCGCCCTCAAGGCGGAGATTGCTGCATCGGGTCTCACCATCCCGCAGCTGGTTTCGACCGCCTGGGCTTCGGCTTCGACCTTCCGCGGCTCAGACAAGCGCGGCGGTGCAAACGGCGCTCGCATCCGTCTTGCTCCACAGAAGGACTGGGAGGCTAACCAGCCGGCACAGCTCGCTTCCGTGCTGGCAACGCTCGAAGGCATCCAGAAGAAGTTCAACGATGCCCAGACCGGCGGCAAGACTGTATCGATTGCCGATCTGATCGTTCTCGGCGGCTCGGTCGCTATCGAACAGGCTGCAAAGAAGGCCGGCCATGACGTGGTCGTACCCTTCGCTCCGGGCCGCACCGATGCGACGCAGGAACAAACCGATGTCGAGGCCTTCGCCGTTCTCGAGCCGATCGTCGACGGCTTCCGCAACTATCAGCGGCAGGCCTACACCGTCTCTTCCGAAGAGCTGCTGATCGACAAGGCACAGCTTCTGACGCTGACGGCGCCGGAAATGACCGCCCTCATCGGCGGCCTGCGTGTGCTGAATGCCAATGTCGGCCAGAGCCAGCACGGCGTCTTCACCAAGCGTCCGGAAACCCTGACCAACGACTTCTTCGTGAATCTGCTCGACATGGGCACGGAGTGGAAGGCCGTTTCGGATGCCAAGGACGTCTTCGAAGGCCGCGACCGCGCAACCGGCGACGTGAAGTGGACCGCGACACGCGCCGATCTCGTTTTCGGCTCCAACTCGCAACTGCGCGCGATCGCCGAAGTCTACGGCCAGTCCGATGCCGAGAAGAAGTTCGTCCAGGACTTCGTTGCGGCATGGACCAAGGTCATGAACGCCGACCGCTTCGACATCGCTTGATGCTGAAAATATCGGGCGCGATCAAAGGTGATCGCGCCCTTTTTCAACCGCCTTCAGAAACGGCATTTGGCCGTTTGCTTCTTTCGAACCACGCATTCAATCCCGTGCGTGCGGGCTGCTCGATCAGATAGTAGCTAAGCAACCCAAGGCATATGGCTATGACCAGCGCAGGCAGTTCGGCTAAGAGACCTTGCCGAGCCAGCACGTAAAACGGCTGCTGCCATAGATATATTGAGAACGACATCCGCCCAAGTCGCCGAATAATGGAGCCTTCAAATAAAATCCTGGAAAAGCGAGTGGCGCTCTCGATCGAACACACGCTGATCGCCAGCAACAGGGTTTTAACGCCGAAAAATAGCCAGGCGACATCGGCGAACAAGCGCGCAGCCAAGCCGCAGAAAAATATCAAAGGTACCAACCATTCCAGGGGTAATCCGCGGCTTCGCTGCCCGATCAGCAGGAACAACCCAGCTGAAATCAAAATTGGCGCTGCCGCCACCTGGCTCGACCAAAAAACGATAAATGGATTTTGCCCGTAAACGTCATATTGCAAAATGCCGGTGGCAAGTGCGGTAAGACCAAGCAACAAGAGGGAAAACCCCACGAACCTGTTACCGGCACCACACAATGAAAAGGCTAGCAGCCCAAGCAGGAGGTAGCTGTGCTCTTCCACGCATAATGACCAAATGTGATCGAATATCGAGACGAAGGTGTGACTGGTAATTATGAAGTAGTTTAACGTGAAAGAAAGGGCGGCGAGGACAGCCGCAAGGTCGGGCGCAAGCGACGTTGACGAGAAGATCGCCGTATTCACCAAAACAAATATAAACAAAGTTGGATAGACGCGGCTGAAACGCCGAAGGAAGAAAGTGCCCAAAGGCATCTCCCTGACGAAAAGGATCTCGGCCATAAGGCGTCCGGAGAGCACGAAAAATAGATCCACACCGGCGGATCCAAGACCGGGCATGTACTTGTCGCCGCCGAAATGGCCCATCAATACCAGAAAGACGGCGAGTCCACGCCATCCATCAAGGGCCGGAATATAGGTCGGTCTTCCTGCTTCTGACATCGGTAACCGTCGGCTGCGCTATCGAACCGCTACCGTAAGGCGTCAATATTAATGAAATTACTTTAAGTACTATCGAAAGTAAGCACAGCGCCAACATTTGAAGTAATGCGATTTCATTACGAATACGTCTCAAACATGCACTCGTGAGATTGAATAATGATCGTGTGACAATCGGCAACGCTTCTAGCGGCCACTCCTCCGCACATCGAATCGTCCTCTTGCTCCGGCGCCATGCTTCCGGACGCAATTGGAAGCATCGAACACCGGCTGCAATGCATCGCTTGCAGGCTGCAGCTCAATCGACGCAGCACAGGGGCGCGGCGTTGTGCAACGGTAGCGGCAGGGTCATGACGGGATTGGGAATCGTAAGCGCATCCAGTGTCGCCGTCTGCTCGGGCGAGAGCTGGACATCGAGTGCGCCGATATCCTCATTGAGTTGTTCCAGCGTATGAACGCCGATAATCGTCGAAGATACGCCAAGGCGTCCCATTGCCCAGGCAAGAGCGACGCGTGCGGTCGTCGTACCGAGCTCGTCGGCGACGCGGAATAAGGCGTCCACGATTTCAAGATCCTGCTCATCGGGCCTTTGCGCCAATTGCGCCGCATGCCCCCGTCTCATGCCCGCATTATTGGCAGGCTTATATTTGCCGCTGATGAGACCGCCACTCAAGGGCGAATGCGAGACGACGCCAAGCCCCAATCCTGTTGCCAGCGGAATGAGCTCGTTTTCAAACAGCCTTGCTGCAAGCGAATATTCGATCTGCAGACCGATGAACCGAGCCCAGCCGTTGGATTGCGCCAGGAGGTGCGCATGCGCCACCTTCCAGGCAGGGGCATCGGAAATGCCGAAGTAACGCAATTTTCCGGACTGAACGAGATCGTGGAGCGCCGCCAGTATGTCTTCCAGAGGCGCCTGGATATCCCAATTATCAAGCCAATAAAGGTCGAGATAATCGGTGCGCAGCCGTCGAAGGGCCTGCTCGAAACCGGCTATCACGGCCTTGCGGCCAGGTGTTTCACCATCCCATTCGACATTGAATTTGCCAGCAATGACAAGATCGCCACGTCTGATCGAATTCTGGGCGATATAGGTGCCGACAACCGTCTGGCCGCCCGCTTTGACCGCTCCGTTGCCAGTATCGAGGTAGTTGCCACCGAGTTCGAGATAGCGCGCCAGAACTGCAGCAGGCTGGTTTTCACGGGATGGCCAGGCGCCCCCCGTATCAAAAGTCATGGTTCCGAGCGCAAGCGGACTGACGCGCAACTCCGAGCGGCCGAGTGCGGCATAGTCTTCGAGATGCATGCATAATCCCCCAGCCGGTCTGCAGCCGCTACATAACTTTCCACATCATGTAAGTGCATCAAGCAAGGGAGATAAGCACCAATTTACAATTTTACAATTCGGAAATCCGGATAATCGGCGCGACACCGTTCAATTTTGCAACCGCATATCACGAAAGGAACAATTCCTCCGCCGCCACGGTCTAGCGCTTGCGTATGAACTCGGTGCGGAGAACCAAACCCTTGATCCCGTCGTAACGGCAATCGACCTCTTCAGGATTGTCGGTCAGTCGAATGGACTTGATAACCGTGCCTTGCTTCAAGGTCTGGTTGGCGCCTTTCACTTTCAGATCCTTGATGAGGGTAACCGAGTCGCCATCGGCAAGCACGTTACCGCTTGCATCAAGTACGATGAGGCCTGTTGCGGCAGTTGCGGCAGCCATCTCTGCGGCGGGCCGCCACTCGCCGGTCACTTCGTCATAGACATATTCGTCATTTTGGCCGGTCATTCCAAACTCCACTTCACGGTTTTTTCAAATATTCCGGAGCCGACAAATGCCTGGCTTCCATCTCAATCATGATCCAAAAACGGCGTCTATCCGAGACGATCAGCCTATGCAATACAGGCAGCCGCGCAAAGCGACAGCCCTGAGGCGGGCCTAACCTTCCAGTTTCACGCCGAGACCGACCAGGGATTGCGGCCCTCGCGAAGCCACGACAGCGTGTCGACCCAGAAACTCTCCTTGTAGCTATCGTGAAACAGGCCAAAATGACCGGTCCTGTCGCGGCCAAGGTCAATAGGATGCAGATGCACCAGGATGGATTGCGCACCCGTATAATAGTTCAGCGTGCGGCGAACCGCCGGCACCGTGCCAAGTTCATCGTCCGAAACCGCAATCGCGAGGATCGGCGCCCGGACCGCGGCCATTCGCCGAAGAGCATCCTGCCTCTCTGCCGCTGGATGGCTGCGCTCGAACCGAGGACCACGAAAGCTCCACTCATTTGCTACCCCCTTCGGCAGATCCTCCAGCCAGCCAAGTCGGCGACCGGGAAAATAGCCGCAGAGCGCAGTGATTGCGGGCATGGCGACATGCCATTTGAAAAAGAGGGCAGCACGGCAGTGCGGCAGGTAATCGCCCCACCAGGCATATTGGGCGCCGACTGTCAGCATCCTGTCTATCATAGGAGCATGTTCGGCCAGTCCCGGCAGGAAACCGCCGACGCTATGGCCGACCACCATCAATGGGCCGCTGCGACGATAGCCGGCCATCCATTGAAGTGCGGCATCGAAATCCCGCTCACCCCAATCCCGCCAGCGATAGCGGGATCCACGCAGCCGTTGCGGCCGCGATAGCCCGATACCGCGATAATCATAGGTCAGGACATCGAACCCATGCCCAGCCAGAAATTGCGCGTAGCGGTGATAGTAGCGCGCAAGCACGCCCGTGGCCGCGTTGATGATCACGCTGCCTTCCGGCTTAGCCGTCTCCGCCAGCCAGAGATGACCGCCGAGAACGACGTCGTCGGCACATGAAATGGAAATCGGCGTGCTGCGCGGTCCCGAGGATGATGGAATGTGTTGCTCGTTCATGGGACGGAGGATGAGGCCACCGCCGCATTGTGTATATTCACTACCCGGTATACATTGAGTCATGAAAAACAGCTCGCAGCCGACACGCGAACGCATACTTGAGGCGGCCGGAAAACTCTTCCATCGTGATGGCATCCGCGCGATCAGTGTCGATGCCATCGCCGAAAAGGCAGGCATCACCAAGCGTACCCTCTACTATCATTTCCGCAGCAAGGACGACCTGATCGCCGCCCATCTGCAGGCGCGCGACGAGCCGAACCTCGTCCTCTTCAAACGCTGGTTCGAGGAAACGAAAGGCGATACAGCCGAGAAGGTTGCCGGCATTTTTCGCCATCTGGCACAATCGGCGCGTAGCGCCAAATGGAAGGGCTGCGGGTTCCTGCGCACCTCGGTCGAGCTCATCAACCTTCCCGGCCATCCGGCTCTGGTGGCTGCCCGCGCCCATAAGAAGCGCGTCGAGGATTGGCTTGCTTCAACCTTTATGGAAGCCGGAGGCGGCAATGATGCCCGGCCGCTCGCGCGCCAGATCATGCTGCTCCTCGACGGTTCATTTGCCGTGGTCCTGCTCCATCGCGATCCGAGCTATATGGAAACTGCAGCGGATGCGGCAGCCGAGCTCGTCAAAAGTCGTCTGACGGCACCGCCAGAACTCGATTCCGCGACTGACAAACCATGTCAGTTGAACGAAAGCAGGCCGTAGAGATTGCCAGCAGCTGCATCGATCTGGATAGCCTGATCCGATCCGGTTCCACTCGCCTCGTCCTTTTCTTTCTTCGCCCGCCTTTCGAGGGCTTTCGTGACCTTGTCGTTGCTGTCGCCATCTTGAGCGCTCTCGATAACGTCTTCGATCGACAGGCCAAGCTTATCGAGGCCGAGCTGCCTTTCAAGCGCATGAAACACCGCCATGCCCCCAGCCTGCACCTTTATCTCGCCATAGACCTTTTTCATCGCTGCAACAAACTCGTCCATGGAGGAATAGTCGCTTCGTTCGACCCCCAGAGCCCTGCCTGTCCGCTCGATAAGATCAAGCTTCTGCTTCGCGATGCTGTCCTTGCTCATGCTGAACATGGCTTCCGAAACTTTCGATTGAGCTTGAGTGGGCTGCTTGGAAACGGCCACCTTATTCGTCAGGCCGGTCGCCACCGCAATGAGGCCATCGGCGGCGGATGGAGGCTGCTCCGATATTGTCGAGCCCTTATTCAATTGCTGGAGAATGGCCAAAGCCGCCGAAGGCACATTTGAAATCGATGTCATCGCTTATCCTCAAGCGCCACAGCCTCTCCCTCATGGAAGCCTGACGCAAAGCTCTATGCCTCATGCGATAGTCGATGGTTCAATTACTACCAGAAGTTAGTTAAGGTTTGAATAACCCAGGATACGCCTCGCCGCGAAACATTCCCTATAAGTTGTATGCCGCCATAAGAATTATTGCCGACGCGACGGCCACCACGAAACCGGCCGTGCGACGATTTCCGGATGCCGCGCTGCCGCATCGATAGGATCAATGATACTTCAGACGCTCGCGGCCAAGAATGGCGGGCGCGTCGACGCTAGCGATCGGCTGGGAGAGATCGCTCGAAATGTCGCCGGCCAATTGCAAGTCGAGATAGCGTGCGCAGCAGACCCGCAGGAACGAGGTGAAATTGCCGAGATCATGGCCGGCATCGATCGATTCATGGTGCAGCTTGGTAATCAGCTGCACCACGTTCATGCCGTCACGCCGGGCGATTTCCTCCAGCTTCGACCAGAAGAAGTTTTCCAGTCTGACGCTGGTCACCATACCGTCGATGCGTAGGGAGCGCGTGGTGCTTTCCCATAGCCTGGCATCGGCCTTGATGAACAATTCGCACATGCACGCCTCCCCTTTCAGCTTCAAGCAGCATTGGCTTCCGACAATGCGCTCGCATCGAGCATAGCCATGAATTGCCGCAACCATGCCGGATGCGCCGGCCAGGCCGGTGCGGTGACGAGATTACCGTCGGCAACCGCGTCATTGATGGCAATATCGGCATAGGTGCCGCCGGCAAGCTCCACGTCGGGACGGCAGGCGGGATAGGCCGAGCAGGTGCGTCCCTTGAGGACACCGGCCGCTGCCAACAGTTGCGCACCGTGGCAGATGGCGGCAACCGGCTTGTCTGCCCCGAAGAAATGCTGAACGGCCTTAATGACCTCTGGATTCAGGCGCAGATATTCCGGCGCGCGACCGCCCGGAATGACAAGTGCGTCGTAATCCTCAGCCCGGATACTGGCGAAGGTCGCGTTCAATGCGAAATTGTGGCCGCGCTTCTCGGAATAGGTCTGATCACCTTCGAAATCATGAATGGCCGTTGCCACGGTCTCGCCGGCATTCTTGCCGGGGCAGACGGCATGAACCGTATAGCCGCAGACAAGCAGCGTCTGGAACGGCACCATGGTCTCGTAGTCCTCGGTGAAATCACCGGTGATCATCAAAATCTTTGCTGCTGGCATCGTCGTCCTCCCTCAAAAACCAACGGACGGCAGTCTAGCAAAGCGCCTGCGGTTGTGGGTATTAGGCCAATACTACACACCGTTTATGACCCTGCCTATTGCGCCGGCGCACGGCTGATGTCCGGGACTGAGCAGGCTTCGCTACCGCCGAACAGGCGCGAGCGGGTCAGAAATCGCTTCTCCCGCCCATTGTCGAGCGAGAACATGCCGCCGCGCCCCGGCACGACGTCGATGATGAGCTGCGTATGCTTCCACGCCTCGAACTGGCTGCCGCTGATGTAGACCGGCACGCCGCCGATCTCGCCGAGTTTGACATCGTTGTCGCCGATCATGAATTCGCCTGCCGGATAGCACATCGGCGAAGAGCCGTCGCAGCAGCCACCCGACTGATGGAACAGGATATCGGGATGGTCCTGCTGTATCTCGCGGATAAGCTCGAGCGCCTTATCGGTCGCCAGCACCCGCGGCTCCGATCCACTGTCGTCCATTATGATCCTCCATCACCCCCTGAAAATGCCGGAAGGCTCCGGGCCGCAGCCGGGAGCCTTGCTCGCTTGGTTGGGAGAACTCAGAAGAAGCCGAGTGCCTTCGGGCTGTAGCTCACCAGCATGTTCTTGGTCTGCTGGTAGTGATCGAGCATCATCTTGTGCGTCTCGCGCCCGATGCCCGATTGTTTATAGCCGCCGAAGGCAGCGTGCGCCGGATAGGCATGGTAGCAATTCGTCCAGACGCGGCCAGCCTGGATCTCCCGGCCGAAGCGATAAGCGCGATTGCCGTCGCGGGTCCATACGCCGGCGCCGAGGCCGTAGAGCGTGTCGTTGGCGATTTCGAGCGCTTCTTTCTCATCCTTGAAGGTCGTGACCGATACGACCGGGCCGAAGATCTCCTCCTGGAAGACCCGCATCTTGTTATGCCCCTTGAAGATGGTCGGCTTGACGTAATAGCCGCTCGACAGCTCGCCGCCGAGATCGGCGCGACCGCCGCCCGTCAGCACTTCGGCGCCTTCCTGTTTGCCGATATCGAGATAGGAGAGGATCTTCTCCATCTGCTCGCTCGATGCCTGGGCGCCGATCATGGTTGCGGCATCAAGCGGATTGCCCTGCTTGATGGCTTCCACGCGCTTGACAGCACGCTCCATGAAGCGGTCGTAGACCGATTCCTGGATCAGCGCTCGGCTCGGGCATGTGCAGACCTCGCCTTGGTTAAGCGCGAACATCGCAAAGCCTTCGAGCGCCTTGTCGAAGAAATCGTCGTCCTCGGCGGCGACATCGGCAAAGAAGATGTTCGGCGACTTGCCGCCGAGTTCGAGCGTGACGGGGATCAGGTTCTGGCTGGCATATTGCATGATCAGCCGGCCTGTCGTCGTCTCGCCGGTAAAGGCGATCTTGGCGATGCGTGGGCTCGTTGCCAGCGGTTTGCCGGCCTCCAGGCCGAAGCCATTGACGATGTTGAGCACGCCCGGCGGCAGGAGATCGCCAACCAGCTCAGCCCAGATCAGAAGCGAGGCCGGTGTCTGCTCGGCAGGCTTGATGACGACGCAATTGCCGGCGGCGAGCGCCGGCGCAAGCTTCCAGGCAGCCATCAGGATCGGGAAGTTCCAGGGAATGATCTGGCCGACGACGCCGAGCGGCTCATGGAAATGATAGGCGACGGTATCGTGGTCGATTTCGCCGATCGAGCCTTCCTGGGCGCGAATGCAGGAAGCGAAGTAGCGGAAGTGATCGATGGCGAGCGGAATGTCGGCCGCCATGGTCTCGCGGATCGGCTTGCCATTGTCCCAGCTTTCCGCCTGCGCCAGCACTTCCAGCTTGTCTTCCATGCGCTGGGCGATCTTCATCAGGATATTGGAGCGCTCGGTCGTGGAGGTCCGGCCCCATTTGTCTTTCGCCGCGTGAGCGGCGTCGAGGGCCGCGTTGATGTCCTTTTCGTCGGAGCGCGGTATCTCGCAGATCTTGCCGCCGGTGATCGGCGTCAAGTTGTCGAAGTACCTTCCGGCAATCGGCTCGCGCCACTCGCCGCCAATATAGTTGCCATATTTCAGCTTGAACGGAGATTCCACGATCTTTTGATGCAGCATGCCATCCTCCCTTGGTCGGCAGGTTCGATGAGCGAACCGATGGGAGAAGTCTGCGGCCACATCGCGGCCGGCGATAGAGGTGGCTTGCCGTGCTGCAGCGCACAGTGTCGCAACTCTGCGACATCCGCCGGATCGAATGCGCGTTGACGGCACTTCAGTGCAGATTGAGCCGGTTCATCTTCCGATGCAGCGTCGAGCGGCTCATGCCGAGCGCCGTGGCCGCCTGGGAGACATTGCCGTTGGCGCGTGAAAGAGCCCTGAGCAAGGCGGCGCGCTCTGCCTCAATCAGATCCTCGCCCGCGCCCCCTTGCTGCTCGCGAAGAACATCGGAGGCCGGAATGCCCGCGGCAATGCGATGATCGTCGAGCTTCAATGCAAGGCGGGCCGCGCGGGTCGCACCGAGCACGAGGTCGTTGCGGTCAACCGCCAGCAGCGCCGAAGTGGATGCGATATCCGTCGGCACCATGACAAAGCGAGCACCGGCAAAGGCGCTGCGGAAAAGATTGAGCTCGATGCGCACTGCCGCGTCGCGCACCGTCTGCGACAGGATCGCCAGCGTCCCGTCGCTCACATCGTCGCGGCAGCTCGAAATGTCGAGTGCCCCGGCAAGCTGGCCGCGATGATCGCGGATCGGCGCCGTGGTGCAGCTGAGATTGATGTTGGAGCAGAAAAAGTGCTGGTCTCGGAAGATCGCAACGGCCCGCTCGTCGGCAAGCGCAGTCCCGATGCCGTTGGTACCGATACTCGCTTCCGTCCAGACAGAACCGGTCCATAGGCCGAGATCATGGAACTCCTTATCGTCGCCGACGGCGCCGCGGCGTTCCAGCGCGATACCGTTGCGATCGGTCAGAAGCAGGCAGCAGCCGGCCTTGCCGACCGCGAGAAACAGGCGATCCAACTCATTGGCAGCTTCGGCAACCAACCGGTCCGATCGCTCCAGCGCCGTTTGAAATTCCTGGCTAGTCAAGCGCATCGGCAGACGCTTCTCCTCCGGCGCAAGACGATGCATGACCATGCACCGTCGCCAGGAGGCAACAACCGAAGAACTCGCCGCCGCCGATTGCGCCGACGCGTAAACCTGATCCGCATGTGCGGAATAGTCGTGCATTTGGCTCCTCCCACCGAACGCTAACCCAATTGTCGCTAAAAATGGCCAATGAAGCAATCCTCCCGGCGACTTTCGTTCAAGGTAGCCGGAAGTAGCGACCATCTCATTGATAAAAGTTCTTTTTGGGCACTGCTCATCCCTTCAGCCACGACTTTGCAATTCGGGTCGTCGAAATCGGCTGGCGATGCCCGGCTTTCGCTTTGTCGTCCCGACAACCGGGATCCGGCCTGCCCATCGAGATCTTTCAGGCGGCTGTCAGTGTGTTGCGGTAGCAGCTTTCCAAGGGAAAAGGAGCGAAAGGCGATTGGTGGCCCGGCTCCACAAGAGGCTGTTTCGACAGCAACGGAAAGTCGGCTTTATGCGGGCATGGCAACGACGCCGAGAGGCTGTAAAAGATGCGCTGGCGAGCTCCGCCGACACCGGTCGCAGACGAATGGCCGGCGGCCTTCGCTGCTTCTTCAACACACCGACCATCAAGCCCCCTGCAAATCGTGCTTTTCTCGAGCGCCCGATCGTCATCATCGCCATTTTCCTCGCGCTGTCATTGCTCGTCATGTGGACGGCCGATTATCCCTTGGGCATCTGGATGAAGTCTTTTCCCGCGCAGTTGCGAGGGACGGCGAGGTGGATCAGCAGCCTCGGCACCGGGCTTCTTGTGCTCTCATTCAGCGGAGCGCTGCTGATTTTTGCGATCCTCGCGCCTGCGCACAAACTGCGGAAATCCATGCGAACAGGGGCAGATCTCATCGCGACTGCGGCTGCCTTCGTCTTCCTGGCGGTCGCCGGCGGCGGCATTGTCGATTCGCTCGCCAAGAACATCATCGGTCGCGCCAGGCCGGAACTCCTGGATATGAACGGCGCCTTTTTCTTTCGCCCCTTCGCCTTCCATGCCGACTTCGCCTCCTTTCCTTCCGGACATTCGGCAACGGCCGGCGCCATGGCGATGTCGCTGGCGCTCGTCTTCCCCCGCCTTCGCCCCGTCTTCATGCCGATCGGTATCCTGATCTGCCTGTCGCGCCAATGGGTTGGCGCGCATTGGGCAAGCGACACGCTGATGGGCTGGGGTGTCGGCGTCGCTTTTGCCCTATGGCTGGCGCACGCATTCGCGCGACGGCGCCTCCTCTTCGCCTATGATTCCAATGGCCGCTTGTGTCCTGGGGAACAATACAAGGCAGTTCTCGCCGTTCTGCGCGCTTTGATCCGGCGCATGCCCTTCATCGGCAAGAAAACCCTGCCTGCGGCAAAATCGTGCCCGGCTCAGGCTGGCCTTGCATCCCGAGCCTTTGAAATTCGATCCTGATCCCGCAGCGGGTGCAGCTCTCCTGCATCGCCTGTCCACTTCGGCGCCGCCGAAGCCACCAGCCTTTCGCATCCGAATGCAAAATCATCGCTATGCAGCGACGGATTTGCCACTCGCCGCCGTTTAAGCGCTGAAGGGATAACAGCTTGAAGCTCTTCAAGGACGAATGAGGACATCATGAAAAAGATCATTTTGCTGACTTTCGCCGCAATCGCCTGCCTTGCCGCCATTTCACCGGCTGAGGCTCGCGACGGGTGCGGTATCGGCTGGCATCGCGGGCCGTACGGTTATTGCCGCCCGAATGGACGGCCTGTGGTCGTCGTGCCGGCGGTTCCGGCCTATGGCATCTTCTATCCTGGCCGTGGCTATTGGGATGGACATCGCTATTGGGTGCATCGCGAGTGGTGGCATGGTGGCTGGCGTTATCGCTAAGCTACTCTTCCGCGATGCGCGCGGCCCGGTCTAGCAGATCGGGCCGCATGCCAACCGACAGATCGATCGGCCTGCTTTTTTCGATCCTTCCGCAGCCTAGCCCTGCGATATAAACTTCACGGTCGTTTGCCGGTTTGACATGGCAGCCCACGGAAACGTGCAATTGACGGCCGCGATGCAACTGGTCAAAGCTGTGGCGAGACCGGTTTACGGAAAAAGACGCCGCCAGCATGAACAAAAGCACCATCAGCGACCATCAAGGGCCGATCATCGTCTTCGACGCCATGTGCGTCCTGTGTACCGCCAACGCCCAGTTCGTGCTTCGTCACGACCATCTTGGTCGTTTCCGTCTTGCCTCCATGCAGAATGAAACCGGCATCGCGCTCTATCGCCGCTGCGGCATGGATCCCGCCGATCCCGACAGCCTCATCATCGTCGACGGCGCAAAGGTATTGCGCGACAGCGACGCAGTGCTGGCCATTTATGCCGGCCTCGGCTGGCCCTGGAAAGCGATTTCCGTGCTGCGCATCATACCCCGCATGCTGCGCGATCCGATCTACCTCTGGCTTGCGCGCAATCGCTATCGCATCTTCGGCAAACGGGAGACATGCTGGCTTCCGACACCCGAGCAGGCGAGCCGCATCCTTTGAAAAGAATCCTCGTTCTCGGCGGCTATGGCGGATTCGGCGCGCGGCTGTCGCGGCGCCTTGCCAGCGACGGCTTCGAGGTTCTGGTCGCCGGACGCAATCTCGAAGCCGCGAAAGCGCTCGCCGCTCGATTGCCCCATGCGATTGGTCTGCAAGCCGATCGAAAGGGCGATATCTCTGCGATACTCGGCGAGCACGGGCCCTTTCTGTTGATCGATGCGGCAGGTCCCTTCCAGCAAAGTGATGACAGAGTTCCGCGAGCCTGCATGGAGGCCGGCATCCACTACTTCGATCTTGCCGACGCGCGCGATTTCGTCGGCGCGATTAGATGCCTCGATGAACGGGCGAAGGCTGCCGGCGTCGCCGTCATCTCGGGGGCGTCGAGCGTGCCGGCGCTTTCCAGCGCCGTGGTGGCGGACCTTGCCAAGGACATGGACGAGGTTCGTTCGATAGAAATGTCGATCAGCGCCTCCAACCGCGCGACCGCAGGCGCCTCGGTCACATCGGCGATCCTGAGTTATGTCGGCAGGCCGGTGCGGCTTTGGCGCGGCCGGCGCTGGCAAGACGCGATGGGCTGGCACATGCTGAAGCGCGAAACCTATGCCATTGCCGGCCGCCGCCCCCTGCACCGGTTGGTGGCGCTGGCCGACGTGCCGGATCACGACCTGCTGGTCGAAAGCTTTGCCGAGCGTCCCAGTGTCATCTTCCGGGCGGGGCCGGAATTCGCCTTTCAGACTTTGGCACTCTGGCTGCTGTCCTGGCCAGTTGCCTGGGGTTGGTTGACATCGCTCAAGAAGATCAGTCGCTTTCTGCTGCCGCTGCAACGCCTGACAGCGAGACTTGGCACGGCGCGCTCGGCTATGACGATCGAGATCAAGGGCATTGAGCAAGGCGCCATGAAGGCTCGCCGCTGGACCCTGATTGCCGAAAATGGCCACGGCGTGGAAATTCCCACGCTTCCGGCGCAGTTGCTGGCGCGGGCCTTGCGCGACGGCCGTCTTCTACCCGGCGCCCGTCACGCCGGCGGGCTCCTGTCGCTTGAGGATTTCCGGACCTTGTTTCGCGATCTGGCAATCACCGAGGAAATGACGGAAGCACCCTATACGCCGCTCTATCAGCGTGTCATGGGTCCTGCTTTCGCGCATCTTTCCGAGCCGGTACGTGCGATGCACCATGTCTTCGGCGATGGCGGCGCCGAAGGAGAGGCAGTCGTCACCCGCGGGCGTTCTCCTCTTGCCCGGCTGGTCGCGAAAATATTCGGCTTTCCCGCTGCCGGAAAGCACGCGCTGCATGTCTCCTTCGAGGAAAACAACGGCATCGAAGAATGGACGCGGGATTTTTCCGGCCGGCGCTTCCGCAGCCATTTGAGCGAAGAGAATGGCCACCTCGTCGAACGCTTCGGCCCCTTCCGCTTTGCATTCGATCTTCCTATCCGTGGCAACGGACTCAGCATGGCGATGCGACACTGGTCGTTCCTGCGCATTCCGCTACCGCTCTTTCTGGCGCCCCAAAGCGTCGCTCATGAATGGCCGGAGGACGACTGCTTCCACTTCGATGTTCCGATTGCCCTGCCGTTCATCGGCCCCGTCGTTCATTATCGAGGCTGGCTGAGGCGGATTGATTGATAATGCAAGACCGACTGACGAACCGGCCAGGAGACCGACTAAGGGCTAGTTCTGCCGGTCGCCAGCCAAGCAGCCGAACATGCGGAAATCGTGGAAGGCCTCTTTGAATCACGCCTTCTGCCGCAGCGTGCCCTCATATTGAAAGCCCGCTTTTTCCAGAACCCGGTCGGACGCGGTGTTTCCCGGCAATGTCCAGGCTTCGATGCGATTGAGCGAGAAGACATCAAAGCCACATTGAACGATGGCACGCGCGGCTTCGCTCATCAGCCCCTTGCCCCAGGCGGAGGGATGCAGTTCATAGCCCAGTTCTGCGCATCTGGCATGCTTATCGAAGCTGTTGAAGCGAATGGCTCCGAGCAATTGGCCGGAAACCCGATCCTCGATGATCCATGAGCAACCCGTTCCCTTGGGAAAGATTTTGATCATCCATCGCAGAGAGCGCTCGATCTGCGCCATTTTCGGCGCATCAACCCAGTTCGAGAACCGTGTGACCTCCGGAATTGAAATCAGCGCATGGAAATCGTCGCGGTCGTCCATGCTTGCTTCTCGAAGCCGCAGCCGCTCGGTGACGAGTGTGGGAAACTCGGCTTTTGAAGGCGCCATCTTCATGCTTTCAGCAGATTGGCAAGGATGATCTCGCGCCAGACGCGGGTGGGCGTAATCCAGGCATCCCAGGAATTATACTTGCCGGAATAGATGACAGCGGCGATACCCGCATCGGGCATCAGCCAGAGCCTTTGCCCGCCATTGCCGAAGCCCGCATACCACGACCGCTGACCGTCAAACGCCGGCACCGGTGCATCGCCTGAGAACCACAATCTGCCATAGCTCAAACCGTCCCCGGTCGAAATCGCCGGCGCGAGGGATTGCGCGATCCACTCTTCCGAGACGATCCTTTTCCCGTTCCACGCGCCATTCTGCACGAAAAGCATCCCGATCTTCAGCAAGTCCGGAGCAGTCAGGCGTAACCCGGATGCAGGCGACGCCACGCCATCACGCCCGGCGTTCCAATGGAATTTGGCAATCCCCAGCGGTTCGAAGAGAACCTCTCGCGCGAAATCGGGCAGACGCTTGCCCGTGCCGCGCTCGATGATAGCACCCACAAGCGCGACGCTGCCGCCGGAATAAATCCAGCGCGTTCCCGGCTCTGCGATCACCGGACGTTCCAGGACGAAACGATATCGGTCCGGAGCATTCTCCATCGCAATTTCGCTGTTCAGCGGGTCGGTATAGGGACGATCCTCGTCCCACTCCATCCCCAGCGTCATCGTCAGCGCGTGGGCAATGGCGATCTTGGCGCGCGCAGGATCTTGGGCGAGATCGCCGTATTCCGGGAACTGTTCATAAAGCGATGCATTCGGCGGCGGCACCAATCCTCTATCGAGTGCAATGCCATAAAGAAGGCCGGCAATGCTCTTGGTGACCGAACGAAGATCGTGCAGCGTATCCGCGTCGAAGGCGACATCCCCGAGCGGATCTCCCCAATTTTCGTCGGAGCCGATGGCGTAATATTCCAGGCATACACGCCCGGAACGAGCGGCAAGCACGACATGCAGATCGCGCAGCAAGCCGGATTCGATGCCGGCTTCAAACTTACGGCGGAGCTCTGGATCAAAACCCATGGCCTGCAAGGTTCCGCGATCAGGTGACGAGGATGAATTGCCCTGCGTGATGACCATGCAATCTCCACCCTTCGCTCAACGACCGTCAGGGAAAGCTACAATCAAAGCGCGCATGCAGCAAGGCGACGATGCAGCAATTTGGCATCCATATTGGCCGGTCTTTCGATCAGCCCTGCCCCATCTTCAGGTCCGTTTGCGTCTCATCGCAAATGTGGTGCCTTCCTTTTTCTGACGAGAATCCCGGTCGCGGCTGAAGGCCGCTTCCGAGATTCCCGGCTGTCGTCAGGGGTGAGTACGACAGCCGGGTCAAGAAATCGATTTTCACACCGGCAATCCATAGGCGGACTGGAAGCTGGGAAACACAGGATTAAACTCCACAAGTGACTGCCCCATTTTGAGACATATTTCACGCAACGCTAAATTTGCCTCGTCCAGTATGGCCTCGTCGGCGGCAACTCTTTTCAGATCTCATACAAGCGCGATGATCTGAACGTTCCGACTTGCCCAATTTTCCTGAAGAGCTCCTCAGCTTCTGCACAAATTCTGCAAAGGCGGACGCCATCGTCGCGCCATGAACAACACGCCCGAGACAATCGCAATTCCACCCGCCCGCCTGCCACGCAGTCTTCTCAAGGAAGGCTGGTGGCTGGAGGACGATCGTCAGCCGCCAGCCGATCCGCCGGTTCAGGAAGCCAGGATCATACCCTTCGCCTTGGCCGAACATCCCTCACGGAGCCGATACCGATGAGCCTATCCGATACACTTGCCCTCCCCGCAAACGCCACAAGCAGTCCCTATCGCAAACTCCTCACATTCATTTCCCTTATCGCCCTGGCCGACATTCTTCTCTTCGACGAGGTGCCGGGTGTTAATCTCTTTCTCTTCGCCAATGCCGTTGCCGCCGGTCTGATGATTTCCTCCAGAAGAAGGCAATCGATTCCAAAGATCGCAGCCTTTGTGATCCTTTGCCTCGTTGCATCAGCGCCACTTGTCGAGACCGCATCCTGGATGGGCATCATCACCAGCCTGATTGGGCTTTGCCTGATATCGCTGGGTGTTGGCGGATTGCTCCCAGGGCAATCGACGCGCTTACCATTGGCGCTGCTCCGTTTCCTGCTGGATCTGCCGGTTCGGCCCTTCCGCCAGGCGAGCTATCGCTGGCTGCGGCGGCTGCAGAAGCCAGCGCCGGACGGTGTTCGACATCATCTGCGCGGCTGGATCATGCCGCTCGCGTTTGCCGCCGGCTTTCTTGCTCTTTTCGCGATGGCCAATCCGCTGATCGAAAAGACGCTGCGCAGCATCGACCTCACTTTCCTGCTGCAACTGCTGAGCATGTGGCGCATCGGTTTCTGGCTCGTCATCGCAATCTTCCTCTCCACGCTGCTTCATCCACGCCTGAGGCGCCGCCGTCACCATCGCGAAGGGGGCGCAGCGATCACCACCAGGATTGAAGATGGACTGTTCGGCCATGCCGCATTGCTGCGCTCGCTTCTGGTCTTCAACGCGCTGTTTGCCGTGCAGACACTACTCGATCTCACCTATCTCTGGGGCGGCGCCAGCCTGCCCGATGGCATGAGCCATGCCGAATACGCCCATCGCGGCGCCTATCCATTGATACTCACCGCAATCCTTGCCGCCGTCTTCGTGCTTGCCGCCATGCGGCGCGGCGGACCGGGCGACAGAAGCCCCCTGCTTCGCCGCCTGGTACTTCTCTGGATCGCGCAGAATATCCTGCTTTGCCTTTCCTCCATTCTGCGGCTCGATCTCTATGTCGAAGTCTATTCGCTGACAGAGCTGCGCGTTGCGGCCGGCATCTGGATGGGCTTGGTCGCAGCCGGCCTCTTCCTCATCCTCCTGCGCATCCTGCTGGATCGCTCCAACGAGTGGTTGATCGCGTTAAGCTCCGCGATGCTGGTTCTTACACTCTATGCCGCCGCATTCGCCGACATTCCCGCCTTCATCGCCCGCTTCAACGTTGCCCATAGCCGCGAAATATCGGGCGAAGGCGTCGTTCTCGATCTCGATTATCTCTCGACGCTTGGCCCTGCCGCCATTCCGGCACTCGACACCTATCTGGCATCGCTGCCTGCCGACGTGAATGCTCGCAAGGTGCGCGAAGCACTATTATGGCAGCATGTCAGACGCTCGCACGATTGGCGGAGCTGGACCTATCGCGATGCTCGTCTCGATGCTTACCTCAAAAATGATGCGACCCTTGTCAGATGAGGCCGAAACGAAGACAAAGAGCAGAATAACCAGAACAGGCACTACATGGCACCGCGCATCCTCGTCGCCGACGACGAACCGAATATCCGCGACGTGATCTGCTTCGCGCTCGACCGCGCCGGCATGAAGACGACGACCGCGCGCAACGGCACAGAGGCCATGATGGCCTTTCACAAAGGCGGTCTCGATCTGATCGTCCTCGATGTTGGCATGCCCGACATGGATGGGCTGGAAGTCTGCCGCCGCATTCGCAAGGCATCGAACCTTCCGATCCTCTTCCTTTCGGCGCGCGACGAAGAAATCGACAGGATTCTGGGTCTGGAGATCGGCGGCGACGATTATGTCACCAAACCCTTCAGTCCGCGCGAGCTGGTTGCCCGGGTCCGCGCCATCTTGAAGCGAAGCGGCCATGGCTCGGAGCCGGATGCGGCCAATGGCTCCGTGTCCGCGGGATCTCTGCGGCTCAATCGCGGTAGCCGCACCGCCAGTTTCGCCGATGTGCCGCTCACCTTGACGGCGCTCGAATTCTCGATCCTCGAGACGCTGCTCTCGCGCCCCGAGATCGTCTTCAGCCGCGATCAACTGATGGAAGCGGCCTATGGCGCTGACATGCAGGTCGCCGACCGCACCATAGACAGCCATATCCGCAATCTCCGTGCCAAGCTTTCGGCGGTTGGCGGCAAGGGCATCATCGCCACGGTGCACGGCGTCGGCTTTAAACTGACATCGGCTACAGAAGGAAACGCTTGATGCGTACGCCGCGGGTGAAGTCGAAATGGCGGCCGCCGCTCGCCCTCATCGTCTACGCGGTGCTTCTGACCGTGATGATGCTGCCGATGCTCACGATCATCTGGTTTCGCGCCGTGCGCGCCGCCTCCGGCGCCATGGCGCCGGCGGAGATCGCCACCCTCGCCGCCGTTCTGATCCTTACCCTCATCGTCGCCTACGTACTGACGCGCACGCTGACTACGCCGATCAATGCCCTGATTGCCCGAACCGAGGAGATCGCTCGCGGCGGACGCTCGGCGATCCGGCCACTCGAAATCTACGGCACGCGCGAAGTCGCGACCCTTTCACAGAGCTTTCTCGATCTCGCCGGCAAGCTGGTCGATCATTCCGATTATGTGCGCTCCTTTGCCACCCATGTTTCGCACGAACTGAAATCGCCCTTGACCTCGATCAAGGGAGCGGCGGAACTGCTGCGTGATGATGACGACCAAAATCCGATGAGCCACGAGCAGCGCAGCCGCTTCCTCGGAAACATCATCGCCGACACCGAACGGCTGGATCGGCTGTTGTCGCGACTGCGGGAGCTGGCAAAGGCCGAGCTTCCATCCCAACAGGGCTCCAGCAGCCTTCGCGATATCATTGCCCAGTTGGAGATGCAATTTCGCCAATTGACGATCATCTCTGAAGGCAGCGCCGACGAGACGCTGGCTTTGCCCGGCGAGGCAGCCGGCATTATTTTCGCCAATCTGGCGGAAAATGCCGTTCAGAACGGCGCGACAGACCTTGCAATCAACGCAAGCGGCGAAGGGCGGGGGATATCGATCCAAATTCGCGACAATGGTCGCGGCATTGCCGATGGCAATCGGGATCGCATCTTCGAGCCCTTCTTCTCGACGCGCCGGGACGATGGCGGCACCGGCATGGGCCTTGGCATCGTCCGCGCGATGCTCGCTTCCCACGGAGGCAGCATCGAATTGCTTGAGAGCAGCAAGGATGGCACAGCATTTCAGATCATCCTTCCCATTGCCGCCTAAAACGGCGCACTCCGCCATGAGCCGCCGGCGACAAAAAAAGGCGGCCGAAGGCTGAAACCATCGGCCGCACCACTATTTCGAGATGGGAGCCTACGCTGCCTCTGACTGCGCTTGAGCTTCCAAAGCCATCGCACGCGCGGTGACAAAATCGACCTTGCCGGAACCGAGGACAGGCACCTTGCCGACGGTCACTTCGGCGGGAACCATCATTTCCGTGGCACCCTTCGATTTGGCGAAGGCCAGGAAATCGCTTCTAGTCGCACCCGGCGCATCGGTCAGGAGCACGAGGCGCTCGCCCTTCTTGGCATCGGGTACGGACGAGACAACGCTGAGGGCACCCGGCCAGAGCTGTGCCGCAAGTGTTTCTACAGCAGCAAGCGAGATCATCTCGCCGCCGATCTTGGCGAAGCGCTTGGCTCGGCCGCGGATCTTGACGAAACCTTCCTCATCGATGGTGACGATGTCGCCCGTATCGTGCCAACCTTCAGACAGCGGTTCGAGAACGCCGGGATTGTCGGCGCGCAGGTAGCCGGCCATGACGTTGGCGCCACGGATGAGAAGGCGGCCGCCCTCATCGATGCCGGCAACCGGCTCGAGCTTCCATTCCATGCCCGGCATGATCTTGCCGACCGTTCCGGTGCGGTTGTACATCGGCGTGTTCAGCGAGATCACCGGGGCGGCCTCGGTCACGCCATAGCCTTCCAGGATGCGCAGGCCGAATTTCTCCATATAGACCTCGCGGGTCGATGCCTTCACCGGCTCGGCGCCCGAGAAGATGTAGCGGATCGATCTCATGTCATAGGGATGAGCGGTGCGGGCGTAGCCGTTCAGGAATGTATCCGTGCCGAAGACGATGGTGGCGTTGGAGACGTAGATCAGCTCCGGCACGATGCGATAGTGCAGCGGCGAGGGATAGAAAAACACCGGCACGCCCGAGACCAGCGGCAGGATCGTGCCTGCCGTCAGGCCGAAGGAGTGGAACATCGGCAGGACGTTGAACACCTTGTCGCCGGGGTGGAAGTCGATGCGCGAGGCGGCCTGGGCGGCATTCGAGAGGACATTACGGTGCGTCAGCACCACGCCTTTGGGCGCGCCTTCCGAACCGGAGGTGAAGAGGATGACGGCCGGATCATCGGCGCCACGTTTCACCAGTGGCCGATATTTGCGCATGAGGCCGACGATCTTGTCGAAGAAGGTGATCTGCGTGCGCAGTTCATCCAGCCAGACAAAGGCAACATGCTTTTCGAGCTCCTCGACCACCGGGCCGAGTTTGGCCTGCGTGATGAAAGCGCGCGAGCTGAGCACATGCTTGACCTCCGCTGTCCGGCAGGCGGAGAGGATATTCGCAGCGCCAGCCGTGAAGTTCAGCATGGCCGGAACCTTGCCCGCCGACATGACACCGAGCACGGTTGCAGCCGTACCGTTGGCGTTCGGCAGCATCACGCCGAGCGTCTTCTCGTTCGGGAACATCTTTCTAAACTTCGCACCCAGCACCGCAGCGCCTGTCAGGAGCTTGGCATAGGAGAGCTTGCCGGCGATCGGGTCCTCGACGGCGAGCTTCTTGCCGCCATATTCATGGGCGCTGTCAATTACACGGCCGAGGACTGTATTGTTGGTGTCGGCGGTGCGGAACATCAGCGTCGACATGATCTGGTAGAGGGCAGCGCCGGCGGCGATACGGCGCTTCCTGCCCTTGAGCTCGGCGGGAACATTGAGCTTAACCGGCTCGAGGATCGTCACCTTGACCTTGGGGAAGAGACGGCGGCGAACATGGCTCGAGGTCAGGTAGGAGGCGTAGCTCTTTTCCAGTCCGTCAATGCGGACGGGAACGATCATCGTACCGGTCTTGTCGGCGACCATGGCAGCACCGTCATAGACCTTCATCAGCGTGCCGGTGACGGTCAGGCGCCCCTCGGGGAAGATGCCGACCGGGCTGCCGTCCTGGATGACCTTGATCAGCGAGCGCGTCGCCATCGGCTTGGTCGGGTCGAGCGGCAGGAACTTGCACATCTTCAAAAGCGGCCGCATCCACCACTTCTTGGCGAAGGCATAGTCGATGGCGAAGACAGGCTCTTCCTCGGTGATGGCAAGCGCGAGTGCGCCGTCCAGCAGGCTCACATGGTTGAGCGCGATGATCGGCGCGGGGCCCGCCTTGCGTATGTTTTCCAGACCTTCGACTTCAAGCCGCATGAAGGCGCGGAAGATGATGGAGATCAGATCGCGGAAGGCGTTGGTCGGCAGCATTTTCAGCATCAACCAGGCAATCGCGATGTTGAGCACTGAGATGCTGAGAATGATGACCGGGATCGACAGACCCACGGCTTGAAGCACGGCCACAAGCGCCAAGCCCACAGCGATAAAGAGCGCGGAGAGCACATTCGATGCGCCAATGACGCGGGCGCGGCGATCCTCATTCGCCCAGCTCTGCATGGCCGAGAAGGTCGGAACGGCCAGGAAAGCACCGCCGATCGCCATGCCGGCCAGATCGATGGCGACACGGATCGTTTTCGGTCCGGCGAAGAAGGCAAGAATGGTTTCAGCATGGCTGGTTGATTGCAGACCCCACAGGTTCCAGCCGAGATCGAGGCCGAAGAGAGCGACGATCAGCATGCCGATGGGCGCCGGCAAAAGCACGATGCGGCCGGCCGCCATCCATCCGGCAATGGCTGAGCCGATGGCAACCGATATGGCGAAGATCGCAAGATAAGCTGGAACGACGATTTCCGAGCCGCCGAGAATGTCCGTGACCATGACCGGCAGCATCGACATGATGAAGGCGCCGACGAACCAGAACCAGCAGTTCATCAGCGACGCCCGCCAGATGCGGCTATCGGCGCGAAGCTCGTTGACCAGCCTGTAGCTGGAGCGCATGACATTGGTGTCGACGACGAGATCGGGTGCCTTGGAGCCGGTCGCAGGAATCATGCGGGCGGCAAACCAGCAGAGGATCGAAAGCCCCATCATCATCGGCCCGAAGATCCAGACATTCTCGCCCTCGCGGAAGGCGACGGCCGCGACCATCGTACCGGTGAGAATGGCGATGAAGGTGCCGCCCTCGATCCAGGCGTTGGCCTTGGGGAGATCCCGGTTTGCCAGATGATCGGGCAGGATGCCGTATTTGATCGGCCCGAAGAGCGAGGAAATGACGCCGAAGCCGAAGAGGGCGAGCATCAGGATCCAGATCGAGGAGAAGGCGATGCCGACCACCGAAATCGCCGCCACCAGGAGTTCGCAGCGCTTCAAAAGCTCCGCCATCCTGGCCTTGTCGTATTTGTCGGCAAGCTCACCGGCAATCGCCGACAGGAGCAGGAACGGCACGATGAAGATGCCGCCGGCGAGTGTGACCAGCGCCGCGCCCTCCGTCGCCATCTGCGCGAGAATAACGAAAACCAGAGTCTGCTTTAAGAAATTATCGTTGAAGGCAGTCAGGAATTGCGTCCAGAACAGCGGCGCGAACTTCCTCGATCTCATCAGGTGCGTTTGCATGGCGTATCCCTCATTCGGCCAACAGGACGCCACAGAGTTGTTACGCAAAGGTTGAGCGCGGATACAACTCTATGGCGTCGTTAATAAAGATTAGTCCTGACCGTCACGATTGAACTTAACCAGAAGCTTTTCCGTACGGGCATCTTCTACCTTGCGGATCAGCTTGTCAGCCTCGCTGTTGTCACGAACGGTCTTAGTGACGTTGACCGCCGTCTGCACCAGCATCAGAATGCCCATGGCGAGATAGCCTTTGCCCCAGAGATCGATCGGCATCATGTAAAGGCCGACGAGGAGCATGAAAGCCGCTGCGGCAAAAGAGATGTAGGAGAAGCTGACCCAAGCCTGGGAATGTTTCTGGAAGCTGTCGTTCATGATCGTATCCTCTCAATTATCCGATGTGTTTGATGTCTTCGTTTCAGGCTGCTGAATTCAAGCGTTGGCGCAGGCGGGCAAGTACGTCGTCGGCAGAAGGGCCGAGCGGTGCGCCGCAGCCGGCATTGGCGAGTTCTTCGATGATATGGGCCTGCCGGCTCGTGGCATCCATTTCCTTCATAGTCGAGGCTGCGATCTCGCAGCGGCTCTGGTAGGCTTGAAGACGGGCGAGCGTCTCCTCGGCGTCATCGAGCGTCGCCAGGCCGCAATTGTCGTCGCAGGCGGCATTGAGCTTCTGTGTCTGCTCGGTAGCCCGCGCCAGGCGCTCGCCGCGCTGCAATTCCTGCAGCCGTGCTTCCGATGTGCGAACGGTTGCCTTGAGTTTGCCGATCGTCTGAGTGAATTGCGCCTGGGCCTCCTCGGAAGCATCCCGCTCGGCTTCGAGCTGGGCGATCGCCTCGGCCGCCTCCCGCGCAAGTTCGTCGCTTCCCCTCTGGAGGGCGGCAACGGCGCGCGTTTCCAGGTCCGCAATGCGGCCGATGATCGCTGCGTGCCGGTTCTTTTCCTGCTCATTCTGCGCGACGGCAATTGCCACGGCCCGCCGTGCCGACTGGATGGCGCTGGCCGCCTCGCGGATCTGCTGCGCCAGCAAGGGTACCGCATTGCGATCGATGAACGCCTGTTCCGCATCATAGGCCCGACCGCGAATGAGCGTCAGAATTGAATTGAACATTTGTCGTCTCCCGTTTATGAACGATGTTCACAAAACGATATATGCCAGAATCATGAACGTTGTTCAAGAACAATTTTGAACAACGTTCAAAAAATCGAATTGGAAGAGTGAGTGGCCAGAAAAACCCTGGAAAAGCGCGAGGATCTGAAGCAGCGGCTGATCGAGGCGGCGCGCAATCGCATCGCTGCAGACGGGCTCTCGAACCTGAGGGCGCGCGATGTCACGCAGGATGTAGGCTGCGCTCTCGGAGGTCTTTACACTGTCTTTGCCGATCTCGACGACCTCGTCATTCACGTCAATTCGGCAACGCTGAAGGCGCTTGAGGCATCGCTGGCGCTGACGGAGGTTCGGGATCACACACCGACAGACCGGCTGCGCAATCTCGCACGCGGTTATCTGCGCTTTGCAGTTACCCATCGCAATCTATGGAAGGCGCTCTTCGACCATCGGCCTCCGGATGACCGCCCCAGCCCCGAATGGCATCTCGAAGAGCACATGTTCCTGATGGGCGTCATTGCCGAGCCGCTCGCAGAATTGCAGCCGAACATGTCGGAGACGGCGCGCGCGATCAGGGCGAGAACGCTGTTCGGCGCTGTGCATGGCGTCGTCAGCATCAGCCTGGAGGGGCGTTTCGTCGGCTTGCCGATCGAAAGCCTGGAACAGGAGCTCGACGATTTCATCCTGACGGTCGCAGCCGGGGCCGCCGCACGACAAGGCTAGCCGGATTTATGGTTTTTACTGTTTCGAGGGCGCGTAATTCCGGATATCGCCGAAAGCGTAGCCGCGATTCCTCAGCTTGCGGATCAGCGACTGCAGGTTTTCGCGCCCGTTGAACTGATCCTGAAACATCTCGTCATGCATGAGAAGGATCATCTTGCCCCGCTGCGTGAAGCGACCATACTGAAAGAGGTGATCGATCTCATTGACGAGATGGTCCACCGATTGAACCGGCTTGCCGTCGTCGCTGTGTACCCACTCGAAATCCCAGCCGTAGAGATAGAATCCCGCTTCGGCGACGAGCTCGTAATCCAGCCATTCGCGCTCCCATTGGGCAACGTTGATGGATAGATCCTCCCTCGATACGGTCGGAAGCCGAAAGACGTCCCTGCCCGGCAATCGCGCATTGACGATCGGCGTCAGACCGAGCACTTCATTGGCATGAAGCATGTCGGCGACGACGGCCTGGGTGTTGGAATAGTATCGTCTGTAGCGATTATTGGCGTGGCTGTAGCTGTGATTGCCGACGGTTACCAGCGGCATAGCTTTGGCTTCTGCCAAGAGATCGCGCCCGGCAGGAATGGTTTCGACATGCTGGCCGACCATGAACATGGCGGCGGGGACATTTTCCTGGCTCAGCACGGAAAGAATGTTCTTCGTTCCAGGCAAAGGCCCATCATCGAATGTCAGAAAGATCGTCCCGTCCGCCGCGCGAGCGGAGACGGCGCAGGCCGCAGCCAGGATGCCGGCGAGCAGCCATCTCAAGACCGCGTTCCTTCGATGATTCAATGCGCACAAGCCAGCCGCCCCCCGTATCGTCGCCGCAAACTGGCACATCGCATGGAACAAGAACGGCGCCGCGAGCACGACAAAAGCAAAGGGCGCTCTACCCATTTCTGGGGAGCGCCCTTGCTTTTTAACCCGGACAGCGAACGCCGGCTCGACACAGAAATGTCAGCGCGACAGGCCATCGATACAGGTGATGAGGCGCAAATAATCGCGAATCGCACCCTTTGCAAGAGCCGGCTGCGAAAATTTTAGCTTTTCTGCCACACGAGAGTTCCATGTGACAGAATTCGCACATTTGACGGGCGCGATCCTTCGTCAAGCGGCCTTCAAGGTCGCATCGCGCGGGATCTCCACGTCGATCTCCAGCATGGAGACGTCCTTATCGCGATCCATCTTCACCTGTACCTTGTCGCGATCGACCTGCACATGCTTGGCGATGACGGCGAGGATTTCCTCTCTCAGCACGGATACGAGATCCGAGCCCACGGAGGCGCGTTCGTGGGCAAGAAGGATCTGCAGGCGCTCGCGCGCCATCGGTGCAGATCTCTGCTTGCGGAACAGTCCGAAAATGCTCATGCGGCCCTCCTTGCGAAGATTTTGCCGAAGATACCCCGCTTCTCGCCGGGGATGGTGATCGGCACCTGCTCGCCGGCAAGGCGGCGTGCGGCGTCGAAATAGGCAAGCGACGGTGCACAGCGCGCATCGGCAAGCGTGACCGGCGAGCCGAGGTTGGAGGCGCGCAGAACGTCGGTGCTTTCCGGAATGATGCCGAGCAGCGGAATGGAGAGGATCTCCAGCACGTCGTCGACCTTCAGCATGTCGCCGCGTTCGGCGCGGCCGGCGTCGAAGCGGGTCAGCAGCAGATGCTTTTCCATGCGCTCGCCGCGCTCGGCCTTCAGCGTCTTGGAGTCCAACAGGCCGATGATGCGGTCGGAATCGCGCACCGAGGAAACTTCCGGATTGGTGACGACGACGGCGACGTCGGCATGACGCATGGCAAGGGTGGCGCCGCGCTCGATACCGGCCGGGCTGTCGCAGATGACCCAATCGAAATAGTTCTTGAGCTCGTTGATGACGCGCTCGACACCCTCGGGCGTCAGATTGTCCTTGTCGCGCGTCTGCGAGGCCGGCAGGAGGAAGAGCGTCTCCAGCCGCTTATCGCGAATCAGCGCCTGCGGCAGCTTGGCGTCGCCATGAATGACGTTGACGAGGTCATAGACCACGCGGCGTTCCGCCCCCATGACCAGATCGAGATTGCGCAGACCGACATCGAAATCGACGACGACGACCTTTTCGTTTCTCTGTGCCAGAGCCGCCCCCAATGCGGCCGTCGAAGTCGTCTTTCCAACTCCGCCCTTGCCTGATGTGACGACGATTACCTTGCCCATCTTGCTCTCCTGTTTTGGCCGGCTTCGGCTCAGATTAGTTTTTCGGCCATGATCGTTTCACCATCCAGCCAGAGCTGGACGGCCTGTCCCCTGAGGCCGGGTGATATGTCTTCGGCCATCTTGTAAATGCCATCGATCGCCAAAAGCTCGGCCTCGAGCTTGCGGCAGAAGATTCGCGCCGAGGCGTTGCCGATCGAGCCTGCCATGGCGCGGCCGCGCAGGGCGCCGTAGATGTGGACCGATCCACCCGCGATGACTTCCGCGCCGGACGCCACGGAACCGATGACCGTGACATCGCCTTCTGGAAAGATCACCGACTGCCCCGAACGCACCGGCTCGCGGATGATCAGCGACTGCGTGACCGGCCGGACTTCCGGCGGCGGCGCCTTGGGCTCGCTGTTGCGGCGCTCCACGACCGGCTCGGCCTCGGAGACTTCGAAATCGGCAGCCGGACGCCCGCCCTTCAGGATCGGCGGCATGCCAGACCCGGCGATCGACGGGCGACCGCCCTCGATGCCCATGATGCTGACATTGCGGGCCGAAAGCTCAGCGATCAGCTCCTTGAGCTGCGCCTTGTCGATCGGCAGGTCGGTGATATCGAGCACGACCGGCCGCCCCAGAAAGAAGCCGGCCGAACGGGCTGCGAGGTCGTCAAGCCTGATCAACCACTGGTCCAGCGGAAGATCCGGCGAAAGCATGACCGCAAGAAAGGAGCGGCCCTTGATACGGATCGAACGAGCGTCTGTTAGCACTTTGGTCATCTATGTGAATAAATCGTTGATCCTGTGTACCGCTCATATGGTTAACAAATGGTTAATACGGGGCTCCATCGGAGCCCGATCCGCCCCACAAAGCGGCGATGCTCGCGAGTGCCGAAGGCTCGTTGGAGCTGGGATCGTAGACGCATGGAGCGGCGAAAATCGCAGCTCCTGCAAGGAGAAGAATGATTGGTCTCATGAGATTCTCCAGGCGCAAAGCAGAAACTGCCTTGCTGATTATTCGACGCGGAAAAATTAACGATTCGGCGCGCTGCACCTTCCGGGGCAGCGCGCAATATCGATGCGTGGGCGATTCTCAGGCGAGCTTCAGCTCGACATTGATGTTGCCGCGAGTGGCCTTCGAATAGGGGCAGGTCTGGTGGGCTTCTTCGACCAGCGTGCGTGCGAGCTCCGGCTCAATGCCGGGCATGCTGACGGTGAGCCGTGCCTGCAGGAAGTAAGCGCCTTCGGTCATGCCCAGGTCCACTTCGGCATCGACGGCGAGATCGGCCGGCAGCTTGATCTTTCGCTTGCCGGCAGCGAGGCCCATGGCGCCAATGAAGCAGGCCGACCAGCCGGCTGCGAAGAGCTGCTCGGGATTGGTACCGGAATGGGCGCTACCGGGAGGCGAAAGCTTGACGTCAAGCTGATTGTCATCGCTGCGGGCCGAGCCGTCGCGGCCACCGATGGTGTGGGTCTTGGCGGTGTAGAGAACCTTGTCGATCTTGGTCATGGAACACTCCTTTGTTGCGTTGCCCGCTATGTTGTGGCGTTGGGCAACGTCTGTTGACGGAGTTGTTTTTGATGGATCGACGTATCCGGCATGTTTCCGGAAAAGCCGGAAGTGTCACAAAACGTAGGCCTTAACGGACCGGATACAAATGCTTACAAAGATCCTGGTAAGTGGAAGTGGAATAAAAAGGGCGGATAGGGAATCGGGGACACGCCTGATGCAAAACGAGACCAGACAACATTTCGAGACACGCGATCTCGACGGAGACGCGGAGAAGATTCAGATGGAGGCATATAAAGTTATTTCCAAAGAGGATGCCAAGCGAATCCCCAGAGAACGAATCCTGCTTTGGCTGGCGCTGGCTGTAGTCCTCTTGCTATTAGCGTGGCTGTTTGGGTGGATGTAGCTGCCGTCGAGCTGACGAAAGACCCGCTACCCATGTTCTTTCCGCGAGCTCTCAGGAAATAACGACTTCTGCCGCCAGGCCACCGCCTTCGCGGTTATAGAGCCTGACGGAGCCGCCAAGCGTCTGGGCGAGCTGCTGGGCAATCGCCAGGCCAAGGCCGGTACCGCCGGTGTTGCGGTTGCGCGATTGCTCCAGCCGGAAGAAGGGCTGCATGGCCGCCTCTATCTGGTCTTGCGGAATGCCGGGACCGCGATCGAGGACGGTGATCGCAATCTGGCCCGTGTCCCGCCGCTCCACGGCGATTTCCGCCGTTCCGGCAAATTTCAGGGCGTTGTCGATGAAATTGGTGAGGATACGTCGTAGCGCATGCGGCTTCGTCGTCGCCGTGCCCTGGATGAGGCCGAGAATCTCGACGGATTTGCCGGTGTCCTGATAATCGTAGCTGATGCTTTCGATGAAGGAGGCAAGGTCGATGCGCGCGCTTTTCTCGCCGTTGCCATGGGCGCTGCGCGCATAGGCGATCCCGTCCTGCACCAGACGCTCGATCTCGCCGAGGTCCTGCAGCAGCTTGGTCTTCTCGGGCGAATCATCGGCAATATCGGCGCGCAGGCGCATGCGGGTGATCGGCGTCTGCAGATCGTGCGAGATGGCGGCGAGGATCTGCACGCGCTCTTCGAGATAATGCGCAATTCGATCCCGCATGGCGTTGAAGGCTCTTGCGGCATGTGCCACTTCGCTCGGCCCTCGGTCGCTCAAGGCCGGGCTCTTCTTGTTGGGATCGAGCGCATCGGCCGCAGCAGCAAGCTCGGCGAGCGGACGCGTGGCCTGTCGGACGGCAAACCAGGTACAAAGGACGATCAACAGCATCTGGACAACGAAGACATAAGGCAGCCAGGCCGCGATCGGCATGACACCCTTTGGCGTAACATCGATCGTCAGCGGGCTGCCATCGCTCAGATTGAGATGTGCCTGCAGCCGCGAGATGGGTCCCGGTATTGCTTCCATGTGGATCGGAAACCGATGGCCGACTGCATCCTCTATCTTGGCGGCGATCTCCGCGCCATGGGCGGACGTATCAGGCACGCCGGGCAGGCCATTGCCTAATTCGAAATTGTAATTGCCGCGGCTCAGCCAATCGACGAAATTCGCTCTCTCATCGGCCGGCAACCGGTCGAGCACCGCGATCGAGGTCGCAACGTCGTTTTCCAGCGTGCCGAGCATGACGGCTTTTGCCGACATGTAGCGCTCGATATAGAGCACGCTGAAGGACAGGCCGTAGGCGATCGCGAGCCCCGCCAGGAGGATCAGCGAAATGCGTGCACGCAGGGTGCTAGGCCACCATGACGGGCGACCTGAAAGGTCGATCACAGTCATGGGCGAAGCTCCGCAATTTCCACCGGCACGGAGAAGACATAACCTTCGCTGCGCACCGTCTTGATATACATCGGCTCCCGCGCGTCATCCCCCAGTCGCTGGCGGAGACGGCTGACAAGCAGGTCGATGGAACGATCGAAGAGGTCGGCATCGCGGCCTTGTGTCAGATTCAGAAGCTGATCACGATTGAGCACCCGCTGCGGGTGATCGATGAAGACGCGCAGCAGGCGGTATTCCGCGCCGCTGAGTGTGATCTCCGTGCCGTCCTTGTCCAGCAGATGACGCCCGACCGTGTCTAGCCGCCAATCACCGAAGACCAGCATCTGGCCGGCTTCGCTGATCTGTAGATTGGGAGGCAGCATGCGGGTGCGGCGCAGAACCGCCTTGATGCGGGCAAGCAGCTCGCGGGCGGCGAAAGGCTTCGCCAGATAATCGTCCGCGCCCATTTCGAGGCCGAGAATGCGGTCCATCTCGTCGCTGCGCGCCGTCAGCATGAGAATAGGTGTCGCCTTGTGCTTTCCAGCACGAAGCTCGCGACACAGCACCAGCCCGTCGTCGCCCGGCATCATCACGTCGAGCACGATCAGATCGACCGAATTGGCCTCGAGAAAACTGCGCATCTGGCGGCCATCGGCAGCCGTCGTCGCTCTTAGCCCATTCTTCTTCAAGTAGCTCGACACCAGCTCGCGGATTTCCCGATCGTCATCAACGATCAGGATATGGTCGACATGATCCATCTTGATTTCCCACTCATCATCGTAAGCATCAAGCTACGAATATTCATCCCTTATGGCGCCAACGGCTGAGGGCGACAGCTTACGCCGGCGCCCTCCTGCACGCTACCGCCGAACTAGAAACGATCAACATCTATCACAGCCTGGGCGAAGGCTTGCGGTGCTTCCTGGGGAAGATTGTGGCCGATGCCGCCGGTGATCGTGCGATGCTCATACTTGCCCGAGAACTTGCCGCGATAGGCCGCGGGTTCCGGATGCGGCGCGCCGTTGGCGTCACCTTCCATGGTGATGGTCGGGATCGAAATCACCGGGCCAACGGCGAGCTTCTTTTCATAAGCATCGAACTTCGCCTCGCCTTCGACGAGACCAAGCCGCCAGCGATAATTGTGAATGACGATATCGACATGGTCCGGATTGTCGAAAGCGGCAGCCGACCGATCGAAAGTAGTGTCATCAAAGGCCCATTGCGGCGAGGCGGTTTGCCAGATCAGCTTTGCGAAATCATGGCGGTTTTCCTGGTAGCCGAGGCGGCCGCGCTCGGTGGCGAAATAGAACTGGTACCACCAGGCAAGCTCTGCCTTTGGCGGCAGCGGCTTGCGGTTGACTTCCTGGCTGCCGATGAGATAGCCGCTGACCGAAACCAGCGCCTTGCAGCGTTCCGGCCAGAGAGCCGCCATGATATCGGCGGTGCGGCCACCCCAGTCGTAACCGGCAACGACGACCTTTTCGATCTTCAGCGCATCAAGAAGCGCAATCATATCGACGGCAAGTGCTGCCTGCTGACCGTTGCGCGGCGTGTCCTTCGAAAGGAAACGAGTGGTTCCGTAGCCGCGAAGATAGGGAATGATGACGCGATAGCCGGCATCTGCCAAAAGCGGCGCGACATCGACGAAGCTGTAAATGTCATAGGGCCAGCCGTGCAGCAGCAGCACGACGGGGCCGTTGGCCGGACCGGCTTCGGCGTAACCGACATTGAGCACACCGGCTTTGATCTGCTTCAGCGCGTCGAAAGACGTGTGGGTGCCGGCCTTAACGACGGGCAGGGTCAATGTGGAAGCCTTTGTTTCCTGCGCACCGGCGATTGCAGGCAGACCGAATTCAGCGGCGGCAACAGCGATGGCGGCCATGCCAAAAAAGCGGCGGCGGGTGTGGTTGATTTCCTCGGACATCTGTCTCTCCTGTGGATTGGATCGTGAACCCTAGAAAGCCAGCCACATGTATCTCCGATGTGTCGCAGGCAGCGGCCTTTTGAATATCTGTGTAGCTTCAGGCCGCACAGATACAGTCTGATACAATCCACGTTCTTTGACAGACGAAGCGCTGCCGGTGCCTGAGAGATCGGCAAAATCGCGGCCGCACCGATCAGTTTGTATCGCAATGTATCGAAGCCGGAGACATCGACGTTTCGGTACATTCTCGCAGTCAACCAGACACATTCGAGATACGTCGCCACCGACAGATAGCGTCACTGCTGAGCACGGCACGTCGCCATTCGCAGCTAGCCAACCGTTTCTAAAGGAACAAGACGATGACGCTTCTCATCATTGCCTATCTCGGCGGTGCGCTGACGATCCTCAGTCCGTGCATCCTGCCCATCCTCCCCTTCGTCTTTGCCCGCGCCGGACAGCCCTTCGTCCGAAGCACGCTGCCCATGCTGGCTGGCATGGCGCTCACCTTTGCAGTTGTCGCGACCCTTGCCGCGGTCGGCGGCGCCTGGGCGATCCGTGCCAATGAATATGGTCGCCTCGCGGCAATCGTGCTGCTCGGCCTCTTCGGCCTGAGCCTGATTTCACCCCGCATAGCGACAGCGCTTTCGCGGCCAGCCGTCAATCTCGGCAACAACCTGCTGAACGCCGCTGACGCTCAACGCGCTACGTCGAGCGTCCGAAGCTCCTTCGTACTCGGCATTGCGACTGGACTGCTCTGGGCACCTTGCGCCGGCCCGATCCTCGGGCTGGTCCTGACAGGCGCGGCCTTGAAGGGCGCCAATCTGCAGACGACCTTCCTGCTGCTTGCCTATGGCGCCGGTGCCGCGACCTCGCTTGCCATTGCTCTCTTTGCCGGCGGCAAGATCTTTGCCCGCATGAAGCAGTCCCTCGGCGTCAGCGAACGCATTCGCCAGGTCGCAGGCGCGGCTGTTCTGGCCGGCGTTGCCGCCATCGCGCTCGGCCTCGATACCGGCCTGCTCGCCCGCCTCTCCTATGCAAGCACCGGCTCCTTCGAACAGGCTTTGCTCGAGAAGCTGCACCCCAAGACCTCAGCCCCGGAGACCGAGGTTGCCAGCAACAGTGCCATGAAGGTTGCCACAGACGCGGCACGTCCATTCCACAGCGATCTTCCGATCGAAGGCCCCGCCCCCTCGCTCGACGGCGCCGTCACATGGCTGAACTCTGAGCCGCTGACGACGGCCGGACTTCGCGGCAAGGTCGTCCTCGTCGACTTCTGGACCTATTCCTGCATCAACTGCATCCGCACTATCCCCTATGTTCGTGCCTGGGCGGAAAAGTATAAGGATCAGGGTCTCGTCGTGATCGGCGTCCACGCTCCGGAATTCGCCTTCGAAAAGAACGTAGACAACGTCAAGAAGGCGATCGCCGACTTTAAGATCGGCTATCCGGTCGCAATCGACAACGACTATCGCATCTGGCGCGCCTTCGAGAACAATTACTGGCCGGCCCATTACCTGATCGATGCCAAGGGGCAGGTCCGCTACCAGCACTTCGGCGAAGGCAATTATCGCCAAACGGAACAGGCAATCCAGGACCTTCTTCGCGAAGCAGGCAGCAATATGGCCCAAAACGGCCCGGTCGTTCCGGATGCGAAGGGCGCGGAAGCAAGCCCCGACCTTGGCCATATCCGCTCCGGCGAAACCTATGTCGGCTACAACCAGGCAACAGGTTTCGTCTCCCCTGAAGGCCTTAAGGCCGACACCGCCGCCGACTATTCCGTTGCCAATCCCGGCCTCAACCAATGGGGACTGGCCGGCATCTGGACAGTCGGGTCCGAGCAGGCGACGCTCAACAAGGCAGGCGGCGGCATCAGCTATCGCTTCAGCGCCCGCGACCTGCATCTCGTCCTTGGTCCCTCGGCGGACGGAAAACCGATCCGTTTCCAGGTGACTGTGGATGGGAAGGCGCCCGGCGCCGACCACGGCTCCGATATCGATGCCGACGGCAACGGCACCGTGACTGCCACCAAGCTCTACCAACTCGTCCGCCAGTCCGGTGACGTCACCGCACACAACTTCGAGATCCGTTTCCTCGATCCCGGGGTGCAGGCCTACGCCTTCACCTTCGGCTGAAACTTCCCCCTTACCCCAAGCATGAACCTCAACACACAGGAGTTACATCATGAAGATCCGTTTTCTTTCCATCGCCGCCCTCGGGCTTGCCGCAAGTACTTTTGTCTTCGCGGTGCAGGCAGCCGAGATCAAGAATATCGTCATCGTCCACGGCGCTCTGGCTGACGGTTCAGGATGGCGCAAGACCGCCGACATCCTTGAAAAGGACGGCTTTAACGTCACGGTCGTGCAGGAACCGATCACCTCGCTTGCCGACGATGTCGCCGCCACCAATCGCGTGCTCGACCTTCAGAACGGCCCGAGCCTGCTCGTCGGTCACAGCTATGGCGGCATGGTCATCACCGAAGCGGGCAATCGCCCGGATGTCGCGGGCCTTGTCTATGTCGCCGCACTTCAGCCGGACAAGGGCGAAAGCCTGATCAGCCTTGCGAGCTCGAAGCCTGCAGGCAGCATGAACATCCGCGAAACCAAAGACGGCCAATATCTTTATCTCGACCCCGCGACATTCGCCGCCGACTTTGCAGCCGACCTGCCGAAGGATGAAGCCAGCTTCCTGGCGAAATCGCAGGTCTTTGCATCAAAGGCCGCCTTCACCGCCAAAGTTGGCGATCCTGCCTGGAAGGCGAAGAAGAGCTGGGCCATCGTCGCAACCAATGACCGTTCCATCAATCCCGAGCTCGAGCGCGACATGGCAAAGCGCGCCGGCAGCGACGTGACCGAAATCAAGGCAAGCCATGCCGTCTTCGCCTCGCAGCCGGAAAAGGTGGCCGCCGTGATCGAGAAGGCGGCCAAGGACGCCGGCAAGTAAGGCAATCCGAGCGGCGGCTTCATGAACGAGGGGCCGCCGCCTATCCCTATGCGGGATCGCAGCGGCTGGCTTCGATGCCCGGGCCTAGAGGCAATAAAAGAGATCGAACCCCGGCTTGATGTGGACAGGTAATGAAATTTCATTGCGGGAGGCACGTTCAGGTTCCCGTTAGAATCATGTCCTACCTTTAGAATAATTCCAATCTAAGGAGGCACGATGTCTGCAAGATCCGCCTATTCCGTTCCGCAACGCGTCCTTCATTGGCTCATGGCGCTGCTGATCTTCTTCAATCTCTTGTTTCCGGATGGGATGAATGCATGGCGGCGTCTTATTCGTCATGGCCAGGTGCCGACGCCAGCCGACATCTCCAGCGCCAATATTCACGCCTATGCCGGCATTGCCATACTGCTGCTCGCCATCGTGCGTCTCGTACTCAAATTTTCATCGGAAGCTCCCGCAATGCCGGACGGCCAGCCCGTGATTGTGCATTACGTCGCCAGCGTGACGCATGTCCTGCTTTACGCATTGATTTTCGCGATGCCGCTCTCGGGAATGGCGGCCTATTATCTCGGCGTCGACACGGCCGCTTTCCTGCATGGCGGCCCGATCAAGGCGGTCCTGTGGACAGTCGTCGTCCTTCACATATTCGGCGCGCTCGTTCAGCACTTCTATTTCAGATCGAACGTTCTGCGCCGCATGACGGTCGGCTAGAATGCCGAACCCGCGGCGATCTATGCCGCTTTGCCGCCAAAGTGCCTTTTGAAAGAGAAGAGGTCAGTCGGCAACGCACTGCCCCCTTCAAGCGCGAGATCCGCCAGGATCTCGCCGATCACGCTCGTAAACTTGAAGCCATGGCCGGAACAGGCCGACGAGACAACCACATTCGGCTGTCCGGGCACCCTATCGATGAGAAAATCCTCGCTCGGCAGCATGGTATAGCGGCAGGTGGTCGCGCGCCCGCGAAATGAGGCTGCATTCGGTAGCCGCTTGCGAGCAAAATTGTCGAGCAGATCGGTGTCGGTATCATTCACCGGCGGATTAGGAAGGGTCGGGTCAATCGGCTCACGGAAATGCGCATGGCGGCCGATCTTCACACCATCCACGCCGATGGCCGGGAAGCCGAAATAGGAACCTTCCGCTCCTTCATCGCGCAGGAAGCATGGCATGCGTTGCGGTTCGGCAACGAAGCCATCCCTCGGCTGATACCAGGCAACCACCTGCCGGATCGGCTGCGCATGCGCCTTCAGCTGCGGCACAAGCTCGGCAATCCACGCGCCGGTTGCGACGATCACCTTGCGGGCGCGATATCGCCCAGTTGAGGAAACGACGGTCACGCCCGTATCGTCTGGCTCGATCGCGATGACGCGCTCGCCGAAATGCAGGACGGCACCGTCTTCGGCCGCAAGCTTCAAATAGCCCATGATCGCCGCTTCAGGCCTGACATAGCCGCCCTGAGGATCGAGCAGGCCGACCTCCCCGTCGTCCAGCGCGAAAGCCGGAAAGCGGCGTTTCATGGCGTCGCGATCGAGTATCTCATGCGGCAGGTCGTGCATGTCGCAGGAAGCGCGCGTGCCGCTGACGATCTTGCTGTCGGGCGTGCCGATCTGCAGGACACCTGTCACCGTCAGGATTTCGGCCCGCAGCCTTGCCTCCAGCGAGCGCCAGTTTTGATAGGCACGCTTCAGCAAGGGAACATAGGACGGATCTTCGAAGTAGCCGAGACGGATCAGGCGGCTGTCGCCATGCGAGGAGCTGAGGGAATGGGCGGGGAAATGCGCCTCGATCCCGATCGCCTTTGCACCGCGCGCCGCGGCGAAAGACAAGGCTGCACTTCCCATCGCGCCGAGGCCGACGATGGCAAGGTCGAATTGGGCAGTCATTTCATGCTCCAGTTTGGTTTTCCGCAGGCGGCGCGGTCTTGGCGATCATGGCACGCAAGGCTTCCATATCCGCATTCAAGGGACGATCGTCGCCATAAACGGGCACGCATGAACGGACAGCTGCGTGGATGCGCTCCGTTCCTGGCGCTCTGGCACCCTTCGAAACGAGGAAATCATGTGCCTGCGCCGCCGCCATCAGCTCGATGGCCAGGATATATTCGGCATTGTCGAGGATGGCGAGCAGCTTGTTGGCCGCCGCGGTCGGATGGGCCAGGAAGTCTTCCTGGAGACCGGAGGTCAGGCCGCCGTCGAGCGATGCCGGTGCGGCGAGCCGCCGGTTGTCGTTGCTCAGCGCCGCTGCCGTGTATTGCGCGATCATGAAACCGGAATGGCTGCCGGCGTCGCTCGCAAGAAACGGTGGCAGGCCGCTGACCAGCGGATTGACGAGGCGATCCGTCCGGCGTTCGCTCATCGCGGCGATCTGTGCAACCGCGATTGCCAGACTATCGGCTGCCTGCCCAAGAGCGGGCGCCACAGCATGCGCCTCGGAAGAGATAACCGGCTGCTCCGGCGTACCTGAAACAGCCGGATTATCCGTGACCGAGGCGAGTTCCTGATCGACGATATCAGCCGTCTGCTCGAAGACATCCCAGGCCGCGCCATGGGCGTGGGGGACCGACCTCAAGCTCAGCGCATCCTGCGTCCGCCGGCCGAGGGCAGCCGCAACGAGACCGCTGCCATGCAGGCGGTTGCGCAAGCTGCGCCCGACCTTGGCGATGCCAGCCGATGGGCGCAGCGCCAGTACCTTCTCATCAAAAGCCGCCATCTGGCAGCCAACGGCTTCCAAGGTCAGCGCGGCGATGGCATCGGCCCAATCGAGCAGGTGCTCGGCACGGGAAACGGCAAGCGCCGACAATCCCGTGGCGCAGGCCGTGCCATTGACGAGGCTCAAGCCCTCTTTGGCGCCAAGCACCAAGGGACTCAAGCCGATTGCCGCGAGCGCCTCGGCACCGCTCATCGACTTGCCTTTCACGACAGCCCTGCCCTCGCCGATCAGGACGAGCGCGGTATGGGCATTGTGCGTGAGATAGCCGGCTGAACCTTTGGACGGGACTTCCGGAATGCAGTCATGTTCGAGAAACGCGGCCAGATACCTGACGATCTCTGGTCGCACGCCGGAATGGCCATGGGCGAAATTGGCGATCTGCGCTGATATGATCGAACGTACCTCGCGCGCCGGCAAGAGCGGACCGACACCGCAGGCGTGGCTGAGGATGATATTGCGCGACAGCCGGCTCTGTGAATCGCGATCGACCACCGTATCGGAAAGCGCACCGACGCCGGTATTGACGCCATAGGCGCGAACGCCCGTTTCCACGATACGCTCTACGATGCGGCTTGCCTGAACAACGCGCTCCCAGGCAGCATCGGAGAGAGACAAGGGTTCACCGGCACCGACACAGGCGACGTCGCGCCAGGATAGCGGCCTATCGATCGTAACGGTCATTGTCCGTTTCCGAAATGACCGATGAACTGGCGAAAGGCCGGCGAGGCGCCGCCGCCGAACATCTCATCCGGCGTGCCGGTGCTTTCGACAAGCCCTTCCTTCATGAAGACGACGCGGTTGGAGACATTGCGGGCGAAGCTCATCTCGTGGGTGACGACCAGCATGGTCATGCCTTCCTCGGCAAGGGCGCGCATGACGCGCAGCACTTCGCCGACGAGTTCCGGATCAAGCGCCGAGGTCGGCTCGTCGAACAGCATAACCTTCGGCTTCATGGCCAACGCACGGGCAATTGCCGCGCGCTGCTGCTGGCCGCCGGAGAGATGCGCGGGATAGGCATGACGCTTGTCAGCAATGCCGACCTTCTCCAGAAGCGCTTCGGCCTCGGCAATGCATTCCGAGCGTGAGCGCTTTAGAACATGCACTGGCCCTTCGATGACATTCTGCAGGATCGTCATGTGGGACCAGAGATTGAAGCTCTGGAAGACCATGCCGAGTTCGGAGCGAATATGATCCACCTGCTTATGGCTCGCTGGGTAGCTCTTGCCATTCTTATGGATCATGCGAATCTGCTCGCCATCCACCCAGATCTCGCCATCCGTGGCGATTTCGAGGAGGTTGATACAGCGAAGGAAAGTCGATTTGCCCGAGCCGGAAGCGCCGAGCAGCGAAATCACATCGCCATCCTGAGCATCGAGGGAAATGCCGCGCAAGACTTCATGAGTACCGAAGCTCTTGCGGATGTTGCGGACGGAAAGTCGGGTGACACCTGGCATGATTTGCCTGCTCCAGTAAGCTTTAGGCCTTCAGCGCCGGCGGTATCGCGCGGCGATGGCGGGACAGAGAATATTCCAGCAGGGCCATGGCCTGCAGAATGATGAAATTCAGCACGAGATAGATGATCGCGGCACAGATGAAGACTTCCATCGTGCGATAGGTCTGCGAAATCAGCCGCTGGGCAACGCCCGTGACCTCCCATACCGTGACGAGGCTCGCAAGCGCCGTCGACTTCATCATCAGCACGATCTCGGTCGAATAGGCCGGCAGCGCATGCCTAAAGGCGATCGGTGCGATGATGCGGCGCACGAGCAGGAAGCCGGACATGCCGATCGAACGCGCGGCTTCGATCTCCTTCGGCGAAACGGCGCGGATGCCGCCGCGAAAGATCTCGGCCGAATAGCCGGCAGTGCAAAGCGCCAGCGACAGGATCGCGCAAACGACGGGCTCGCGCAGGAACGGCCAGAGGAACGAATAGCGGATGATGGAGAATTGCGCCAAGCCATAGAAGACCAGGAACATCTGGATCAACAGCGGCGAGCCGCGAAACACGAAAATGTAGCCCTTGGCGAACCCGGAGAGGATCGGATTGCCGCTGACGCGCATGGCAACGATGACGAGAGCGAGAAGGCCGCCACAGAGGATCGACAGGGAGAAGAGCAGCAGCGTCATCGGCACCGCCTTCAGCAGCGTGACCATCGTGCTCGAAAGAAAAACGAAATCCATGCCGTCCTCCTCAAGCCTGGCCAATCGTCGCAGCCGGCATGCTGCGATTGGCGTGACGTTCGGCCTTGTTGAAGATGCGGTCCGACAGACTGGTCAGGACCAGATAGAGAATGCCGCCGGCGATGAAGAAGAGGAAATATTGACGGGTAGAGCCGGCTGCAACCTGACTGGTGCGCATCAGCTCCGCAAGGCCGGTCACCGAAATCAAAGCGGAATCCTTGAGGCTGAGCTGCCAGACATTGCCGAGCCCGGGAATGGCAAAGCGGAAGACTTGCGGAATGATGATGCGGCGCAGGCGCAGGCCGCGATGCATGCCTATGGCAGACGCGGCCTCAAGCTCGCCCTTGGAAATGGCAAGATAGGCGCCGCGGAACACCTCGGCCTGATAGGCGCCGGAAATGATGCCGACGGCAAGAGCACCCGCGGCAAAGGACGGCAGACCGAGAAAGCCTTCATAGCCCAGCCATTTGCCGATCGACGTTACCGCCGACGAGCCGCCGAAATAGATCAGATAGATGATCAGAAGCTCAGGAACGCCGCGAAAGACTGTCGTGTAGATATTGCCGAGCGTCTTCAGCACCAGGCTTCCGGAGAGTTTCGCGAAGGCTATAACCGCGCCCAGAACGGCGCCGATGGCCAAGGCGGTTGCCGTGACGGCAAGCGTCATCAAGGCGGCAACAAGCAGCAGCGCGCCCCATCCGTTCGAGCCGAAGCCCAGCAATTGCAAGCTTGCCATAGATCCAATCCCCGTCCGTGGCAGTTTCAGGCGTCAGGATATCATATGGTCTCCGGCCGCAAAGCCGGAGACCGATGAAAACGACCCAAGGCCGCGCTCATCAATTCGGGCTGACGTCGACCTTGAACCACTTCATCGACAGGGTCTTGATGGTACCGTCGGCAAGCGCGGACTTGATTGCCTCATTGAACTTGTCGCGCAGATCAGTATCGGCTTGGCGGATGCCGAGGCCTTCGCCCTCACCCCAGATGGAGCCGGCGATTTCCGGGCCGGTGAAGGCGAGCGAATCATTGGCGCTGGCAAAGGCGTTCGCGAAGTAGACGGCGTCATCGAAGCCGAGATCGATACGGCCGTTCTGCAGATCGAGATCGCGGTCGGCGCCGGTCTTGTATTCGCGGATCGTGGCGATCGAGCCGAAATTGTCATAGACGAACTTGGCATAGACGGTTGCAGCCTGGATGCCGATCGTCTTGCCCTTGAAGGCTTCCTTCAACACGTCGATTTCTTTGACGCCGGTCTGGCCGGGGGTCATCTTGATCGTGGTGCCGGTGCCGGCGGCGTTGGCAAGCGGGCTGTCCTTGGCGGTCGCAAAAGCAGCGGGTGTCGCGGCGTAAGGAATGGTGAAGCCGATGACCTGCTTGCGCTCGTCGGTGATCGACAGAGCATCCATGATGACGTCGAACTTGCCGGCGTTCAGCGCCGGGATCATGCCGTCCCAGTCGGAAGCAACGAGCTTGCAATCGATCTTGGCTCGTTCGCACAGAACCTTGGCAAGCTCCGGCTCGAACCCGCCGAGCGTGCCGTCGGCGTTCGTCATGTTCCACGGCGCGTAGGCACCTTCCAGGGTGATCGTTGCCGTCTTCCAGTCCTTGGCGAATGCAGGCGCGGCGAAAGCGGCGGCAGCTACGACGCCTGACAAGAGAATTGCACTGAATTTCATTGTATTGAGCTCCTCTGAGGTTGAAACAGGCCTTGCAGCACTTCCTACCGATCTTCGCCGGCTTGCCCGCTTTCCCAATTAATTTTTAGGATTGATTGCGAGGTTGTATAGGGTACCATATGAGATAATTTATGATATGCAAGTAGGAAAGTTGTTTTCGAGGCAGATTCACGCGGTGCAAAGGGAATAGGCAATGAAGCGTTCCGGCGAGATGAAACGCGAACTGGCGGAAAATGATACCGCACCTCTCTATGCCGGCGTCAAGCAGATGATACTCGACCGCATTCATAGCGGTGAGTGGCCGCCGAAATATCGCGTTCCCTCCGAAAATGAATTAGTGGTCGAGCTTGGCGTCAGCAAGATGACGGCCAATCGTGCGCTGCGAGAACTGGCCAATGAAGGCGAGCTTGTTCGCATCCAGGGCGTGGGCTCCTTCGTCGCCGAGCGCAAGGGAGCCTCCGCCCTCTTCGAGGTCCGCAACATCGCCGAGGAGATCGCCGAACGCGGTCATTCCCATCAAGCAAGCGTAATCGTACTGGCCCAGGAGGCCGCCTCGCCCGACGTAGCCGATGCGCTGGAACTCGACATCGGATCGCCGGCTTTTCATTCGCTGATCGTGCATAGCGAGAACGGCGTGCCGGTACAGATCGAGGACCGGCATGTCCATCCGGACGCCGCGCCCGATTACCTGCAGCAGGATTTTACCGAGATGACACCGAATGCCTACCTTTCGGCCGTTGCCCCGCTCAGCGGCTCGGAACATGTCGTCGAAGCCGTCATGCCGCAAGCCTGGGAATGCAAGCTGCTGACGATCCTGAAGACCGAACCCTGCCTGACGATCTGGAGGCGCACATGGTCGGCGCGCGGCATCGTGTCCACGGCGCGGCTAGTTTATCCGGGACATCGCTATCGGCTGGAGAGCCAAAGCGGCAAACCATCCGAGCGTTAGTTGTATATGGAACATATGACATCCATGCGCTCTGAAATAGTGCCGGAGGATGTGCGAGGTTCGCTAGGCCCGTCAGAGTCCGGCAAATTACGATAGCTGCAGGATGCATTCCATAAATAGGGCGCCCGAAAGCAGGCCCGCTACGGTGGCAAGCACTTTCAAGATCGCGCGCTCGATCCGTAGGCACTTTTGCGGCAGGATCAGCGCTAGCGCCTCGCTCGCGGCTGCGACCAATATGCACACAAGAGCGATGATACGCCGGTCTCCCGGGTATGCCATGACAAACAGAAATCCCAGAAGGCCGAATGGAAGGACACTGTCGATGCTCGCCATTGCCATCAGCGGATACTTCGTCCCGACCGGAACGACTGTCGTCACGACGATTAGGCCGAGCACGATCCAGGCAAGGGCGTGGGCGAGCAGAGTAAGTTCCATACGAAAATCATAACAATAAGGCGCGAGTTTTCAAGGGACGAGATTCCCCCGCCTGCGCCTCCGTTCGGCGCCGGAAGAGCCCCATAATCAGGAATTGCATCCGCAATGGCCGGCATCGCGATTGGCAGACTCCGCCGTATGGGATGTATCGACGACGCGGTTTACGACAACCGCCAGCGATGCCCTTCAGAGACTGCTCAGCAACAGGCTGGTCTCGCTGTTTGCGACGCCGTCGATCATCCGCACTTCGCGCAAGACCCGATCGAAATCCGACAGGCTTGTCGCGCGGATATTGGCGACGAGATCCCAATTGCCGTTCGTCGTATGCAGCGAATAGATTTCCGGCAGGCCGCGCAGCTTGCGGATGACCTGCGTCGTCGATTTCCCCACGACTTCGATCATCATGACGGCATGCACGGTCTGCTCCTCATAGTCTTCCCGGACCCTTACGGTGAAGCCGAGCAGCGTGCCGGTCTCAATTAGCCGGTCCAGCCTGTTCTGCACCGTGCCACGCGCGACGCCCAGAACATCAGACAGTTTGGAGAGCGAAGCCCGCCCGTCGGCGCGCAGATGAGCGATGATACGCCGGTCGAGATCATCGGGAATATACTTGGCAAGCGTCATCGCAGATCCTGATCTTGTATAATCTGTCAAAAATCCTGGGCAATTTGTATAAACCCATACCAGAACTGACACAGTTTTGCGATTTCAGTCAATCGATCCGCTTGATACCCTAGGGAAATGATTTTTATCGAGGATACGAGAATGTCCGCACCGCTCCCATCGGAAAGAGCTTTCATTCCCTTCGTCAGCGTCGAGAACATGATGCGGCTCGTCCATCACATCGGCATCGAAACCGTGCTCATCGAACTCACGGACGCTATCGAAGCGGACTTCCGCCGCTGGGACCTTTTCGACAAGACGCCCCGCGTCGCTTCCCATTCGCATGACGGCGTCATCGAGTTGATGCCCACCTCGGATGGCGCCGTCTACAGCTTCAAATATGTCAACGGCCATCCGAAGAATATGGCGCAGGGACTGCAGACGGTGACAGCCTTCGGCCTGCTTGCAGAAGTCTCGACCGGATATCCGGTGCTTCTGACGGAAATGACGCTGCTGACGGCGCTGCGCACGGCGGCCACCTCGGCGATGGCGGCCAAACATCTGGCACCGGCCAATTCGCGGCGCCTCACCCTGATCGGCAATGGCGCACAGGCGGAATTCCAGGCGCTGGCGATGAAGGCGGTCCTCGGCATCGAGGAAGTCCGCCTCTACGACATTGATCCGAGAGCAACCGAAAAGACCGTCCGCAATCTCGCCAGAACAGGCCTGCGTCTGGTGCCCTGCACCTCGGCTCAGGCTGCCATCGAAGGCGCCGATATCATCACGACGTGCACGGCCGACAAGCAATTCGCGACCATTCTGACAGACAATATGGTCGGCGCCGGCGTCCACATCAACGCCATCGGTGGCGATTGCCCCGGCAAGACGGAGCTCCACCGCGACATCCTGCTGCGCTCCGACACCTTTGTCGAATATCCGCCGCAGACCCGCATCGAAGGCGAAATCCAGCAGATGGGCGCGGACTATCCGGTCACCGAACTCTGGCAGGTCGTCAGCGGCCGGGCACCGGGCCGCAGCAGCGACGGGCAAATCACGCTCTTCGACAGCGTCGGCTTCGCGATCGAGGATTTTTCCGCTCTGCGCTATGTCCGCGAAAAGCTGGCCGGCACGGACTATTTCCAGAAGCTCGATATCATCGCCGATCCAGACGATCCGCGCGACCTCTTCGGCATGCTGCTACGGGCAGCCTGAGGCAACTCAAAGAAAGAGCGCGAAAATGATCTGATCTCCCGCACTGAAAGGGAAGCTCATCCCGGGACATCAGATCAATACAATCCGCTCCCGCCATTGACTGCGCTTAGAGGTGGCGGAACAGCTGGCAAGCGACTTTGCCCACGACAGGCGAGCGACCGCGCCCTGGAGCGGCTGGCTGGCCGTAACCGCACGTGCTTTGATAAACGCCACATATCCCCAGCAAGCCGTGCGTTCTGGCTCGTGAAAAAATGTGCCGAAACGCGTGCGCTCCCGAATTTCTGATAGCCAACTCGAAGCAAGCGTCAAATTGACACCCAGCCAAGACGAGAGTTTATGGCGCTCCCTTTGAATGCCCCAGATATTCGTAGCGGACATTCACTTATCTCACTTAAAATACATCGAAATCAGCAATTTTCTCCCTGCACTTTGTGAGGGAGAATATGCTATGAATTCGCAAGCATCGGGGAGACCCGGCAATTCTTGCGAACTGCAGTCGCTAACGAGAGGATGCATTCTGAACATCGTGCCCGAACTGGCTAGACAACCGAACGAAATGGCTGACCTTATCTCCGGCTTCGATTGGGCAGCCACTAGTCTTGGGCCTAGGTCGGAATGGCCCGCATGCCTTAAAGCTGCCGTCGATATCATGCTCCCCGCCCAAGCTCAGATCGTCATGTTCTGGGGCGAGGACTTTATTGCACTTTACAACGACGCCTATGCGCCGACGATAGGCGACAAGCATCCTCGCGCACTCGGCCGGCCTGCGCGGGAAAACTGGGCCGAACTCTGGAGCGACCTCGAACCGCTTCTTCGCTCGGTTCTTCATGACGGCATGGCAGTCGTCGCCAAGGACCGGCCCTTCTATATCGAGCGCTACGGATATCCCGAAACGGTTTATTTCGACATTTCCTATTCGCCCGTCCGTGATGCGGACGGCCGGGCGCTCGGTGTCTTCTGCATCGTCAACGAAACGACGGAACGGGTTCGCACGGAGCAGGCGCTGCGTGAAAGTGAAGAGCTGTTTCGCGCCGTCATCTCGCAATCGACGACAGGGTTTGCCCAGTGCGAACTTGATGGCCGTTTCGTCCGGGTGAATGAGCGTTTCTGCGAAATTGTGGGCTACTCCGAGAACGAGCTTCTCGGCATGCGGACCTATGACATCACCTATGCTGACGATTTGCACGAGACTACCCGCCTGTTCGAAACGATGATGGCGACGGGAGAAAGCTTCGAGATTGAAAAGCGCTATGTTCGCAAGGATGGTAGCCTCGTCTGGGTTGCAAACTCCGTTTCCGGCTTGAAAGACAGTTCGGGACGCATCCAGCGGGCCGCCGCGATCGTCACCGATATCAGTGAACGCAAGCGTGCACAGGAGGTAGAGCGGCAGCTGGCGGCTATTGTCGCCTCATCGGACGACGCCATCCTCAGCATCGATCTCAATATGATCATCACGAGCTGGAATAGCGGTGCGGAAAGGCTCTATGGACAATCGGCCGAAGAGGCCATCGGTCAGTCCGTGATGATGCTCGTTCCGGAGGACCGCAGTGACGAAGAGCCGGCGATTCTGGCGCGGATCCGTTCGGGCCAAAAGGTAGAGCCTTACGAAACCAAGCGACGCAACAAGAACGGCGAGCTTGTCGATGTTCTCCTTAGCGTTTCGCCGATCTATGACGTCTATGGCAGGATCGTGGGGGCTTCGAAGACTGCTCATGACATCAGCGCCAAGAAGGAGGCCGAGCGCCTGCAGACGGTGCTGGTGGGCGAGCTCAATCATCGTGTCAAGAATGTGCTCGCAACCGTCATGGCCATTGCACGCCAGACATTGGGAAGAGATGACGTCGACAAGGCATCCGTTGAGACCTTCGAGGCAAGGCTCTCCTCAATGGCGCGTGCTCACGATTTGCTGATCCATGGCAAATGGGAGCAGGCCGAATTGACTGAAATCATAGCCCAGGCATTGTCGCCCTATCCGAAGGACCGGTTCGAAATCTCCGGCCCTGCCATCAAGCTTGCGCCGCGGGCTGTTGTTTCCATCTCGCTCGCCCTGCATGAGCTTGCGACGAATGCGGCCAAGTATGGCGCGCTTTCGGTGCCTGATGGACGCATTGCCATTACTTGGTCGCTGGAAAGCGGCGGGGCCGAACGCCTCAAGTTGCGGTGGCAGGAAGCGGGAGGACCAACCGTAGCACCTCCAACCCGGAGGGGTTTCGGCTCCCGCTTGATAGAAAGTCTGCTGGCGGCAGAATTGAACGGCAAGGTCCGAATGAGTTACGAACCGAGCGGCTTGATCTGCGAAGTGGATGCTGCAGCCGGCATCGGCTGGGATCAGGATCGCGGAACGGCGGAATAAGGTCCTTCCTGCGCCGAGCTGACATCGGCTCAACGCAGCCCCTTCGGCCGCGTCGCAAGCACGTTGCGGATCGAGAAGCTCGAATGGATTCGCAGCACTCCCGGCATGGTCGACAGGATATCCTTATGGATACGTTCGAAGTCGCCGGGATTGGCGACTTCGACACGCAGCAGATAGTCGGAGCCGCCTGTCATCAAAAAGCATTCCTTGATCTCGGGATGTTTGCGCACCGCCGCCTCGAAACGATCGAGATGCTCCTCCGTTTGCCGCTCGAGTGTGATGTTGATGATGACGGCGATCGATGCCTCCGCCTGCGACGTGTCCACCAGCGCCGTGTAACCGCGGATTACCCCGGCCTGCTCCATCAATTTGATGCGCCGCAGGCAGGCCGATGGCGATAGTCCCACTTCGCTTGCCAGCTTCGCATTGCTGACACGGGCATCAAGTCGAAGCAGGCGGAGAATATTGCGGTCGATGGCGTCGAGAGCGGCCATGTGGATTCTTTCAAAAAATCGCAGATCATTTCAATATCTGTGCAATTACACAATAATCAATCACTGTTTGGCGAACAATTTCACGATCCTTTCAATAATCTGCCTTTGAAGAAGTGAGGGGCGGACATGGACGGCGGTATTGTGGATTCTCGGACGCCAAAGTTGGCGATGGATAGTGGAGCATGTGGCTATCTGACGATCGATCTGGCCGCGCTATGCCGAAATTACGACAAGCTATCCACCATCGTCGCGCCAGCGAAGACAGCTGCCGTCGTCAAGGCCGATTCTTATGGACTCGGTGCCAATCAAGTCTCGAAAGTGCTCTACGGGCGGGGGTGCCGGCATTTCTTCGTCGCCCATTTCATCGAGGCACTGCGGCTGCGCCCGCAACTCCCTGGCGATGCGACGATTTTTGTACTGAACGGCCTGTTGCCCGGCAACGAGGCTACCTGCGCCGATGGCGGCATCGTGCCTGTCACCAATTCGCTCGATCAGTTGCAGCAATGGTCGCAGACGGCACGCTCTCTTCAGCGCAGGCTCCCGGCGGTTCTGCAATTCGATACCGGCATGTCGCGGCTTGGCATACCGCCGGAAGACAGAAGCGCCGTCGCAACTCACCTGCAGGCGCCCGACGACATCGACATTCTCTTCATCATGAGTCACCTCGCCTCTGCGGATGAGGCGAGCAGCGGACAGAACGCCGATCAGCTTGCCGAAATGCGTCGCGTCGCAGCGGAGTTTCCGCAGTACGATGTTTCGTTCGCAAACTCGGGCGGCATCTTTCTTGGCGGAGATTTCCATGGCGTACTGGCGCGCCCGGGGATCGCCCTTTATGGCGGCGCTCCGACCGGTGGCGTTGCCAACCCCATGGAGACCGTCGTTCGGCTCGATGTCGCAGTCGTACAGATGCGAACCGTTCCGGAGGGCGCGCGGGTCGGCTATGGCGGCGTGCATGTGACGAAGGGCCGGACCCGGCTCGCGACGATCGCCGCCGGCTATGCCGATGGCCTGCCGCGCAGCCTCAGCGATCGCGGCGCGGTCTATTACAACGGCGTTCGCCTGCCGATCGTCGGCCGCGTCTCGATGGACAGCACGACAATCGATATCAGCGCCCTGCCCGAGGGTGCACTCTCTTTCGGCAGCATGGTGGAAGTTCTTGGAGATCATCAGACCGTGGATGATCTTGCGCGCGACGCCGGCTTGATTTCCTATGAAATCCTGACCAGTCTCGGCCATCGCTTCCACCGTCAATATCGCTGACCTCCCCATCTCTCAAGTCTCTGAGGACATCATGAAAGTCGTCGTTCTGGGTGCCGGCATCATCGGCGTGACGTCAGCCTATCAGCTCGCCAAGGCGGGCCACGAAGTCACAGTCATCGACCGGCAGCAGGGGCCAGCGTTGGAAACTAGCTTCGCCAATGCCGGGGAAGTCTCTTTCGGCTACTGCTCGCCCTGGGCGGCACCCGGCATCCCCATGAAGGCGATCAAGTGGCTGTTCATGCACCACGCGCCGCTGATCTTGCGCCCGAAGGTCGATGGCGCCATGCTTTCATGGCTCGTCAAGATGCTGTCGAACTGCACGTCGGAACGCTATGCGATCAATAAGAGCCGGATGCTGCGCCTTGCCGATTACAGCCGCATTTCGCTCGCTCAGCTTCGCGAAGAAACGGGCATTGCCTATGACGAACGCATGCAGGGCACGCTGCAGCTCTTCCGCACGCAACAACAGCTCGATGCATCCGCCAAGGACGTCAAGGCCCTGGCAGCCGACGGCATCCCCTATAAAGTGCTCGATCCCGACGGCTGCGTCAGCGTTGAACCGGCTCTCCGGCATGTCCGCGGCAAGATCGTCGGTGGCCTGCTGACGCCGAAGGACGAAACCGGCGACTGCTTTAAATTCACCAATGCGCTTGCGGCGAAGGCAATCGAGCTCGGCGTAAAGTTCCAGTACGGCACGACGATCAAGGGCCTCGACGTTCAGGAGGAGCAGGCGCGCGCCGTCATGACCGACCGTGGGCGCTTGAACGCCGATGCGATCGTTGTCGCGCTCGGCAGCTATTCCCCGCTTTTGCTGAAGCCGCTGGGCATCAGCCTCTCCGTCTATCCCGTCAAGGGCTATTCGCTGACGATCCCGATCACCGATGCCTCGCGCGCGCCGGAATCGACGGTCATGGACGAAACCTACAAGATCGCCATTACCCGCCTCGGCGATCGCATCCGCGTCGGCGGCATGGCAGAGATATCCGGCTATACGAACGATCTCGGCCTTGCCCGGCGCCAGACGCTCGAGCATTCCGTCACCGACCTCTTCCCCGGTGGCGATGTTGCCAAGGCTTCCTTCTGGTCTGGCCTACGGCCGATGACGCCGGATGGCACGCCGGTCATCGGACCGACGAAAATCAAGGGACTATTCCTCAATACCGGCCACGGCACGCTCGGATGGACCATGAGCTCCGGCTCGGCGCGCGTCATCAGCGATCTCGTCAGCGGCCGCAAGCCTGATATCGACGCGACGGACCTCGCCGTCAGCCGCTACGCCTAATTAGACACGTCTCATCCGCAAACTCTTGGAGCATGACGGTCATCTTGCAGACGAATTAAAGTGACCTTGCGGAAATTTGCGCAGAAGACTTCGAGGTTTGGAACCGCATGGGCATTAAGCCGGGGATGTGAGTTGCGTCCCTGGTTCTTGAGTACGGCAGCTGTGAGACAATCCCCTCTCCCCGCCTGCGGGGAGAGGGTTAGGGTGAGGGGCTGTTAGCCAAGGCGGCAACTGCCCGATCATGTCGCTGTTCTAAAAGCGATGCTGTCAGTTCTGGAAACCGTTGTTCTGCATGCAATAGGTCGGTTTGCCAAGACCGTGGAGAAACACTCGGCTGGAGTTCCTTCGATGCGCCACACATCATAACTCGCCACCAAGTCGATAGTCTGCGGCCCCTCACCCCAGCCCTCTCCCCGCATGCGGGGAGAGGGAGTCTATAATGCCTGCGCTCGCCGCTACATTATCGATTAGTGCCGGGGGATTCGTGGCAGGAAGATCGTGAACAGGCCGAGCAAGGGCAGATACGAGCAGAGCGTGTAGACGAAGGGAATGCCATGCGTGTCGGCAAAATCTCCGAGCGCCGCAGCCCCCAATCCACCCGCGCCGAAGGCGAAGCCGAAGAAGATGCCGCCGATCAGCCCGACGCGGCCGGGGATCAGCTCCTGAGCAAAGACCACGATCGCGGGGAAGGCCGAGGCCAGCACGAGGCCGATGACGACTGTCAGGACGCAGGTCCAGAACAGGTTCGCATAGGGCATCAGCAGCGCAAACGGAATGACACCGAGGATCGAGAACCAGATCACGAAACGCGCGCCAAAGCGATCGCCCACCGGGCCGCCCATGATCGTTCCGGCGGCGACGGAACCGAGGAAGAGGAACAGCATCAGCTGCGCGTCGCGGACATCGAGATGAAACTTGTCGATGACGTAGAAGGTGAAATAGCTGGATATGCTCGCCATGTAGACATTCTTCGTCGCCGTCAACAGGATGAGAATGGCAAGCGCCCACATCGCCTTGCTACGCGCGATCGGCAAGGCGCGGCTCGGCGCTGGACGGGCAGACTGCTGGCGGCGGTGATTGATGAACCAATTGCCGACCCAGCTCAGAACGATGAACCCGATCACCGCGAGCACCGAAAGCCAGGCGACGCTCTTCTGGCCGTGTTGCAGGACGAAGAAAGCGGCAATCAGCGGCCCGATTGCCGAGCCGGCATTGCCGCCGAGCTGGAACAGCGACTGCGCCAGGCCATGACGACCGCCCGACGCCAGCCGGGCAACGCGCGATGCCTCCGGATGGAAGACGGCCGAACCGAAGCCGATCAGGCTTGCAGCGATCAGGAGCACGCCGAAACTGCCGGCATAGCCAAGCAGCAGCAGGCCTGCAAAGGTGCTGACCATGCCCACCGGCAGCGAATAGGGCATCGGCCATTTGTCAGTGACGATACCGACTACCGGCTGCAGCAGCGATGCGGTGATCTGGAACATCATCGTCAGCAGGCCGATCTGCACGAAATCGAGCGCGTAATTCTCTCTGAACATCGGGTAGAGCGATGTCAAAAGCGACTGCATCGTATCGTTCAGCATATGACACGTGCTGACGGCCATGACGACCGACATCGTCGTCTTCTGATATCGGGCCTGCGTGCCCAAGACTTCCGCAACCATCGGGGTAATCCTTCCTGTGCCGGCAGATTTGCCAAGCATATGACTTGATCCGCCTTTAGCACGGCTTGCGTGTGTCCTTCTTTCGTGTTCTGGTCCAATAGTTTCTCGATTGGGCCAAAATGGAAAAGCTTTCGAAACAGTTGCTGGCAACCCTCGCCGACGATCATGTGCAGAACATGCGCTGGATGGAGGATTCGCCCGCGGATATCCTCGTCCATAGTGCCGAGCCGCCGCAGGGCTATACCGTTCCGTGGCACCGCCACCGCCGCACGCAGCTGCTGTGCATCTTCGCCGGCGTCGCCCTGATCATGACGGCGCGCGGCCGCTGGATGGTGCCGCCCGGCCATGCCCTTTTCATCCCCGTTGGACTGGAACATTCGATCGAAATCCTGAGCGATGTCAGCATGAAATCCGTCTACGTGACGCCGCGCAGCCAGCCGCCAAAGGATGAGGCCCCGCGCGTCGTGGAAGTGACGGACCTCGCCCGCAGCCTGCTGTTGGAGGCCATTAGGCTGCGAGAGGCACCCCTCAGTCATCGAAAGGCAAGGCTGGTCCTGTCGCTTCTCGTCGAGGAGATCGCGACGCTACCGGAACGGCCCCTCGGTCTCCCCTTTCCGTCCGACCGTCGGATGGCCGCGCTCTGCCGCGACTATCTGTCCACTCCATCGCCCAACGCCAGATTGGACGATTGGGCGGAGAAGCTTTCTGTGAGCCGCCGGACGTTCACACGGCAGTTCCGCAAGGAAACCGGCATCAGCTTCACCACATGGAGACAACAAGCGAGCGTTTTCGCCTGCCTGCCACAGCTTGCCGAGGGCCAACCGGTTACCAATGTCGCACTCGAAGCAGGCTACGAAAGCGTGGCGGCATTCACCACCATGTTCCGCCGCATGCTCGGCACCTCGCCGCGCAGCTATATGGCCGGCCGCTGGACCTTTGAGCGGCAATCGGCGTGAAGCTCCTCTTGAAATGACCGGACGCTTCCGGCAAACAGCGCCAGAGCGGCTCAGCCTTTCACGGAATCTCTGAGCCGCTCTATCTCTTTGTTTCCTTGCAATTCCGGACGGAAAACCGCTGCGCACTTTTCCTGGAATTGCACCAAGAGCGAGGGCAGGCATATGCGGCATATTTACATCGTCGGTATCGGCACGGGAAATCCGGAGCATCTGACCGTGCAGGCGATCAATGCGCTGAACGCAGCCGATGTCATCCTCATTCCCAGCAAGGGCGCGGCCAAGACGGAACTCGCCGATGTCAGGCGTGACATCTGCCAGCGCTATGTCACCAATCCGGCCACGCGTTTCGTTGGTTATGACGTGCCCTCGCGCCAGATGGCGGACCGCAGCTATGTGCAGAGCGTCGACGAATGGCATGACGCAATTTCCGCGACTTATGAGCGGTTGTTTCTGGAACATCTGACGAAAAGAGAGAGTGCTGCCTTTCTCGTCTGGGGCGATCCGGGCCTTTACGACAGCACATTGCGCATTCTCGAGCGTGTCGTCGCTCGCGGTAAGATCGCTCTCGACTACAGCGTTGTTCCCGGCATCACCAGCATCCAGGCGCTGACGGCAAGCCATCGCATCCCACTTAACCTCGTCGGCAAGCCGGTGCAGATCACCACCGGTCGGCGGCTGGCCGAGAGCTTTCCGGGCACTGCCGAAACGGCCGTCGTCATGCTCGACGGCGAGCAGGCCTTCAGCAAGATCGATGATCCCGATGCCTATATCTATTGGGGCGCCTATCTCGGCACTCGGGAAGAGATCACGATTGCCGGCAGGCTGGCTGACGTTTCCGAGCGCATTCTCGCGACCCGCGCCGAAGCCCGCGCCAGGCACGGATGGATCATGGATATCTACCTCATGCGCAAGGGGCAGGATTTCGACGATCTCGAATAAGAGCCGAATACCAAATCGTTTGCCCGCCGATCCGGTTTGTGCAAGGAAATGTCCCTTATGAAGGGCAGTTTTATGGTTGCGGCCGACACGCAGACAATGGAGGACCAGGCGTGCATCCCTCAGGGGGGAGCCGCCGAGGATGACATTGCGTCGCCCCTGCCCTCCATGGTTCGCGGTGCCTGCCCCTCACTGAGCGCGCCGATGCAGACCGGCGACGGTCTTCTTGTTCGCTTGCGGCCATCAACGCCAGGTTTGACGGTTGCGCAACTTCGCGCCTTGGCTGAGGCTACAGAAAAGCATGGCAATGGCCTGATCGAGATCACCGCGCGGGGCAATTTTCAGCTGCGTGGCATGACGCCGCAAAGCATGCCGGGACTGGCCGCCGATATCGACCGCGCCGGCATCGTGCCGGAGAGCGGCGTCGCGATCGAAGTCCCGCCGCTCGGCGATGTCGATCCGTCGGAGATCGCCGATGCGCGTGGGGTCGCTCAACGGCTACGAAACGCCATCGATTCCCTACATCCCAAGCCAGTGCTCGCTGCCAAGCTCGCCATCATCGTCGACGGCGGCGGCCGGGTGATCCTCGATGAAATTTCGGCGGATATCCGTTTGAAGGCGATCAACGCTGTAGATGGCAGGCAACTGTGGGAGCTTGCGATTGCCGGAACACAGGCGACGGCCACGCCGCTTGCCAACTTGACCGACGAACAAGCGATTCCTGGCGTCATCACCCTGGTCAAAGCATTGACCGAAATAGGTCCTCGCGCTCGCGGCCGCGATCTGGACATTTCCTCTTTGCAAGCGCAACTTCCGGCCGCTCCCCATTCCTCACCCGTCGAAAGCGCTACCCCGGCCTCGCCTGTCGGCCTCATCCCGCTCGGCAAGCAGCATGCGGCCCTCGGCCTGCGACCGGCCTTCGGTCGGATCCACGCCCGAGATCTCATCCGCTTTCTCGACGCGGCTGAGGTGGCGGGAGTGCATGATATTCGGACGGGGCCGACGCACAGCCTGCTATTGCTCGGGCTTCCTCGCGATCGCATTGAAGACATCCTAGCCACGGCAACTGAATGCGGCTTTCAAACACGCACTGACGATCCGGCCAATTATGCAATCCCATGCTCCGGCGCCGGCGCATGTGCCTCTGCGCATTATTCAACGAGGCAGGCAGCCGCAGATCTCGTCAACTTAGCCTCCGACCTGCTTGACGGCTCGCTCCAAGTGCACCTATCCGGCTGCGCCAAAGGCTGCGCCCATCCGTCTCCGGCAATGCTGACCATTGTCGGTGCTGCAACGGGCTATGCTATTGTCGTAAATGGGTCATCATCATCAGAGCCGGTGGCTTACATCCACAAGGAAGACCTGAAATCAGCTCTGACTGCGCTCGGGAAACTGGTACGGAACAACAAAGCTGCTGGCGAATCGGCACAGCAGTGTCTTAAACGGCTCGGCCGGGACGCAATCGCGACGGCTTTACGACAGGGATAGAAATGCCTGACTATGACTATATCCGTGAGGGGGATGCGATCTATGAACGCTCCTTCGCGATCATCCGCAGCGAAGCCGATCTCCAGCGTTTTCCCGAAGCCGAGGCCGATGTCGCAGTCCGCATGATCCATGCCTGCGGATTGGTGGAAGCAGCAGAGCATTTTCTCTTCTCCCCCGATTTCGTCGCATCCGCCCGCAAGGCGCTCTCTGCCGGCGCACCGATCTTCTGCGACGCGGAGATGGTCGCCCGCGGTGTCACCCGCGCACGCCTGCCGGCCGCCAACGATGTCATCTGCACCTTGCAGGATCCGCGCACGGCGGAGATCGCCAAGTCAATCGGCAACACGCGTTCGGCTGCGGCCATGCATCTTTGGACCGATCGCCTTGCCGGCTCCGTCGTTGCCATCGGCAATGCACCGACCGCCCTCTTCCACCTTCTGGAAATGCTGCGTGACGGCGCTCCGAAGCCTGCCGCTATCATCGGCATGCCCGTCGGCTTCGTCGGCGCGGCAGAATCGAAGGATGCGCTTGCTGAGAACTCCTACGGCGTTCCTTTTGCCATTGTGCGCGGCCGGCTGGGCGGCAGTGCCATGACGGCAGCCGCCCTCAATGCGCTTGCGAGGCCGGGCCTATGAGCGCGCCGTCCAATGGAAGCCTGATCGGCGTCGGCACAGGCCCCGGCGATCCCGAACTGCTGACGGTCAAGGCCGTCAAGGCCTTGGAGCGCGCCGACGTGGTTGCCTACTTCGCCAAGCAGGGCAGAGGCGGCAACGGCAAGGCCATCGTCAGCGAGTTTCTGAGAACAGACGTAAAGCTGCTGCCGCTTTACTATCCGGTCACGACCGAGATCGACAAGGACGCGCCGGAATATCTCCATCAGATCACCGCTTTCTACGACGCTTCGGCCGAGATGGTGGCGGCGCATCTTCGCGAGGGGAAGACGGTTGCCGTGCTTAGCGAAGGCGATCCGCTGTTTTACGGTTCCTACATGCACCTGCATGTGCGCCTTGCCGATCGCTTTCCTACAGAGGTCATCCCTGGCGTGACGGCCATGTCCGGCTGCTGGTCGCTCGCCGGCTTGCCGATGGTGCAGGGAGACGACGTTCTCTCCGTGCTGCCGGGAACGATGGCAGAGGCTGAGCTTACCCGCCGCCTGGGCGATACACAGGCCGCCGTCATCATGAAAGTCGGCCGCAACCTGCCAAAAATCCGCCGCGCGCTCGATGCCGCGGGCCGGCTGGGGGAAGCGATTTACGTCGAGCGCGGCACGATGGCAAACGGTGCCATGACGCCGCTTGCCAGCCGCGACGATGCCGAAGCGCCCTATTTCTCTCTTGTGCTGGTTCCTGGCTGGGAAAGCAGGCCATGAGCGGGCGTCTTTATGTGATTGGGACCGGCCCCGGCAATCCTGAGCAGACGACGCCGGAGGCGCTGGCTGCGGTCGCGGACGCTCACGAATTTTATGGTTACGGTCCTTATCTCGACCGCCTGACGCTGCGCGACGACCAGATCCGTCAGGCATCGGACAATCGCGAGGAATTGGACCGCGCCAAGGTGGCGCTGCAGCGGGCCTCAGCCGGCATTAATGTCTGCGTCGTCTCTGGCGGCGATCCCGGTGTTTTTGCCATGGCGGCCGCCGTTTGCGAGGCGATCGATGACGGTCCAGCAGAATGGCGGACGGTAGACCTTATCGTCGTGCCGGGCATTACGGCCATGCTTGCCGTTGCGGCCCGGATCGGCGCGCCGCTCGGACATGATTTTTGCGCCATCTCGCTATCGGACAATCTGAAACCCTGGCCGCTGATCGAGAGTCGTCTCCGCGCCGTCGCCGAAGCGGGCTTCGTGATCGCGCTCTACAATCCGATCAGCAAGGCTCGCCCCTGGCAACTCGGCAAGGCCTTCGAAATCCTGCGCGCCGTACTGCCCGGTGAAACACCTGTCGTCTTCGGCCGGGCCGCCGGTCGTCCAGACGAGCGGATGACGATCGCTGGGCTCGCGAATGCCGAGGCCTCGCAGGCAGATATGGCGACCTGCGTTATAATCGGCTCGGCCGAAACGCGCATCATCGCCCGCGAAGGCCGTCCGGATCTGGTCTATACGCCGCGTTTCATCAGGGAAGAGGCGAAATGATCGATCCTACCGAGCGCAGCGTCTACCGTTTCGACCACCGGCAGACCGGCGGCCTCAGCGCGCTCGACCATGATCACCTTGATGCCAAGCTGCCTTGCGGCCTCGATCTTCCCATAGGTCGCGTCACCGCCGCTGTTTTTGGCGACGACGACCTCGATCTGATGCTGTCGCAGCATGTTGAGTTCGTCGGCCAACCGGAACGGACCGCGACCATGGATGTAATTGACATACGGAACCGCCAGCGGCGGTTCGACGGGATCGACGCTGCGGACCCAATAATGGTGCTGCGGCGCGGCGTTCGCCTGATGCGCCTCCTGCCGGCCGGTCGCGAGGAAAACGCGCAGGGGCGCATCGCCGAGGGCGGCGATAGCCTGCGAGACGCTGTGCACGGAAAGCCAATCATCGCCTTCGACCGGCACCCACGCCGGACGGCGCAGCGCGAAAGCGGACACATGGCATTCAGCAGCCGCGGCTGCGGCATTGGCCGAGATGCGGGCTGCAAAGGGATGCGTGGCATCGATCAACAGGTCGATCTCTTCGTCACTGACATAGCGGGCAAGCCCCTCTGCGCCGCCGAAACCACCGCTGCGAACCGGAACGGGCTGCGGGGCGGGATCGGTGGTTCTGCCGGCAAGCGACAGGACGACCTCGAGATCGGCTCGCAAGGCAAGAGCTGCCGCCAGCGCACGGGCCTCCGTCGTACCGCCGAGGATCAGAATACGGGCCTTGCCCATGGCTGAGACACCTTCAATTCAACGCTGGCTCACTCTTATCGGCATCGGCGAAGACGGTCCAGCCGGTCTCGGCGACGAAGCCAGGCGGCTGATCGCCTCATCGCCGGTCGTCTTCGGCGGGACGCGCCATATCGAGTTGATGAGCTCGCTGATATCAGGCGAAACGCAAGCATGGCTTTCGCCATTCGAAAAATCCGTCGAGGCGGTGCTTGCCAGGCGCGGCAAGCCGACGGTGGTTCTCGCGTCAGGTGATCCCTTTTTCTACGGCGTCGGCGCGACACTTTCGCGGAGCATTCCGGCCGCTGAAATGATTGTTATCCCGGCGCCCTCCTCCTTCAGCCTCGCCGCATCGCGCCTCGGCTGGCCCCTGCAGGAGACGACGGTTCTGTCGCTGCACGGACGGCCGATCGATCTCATCCGGCCGCATCTGCATGCTGGCCGCAAAATCCTGGTGCTGACGTCCGACGGCAAAGGTCCTGCCGAATTGGCGGCCCTGCTGCAAAGCTCCGGCTTCGGCCCATCTGAGCTTACGGTTCTGGAAGCGCTGGGCGGCCCGCATGAAAAGACCTCTCGCCAGAGTGCGGCCGATTTTTCCCTATCCGGCATCAACGATCTGAATATCTGCGGCGTCGAGGTCAAGGCGGACGCTGGCGCACGAATCCTGCCGCTGAGCGCGGGTCTTCCCGACGAGCTTTTCGAACATGACGGCCAGATCACCAAGCGGGAGATTCGCGCGATGACGCTATCGGCGCTCGCCCCGCGCCATGGCGAACTGCTCTGGGATATCGGCGCCGGCTCCGGTTCGATCGGCATCGAATGGATGCTGGCCGATCCCTCGCTGCGCGCCATTGCCATCGAAGCATCGCCCGAGCGTACGGCGCGTATCCGCCGTAATGCCGGCAATTTCGGCGTACCTGGCCTGGTGATTGTCGAAGGCGAGGCGCCGGCTGCTCTTTCTGACCTCGCTGCGCCCGATGCGATCTTCATTGGCGGCGGCGGCAGCGATCCCGGCGTACTCGAGGCGGCTATCAACGGATTGAAAAGCGGCGGCAGGCTGGTTGCCAATGCCGTTACGACGGAAATGGAAGCGCTTCTGCTGGCCGAGCAGGCGCGCCGCGGCGGCTCCTTGATCCGTATCGATATTGCGCGCGCCGCCGCCGTCGGCCGGATGACCGGCTGGCGGCCGGCCATGCCGGTAACGCAATGGTCTTGGATCAAGCTATAATGATGAATGAGGTAGAGCGATGACAGTGCATTTCATTGGCGCAGGCCCAGGAGCCGCCGACCTGATCACGGTGCGCGGCCGGGACCTGATCGGCAAATGCCCGGTCTGCCTCTATGCCGGCTCGATCGTTTCGCCGGAACTGCTGCAATATTGCCCACCCGGCGCCCGCATCATCGACACGGCGCCGATGTCGCTCGACGAGATCGAGGCGGAATATCTGGAAGCGGCCAAAGCGGGTGAGGATGTCGCGCGCCTGCATTCCGGCGACCTCTCGGTCTGGAGCGCGGTCGCCGAACAGATCCGCAGGCTGGAAAAGCATGGCATCGACTATACGCTGACCCCCGGCGTCCCGGCCTTTGCGGCTGCGGCTTCCGCGCTCGGCCGCGAGCTGACCATCCCGGCTATCGCTCAAAGTCTCGTCCTGACTCGTGTTTCAGGCCGTGCCTCGCCCATGCCGAACAACGAGACGCTGGAAAAATTTGGCGCGACCGGCGCCACGCTCGCGATCCATCTGGCAATCCACGCGCTCAAAGAGGTCGTCGAGGATCTGGCGCCGCTATACGGCGCGGACTGCCCGGTTGCGATCGTCGTCAAGGCATCCTGGCCCGACGAGCGGATCATTCGGGGCACGCTTGCGACGATCGAAGCGAAAGTGGCCGCCGATCCGATAGAACGCACGGCCCTGATCTTTGTCGGTGCATCGCTTGGCGCCAGCGATTTCCGCGAAAGCTCGCTCTACGACCCGACCTATCAGCGTCGCTTCCGCGGCCGTCAATAACGCCGGGCACCGTTGCAAATCCGCTCGAAATTTCCTCTAGTCGATCGCGGCAAGCCACGGGGCAAAAGAGGATCGGGATATGCAGCGGATTACCATTACCATCGACGACGATCTTCTGGAGACGATTGACCAGATCAGCGCACAGCGCGGTTATGCCAGCCGTTCGGAAACCTTGCGCGATCTCGTTCGCGACGCCGTTACGCGCGCGCAGCCGACCGTGGATGGCGAAGCCAGATGCTACGCCGCCCTCGCCTATGTCTATGAACATGAAACCCGCGATCTGTCGCGCCGCCTGACGACAGCGCAGCACGATCACCATGATCTTTCGATCTCGACACTTCATGTTCACATCGATGGGCATGATTGCCTCGAAGTCTCCGTGCTGAAGGGCAAGACGGATGACATCAGGGCATTTGCCGACAGCGTGGTGACGCAGCGCGGCGTGCGCTTCGGAAACCTGCACATCATCCCATCGGACGACGGCGCGAAGCACTCCGACACGCATTCGCACGATTGAGCGGGCAGGCAGGCTCCCCCGCGGACTACTCGGTCAGAGCCGATCGGCGATATAAGCCATGCTCTCCTTGATAGCCACAACCGGCTCCTTCAACGCATGCACCGTCGGGGCAAAGGGCTCGAAGGATGCCGGACCGGCATAGCCAGCAGAGAGCAGCGCTCGGAGCTGACCGACATTATCGAGACGATCCCTCGCATCGACAAGAACACGATGCGGATCGCGCATGTCCCCAACGGAAACATCGGGATCGCTGACGCCGGAAATATGCACGAGACCCGTCAGTTCGGGGAAGGTTGCCGCCTCACCAGCGAGATGGTGATGGAATGTATCGTGCACGAGAAGGAAGGTGGATCTCGCACCGAGTTCCTCGATCGCAGCCGCCGCCTCGCTCTTTAGGCGCAGCGAGCAGATCTCGAAGCCGAGCGGCTCTACCAGGCCGATGATGCCGGCCGCTTCCAGCATCGGCTTCAGGGCTGACAGCGCCTTGCGGAGATTGGCATGCCGCGCCTCCGGCTCGCGGCCGCTGCCGTCGTTGACCGGAACGAGGACGAGCGCCCTGGCGCCGCAATCGCGCGCATAGTCGATCAGCTCCGCTGCCTCCCGGGCACGCTCGTCATTCCACTCATTGAAACGCTGCAGAGCGTTGATCGAGATGATCGTCAGCCCATGTCGCGCCGCGAGCTCCTTGACGGCCGCTGCCGGCGTACCATCCAGGATCGCGTTCCCGGCAAGGTCATTGCGGATCTCGACGCTATCGATGCCGAGCTCTTTTGCGGCGGCAAAGAACGATTCGAGCCTCAATGACGGCGCACACATATGATTGAGCGCGAAACGAATGGAACTCATGATGGGCACTCCTCCTCAAGGCGTCCGGCAACAAGAGACATTCCAGATCCGCTGCGCCTGCTTTGCGAAGAACTAGCGACATTCCTGTCCTTCTTCCATCGGCATCGGCCATCATTCCTGATAGAATTCTTGAGATAATGATAGAATTACATCACCCTTATCAGATGTTCTCCGAGACGAAAATTTCAAAGGGCAGGAAGCTTTGGCCGGGAACGGCAGCCTCATCGCTCTCGACGGACTTGATCATCAGATTCATCAGTTCCTTGCAAAGCGCCGGCAGCGGCGTGCCGATCGCCATGGCTACGACATCGTCGGCAAGCGCCGCCCTCGATTCCGGCGTCAACTCGTTGACGACGGCGATCAGCTTGCCGGATAAACGCTCCTCGCGAATGGCGGAAATCGCGCCCTCCATGCCGCCGCCGCAGACGTAGAAACCGATGAGATCGGGATGCTTCTGCAGGAGATCGAGCGTCGCCTCATGGGTGATCTCGGGCGTGTCGAGATTGATGAGCGTATCCAGCACCTCGAATTCCGCGGCATTTTCGCGGAAATAGGAGCGAAAGCCGATTTCGCGCAGCTCATGGCCGAGGAAGCGGTGGCTGCCGACAAAACAGGCGACCTTTCCCGGACGCCGTGCGGAGCGTGCGATGATCCAGGCGGCCGTGCGTCCGACCTTGCGGTTATCGACACCGATATAGCCCTGGCGCACGGTGGTGGAGAAATCTGACAGGAGCGAAAAGACCGGAATGCCTTTTTCCTTCAACTCCTCGATTGCAGCGGTGACCGCCGGATAATCCGGTGCGACGAGCGCGACGGCCTGACTGCGTGATGCCACCGTCTTCAGCTTCTCGACGATCGCCGTCGGGGTCGAGGCTGCGACGAAATCGATCTGCGCGTTGATGCGCGCTGTCGTGACTGCCTGCGCTGCCGCCGCAATCTCCCTGGCAAATGCCTGGTAGAAAGCCTGAACCGGCTTCTGCAGGACGAAGCCCAATCGATATTGCGGCAAGTCCTCGAAGACACGCTGACGCAGAAGGCCCACGGCATGATAGCCGATTTCCTGCGCCGCCTCATAGACGCGGCGTGCCGTTTCTTCACGCACGCGATGGCGCCCATTCAGCACGCGATCGATCGTCGCGACGCTGACGCCGGACGCTTTGGCAAGATCCGCTATGGTGGGGCGACGCATGGCTACTCCTGAGATATGTCATCATTCATGACGTCAGCGTTTGATATGTTTTGATAGATTCCATCATTCATGCATTGAGGCAAGCGAAAAGTCGATCTATCGTTTTGGGCATCGAGGGCGGTGCGCTGCTGCACATCGCGGGAGGCAGGAATGACGACGATAATCAAGCGTGACTACGATCTGCTCGGCGAAAGCGGCAGGCTGGCGGTGGAAACGGGGCTGGCGGCCGCCGAATGGTATCATACAGATGTGCCGCGCAAGGACATGAAGGCGCTGATGCAGCGTTCGGATGCGCCGGCGATCCGCGACACCATTATCTGGCTTGGCAGCATGGTGGTCTTCGCAGCACTTGGTGTCTACTTCTGGGGCTCCTGGATCTGTGTCCCCTTCTTCCTGGCCTATGGTGTGCTCTACGGTTCGGCCTCCGACAGCCGCTGGCATGAATGCGGCCATGGCACGGCGTTCAAGACACGCTGGATGAACGACGCGGTCTATCAGATCGCGTGCTTCATGATCATGCGCAATCCGGTCACCTGGCGCTGGAGCCATGCACGCCACCACACCGATACCGTCATTGTCGGCCGCGATCCGGAGATCGCCGTCATGCGGCCGCCGGATCTTCTTCGCCTCGTCCTGAATTTCTTCGGCATCCTCGATGCCTGGCATGCGATCGCCGACATGCTGCGCAATGCTTGCGGCGTCGTCAGTGCGGCAGAAAAAACCTTCATTCCCAAGATGGAGCAGCCGAAGGCCATTCGCATCGCCCGCATCTGGCTGGCCATTTATATCGCCACCATTGCGAGCGCGATCGCCATGGGCTCGATCCTGCCGCTGATGTTGGTCGGCCTTCCCCGGCTCTATGGCGCCTGGCATCATGTTCTGACCGGCCTGCTGCAGCATGGCGGCCTTGCCGACAATGTCATCGACCACCGGCTGAACAGCCGCACCGTCATGATGAACCCGATCAGCCGCTTCATCTATTGGAACATGAACTACCATGTCGAACATCACATGTTCCCGATGGTGCCCTACCACGCCCTGCCGAAGCTGCATGCGATGATCAAGCATGATCTGCCGGCGCCGAATCCGTCCATCTGGTCCGGCTATCGCGAGATGATCCCGGCGTTTCTGCGGCAATTGCGCAACGAGGATTATTTCCTAAAGCGCGAGCTGCCGCCGACGGCGCGGCCTTACCGCGAGGAATTTCACGGCGAGTTGCCGGCCGCCGCCGCTCAATAAATCGGACATAAAAAGGGAGGAAACGATGAGCAATTGGATCGAAGTTTGCGCCGCTGATGCGATCGATGAAGAAGATGTCATTCGCTTCGACTATGATGGGCGGACCTTCGCGGTCTATCGCAGCCCTGAGGATGATTATTTCGCGACCGACGGCCTGTGCACCCATGAGAAGATCCATCTCGCCGACGGGCTGGTCATGGACAACATCATCGAATGTCCGAAGCATAATGGCCGCTTCGACTACCGCACTGGCGAAGCCAAGGGCGCGCCGGTCTGCGTCAACTTGCAGACCTATCCGGTTAAGGTCGAAAACGGCACCGTCTTCATCGGGCTTTGAGGAGGCAAGCGTGGCTCATTTCGTCATTATCGGAGCCGGAGAATGTGGCGCCCGCGCCGCCTTCGCACTTCGCGAAAAGGGATTTGAGGGTGAGATCACCCTCATCGGCGCCGAGCCGCTGGCGCCTTACGAACGGCCGCCACTGTCAAAAGCAGGGACGGATCAACCACCGGAGCCGAAATTCATCGCCACATTGGAGCGCTATGGGGAGCAATCGATCGATCTGAAGCTCAAGACGACCGTGATCGCACTCGATCCCGCGACGAAGACCCTTAGGCTCTCGGATGGGCAGGCTCTCACGTATGACAAGCTTCTGCTTGCAACCGGAGCCGCGGCGCGAGGGTTTCCAGGCGTTGACAGCACATCGCAGCGCATCCGCGTGCTGCGCACCCACGCCGATGCGGTGGCTTTGCATGCAGCCCTTCATCCCGGACGGCACATTGCCATCATCGGTGGCGGTTTCATCGGCCTTGAGCTGGCGGCAACGGCGCGTATCCGCGGTGCCGACGTCACCGTCATCGAAGGCCTGCCGCGCGTCCTGAAGCGCGGCGTGCCCGAAGAGATCGCTGAAACGATTACCGAACGCCATTGCCAGGAAGGCGTGGATATTCGTTGCGACCAGACCATCGAAGCCTTGCAGGAAGAAACCGATGAGGTGGTCGTTCGTCTGGTGAGCGGCGAAGTCATCTCCGCGGACCTGTTGCTCGTCGGCATCGGGGCGCTGCCGAATGTCGCGCTGGCCGCAGAAGCGGGACTCGCGATCGACAATGGTATTGCCGTCAACGAGCGGCTGGAGAGCTCCCATGCGGATATCTTTGCGGCAGGCGATTGCTGCTCGTTTCCGCTGTCACTTTATGGCGGAAGACGCGTTCGCCTCGAATCCTGGCGCAATGCGCAGGAGCAGGCCGATCTGGCCGCCGCCAACATGCTGGGCGAACGTGCGGAAATATCCGCCGTCCCATGGTTCTGGTCCGATCAATATGATTTTACGCTGCAGATCGCAGGGCTGGCGGATGAAGCGGTCACTCATGTGCGGCGCGACCTCGATGACGGGGCATTCATTCTCTTCCATCTCGGCGCGGACGGAAGAGTGCTTGCCGCCAGCGGCATCGGGCGTGGCAATGCCTTCGCGCGCGACATCCGCCTTGCCGAAATGCTGATCGCCGCCCGCGCACATCCGGATCACGCCGCTCTGGCGGCAAGCTCCGTCAAGCTGAAGTCGTTGCTTGCCGCATAATATCCGCCGTCGGGCCTTGACCCAGGAGGCCAAAGCATAAATGTCTTCCCCTGACGGCAAATGGAGGAAGCAATGAAAATACTCGGCATATCGGGCAGCCTGCGCAAAGGCTCCTTCAACACGGCTCTGCTCCATGCCGCCGTCGAACTCGCACCAAACGGTATCGAACTGATCGCGCGCACCATCCATGGCGTGCCGCTCTATGACGCCGATCTCGAGGTAGCGGACGGCATTCCGGAAAAGGTGCGAGAGCTCAAGGATCTGGCCATCTCGGCCGACGCGCTGATTCTGTTCACACCGGAATACAACAATTCGCTTCCTGGCGTCTTCAAGAACGCCATCGACTGGATGAGCCGCCCCTCCACTGACATCGCGCAGGTCTTCGGCGGCAAACCGATCGCAGTTCTCGGCGCGTCGCCGGGCAATTTCGGCACCATTCTCAGCCAGAATGCCTGGCTGGCGGTCTTGCGTACGCTCGGTGCCGAAGCATGGTTTGGCGGCCGGTTGATGGTGTCGCGCGCCGGCAGCGTCTTCGATGCAGACGGGGCGATCGTCGATGAGAAGGTGAAGCACAATCTCTCGGCTTTCCTCGAAGGCTTCACCGCTTTCGTCGCAGATCGCAGGAAAGGCTGATTAACGGCTTTCCGGTTGAACCGAAGGTAAGCCGTAAGTCTATGATTGGGTCAAGGAATAGCCTAATGTGAATCGAGGCGCCGGACCCGGCGTCGCCGGGGCCCTGCACATTCTCTTCCTTCGAAAATCATGAAATCCAATAGTACCGGTTACGTCTTCACGCTGTTGGCAATCAGCATATTCGCCATACAGGACGGCATATCCAAACATCTTGTCAGCGCCTATCCGCCGCTTCTGGTGGCGATGATCCGCTATTGGGCCTTCATGCTCTTCGCCGTCGCGATGGCCTCGCGCGCGCCAGGCGGATTGCAGCGCAACGCCCGGACCAAGCAGCCTATCCTGCAGATTGCCCGCGGCCTGCTGCTTGCCGCACAGATCGTCGTCGCGATCTCGTCCTTCGTCATCGTCGGCATCGCCCATACGCAGGCGATCTTTTCATCCGGACCGCTGATGGTGGCCCTACTGTCCATACCGATCCTCGGCGAGAAGGTCGGCTGGCGGCGATGGCTGGCAATTTGCTTTGGCTTCGTCGGCGTGCTGCTGATCCTGAAGCCGGAGAGCGGTGTCTTCGATGCGCGCTTCCTGGTGCCGCTTTTCGGTGCGCTGCTATTTTCGCTCTATGTTGTGCTGACGCGTTATGTCAGCCGCGAGGATGGCGCCATGACCAGCTTTTTCTATACGGGTGTGGTGGGTGCCGTCGCCATGACCTGCATCGGGCCGTTCTTCTGGACACCGCTTGCGCCGCATGACTGGGTCTTCATGGGCATTCTCTGCCTGACAGGCGTTTCGAGCCATTATTTCCTCATCCGCGCCTACGATATGCTCGACGCGGTGGTGATTCAGCCCCTGACCTATCTACAGCTCGTCTTCTCCGCCGTTATCGGCGTCACCATCTTCGGGGAAAAATTGAGCGCGCCCATGATTGTGGGCGCGCTCATCGTCGTTGCGGCTGGCATATTCACGATCTGGCGCGAACATGCTCTGGCGAGAACCCGGCTCAGGGCCGGCAAGACGCAGACGAGTTAGAGCGGTTCGGTTTTTCACGGAATCTCCGAACCGCTCTATCTCTTTGCTGTCTCGCAATTCCGGACGGAAAACCGCTGCGCACTTTTCCTGAAGCTGCTCTAAGCGTCCACCTCGGCACGCGGCTGCGCCTCGGTGTAGTAGCTTACATATTTCTGCCGGTAACGCTCCGTTCCGCCGAAATCGCTGTAGCGCGGCAGTTCTGACATATCGGTCTTGTTGAGGATGACGCCCAGAATGCGCGAGTTGATCTGCGGCTCCTGTTCCAGGACATGACGCACCAGATTGGTCGGGGTCGCACCCCATTCGGTCACCAGCAGGAAGGCATCCACCTGCGGCGCAAAAGCCTTCGCGTCGATGACGGGACCGAGCGGAGCAAGGTCGACGATGATATAGTCGAACATCTTGCGCGCATTCTCCATCAGATGCTGCATGCCCTGAGAGGATAGAAGCTCGCTGGTGTGCAGCAATTGATCGCGCACCACGACCGGCAGGATGGCAAGTTTAGTGCGCGGGTCAACCTTCACGGCATTCGTCCAAGGTACTTCGCCAAGCACGGCTTCGATCAGGCCGGCATGCGGCTGCGACTTCAGCGTCCGGCTGAGGCCCGGATTGCGCAAGTCGGCGTCGATCAACAGCGTACGTTTGCCGCTGCTGGCAAGCAACGCCGCGAAATTGGCTGCCGTCGTCGACTTGCCCTCACCGGGGAGTGCTGAGATGACGCCGATGACGCGGTCGGCGCGGCCCTGCAGCATCACGTCGCTTGCGAGTTTCGCGTTTCTCAGGGTCTCGGCAAAGATCGAGCGCGGCGCTTCGACGGATATGCGCATCATGCGCTCGAAAGCAACGCCGTTTTCCCCCTCTTCCGCCGTCGCCGGCTCCGGTCCTGCACCGGCCCTGCGTGACTTCTTCTTGTTCTTGCCCTGCTGGCCGAGCAGCGGCAGATAGCCGAGGAACTTCAATCCGAGAGCAGCCCGCACATCGGCTTCGACGCGGAAGAAGCGATCGCGGAACTCCTGGAACGCGGCGACACCGCAGCCGACCATCAGGCCGAGGATGATCGAAAGTGCCATGACGAGCGTCTTCTTCGGACTGGACGGCGCAGTCGGCACGCCGGCGAGTGATATGACGCGGGCCTTGGCGATGGGGAACGAGCGCTGTTGCGTCGCCTGCTCAAACCGGCCGAGATAGGATTCATAAAGTGTCTTCAGCGCTGATGCCTTCTGGTTCAGCTCATTCAGGTGAACCAGCGACTTGTTGGCCTCGGAATTCTTGCCGACGACCTTGTCGATGCTTTCGCGCAGCGATTCCGCCCGCGACTGTGCGACATCAAGCTCGTTCTTGTAGCTGGCAGTCAGCTGCTGAAGAACCTGATAGATCTGCCGGGTAATGTCCTTGCGCTCGGCCTTGAGCGCGACGGCTTGCGGGTGATCGGCGCCAAAATTCTGCGTGACATCCTGTTCGCGCTTTTCGACAGCGAGATAGCGTGTTTTCAAATCCTGCAGCACCGAGTTGTCGGTGGAGCTCGACGAGATGGTCGCGTTCTTGACGGCGTTGTCAGGGCCTTGGTCGACGATCGACTTATACTGATTGTAGCGGGCGGATGCGCTGGCCGTATCGGCTTGCGCGATGATCAACTGCTTGTTCAGGTCGGAAATCTGCTGTTCCGACATCAGCTCGCCGCCGGTCGAGGTCAGACCATTGTCGGCCTTGTATTTCTCCACTTCAAGCGAAGCCTCCTGCGCGCGCTGGCGCAGATCGTTCAAGCGCTCCTGCAACCAGACGGAGGCACGTTCCGTCGCATCGAAATTGGCGTTCAACTGGTCGGTCAGATAAGCGTCGGCATAGGCGCGCGTGATCTTGGCGGCGAGAAGCTTGTCCGTCGAGCTGAAGGAGACGGCAACGACCGAGCTTCGTGTGACGCGCTCGACCTTCAGATTGTCCTGAAGAACGGCAGCAACCTTCTGACGCTGGGCCTCGCGCTGCTGCTCAGGTGTCATCGGCGGCCGACCGGGCGTGAAGACGCTGACGATCAGGCCGACGCCGGATTTGAGCAACGCCGCCGGAGACGCGGGCGGGTTGAGCAATGTGTTATTGTCCGCAAGGCCGGCAGTATCGACCACGCGCAGCGCCATCTCATTTGATTTGAGGATTTCGACCGCACTGGCAATCTCCATGTCCGCCTGCTGGCTGCTTGCCGCCGGCGGCTGATCCTCGGCATATTTCGTCATGCTTTCGTCGAGCAATATCTGCGTCATCGAGGTATAGCTCGCAGTGGCCGTCAACAAATAGACGACGGCCAGGATGACAAAGGCGGCCATGGCGAAAATGATGGTGCGGATGCGCCGGACCACGACGGCCATCAGCCGATCGAGATCGATAAAGCTATCCTGCGACTCCGCTTGCGGGAGAGCGCTGTGGAAAGTGAAGTTCTTCTGATGCATGGCGACCACCTTGTCGGAGAAGCCCGAATGAACAATTGCCATGGCCTGCGGCGTTCCCGGCCGCAGGCCACAATGTGACAGGCTTAAGCGGCGGTCATCTGCGCTTCGTGCGAGACGACCAGGTTGCGGATCGAGTCATAGACCAAACCGCCGATATCGGCGCGAGCGAGCGCGAAGGCAACGTTCGCTTCGATGAAGCCGTGCTTCGACCCGCAATCGAACGTACGCCCATTGTAGATCTGGGCATGGAAGTATTGCGTCTCGGACAGGCGCAGCATGCCGTCGGTCAGCTGGATCTCGTTACCGGCACCGCGCTCCTGGCGGGCCAGAATATCGAAGATTTCAGGCTGCAGAATATAACGGCCATTGAGGTAAAAGTTTGAAGGCGCCTCGGACGGATGAGGCTTCTCGACCATTTTGGTCACGGCAAAGCCATGGCGCACGGACTCGCCCTTGCCGATAATGCCGTATTTCGACGTCTCTTCCGGGGCGCATTCCTCGACGGCGACGATGTTACCTCCGGTCTCGTTATAGAGATCCATCAGGCCGGCCATGCAGCCACGCATACCGTAGCAGAGCATATCGGGCAAAAGCAGCGCAAAGGGCTCGTCGCCGATCAGGTCGCGAGCACACCAGACGGCGTGGCCAAGGCCAAGCGGCGCCTGCTGCCGGGTGAAGCTTACCGAGCCCGGACGCGGCAGAAGACGCTCCAACTCGCTGACCTGCTGGCTCTTGCCGGCCCGCTGCAGCGAGGAGATCAGCTCCGGCGTATCATCGAAATGATCTTCGATCGCCGACTTGTTGCGGCTGGTGACGAAGACGATGTGCTCGATACCGGCCTCGATGGCTTCGTCAACGGCATATTGCACGACGGGACGATCGACGATCGTCAGCATTTCCTTCGGCATCGCCTTGGTGGCGGGCAGGAAGCGCGTTCCGTTGCCGGCAACTGGGATCACTGCTTTTCTCACACGACGTTTGGGGTCCATGGCTCTATCCTTTGTTAGAGTGAGGGCCTGCGCCCATATTGGGCAGAGGGGAGGAAAGTTGAGAGGGCGTCGGCTGGCGTCGGCTCCGCAGCGACGCGGCCAACCGGCGAAAACGGGCAAAGACCGGCATGCTGAGATGACGTACGGCCCGCGGGTTGAGGCACGCGATCTTGAGCATCTCCTGCAATTCGCGCTGCTTGATGCTGTCGACCAATTTAAGAAAAGCGATGACTTCCTTCAGATTGCGCGTGCGCCGCCGTTGTGCGGCAAGGGCAGCGGCGCCGAAGTGATGTTCGGCGAAGAACTTGGCGTCGGCAGCAAGCATGGCCTCGACATGGTCCTGCCGGAGAACACGCGAGATCGACCCATCGCGGATGTAGTAGAGATAACCGACGCTCGGCTCGACGACGCAGACGCCGCCGCGAGCGAGAGCCGAAGCGAGGAAAATATAATCCTCGCCGATCCGCAGGGTCTCCTCGAAGCGCAGGCGATGTTTCTCGATGAAGGCACGCTCGAAGACCGGCTTCATATAGCCGAAATTGTGCTCCGACTGGAAAATCATGTTCGAGGCGATGAACTTAGCCAACGTCAGTATCGGCATGCGCGCGAGCATCGGCTCGGGAAACATCGGCAGTATCGTGCCGACGTCCTCACGGATCACGTCGAGATTGTCGACCACGATCTGTGCCTCGGCTTTTTCCGCTCTGGCGATCAGGCGGGCCATCCGATCCGGACGTAGGGCATCATCGGAATCGAGCACGGCCACCCAGCGGCCCCGGGCCGCATCGAGCCCGGCATTGCGGGCAGCGCCCGGACCACCATTGCGGGCCATGGCGACGAGCCGTACACGCGGATCGGGATGGTTGCCGGCAATCTCACGCGTATTGTCCGTCGAGCAATCGTCGACCACGATCACTTCCATACTGACGGCGCCTTGCGCCAGCGCGCTGTCGATGGCGCGCTCGAGCGTTTCCTCGGCGTTATAGGCAGCAATGACGAAGCTGACATCGGGGATGAAATCCGTCATTGCGGTGCCTTCTCCAGATTTCCGTATTGTTCGATTTCGCGGACTCCGAAGAGGCCACTGACCACGCCGGCATGCATGATGCCGCGCAGGCCATAGCGATGCCGCTTGATGGGCGATGCAAAGAGCAGCGCTGCGGTAACGAAGCAATAAGCGGATTTCGAGGCCGCCAGTGCAATCGCGCGCCAGCGCCCGAGGCCGCCTGCGGTCTCCAACAGCATGCGGCCATGGGTCTGGCCCATGCGATACCGGCGCTTCGAGAGCCAGGAGACGGTCGCCCTCCCTTCCGGGACGGGTTCGTAGACCAGCGCATCTGCCGCATAGGCGATCCTGCCGCCGGCCTTATGCATATGAGCGAAGAATTCGGTGTCCTCGCCGCCGCTGCGTCCGAGCGCGATATTGAAGCGCCGGCCAGCAAGCGAGGGTGCGCCGCGGCGCAGCAATACATTGCAGGTGTAGCCGGTCAGGATTTCCCCGGCGACCCAGACAGGCAAAGTCGAATGAAAATCACCGCGCCGCATCCACCCCGGAGCTATATTCCCGTAGACGGCCTGAACGGGGCCAAGAACGGCGTCGGCGCCCGTCGTGTCGGCCATGATGAGCAATTCGCTCAGCCAGTCTTCCGAAGCAGTCTCGTCGTCATCGATGAACGCGAGAAAATCGCCGCTTGCATGATCCAGGCAGGCGTTGCGTGCAATCGAGATGTTCGATGCGGGGCAATGGACATAGACAATCTCGAACGGAACGGCCGAGCGTAGGGCGTCGACGCGGTCCCGGGCACTCGGGGTCAGATCGTTGTCGGCAACGATGATCCGGACGACGGCACCTGTGGGGATACTCAGGACGGCAAGCGACAGCAGCGTCTGATCGAGTTCGGCCCGCCTATAGGTGCAGACCGCAATGTCAATCTTTATCGGGCGCCGATGAGCCTGTGTCATGACGCCACCCTGCGATTGCGGAAGCTCAGGACTTCCATCCAAAACCCCATCGACCAGGCGAAATGCATGACCATCGCGGAAATGGCTGCCAGCGGCCCATAGGGGTTCTTATGTCCGAGAGCGATCCAGAAGCCATAGGCGATGCAGGCGACGGCCCAGAGGCCGACCGGGATAACCGCGATCCAGTTGAGGACGGCAAGGAAAGCGCCGATGAAGATCGGCACGACCGCAAGCGGCAGCATCTGCCGCAGGCTCGGCATGCTGCGATGCTTGAGTATATTGCGCGCGCGGCCACGGCCATACCCCAGATATTGCCTGAAGAGCGTCGGAATGCTGGCGCGCGGAAAATAAGTCATCGCCGTCTTGTCGGTCAGCCAGATACGATACCCAGCCTTGTTCAGCCGATAATCCAGCTCCGCATCCTCGTTATGGCTGAAGCTTTCGTCATAGCCGCCAACGGCACGGAAGGCGGCAACGCGCATGAGCGCATGATGCCCATGCTCGGCCCAATGGCCCTTGGCGCCTTCGCGATGTTTGGAGCCGCCATTGCCGAGCTTGGAATTCTGGGCGACGGCCGTCGCCTTCTGAAAGGCACTGAAGCCCATGGTGCGCATGGCGACGACAACGGAATCGGCACCGGTCGCGCCAGCCTCCTGAACCAGTGTCTGGCAGTAATCATCCGGATAGTCGCCATGGGCGTCGATGCGGATGAAATACTCGTGATCGTCACCGAAAGTCTCGATGGCGAGATTGATCGCCGCGCTTTGCAGCCGCTTCGGATTGTCGAGCAGAAGAACGCGCGGATCTCTCTCGGCTATATGGCTCACGATCTCACGCGTGCGATCGGTGCTGCCGCCATCAGCCACCACGATCTTCGCATCGAGTTCGTCAAGAGCCCGCCCGAGCTTGTCGATCAGCGGCTCGATATGCTTTTCCTCGTTGAGGCAAGGAATAACGATTACGCAACGCATATCCCCTGAACTTCCGGTCATCATTGCAATCCACCTCTATTGCGATGCAGTTGTGGGAGGGCCTGTATCTCGGCCATCTGCTCATTGGCGCGCGTCAGCGATGCCAGCCGCTGCACCAGCAGCTGACAGTCGGCGCGATCCATCGTCCATTGCTTATGATCCTGGGATGCCACGGCCTCGAAAGCGGCGAGATAGCGCTTTACGTCCATCTCACCCAAAAGCGCCGTCAGATGTTCGGCGTCGGCCCGGTCAAGCGTGAGCCCGATCTTTCGGCTGGCAAGAAATCTTGCCGTTTCCGTATCCTTGATCGAGATCGGCACGGCACCGTAAAGACCGCCTTCATAGAGGCGGTTCGGCAACAGCCAGCTGGAGTTCAGTCCCTCTTCGAAAAAGTCGATCGCCCAGGAAAACTGGACCTCGCCATAAATCGCCGCGAGATCCTCAGGGTTCTTGTAGGCGCCGGCAAAATGCATGAAGGGTGCATCGCGGACGGTGCGGTCGAAGTCGTCGAATTCGGAATAGGCCGGACGACCGCGCAGAACGATCTGGAAACGGCCTTCCATCCGGCGCGAGAATTGGTCGAGCAGCGCCAAGGATTTGCGGCAGCGAAGGGCGCCGAACCAGCCAATCTTCCAAGGCTTGCCCGCAGCCGGCGGCCTTGCGGCCGATGCGATGATGCGCGCCGCGGGCTCAAGCGCCAGTACCTTGTTTTCAAGCAGCATGACCGGCAGTTGCAGCCCGGAACGCGGACGGAAATAGCGCTCGATGAAGGCGGGCGAACTGGTCACCAGCAATGATGCCTGCGAGCCGAAATGACGCTCGGCACTGCGAAGCGCACTGCCCACCACATCATCGCGCAACAGCAGCCTATGAATATCGAGACATTCGTAGACAATAGGCACATCGCCGCCGAAGATGGATTTGGCGCGGTTGGCGAGCGCCAGCATTTCGAGATTGCGGCCGATGATGATGTCCGGTCTTGCGATGGAGCGCAGCGCGCTGCGCAGTTTCGCCGCCGATCTGGCCACTGCCGCGATCCGCTGTGCAAACTGGGCATCGCGCGTCTTGCCGAGCTCGATCGGCTCGACGCCGCTAATGGCAGCCAGCGCATTGTCATCGCGCCGGAAACCCGCAAGCGTTACGAGCGCCCCGCCAGCCTGCAGCATCAGCACCCGCCTGCGCACAGCCGGATCGGCAAGATCATGTACGAAGTATAGTATATGCAGCATCAAAATTTCCGCTTTTGCGCCCGGCCGAAGCCAAGCACTTGGTGTGGTTGGTGTTGCATGATGGCGTTGCCACTGGCCGCGCGCGATGGCGCGGCCAGCCGTGTTCAATCGAGCTTGCAGGTGATCGATTCCGGAAAGAGGCACTTCTCTCCCGGAGCGGTGAAGGCGACGCGCTTGATCTCCATGGTCGCCGGCTCGCCGCTATAGGCGAACTTGCCCATCCAGCCACTGAGCGTATCGGTGCCCCAGAGGCTGAAGAAGATCTTTTGCGGGTTCGTCGGTATTTTCGAAGGATCGGTAACCTCCTGGACGAGCTTGCCGTTCACATAGTAGCGCAGGCGATCCTTTTCCCAGACAAAGGCATAATCGTTGAAACCCTTGTCGGCACCGCCTGGAACCGGCGCCAGCTTTTCGTTGCCGCCCTTGGCGGAAATATACTGATTGACCTGAACCTGACCGGAATTCTTGCCGAGCACCTCGAAATCGATCTCGTCATGCGGCTTCTTGTCGGTCGGGCCGATATAGGTGAAGAAGGCAGAGTTCAGACCAGGCCCGGTAGCGGTGCGGTAGCGCGCTTCATAGGTGCCGTAGCCATAGCGTTTCGTCGTCTGGATTTCGCCGCAGGCATAGTTACGTTCACCGATCTTGGACTGGACGAACTGCAGTTGCAGCGTTCCATCCTTGATACCCACCTGCTTGCGCGACCAAGTGCAATTCTGATGTGGCCCGTTGTTCCAGCCGTCGGAAATATACCAACGACTGGTGTCCAGATGCTCGAAATTGTCGACGAAGGAACCGCCCGTCGGCTGATCATCCTGCGCGGATGCGCCCTGCGGCATCAGGAAGGCGCTCATGAGAGCGATTGAAACAAGACCAAGTCTGTACATGCAGTTTTTCGATGTCGTCATGGTATCACTCTTGCTTACGCAGGACACACCTACAGGGAACAAAGTGTCGCGCAGCAATCCCCGCAAACAATCGAAAAAACCATGGGCGCGGTTGAACGGCCAGGTATGGGGCTCGAATGATGTGGGGACAGAAACTGTGCCCGGGAGCATTATGCTACGCATGAGGTTTATCCGCGAAGACACGTTGGCAGTCACATTCACGATGTCTGTCACCCCTTCTTCGGGCTGCATCCCCCCTCGCAGCCATTTCCAACACAGCAGAACTCGCAAGGATAACCTAGGGCACTCTTCGGAAAGGGAATATGGCAGCGCAGCAAAAATGAGCAAAAAACGATATGTCGCCTCGCACAGAAAACATGGTTTTGTCCTGCGTAAAGGGGTGAAAAATCGATTTAGATGCAAGAAAACGCAGTTACGAAAGGCACTTAGCCCCTCACCCGAGGCCTCGCTTTGCGCTCCGATCGAACGTTCCCGACCCTTCCATATTTTCCGCTGAAGGTGAAGATTTTTTGCAGCGCAGCATGAGTTGGCATGCAAAGCGTGACCAAAATGCGACAAAGCTTCAATCAGAATGAGAAAACCGATTCATATCGCTCTGCCAATGGCTGCATTAGCGTACGATCCTGGCGCGCCATGTGTTATAATAGCTCATCGGCGGATAGCCTTGACCGCTGGCGCGCTGGGATGAAAGTTTCAGAAAATCTCGCCTCTCATCATTGCTCGACATCGATTGGACGCTACCTGTTGGCGTCACAACGACCTCCGCTATGGCTCATCTGCCGGAAAATTGCGGCGAATGTCGTTGGAAAAGCCAATAATCATGCCCTAAGACATGAACCGCAAGCCCTTGAACTAAAACCGTAAAGGCGGGAAAATGGCGTCTATCACGATTGTTATTCCGTTCTATCAGAAGCAAGCTGGCGTTCTGCAGCGCGCTTTGAAATCGATCTCCCGACAGACATTTCAGGATTTCGATATCATCGTCGTCGACGATCAATCGCCGCTTTCGGCGGAAAGCGAGCTACAATCGCTGAGCAGCGAGGAAAGAAAACGTATCCGTGTCATCCGTCAGGCCAATGCCGGTCCTGGCGGGGCGCGCAATACCGGCCTTAACAGCGTACCGGCCGAGAGCCGGTTTGTAGCCTTTTTGGATTCCGATGACGAATGGGCGCCCGAACATCTTAGCAATGCCTTCGGAACGCTGACCCATTACAACGCCGACTGCTACTGGGACTCCATCGATGGGGGCAAGGAGTTCTATTACCATTTCAGCATCGCCGAGCTTGGGAAATCGACCGATACAGTGCGTTTGTCGGATAGGCCGGCCGTCGTCGAAATCCCCAATATCGCCAGTGTCATGCTGCAGGATTGGAGTTTCCTGCACATGTCCTGCATGGTGATCGGGCGGCCGCTTTTCGAAAAGATCCGCTTCGAGCCGTCCCTGCGACTGGCGGCAGAGGACGTTCTGTTTTTCTGCGACTGCGTTCTCGCCGCCAAGCGGGTCCTGCTTTGCGAGAATGCCGGAGCGCTGCGCGGCGAAGGCGTGAACATATTTCACAGCATCGACAATGATTCCCCGCAATTCCTGCGCCAGCAATTCAACACATGGACGGCGCTCAACACACTGGAGCAGAGATTTTCGCGCCGGCCGCAGGATGTCGAATCCATCCGTCTCTATAAGAACCGCGCCCGCCAGCAGGCGCTTTGGAGCCAGGCGCGGCAGGTGCGGCAGCGGCGCCTGCCGCAATTTGGATTGCTGGCAAAATGGGCCTTGCGCGATCCTGGAATTTTACAAAGCGCCATGCAGCTTGCCGTGGGCAAACTAGCGCCCTAGATTTTGCGGTGCAGCATGGGCTGCACATGCCGCATCGAAGAGCCACGGCATGACCCGCTATAGTCTGGATCAGCAAGGAGTCCTGCATGAAGCCGTTCCACTGGGAATCCACCCATGGCAATTTCGGTGACGATCTCAATCTCTGGCTCTGGGATTTCCTACTTCCCGGCCTTCGCGATGTTCGAGAGGAAACATTGCTGGTCGGCGTCGGAACCGTCCTCAACACGGAGATCCTGCCTGACAAGGGGCACACGCTCGTTATCGGCAGTGGTTTCGGCTACGGTTCTCTTCCGGACATGCGCGATACCTCGCAATGGGATGTCCGTAGCGTGCGTGGGCCGCTGACAGCGCAAAAGGCTGGTCTGCCCAACGAAATGGGCATCGTCGATCCTGCCGTGCTGGTGACGGAAATGCCGGAATTCCAGGCCATTTCGAAAAACGGCAAGCGCACCTTCATTCCGCATTGGGAATCGGCTGCCGCAGGCCTCTGGCCTGAAATCTGCAAGACCGTCGGTCTTTCCTATCTCGATCCGCGCGGCGAGGCGAAGGCCGTCATCCGCGAGATTGCCGCCTCCGAGTTGATCGTGGCGGAATCGATGCATGGCGCCATCCTTGCCGATGCCTTCCGTGTTCCGTGGATTGCGGTCAGCTCCTCGCGTTCCATCAACAGTTTCAAATGGAACGACTGGGCTCTCTCACTCGGCGTCAGCTACCAGCCGAAGCACATCCCCGTTTCCACCCGGGCCGAGGCGATCGCCAAAGGGGCCAAATTCTGGGGTGTCGGCTTCGAGCGCAACAAGCAGGCGGCAGCCGAGCTCGAAAAGCAACGCTATGGCGAAAACGTCATGCTTGCCGATCCCGAGCAGACCACGCTGCGCGTCATGGCAAAGCAGGCGCTGGCCGTACCTTCGGCTCTGGCTCTGTGGCAGGCGAGCAAGGCAAAGCCGCAGCTAAGCAAGGATAGCGCGCTTGCAGCCTGCAAGGAGCGCCTCCTGAACGTAATCGAAGGCGTGCGCCGCGATTATCTCTAAGCCGCAATACCCTATTCCGGAGCGGCCTGCAGCAGATAGCGCAGGCCGTTTGCGCCGGGATCGGCAATGGTGGTGGTGCTCCGCTTGCGGAAACGCTCCGTCTTATCCGCCAGAATGCCGCCGGCAATAGCCGGGGCGGCGAAGGGGTGCGATAGCGCATAGGCGGTCGCCGACAACAGCCCGGACTGTGCTTTGATATCGAGGAAATGCCGCAACTCGTAACGATCGCGAATATGCTGTTCGTGACGACGGATCACGGCTGCGTCCGCTGAAGAAAGCCCGCCCTTGGCAAGAATGGTCCGATCAGCCTCGTAAAGGCGGCGCAAATCCTCGGTCCTGTGCCGGCCGCTCAGGGAATCGCTGCGCACGACCGCGCCATAACCGCAGCTATGAATGATCTTGTAGCGGGCCTGGTGAGCGAGCGCACGGACATACAGATCGTAGTCTTCGCCGAGACGCAGCGCCTCGTTGTAGCGCAGGTCATGCGCATTCAGAAAGGAGCGCCGCATCAAGGGCTTCAGGAAGCCGATCTCGCCGCGACGCACGCCGCGCTTGGAAATATTGCCCTCGACGAAAGCAGCAAGATCGAGAAAACGCGGTTTCGCGTCGAAATGATCGAGCCTTGCATGCGCGTCAGGCACGGTATCGGCACTGACGAAAGCGATGTTGTCGGCAACGAAATCCCAGTCGTCAGCGGCAAGTAGCGCTGCGAAGCGACCTGGAAAGAAAAAATCATCGGCATCGAGGATACCGATCAACGGCGCCTTGGATATCTCGATTGCGTGATTGCGTGCTGCGGCAGGGCCGCGGTTCTTTTCGAATTCCCGGATAATCAGTCGGCCGCTGCCGTCATCGACTTTGGCGGCCGCGATGGCCGTTCCATCCGTCGAGCCGTCATCGATGACGACGACTTCGGCGACCTCGGCCTCCCGAAGAGCCGAGGCAATGGCAAGCCCAATGGTTTCGCTGGCATTCTTCGCGGCAATGATTACGCAGACGCTTTTTTCTGCAGGATCGGTCACATCGGCCTCCAAGGGTTCAGACGGAGACTTAGGACATGGCTACGATCCGGCAACCGCCGAGCTCCAAAAGATCTGATCGTTTCCCCGAAGTTCAGGGGTTGAAGGGCTCGGACCGCTTTAAACTGGATGCGGACAGACCGGCGACCTTGCTGTCTTCCTGTATCGATGCCGAGCCCTTATTTTCGTTCAACAGGGCCTCATGCGCTTTGCGCTCTTTCCAAACGAGGTAAAGCACGCCCAGGAAATAACCTATCTGCAGAAGGACGGCACAGATAGCCGTTTCGATCAGGGTGGTCGAAAGCGAGTTCGTCAGGAAATATGTTGCGATGGCAAATACGATCAGCGTGCCTAGCATGCTGAAGAAAACGCGGGGCGCGTACATAATCTCACCCCGCCCGTTCGGACGTTAAATAAAAAGCGTTCAAGGTCTTTCCTCCCTTATCAGACCTAAGTCTTAAATATATTTTATGATTCATTGAGATTCAACCAAGTTACCAAGATCCGTTGCGATTTGAGACGATCCTAGCGCCAAGCCTGTTAAAACTACGCATCGATTATAATTACAATTGAATTTGTTCATCTTTCTCATTGCAATTAGATGGTGGCATATCGAAATAATACAATCTGAAAGAAGCATCCGGGCCATCCAGCCGATAGGGTGTTCTCGTCCATTCAATCAACTTTTATTACAAAGTCCTGAGGAATCTGCTTTCAGTATGTGCGCTGCAAAATATTGCTGCACTGCAATATATCTTCAGAAGAAAGCAGGATGGCATGAAGCTGAAAGGAAACCGAGCAGAGGCTAGCGAAGCTAATGATAATGAACAGCTTAGCGTTCCATGCCTATAATATCCTTAGAAAGGGTCGACTGCGACACGACAGAGCTGTCGAGATCGACATTATACACAACATGATACAGTACAATTCATCAACTACTGATCACTGCACTAAACCAAGTCACCGTTGATGCGGTAAATTTATACCACCATGCCATATCGCTACAAAAATTTGGCTTAAAAAGTCTCAATCCCAACCTACACTCCGGCCATCGCGGCTCTAGTTACGCGTCCGAGAATTTCCGACCAATCGTCAACATGAATGGAGTTTTCTCTATGAAATCTGCGACGAGATCGGCCACATCGGCTTTTTTCAGCGCTGCGGAAAGCGACGTCTTTCCGCCCACTGGTGGAGTATTGAAACGCATTTTTGACGTTTCTACCGCTCTGACCGCCTTGGTTCTCATCAGCCCGCTCTTTCTGCTGCTGATGCTGCTGGTAAAACTTTCAGACCCCGGTCCCGTCTTCTACGGCCACCGCCGTATCGGCCATAATGGCAAGACCTTCCGTTGCCTGAAGTTTCGCACCATGGTCGTCAATGGTGACAAGGTGCTGCATTCTTACCTGCAGGCCAATCCGAAAGCGATGGAAGAGTGGCGCGCCACGCGCAAGCTGCAGAACGATCCTCGCGTCACCACCGTTGGCTCTGTCCTGCGCAAGCTCAGCCTTGACGAGCTGCCGCAGTTGATCAACATCATCCGCGGCGAGATGAGCGTCGTCGGGCCACGCCCGGTGGTGGAAGACGAGCTCGAGCGCTACGAGACCGCAGCGATCTATTATCTGCAGTCCCGTCCGGGCTTGACCGGTCTTTGGCAGGTGAGCGGCCGAAACGACGTTTCCTACGAAAGCCGCGTCGCCTTCGACACGCATTATGTGAAGAACTGGTCGCTCAGCAGCGACATGGTGATCATCGCCAAAACCATTCCTGCAGTCTGCCTTTCACGCGGCAGCTATTGATGATGACTGGCAGATACCGCGGGATGCGTCCTGCGGTTTTCCCGCGTCCCGCGGGATTGCCTACTGGTAACAGGGAAGATCCTGCATGATTGAATTCCGGCCTTCGACGAGGCTTCTACGTGTCAATTCATCGCTGCGCTGCGCAGCTATTATTGCTCTCAGCCTTGGCGCAGCTGCTGCCCCGGCGCTAGCCGAAAACCTTGCCGGATATCATCTAGGCGTCATGGACAAGCTGCATGTGCGCGTTGCCGAGTGGCAGACGGCGGAAGGCACCATTCGCGACTGGTCGATGGTATCGGGCGACTACACCGTCGGCCCTTCGGGCTCGATCTCGGTTCCCTTCATCGGGGATATGCCGGCCGTCGGCAAGACGACGGATCAGATCGCCGAGGCTATCGGTCTCGGCCTGCAGAAGCAATTCGGCCTGCGTGATCGTCCTTCGGCTTCGGTCGAAATGTCACAGTTCCGGCCGATCTACCTTTCCGGAGAGGTCCAGAATCCCGGTGAATATCCGTTCGCGCCCAACCTGACCGTCCTCAAGGCTATAAGCCTCGGCGGCGGCATGCGCCGAGCCGATGCCGGACAGCGTTTTGCGCGCGATTTCATCAATGCCAAGGGTGACGCTGTCGTCTATATGGCGGAGCGTAGCCGCCTGTTGATGCGCAAAGCGCGCCTGATGGCCGAATTGGCCGGCAAGGACGATATCGACGTCCCCACCGAGCTCAAGCAGCTGCCGCACATGGCGGATCTGCTCGCGAGCGAGAAGGCGCTGATGGATACGCGTGCCAAGCGCATGACGACGCAGCTGCAGTCCCTGGAAGATCTGAAGACGCTTCTGCAAAACGAAGTCGAGGCGCTTTCGAAGAAGAACGACACGCAGAGCCGTCAGCTTGATCTGGCCAAGGCCGACCGCGACAAGGTCGAAAGTCTGGCCGAGCGCGGGCTGGAGCTTGCCTCCCGCCGAATCTCCGCCGAACAGCGCGCCTCCGATCTTGAAGCTACACTCCTCGATACGGAAACCGCCGCGCTGAAAGCCAAGCAGGATATCAACAAGGCCAATCAGGACGAGATTACTTTGCGCAACGACTGGCAGAGTTCGCTGGCCCGGGACATGCAGGATACCGACACGCAGCTGGAGACGCTGCAGCTCAAACTGTCGACCAGCCAGTCCCTCATGCAGGAAGCCGTCGCTCAATCGGCCGATGCCGGCAATCTCGACCCAAGCGGCCCCGGGGTGAGCATCTCCTACACCATCATTCGTGACGACAACGGGCAATCGAAGGAAATACAGGCCCAGGAAAACACGCAGGTATTGCCCGGCGATCTGATCAAGATCAGCACCGGGCTTGCCATTCGATAGGAAAATCGATGCGGATAGCCAAATCGATCTTTATCCGTCCTGGCAGCAACGCCACCTACGGCACGGTGGCGATTACCCTGTCCTTCTTCGTTTTTGCCTACTCCTCCCGCTTCGGTCAGCCCTCGATCCTGCTCTACTACGCGCTGTGGTTTCCGCTTGTCATGATGGACTACCGGAACGTACTTGGCAGCTATCACAGGCAGCTCTGGCTTTTTGCCTTCGGTTTCTTCACCTTTCTGTCGATCTTCTGGTCGGTCGTCCCCCCGACGACGGCACGGGCATCCATCCAGTATATGACGCATATCTTCTGCGCCCTGGTCGCCATGCGCACGCTCGATATCCGCACGCTGACACGCGGCGCGATCGTCGGCACCGGCATCGTGCTGCTCTATTCCATGTTGTTCGGCTACTATGCCTATGATCCCATAGACGGAACCTACAGTTTCGTCGGCGCCTTCGATTCCAAGAACCAGCTCGGCTTCTATGCTTCGCTCGGCATCTATTTCGCCTTTGCCGCCGTCTTCGTTCTGGGCGAGCGGCGGATTTGGATGATCGGTGCTGGAATTGCCGGTCTGTTATCGGCCTATTGCCTGCATGCCTCGGCATCGGCAACATCGGTTCTGACGACGATGTTGGTCGTGCTCTTGTGCGTGAGCCTGCGTATTATCCTATATCTGTCGCCCAAACAGCGGAAAAGGCTGTTTGTGACGGTAGCCGTGGTCGGGGTCATCCTTGCGGTCGCGGGCGTCTACCTCGGTGCGGTCGATCTCGTCCTCGGCGCCTTCGGCAAGGATTCCACGCTCACCGGGCGCACTTATCTCTGGCAACAGGGCATCGCGACTGCGCAGCAGAATCTCCTCTTCGGCGTCGGCTACCAGGCGTACTGGGTACAGGGCTTTTCTGAGCCCGAACGGCTGTGGGAGGAATTTTATATTGCCTCGCGCGCGGGCTTCCATTTCCACAACACCTATATCGAGACGATGGTCGAGACCGGGCTCATTGGTGTGTGCCTGCTCGCCTCCATCCTGCTGACGGCTGTGATCGGCCATATCAGCCGCTTTCTGAGCGATGTCAGAAACGACGAATCCTATCTGCTTCTGGGAATTGCGACGCTTTTGCTGATCCGGTCTTTCGTGGAGATCGATATTCTGAATCCGTACCATGTCGGTTCCTTCCTGTTTTATTTCACGGCAGGAAAGCTTTCCATGCGAACACGTATTCCTGCGAAGGCGCCCCCGCACATGGGCGAGCAGATGCCATTCGCGCCGCCGGTCAATTGGGAGCCGCGAACGGGCCAATGAAGACGCTTTACGGCATCCAATATCTGCGTGCTCTTGCTGCTCTTGCGGTCGTGCTGTTTCATGCAGCCGAGCGCAGCGGCGGCCATTTCCGCATCGGCGCCGCCGGCGTCGACGTCTTCTTCGTCATCAGCGGCTTCATCATGTGGACCATGAGCGAGCGCCGTCCCGTGACGCCGCTGCGTTTCGTGCTCGACCGGCTGCAGCGCATCGCGCCATCCTACTGGATCGTGACCATCATCATGATTGCCGGCGCCGTGGTGGGACTGTTTCCGAACATGAAGCTGACGGCGAGCCATATATTCGGTTCGCTGTTGTTCATTCCCGTCAGGTCGCCCAGCAGCGGCGAGATATGGCCTGTGCTGGTGCAGGGATGGACGCTGAATTTCGAGATGTTCTTCTATGTGATCTTCGCGGCCTGCCTGCTCCTGCCGCAGCGCCTGCGGCTCGGCAGCTTGATCGGCATCTTTGCCGCTTTCGTCGCGATCGGCGCTCTCATCCATCCGCAATCGCCGATGCTTGCCACCTATGTCAGACCGATTATTCTGGAATTCGTGGCAGGCGCAGTGCTTGCCCGGTTCTGGTTGAAAGGACATGTTCCTAGCATTGGCGTTGGCCTCGCGTTGGTGATCGTATCGATCGCCGGTTTTGCCGCCATCGAGCTGCTTGCCCTCGACTTCAACGAGATGACGTGCGGTCCGCTTGCCGTCGCCCTGGTCCTCGGCACGGTCTCCATTGAGCGCAGCGGCAAGCTGCCATCCGTCCCTCCCCTCACCTATCTCGGCAACGCGTCCTATTCGATCTATCTCTGGCATACGCTCGCGATCTCGGTGATCGTCAAGCTGCTGTCGTCGCTGCAGATACCGTCAGACGCCGTTACCTTCGTCAGCGTCATCTCCGGCACGCTCCTCGGCGTTGTCGCCTATGAAGCCGTCGAAAAGCCGTTGCGCAATCTGCTGAAGGGCCTGAGCTGGCGGAGATCCCGGCCCTCACCGGCCTGAGACCTGACGGGCTGCGCTTCTCGCTCTCATACCTGCTGGAGATCATCATCCATCGCCCCTACGTGCCACTTGCATTCGGGACTATATGGGCTCCGGTCGGCACCACGTTTTGGGCGATCGTCCAACCCGATCGCGAGGCCCTTGTTTCGAACAGCAATCGGGCGGGGTAGCCCGCCCGATTTGGCTGCATCGCGTATCAATTACACTGCTAAGCGCGGCGGCGGCGCAGCTGATCGAAATAGACGATGACGATGATCAGGACGCCCGTGATGATGCGCTGCCAGAAGGAGTTGAGGTTCAGCAGGTTGGCGCCATTGTTGATGGTCGCCAGGATGAAGGCGCCGATCAAAGGGCCGTAGACCGTACCTACGGCGCCGAACAGGCTGGTGCCACCGATCACCGAGGAGGCGATCGCCTGCAGCTCCCAGCCGTCGGCCTGGGTGGCATTGCCGATGGCGATGCGCGAGGCAAGCAGAATGCCGACGAATGCGGCACAGGTTCCCGACAGGATGTAAGCGAGATAGATCATCCAGTTGACGTTGACGCCGGACAGGCGTGCCGCCTCGCGGTTTGAGCCGACGGCGAAGAGATAACGGCCCCAGCGGCTCAGATGCAGGAAGATGACAGCCGGAATCGCTACCAGGATCACCATCCAGAACAGGCTCGGGATGCCCAGGAAATCGGACACTGCGAAATTGCTGAAATCGTCATTGACGATGTTGATCGTCGAGCCGTTGGTAATCAGCAGCCCTATGCCGCGAAGCGAGGTCAATGTCGCCAGCGTGATGATGAAGGGCGGCAGACCCATGCGCACGATGCCGAACCCATGAAATGCGCCGATCAGAACCCCGAACAACAAGGTAATGAGGATGGCGGACCACACCGGGAAACCCGCCTGCAACAGCCAGGCGATGATGACGGTACAGAAGCCGACGATCGCGCCGACGGAAAGATCGATGCCCGCCGTGATGATGACAAAGGTCTGGCCAAGCGCAAGAATGGCCGTCATCGAGCCCTGACGCATCAGATTGGTTATGTTGAGCGGCGTCCAGAACTTGTCGGTCCAGAATCCGAGAACAATCCAGAGCGCCAGAAGCAGCAGAATCAGCGTCAGGCTGAAGAGGATGTTCATCTTGCGCCGCGGCGCTACGGTCGGGCCTTCTGTCGTATTCGCGGCCATTTTTTTCTCCCTCTTTAGACTTGTTTATCGTTTAGACGCCAATCGCTTCGCCAAGAACTTCCTCATGCGTTGCCGCGTGGAAATCATGGCTGGCAACCAGCTGGCCGCTACGGAAGACGTGCAGGCGATCGGCCAGCTCATAGACTTCCGGCAGATAAGACGAGATCACGATGATGCCGGCGCCATCACGAAGCAGCTTGGCAAACAGACGATAGATCTCGGCCTTGGTTCCGACATCGACGCCGACCGTCGGCTCATCGAAGATGAAGAGCTTGGCGCCGTGGCTCAGCCATTTGCCGATGACGACCTTCTGCTGGTTACCACCGGACATGGCGGAGACCAGAACCCTTCGGCTCGGCGTCTTGATGCTGAGATCGCGGATCTGCTTGTCTGCATTGGCCGCTTCGCTCTTGTTATTGATGATCGGGCCATGGCTCAGCCGCTCGAACACGGGCAGATTGATGTTGAGGCCGATCGGCAGGTTGAGACAAAGCCCCTGATCGCGCCGGCTTTCGGGCGCCAGTGCGATGCCGAGCTCCATCGCGTCGCGCTCGTTGCGGATATTGACCTTGCGCCCCTGCCAGTAGATTTCGCCTGCAGAAAGCGGTTGGCGTCCATAAAGACCGAGCGCGAATTCGCTGCGGCCGGCTCCGATCAGCCCGTAGAGGCCGACGATCTCGCCGGCACGGACGCTCAGCGAAACATTCTCGAAACCGGGGCCGGAAAGGCCGCGCGTTTCAAGGATGGTGTCGCCAATCGGGATTTCTTCTTTGTGATAGATCTGATCGATGGAACGATTGATCATCAGCTTGATCAGCTCGTCATCGTTGGTTTCTGCGATCGTGCGGGTGCCGACATGCGTGCCGTCGCGCAAGACGGAGACCCGGTCAGCGAGCTCGAACACCTCTTCCATGCGGTGGCTGATATAGACGATCGTTACGCCCTCGCCCTGAAGCCGACGGATCAGCTTGAACAGCTGCGCCGATTCCTGACGGGTGAGATAGGCGGTAGGTTCGTCGAAAATCAGAAACTGCGTACCGCGCATCGCGGCTCTTGCCGTTGCCACCAGCTGCTGCTGGCCGATCGTGAGCGAGCTCAAGAGTTCGCCGGCTGGCAATCCGAAACCGAGATCGTCGAGCACGGTCTGCGCCATCGCCACCATCTGCTTCTTGCGCATAAGGCCGAAACGATTGACCTCATCCCCAAGGAAGAGATTGGCCGCGACCGTCAGGTGCGGGCAGAGCACCACCTCCTGATGAACCGCGTTGATGCCGCGGGCGATCGCCTCGTTCGGCGTTGCGAGCGCAACCGGATGACCACACCAGAAAATCTCACCCGCCGTTCTCGTAATGACGCCGGTCAGGAGCTTGATGAGCGTCGATTTGCCGGCACCGTTTTCACCAACAATCGCGTGAATTTCTCCTGCGAGAAACGTTATCGTTGCCGGCTTCAGCGCCTCGACGAAACCATAGCGTTTCTGCAGGCCCTTAAGCTCAAGGATGGGCGAACCGGCCCGAATTCGGTTTGCTTCTGTTTTGACGGTGTCGTCGTGCCGATGGCTGATTTCTTCCAGGCTCGTCATGGGGTCTCCTCGCTCTCGCATCGCCGCGCGGCCACCTTGGGAAAGCGACCAGACGAAAAAGCCGCGCCCGATTTCGCGGGCGCGGCCCTTAGACTTACTTGACCTTCGGGTTCAACAGAGCGTCGATCTTCGGATCGCTCATATTCGCCTTGGTGACGAGATTGGCGCCAGTGTCGACGTTGGCGGCAACCTTTTCCTTCTTGGAAGCGGCAAGCGCCGTCTTGATGCCATCGTAACCCATGCGATAGGGATCCTGCACCACCAGGCCGGCAAGAACGCCCGATTTCAGGAAGCCGACGGTCTTGTCGTCACTGTCGAAGCCGATGACCTTGATCTTGTCACCGAGCTTGTTTTCGGCGATCGCCTGGCCGACACCCTGTGCCATGATCAGGTTGGAGGCGAAGACGCCGACCAGTTTCGGATTGGCAGTGATCAGGTCGGTCATGATGTTCAGGCCGGTGGTTGCCTGGCCGTCCGCATACTTATCGGCAACGACCTTGAGGCCCGGATACTTGCTCTTGACCTCTTCCAGGAAGCCCTGGCGACGCTGGTCGAGAGAGCCGACACCCGGAAGGCTGGTGATGATGGCGATTTCACCCTCTTCCTTGCCGGTAACTCCCTTGACAGCGGCGGCAAGACCGTCAGCGGCAATACGTCCGCCCTGAACGTTGTCGGTGGTCAGGAACGAGATGAAGGATTTGGAATCGGCGGCAGAGTCGATACCGACGACCGGCACGGACTTGGCGGCTTCATCCACAGGCTTGCCGAGCGCCTTGAACTCGGTCGGCGAAATGACGACCGCAGCCGGCTTGCCGGCGACGGCGTTTTCGAGAATGCTGATCTGGCCGTTGATGTCGGATTCCGATTGAGCGCCGAGTTCCGGCACCTTCACGCCGAGATCCTTGCCTGCCTGGCGGGCGCCGGCAAGAACGATCTGCCAGTAGAAGGATGTCGTATCCTTGACGATGATCGGGATGGTCACGTCGGCCGCGAAGGACTGCATGGGCATCGCCATGGCGATGACGGCAGCGCCGGCAAGGCCGGCAAAGCTGCGGCGGGACAGAAGTGACTTGGCAATTTTCATCTGCTTCTCCTCTCAAAGCGCTCTATTCTCCTGCACACCCGCCGTTGAACGCTTACGGCTCGGTATCGTAACGCCCTGAGGCATCACGCTTGGCTCGGTGGAACTGCCACTGACGCCAAAACAGGCTTTCCTCCTCTACGAAGCCGCCTCTCCGGCCGGCTCGATAGCTCTCAATTTACTAGACTCTCACAGCCTCGTCTCCCAAAGGAGGCGCGACCACAGTCAAGCCTTCGAATTCCTCATACAGGCGGTCGGGAAGCCTTGGCTCCATCAGTTGCATATTGCGAACAAGACTTTCGGGCTTCGCCGTACCGATCAGAACCGAGGCCACGCTGGGACTGCGCAGCGGGAACTGAAGCGCCGGCTGGGCAAGCGGCAGACCGTGCTTGCGGGCAATCTCCTCCATCGCTCCGACCTTGGCCAAAATATCCGGCGTCGCCGGCAGGTAGTCGAAATGCGCGCCGGGCACGGGTCCTGTCGCCAGAATGCCGGAATTGAAGACGCCGCCCACGACCAGCGATGTTCCCTTCTTCTCACAAAGCGGCAGCAGCTCGGCAACGGCTGAACGATCCAGCAGCGTGTAACGGCCGGCAATCAGGATGCAATCGATATCGGCCGCATGCATTACATCCAGGCAGACCGGTATCTCGTTGACCCCGAGACCATAAGCCTTGATCGCGCCGGACGACTTCAACTCCTCAAGAGCTTTCAGCCCGGAGCCTAGAAGCTGGCCGAGATAGTGCTCGTTGAGCGCTTTGCCGTGGGTATAGCCGCCGATATCGTGGACATAGAGAATATCGATGCGGTTAAGGCCGAGACGGGCATAACTGAACTCTACCGAGCGCATGATGCCGTCATAGGAATAATCATAATCGGCATCGAAAGGCAGGGGATCGACATAACCGTAGTTCGGCACCTTGTCGGTCGGCACCGGGCGCATGAGGCGGCCGACTTTCGTTGACAAAACATAGCTGTCTTCAGGCTGATCACGCAGGAAATCGCCGACGCGGCGCTCGCCGAGGCCGAAGCCATACCAGGGCGCAACGTCGAAATAGCGGATGCCGCTGTCCCAGGCTGCCTGCAGGGTCGCCATTGCCTGGTCGCGGGGGCAGGCACGGTAGAGGCCGCCCAGCGCCGCAGCGCCAAAGCTGATCTCCGTGACCTCAAGGCCCGTCCTGCCGATTGTTCTCGTCTGCATCACCTCTCCCTTGTGATGGCTGCCATTTCAATTTCGGTGGCGTTAACGGAGGCTCTCGACATCCATCGCCATTGATTTTGTTTTTTATCTACAATAAACATTTTGGTGTCAACGAGGAAATCATGGGGACCGTCGCGGGAGACGACGGAAACTGCGGTTTCGACAGAACTCCTGCAATTGACTGCCATCGGGACATGGTTCAGACAGCGCCACCAGCAAAGAGCGGCGACGAGACGTGAGGGGGAAATGGCAAGGCAAAACACGCTCTTCAAGGAAGCCTATAATCGCTATGCGGCCCGCTTGAAGCTCGATACCGAGCTGCCGAGCGAGCCTGAAATCGCAGCCGAACTTGGCGTCAGCCGCAGCACGGCACGAGCGATCCTCATGCGTCTAAGCGACGCTGGCATCATTCTGTGGAACAAGCGGCAGAAGACAGTGCTCCGCCTGCCGACCCAGGCCGATTTCTTCCCCAAGGAAGAAACCGATTCCCTGCACAATATCATCGAGCGCAGCTTCATGACGCGCATCATGTCCGACGAAGCCCAGCCGGGCATGCAGATCAACGAGCTGGAACTGGCGCGCGAAATCGGCACGGGCACCTCCGTCGTTCGTGAATTCCTTATCCGTTTCAGCCGCTTCGGCCTGATCGAGAAGCGGCCGAACAGCCACTGGATTCTCAAGGGCTTCACCAGCGAATTCGCACTCGAGCTTGCCGACGTGCGCGAAATGTTCGAGCTGCACTCGGCCGCCGAGTTCGGCCGCCTGCCGGCCAATCATCACGCCTGGGAGGATCTCAAGGCGATCGAGCAGGAACACCATGAACTGCTTAAAGATTTCGACGCGCACTACCGCGATTTCTCGCGCCTTGACGAAAAATTCCATCTCCTCATCCATCGCGCCTCGAAGAACCGCTTCATCACCGAGTTCTACGACGTCATTGCCATCATTTTTCACTATCACTATCAGTGGAACAAGGCGTTTGCCCGCGAGCGCAATGCCCGCGCCGTGGCGGAGCATCTCGACTACATCGAAGCGCTGCAATCGCGCGACCAGCAAAGGATCGATGCCGCCTGCCGTCTGCACCTTGCCTCGGCGCGACAGACGCTGTTGCAGTCGATCCCGCAAGCCGCAGGCGAAATTGCCGGCTCCGCCGCCTGACGGAAGAGAGCCGGCAGCGCGTTATTTTGCGGTAAAGCTCACGCTTTGGCGGGCAAAGCGCGGAGATGAGACTTCGAGCTTGATCGCACCGGCTTCTCCGGTTGCCTGCAGCCAGAAACCCGTGGTCCCGCCCTGGAATGCCACCGTTTCCGGCCCGATGACCTTCGCCGGACCCTCAACCTTGATCTTGATGGCTTCATTGAGGAAAGGAAGACGCGAGCCAGCCTGATCGAGCGCGCGAACGATAACGCGCACCGTATCGCGCTCACCTGCGCGCAGGGTATCAGAATCGGCTTCTACCTGGAGCGAGGTTGGCAGCGGATTGGCGACCATGTGTTGCTCCACCGCCGGCTTGCCGCCGATATAGCCGGTGAAATGCACGTCCTCCCACTCCATGCCCCATACGCCGAGTTCGTCCGGCGTGAAGGAGCGGTGATCGAAAACGATGGGCGGGTGCGGTAGATGCGGGAACGTTTCCCGGTCCGGACCGAGACGCTTGGTCAGAGAACCGTAGCGCAGCTCGACCTCGTCGCAATTGGTGAGCACGATCAGCGGCAGGGCGCCGCCGATATTGCGCTCGCCGCGTGCCCAGATCGTGACCGGCTTCATGACAACCTCTTCGGAGGGCTCGCACTGGCTGCTATAGACATAGGCGGCGAATTTCGGCTCGCGGAACATGTCCATGACGCCATGGTAGCAGATGCGGTCGCCCGAGCCGAAATCGCTATGGGTATTATAGTCGAACATGCACCAGCCGATCGCGCCTGAGATCGATGGGTCACCATAGGCGGCATTCAGAACTTCCAGATGCCGGCGCACATGCTCGGCCTGGCGTTGCTCCTGATCGTAGATTTTCGTCGGATACATATGGCCGCCGAATTCGGTGATCAGATAGGGCACATCCTTGGAAAGGCCGGTATTTTCCTGCTGCGGCCTAAGCGGCGTGCGCGGCCGGTTGGCGCCGGGCAGTTCCTCATTGCCGAGGATGAAATCATTCATCGTATAGACGTCCTCGAGCATTTCGCTCTCGGTGATGTAACGCACGCCGCCGGTCTGGCGCGTCGGATCGAGCTCGCGCGCCAGCCGGTTCGTCTCCGTGTAGAAATCATGCGAATCCTGGGATTCGTTGATACGCACGCCCCAGATGACGATGGACGGATGGTTCCAGTCGCGCTCAATCATCCGGCGTACATTGCGGATCGATTCCTGCTGCCATTCCTTATCGCCGATATGCTGCCAGCCGGGAATTTCCTCGAAAACCAGCAAGCCGATGCGGTCGCAGTGATCGAGGAACCATTTGGACTGCGGATAATGCGAGGTGCGCGCAATGTTGCATTTCAGCGTGCGCTTCATGATTTCGGCATCGCGCTCCTGGGCGGAACGGCCCATGGCATAGCCGACATAGGGGAAGGCCTGATGGCGGTTGAGGCCGCGCAGCTTCAGCTTCTTGCCATTCAGCAGGAAACCTTCCGCGGTGAAGTTTGCCGTGCGGAAGCCGAAAGTCGCGGCAAGACGGTCCATCCCGTGCTCGCTCGCAAGCTCCACGTCGGCGGAATAGAGGACGGGATTGTCGAGTTCCCACAGCGAAAGGCCGGAAAGGTCGGCGAAGCGGAGCGTCACGCTTTCGCCCGACGTGTCAGCCTGGGCGGCAGCAATAGCTGCACCATCGGCGGAGCGCAAAGTAACGGTCACCGTACCTTTGAAAGCAAGATTTTGCGGATTGGAGATATCGCAGCGCACCGTCGCGGATTTGCGGTTGGAAAGGACATCCGTCGTCTCGACCTTGATATTGGCGACGGAGACGGGCGCGGCAACCTTCAGCCAGACATCGCGATAGATTCCGGCATAGGTGAGATAATCGATCCGGCCGCCGAAAGGCGGGATCTGCGGATTCTCGCTGCCGTCGATCTTGACCGTGATCAAATTCTCACCCTTGCGCAGGCGGCCGGTCAGGCGGGCCTCGAACGGCGTGTAGCCATCCTTGTGGGCAACGATTTCCTCACCGTTCAGATAGACGACGGCATCGGCCATGGCCGCATCGAAGATCAGCGATACCTCGCGGCCTGCGAAGGCCTCGTCCCAGTTGATGATCTTCTGATAGGTGAAGGCGCATTGATAGGATTTCTCGTCGAAATAATTGAAGGGCAGTTCGACGGCCGTATGCGGCAGCGTAACACTCCATCCTTCCTGCTGGCGGCCGGCATCCTCGGGCGAAAACCCTTCATGAAACGTCCAGGATTCATTGAAGGCGACAACAGAACGCATATTCAATCCTATCGATTAAGCCCGTCGCATCGGATGACGAACAGATGTTGCTGGGAAGTCAGGCGCGCGGCGAGGCAGGCGGGACGCCGCGGGGCGATATCTATACAGGCCCGCCGCCGTTGCGCAATGCGACCAGTTGGCGGATTTCGATTTTCAAGGCATACAAGCGATAGCAAGGATGCCGACCTATCATGGATCTATCGGCTCCGCGCGTTCTTCGTCTCCTCGACCGGACTGCGCACGGCGGCATACATGCCTGTCGTGCGAAACTCCGTCGGATTGATGCCGTAGATGCGGCGAAATACCTTGGAGAAATAATTGGCATCGTCGAAGCCCGACATGATCGCGACTTCCTTGACGGGAATGAAGGCAGCCTTCGTCAGCAGCTTCGCCGCGCGCTGCATCCGTTGTTGCAGCACGAATTCAGCCGGCGGCACGCCTTCGCTCTCGGCGAAGACGCGCGAAAAATGCGCGCGGCTGAGACCGCCCACCTTTGCAAGCTCTTCGACCGGCAGTGGCTTGTCGAGATTGGCATTGATGTGGTCGATGACAATCTGCATGACGGAGCGGTCGGCAGCAAAGGCATGCGAGCCGAAGACGTCGTCGTAGAGCGCCATGGCGGCTTCATAGGCGATCGCCGAAGCCGAAGCCGGCGTCGTGGCGCCCTTGACGAGCCGAAGGCTGCAATCGGCAAGATGATCGATGGTCGCCTGCTGCAGCTTCAACACCGGACCGGCTGCGGCGAGGATCAGCCGATGGATGCGCAGCGCTTCCTCGCCGTTCATGGAAATCCAGAAATATTCCCAGCGCTCCCCCTTCTCCAGCCAATAGCGATGATTATGCGGCACGAGAACGAGCAGCGTATCACCGGCATTGACGCGATAGTTACGACTTTCATAGCGCAGGCGACCCGTGCCGCTGATCGTGTGCTGTAGCACGGTGAACGGTGTGAGGCCGCGCCGTCGTCCATCCCAATCATAGGGTTCGTCGTCGCGGATTTCATATCCCGCACTGGTCGGCATGGCGTGCAAGCGGTGGCGTCCACGCGGCAGGGAAACCGTCCGCATGACCTGTCCGTTATCGATCAATTCTTGCAGCACAAAATTACCCTCAAAAGCATAATAGTTCTCTGTTCGCCTCCGTGATTATAGGCATAATCCCGCCAGAAAACAGCGCATGCTCGCCGGCGAGGAACGGCGATCGGAGGAAAAATCACGATTTCGGCCAGTTTCGCAATCGCTGCGATCATGGACCAAAATGCTGTCGATTTCCCTGCCGCTGCTTATTCGATCGACTTGAAGGTGAGGATCATGAGTTTCAAAATCGCTATTATCGGCGCCGGCAGCGTCGGCTTCACGAAAAAGCTGTTCACCGACATTCTCTGCGTGCCGGAATTCCGCGACGTCGAATTCGCGCTGACCGACGTAAGTGAGCACAATCTGACGATGATCAAGGCGATCCTCGATCGCATCGTCGAAGCCAACAAGCTGCCGACACGTGTCACGGCCACGACGGATCGCCGCGCGGCACTGTCAGGCGCACGCTATGTCATCAGCTGCGTGCGCGTCGGCGGCCTCGAAGCCTATGCCGAAGATATCCGCATCCCGCTGAAATACGGCATCGATCAATGTGTCGGCGATACGATCTGCGCCGGCGGCATTCTCTATGGCCAGCGCAACATCCCGGTCATTCTCGACTTCTGCAAGGATATCCGTGAAGTCGCAGAGACGGGCGCCAAGTTCCTGAACTATGCCAATCCGATGGCGATGAACACCTGGGCGGCGATCGAATACGGCAAGGTCGACACGATCGGCCTTTGCCACGGCGTCCAGCATGGAGCCGAACAGATCGCCGAAGTGCTCGGCGCGAAGGACAAGAACGAACTCGATTATATCTGCTCGGGCATCAACCACCAGACCTGGTTCGTCGATCTGCGCTTCAACGGTCGCAAGATCGGCAAGGATGAGCTGATCGCAGCCTTCGAGGCGCATCCGGTCTATTCAAAGCAGGAAAAGCTGCGTATCGACGTTCTCAAGCGTTTCGGCGTCTATTCGACGGAGAGCAACGGACACCTGTCGGAATACCTGCCCTGGTATCGCAAGCGCCCCGACGAGATCAACAAGTGGATCGACATGTCGGACTGGATCCATGGCGAGACCGGCGGCTATCTGCGTCATTCCACCGAGACACGCAACTGGTTCGAGACGGAATTCCAGCAGATCCTCGATAGCGCCTCGCAACCGATCGACCCGGCACGCCGCTCCAATGAGCATGCCAGCCATATTCTCGAGGCGTTGGAAACCAATCGCGTCTATCGTGGCCATTTCAACGTCAAGAACAATGGCGTCATCACCAATCTGCCCGCCGATGCCATCATCGAGTCACCCGGCTTCGTCGATCGCTTCGGCATCAACATGGTGGCGGGAATTACTCTGCCGGAGGCATGTGCAGCGACCTGCATATCCTCGATCAACGTTCAGCGCATGTCGGTCCATGCCGCTATCAGCGGCGATATCGACCTCTTGAAGCTTGCCGTCCTGCATGATCCGCTGGTCGGTGCCGTCGCCACACCGGAGGAGGTTTGGCAGATGGTCGACGAAATGGTGGTCGCGGAAGCGCGCTGGCTGCCGCAATATGCCCATGCGGTTGATGGTGCGAAGGAGCGCCTGTCGCAGGGCAAGGTCAAGACGCGTGACTGGAAGGGTGCGGCAAGCCGCAACGTACGCTCGATCGAGGAATTGCGGGCAGAAAAGGCCGCGTTGAAGCAGGCCGGCTAACGAACAGCAGATCGGAAGACAATGGCTGCGGCGGCAGAGGGGTGATATCCCGCCGCAGCCGGCCGTCTTCCGTTTTACGGGAGGAACGCGACGCCTCGAACGGAAAGCTCGCGATATTGGGAGAGAGAACAAGATGAGACATTTTCGACCGATCGGCCTTCTCGCCGCGTTGACGATTGCCACATCCGCGATCGCCATCAGCGCCTATGCAGCCGAGCCGACAGTGCCGCCCGTTCCGCCGGTTTTCCCGGCTGAGGGCAAGATCAAATATGTCGAGCGCAACTCCATCCTGGAGTTCAAGGCGCTGCCGGAATATCACGAGCCCGCCTGGGTCACGGACAAGTTCGTCAAGACCGGCAAGCTGCCGCCCGTCAAGGATCGCGTGCCGAAAGAGCCGCTGGTCTTCAAGACCGGCAACATGCCTGACGGCATCGGCGTCTACGGCGATACCATGCGCCATGTTATCGGCGGCAGGCCGGAAGGCTGGAACTACGGCGCCGGGCAAACCCAAGGCTGGGGCGGCATCGACATCGCCCTTTCGGAATGCCTGACGCGCACGGCTCCCCTGTTCCAGGTAGAAGCAAAGGATACCGAACCGCTACCGAACCTTGCCAAGGGCTGGGAATGGTCGTCCGACGGCCATAAGCTCACCATGCATCTGATCGAAGGCGCGAAATGGTCCGACGGCGTGCCCTTCAATGCCGATGACATCATGTTCTACTGGGAAGACGAGGTCATCGACCCGAACGTCTCGCCGCTTGGCGGCGGCGCATCGCCGGAAGCTTTCGGCGAAGGAACGACGCTGAAGAAGATCGATGATTACACCGTCGAATGGACGTTCAAGGATGCCTTCCCGAAGCAATATCTCTATACGATGGCCTATCCGAATTTCTGCCCAGGCCCGTCGCACATCCTGAAGCCGCAGCACCCAAAATATTCCAAGAACACCTACGATCAGTTCAAGAATGCTTTCCCGCCGGAATATATGAACATTCCGGTCATGGGTGCCTGGGTTCCAGTCGAATACCGGCCGGATGATATCATCGTCCTGCGTCGCAATCCCTACTACTGGAAGGTCGACGAGAAGGGTAATCAGTTGCCCTACCTCAATGAGCTGCACTACAAGCTCTCGACCTGGGCGGACCGTGACGTCCAGGCTGTTGCCGGTTCTGGTGACATTTCAAACCTGGAGCAACCGGAAAATTTCGTCGCTTCGCTGAAGCGCGCCGCACAGCCCGATGCGCCGGCTCGTCTTGCCTTCGGCCCTCGCCTCATCGGCTATAACCTGCAGATGAATTTCTCCGCCAATGGCTGGGGCAGTCCCGATCCCCGTGCTCAGGCCGTTCGCGACCTGAACCGCAATGAGGATTTCCGCAAGGCTGTTACGATGGCACTGGACCGCAAGGCCCTCGGCGAGTCACTGGTCAAGGGCCCGTTCACGGCGATCTATCCGGGCGGTCTTTCCTCCGGCAGCAGCTTCTACGATCGTAATTCCACCGTCTATTATCCGTTCGATCTTACTGCGGCTAAGGCCGAGCTTGCAAAGGCTGGTCTGAAGGATACCGACGGCGACGGCATCGTAAACTTCCCGGCGGGCGTCAACGGCGGCAAAGATGTCGAGATCACCCTGCTGGTCAGCAACGACTACACCACCGACAAGAGCCTGGCCGAAGGCGTCGTTGGCCAGATGGAGAAGCTCGGGCTGCGCGTCATCATCAATGCGCTCGACGGACCCAAGCGTGACGATGCCAATTACGGCGGCCGTTTCGATTGGATGGTTCGGCGTAATACTACGGAGCTCGCCTCGGTCGTCCAGAATACGGAGCAGCTCGCACCTGTCGGTCCCCGCACGAGCTGGAACCATCGCGCGGGTGCGGATGGTACGGTTGATCTCATGCCCTTCGAAAAGGACATGGTGGATGTCGTCAGCAAATTCACGACATCGAAGGACAACGACGAACGCGTGGCTTTGATGAAGCAGTTCCAGAAGATCTCGACGGGACACCTCTACAATATCGGTCTGACCGAATATCCAGGCGCACTGATCATCAACAAGCGCTTCTCCAACGTTCCTCCGGGCACGCCGATCTTCCTGTTCAACTGGGCAGAGGACTCGATCATCCGCGAGCGCCTTTGGGTCGCAGCCGACAAGCAGGGCAAGTACGAACTCTTCCCAGAAGAGCTTCCGGGCGCTCCTGGCAGCCCCGGTCCGATCAAGTAAGGTCGCATGAAATACCCATGGCAGCCGGTATGATGCCGGTTGCCATGGGGCTTGAAACATCCAGCGATCAGCTGTCGCCGGGATAGAATTGAACCGCTGGCGTATATCATCCCGATGGGACGAGACCGCCGACAGCATCAAGAGAAGCGAACCGTTCTATGTTACGATTCCTGCTCGTGCGAATAGCCTCCGCCATTCCCGTGCTCTTCATCCTGAGCGTGGTGACCTTTGCGATCATTCAGGCACCACCCGGCGACTACGCTGATTACATACGCTCGCAATTGATGAACCAGGGCGGTGCATCCTTCGCGCAAGCCGATGAGCAAGCACAAATTTACCGCCGCGAACATGGGCTCGACAAGCCGCTGGTCGTTCAATACGTCAACTGGATCGGCGGTATCGTCACCCGAGGCGATTTCGGCTACAGCATGTTCTACAACAAGCCCGTCGCCGATGTCGTTGGAGAGCGCCTGCCGCGGACACTGGCTCTCGCGCTGGTCTGCCACATCTTCGCATCCGTTCTCGGCATCGGTTTCGGCATATGGGCAGCGACACGGCAATATAGCTGGATCGACAGCCTCCTGTCGGGCATTTCCTTTTTGGGCATGACAGTACCGCGCTTCCTGATGGCGCTGATCATCGTCTATCTTCTCGTCTTCCAGCTCAACGTCTCGGAGATCGGCAGCTTCTTCTCGCCGCAATATGGCGGCGCGCCCTGGTCCTGGGCCAAGTTCGTCGATCTAGTCAGGCATGTCTGGCCTGTCGTTGCGATCGCGACCTTCGGCGGCCTTGCCTACAATATGCGCGTCATGCGCGGCAATCTTCTCGACACGCTGAATGCTCAATATGTGGAGACCGCGCGGGCGAAAGGCCTTTCCGGAGGCGCCGTCGTCATGCGTCATGCCGTACCGAACGCGCTGCATCCACTCGTAATGTATCAAGGGGTTGTCCTGCCTTACATGCTGACCGGCGAGATCGAGACTGCCATCATCTTCACGTTGCCGACCGTCGGCCCGGCCATCGTCGGCTCGATGGCGATCGGCGACGTCTATGTGACGGCAACCTTCATGATGGTGCTTTCGGCCACCCTCATCATCGGCAATATCATCGCCGATATGCTGCTTGCGCTGCTCGATCCGCGTGTCCGTCAACAGGGAGGAATACACTGATGCTCGCCTTCAGCAAATCCCCGCCATCGCCGGAAGAAAAGATCCAGCACAAAAGCGGCAATGAAAGCTATATCGCACTGGTCTGGCGGCGTCTGAAGCGCTCCTGGACGGGCATGAGCGGTCTCGTTCTCGTCATCCTGCTGCTACTGATGGCGATCTTTGCCGAATTCGTTGCGCCTCTCGATCCGAAGGCGACCGATACCGGCTTTGCGCCGCCACAGGTCATCAGTTTCCATGACAAGGACGGCAACTTCGTCTTTCTGCCCCGCGTCTATGCGCTTGCCGAGACGACGGATCTCGACCCGGTCACCTTCCAGCCGATCGTCGGGCCGGACTATGACCACCCGCGCCTGCTTGGCTTCTTCGTCAAGGGTGATCCCTACTATCTGTTTGGTCTGATCCCCGGCAACCGCCATCTCTTCGGCGCGATCGACGGCGGTCCGGTGCATTTCCTCGGCACAGACAAGTTCGGACGCGATGTGTTGTCGCGCGCCATCTATGGCTCGCGCATCTCGCTGATGATCGCCTTGACCGTGGTTTCCATCGTCACCATCGTCGGCACAACGATCGGCATGATCTCCGGTTATTTCGGTGGTACGGTGGACGCCTGGATCCAGCGCTTCGTCGAGGTCGTGCTGGCTTTCCCGCAAGTGCCGCTCTATCTGGCGCTGACCTCACTGATCCCGGTGACTGCGCCTACGAACGTCTTTCTCGCCTTCGTCATTATCGTGATGTCGGCGCTCGGCTGGGCGCAGATGTCCCGCGAGGTTCGCGGCAAGACGCTAGCGCTGGCGCGGATCGAGTATGTCCGCGCCGCGATGGCGGTCGGAGCAACCGACTGGCGCATTATCCTGCAGCACATCCTGCCGAACGTCATGAGCCACGTCATCGTCGCGGTGACGCTTGCTATCCCGAGCGTCGTACTGCTGGAATCCTTCCTCGGCTTCCTGGGTTTTGCCGTCAAGCCGCCGCTGATCTCATGGGGTCTGATGTTGCAGGATACCTCGACCTATTCGGTCATCGGCTCCTATCCCTGGATCCTCTCGCCCGTCGCCTTCGTTCTCGTCACCGTCTTCGCCTTCAATGCGCTCGGCGACGGCCTGCGCGACGCAATCGACCCCTATTGAGGAGAACGGATATGGCTCTCGCACTCGTCAATCCCTATGCTCCCGACACCAGGCACGATGCCGGCGAAAAGACCACCTCGCCCGTCATCGACGCCCGCAATATTGCCGTCAAGTTCAAGGTCGAGGACGGCATGGTCGATGCCGTCAAGGACATCACCTTCCAGCTTTATCGCGGAGAAACCATCGCGATCGTCGGCGAATCCGGCTCCGGAAAATCGGTAACGGCCCGCACTGTCATGGGCCTCCTGACCAAGCGTGCCGTGGTTTCAGACAAAGCCGCCGTTCATTACGACGGCAAGAACGTGCTGAAATTTTCGGAGAGGGCGCGGCGGCAGCTGCGCGGCGACCGCATCTCGATGATTTTCCAGGAGCCGATGAGCTCGCTCAACCCGATCTACACGATCGGCAGCCAGATCGTCGAAGCGATACGGGTGCACCGCAAGGTCAGCCGGCGCGATGCTGAAAAGCGGGCGCTCGATCTTCTGAAACAGGTGCAGATCCCCGATCCGGAAGCGCGGCTGAAACAATATCCGCATCAGCTCTCGGGTGGACAGCGGCAACGCGTGATGATCGCCATGGCGCTCGCGAACGATCCGGACGTGCTGATCGCCGACGAGCCGACAACGGCGCTCGACGTCACCGTGCAGGCGCAGATCCTCAATCTCATCCGCGACCTGCAGAAGCAGCTCGGCATGGCAGTCATCCTGATTACCCACGACCTGACGGTGGTGCGCCAGTTCTCCGACTATGTCTATGTGATGCAGCATGGCGAGATGCGCGAGCACAATACGACCGAAGCACTCTTTGCCAATCCGCAGCATCCCTACACGCGGCATCTCCTGACGTCGGAGCCGCGCGGGCATGCAAAGCCGCTGCCGCCGAATTGCGACACGGTGCTCGAAGGCAAGTCCGTCAAGGTAGCCTTCATGCTGCGTCACGGCAGCTTCTTCAAACCCGACATGCGCGAGCTCGTCGCCGTCGGCGGACTGAATCTTGAGCTACGCCGCCATGAGACGCTCGGCCTTGTCGGTGAATCCGGCTCGGGCAAGACCACCTTCGGCCAGGCGCTGCTGCGCTTGATCGATACCGATGGCGGCGAGATTTTCTTCGACGGGCAGCCGATCCACGGCCGGTCGCGCGCCCAAATGCGCCCCTTGCGCTCGCGCATGCAGATCGTCTTTCAGGATCCTTTCTCGTCGCTCAATCCGCGCATGACCATCGGCCAGATCATTTGCGAGGGGCTGATTGTCAACAATCTCGGCGCCAACAAGGCCGAGCGCCTGGACCGCGTCAAGGAAGCGCTCGTCAGTGCCGGCATGCCGGCCAATATTCTCTCGCGCTTCCCGCACGAGTTTTCCGGTGGCCAGCGCCAGCGCATCGCGATTGCCCGCGCCATCGCGCTCGAGCCGGAATTCATTCTGCTCGACGAGCCGACTTCGGCCCTCGACCTTTCCGTCCAGGCCCAGATCATCGACCTCCTGCGCAAGCTGCAGGACGAGCGGGGTCTGAGCTATCTCTTCATTTCCCACGACCTCAAGGTCGTCCGCGCCCTTTGCCATCGCGTGATCGTCATGCAGCACGGCAAGATCATGGAGGAAGGGCCGGTCGAAGAAGTCCTATCGCATCCCAAGACGGCTTACACCGAACGCCTTGTCAGAGCGGCGTTCGAGGTGGCTTCATAGCATTCAGGAGATTTTGACATGACAGGCACTCCCAAGATCACATTTATCGGAGCCGGTTCGACCGTCTTCATGAAGAATATTATTGGCGACGTCTTGCAGCGCCCGGCCTTGGCAGGAGCCAGGATCGCGCTGATGGACATCAATCCGCAGCGGCTGGATGAAAGCGCCATCGTTGCCCGCAAGCTTGCCTCGACGCTTGGCGCTCCGGCCACGGTCGAGACCTTTACCGATCAGCGCAAGGCGCTTGACGGCGCACATTTCGTTGTCGTCGCCTTCCAGATTGGCGGCTACGAGCCCTGCACGGTCACCGATTTCGAGGTTCCGAAGAAATATGGTCTGCGCCAGACGATCGCCGACACGCTCGGCGTCGGCGGCATCATGCGCGGCCTGCGCACGGTTCCGCATCTGTGGAAGATCTGCGAGGATATGCTTGCGGTCTGCCCGAATGCGATCATGCTGCAATATGTGAACCCGATGGCGATCAACACCTGGGCGATCGGCGAGAAGTACCCAACGATCAAGCAGGTCGGCCTTTGCCACTCCGTGCAGGGCACGGCGATGGAGCTGGCTCACGATCTCGACATTCCCTATGACGAGATCCGCTATCGTTCCGCCGGCATCAACCACATGGCCTTCTATCTCGAATTCGAGCACCGCCAGCCCGATGGTTCCTACCGCAATCTCTATCCGGATCTCGTGCGTGCCTATCGCGAAGGACGCGCACCGAAGCCCGGCTGGAACCCGCGCTGCCCGAACAAGGTGCGCTACGAGATGTTGACCCGGCTCGGCTACTTCGTCACCGAAAGCTCCGAGCATTTCGCTGAGTATACGCCATACTTCATCAAGGAAGGCCGCGAGGACCTGATCGAGAAATTCGGTATTCCGCTCGACGAATATCCGAAGCGCTGCATCGAGCAGGTGGCGCGCTGGAAGAACCAGGCCGAGGAATATCGCACGGCGGAAAAGATCGAGGTCAAGCAGTCGAAGGAATATGCCTCTTCGATCATCAATTCGGTCTGGACCGGCGAACCCTCTGTCATCTACGGCAACGTCCGCAACAACGGCTGCATCACCTCACTGCCGTTCAATTGCGCAGCCGAAGTCGCCTGCCTGGTCGATGCCTCCGGCATCCAGCCCACCTATGTCGGCGACCTGCCACCGCAGCTGACGGCCTTGATCCGCACCAACATCAACGTGCAGGAACTGACGGTAAAGGCTCTGATGACCGAGAACCGCGAGCACATCTATCACGCCGCTATGATGGACCCGCATACCGCAGCGGAACTCGATCTCGATCAGATCTGGTCGCTCGTCGACGAATTGCTGGCGGCCCATGGCGATTGGCTGCCGGAATGGGCACGCGGCAATCGCAAGGTTCAGGCCGCCTGAAGCCACTCTCCCGGCTTGCGGCTCAAAGGCCTCGCGGTGCTGCCGCGGGGCCTTCCATTTTTACCGCACCGGAGAAAATGAAAATCCAAAACGCAGGCGATATTACCCCGATAACGGATGGCAAAGCACATTCGCCTGGGTTAGAAAACACACGCAGTTTGGAGGAGACGAACGACATGGCGAGCTCAGATACATTCACCACCGGAACCTTTGTCGGCCGCATCTGGCGCCCGGATGTGGAAGGTCCTGCCCTCGTCACCCTTCGCGATGGCACGCTCTATGACATCACCTCGAAGGACGCGCCGACCATGCGCGACCTGCTGGAGAAGGACGATCCGGTCGCTTTCGTGCGCGCGCAAAAAGGCGAGGCCGTCACAAAGCTTGATGATTTGCTGACTGCCAAGGCTGATACCGCATCCGTCCATCTTCTCGCCCCTATCGATCTGCAGGCGATCAAGGCCTGCGGCGTGACCTTTGCCCGCTCGATGCTGGAGCGCGTCATCGAAGAGCGCGCAGCCGGCAATCCGGACCTTGCCGAAGCGATCCGCGGCAAGGTGACGGCGCTGATCGGCGACAGCCTGCGCAACTTGAAGGCGGGTTCGCCGGAAGCCGCCAAGGTCAAGGCGGCGCTGATCGAGGAAGGTGTCTGGTCGCAATATCTCGAAGTCGGCATTGGACCAGATGCGGAAGTCTTTTCCAAATCGCAGGTCATGTCCTCCGTCGGGCAAGGTGCGGATGTCGGCCTGCATCCGATCTCCAAATGGAACAATCCCGAGCCGGAAATCGTGCTTGCCGTCGATAGCCAGAGCCGGATCAAGGGCGCCACCCTCGGCAACGACGTCAACCTGCGCGACGTGGAAGGCCGCTCTGCCCTGCTCCTCGGCAAGGCCAAGGACAACAACGCCTCCTGTTCGATCGGGCCTTTCATCCGCCTGTTCGATGAGACTTACTCTCTCGATGACGTTCGCAACGCCGATCTCGACCTCAAGGTCGAAGGTGAGGAAGGCTATGTGCTGCATGGTCGCTCGTCGATGAAGGAGATCAGCCGTGATCCGCTAGATCTCGTCTCCCAGACCATCGGCCGTCATCATCAGTATCCCGATGGCTTCGTGCTCTTTATGGGAACGCTTTTCGCCCCTGTCGAGGATCGCGACACGCCCGGTCAGGGCTTCACTCATAAGGTCGGCGACATCGTCACCATCTCGAACGACAAGCTCGGAGCGCTGCGCAACCGCGTGCTGCTGTCGACTGAATGCGCGCCATGGACATTCGGCGCCTCGCATTTGATGCGCAATCTTGCTCGACGTGGGCTGATTTGAGACGCCGGCTACCGAACGCGAGACTGAAGGAGCCAGTTTCGCGTTCAACTCTACAGTACTAATGGATAAGCGATATCAAAGGGGCGCCTGCCTCTCAAAAGCCCGCTCACCTAGCCCCTCAATCTCAATGGGTGGACATCGACTGCGGCTGGTCGAGGCGGCTGCGAACGGCGGTCAGTTCCGAGGTCGTGTGGTTGAGGCGGTCTGCCAGCACGCGCATGATCTCGACGGCCATTTCCGGGAAATCGCTGAGCAGCTTCAGGAAATGTTCCTTGCTGATTTTCAGCGCCTCCAGCCTGGAAGTCGCTTTCACCGTGGCTGTACGAGAGACATCGCAGAGGATGGCAATCTCGCCAACGATGGAATTGACGTCGACTTCGGCAACCTTGATCTCGCCGGCCGGGCTATCGACTAGAATATCAGCAGTCCCTGAAAGAACAACATAGGCCGCGTCACCTTGATCGCCCTGATGAAACAGGGTTTGGCCAGCATTGTAGCTGACACGATCGGACGTGAACGCCAAAAGTTTCAATTTCGCGGGTGCGATGCGCGAAAAAATCGGCACCCGCTTCAGCATTTCAACTTCATCCTTCAGAAGCATGAGCTTCAATACCCCCAGTGTTCGGCCCCAGACGCCACTGTCGAGATAGGATATTACGATAACAGTTCTTTGAACATACCGTTTTTCTCTAAAAGATCAGTGGTAGAGCCGTTTTCAACGAGACTGCCGTGATCGAAAACCAGCACACGGTCGAACAATTCGGCAAAACTGGGATTGGAAAGAACCCAGATGATCGCCGGCGCATAGTCGCCGCTATGGAGTTCGCCCAGAATGGCCCTGGCAATCTGATCCTGAACACGATGGTCGAGCGCCGGCAGCGGGCGATTGCAGATGATGTAATCGGCACGTTTCAAAAGGGCGCGACCGAGATTGAGTTTCTGGCGCTGCACGTTTGTCAGGCGCTTGCCGCCCGAGCCGACGTCGAAATCCAGCCCGATCGACAGAACGCCGTCATGCATGCCGAGACGCCCGAACACATCATACATGATCTGGTGGATGCGCTCCGGCGCATTCGCCTGCTGATGCGCGATGCGACCGAACAGCACGTTGTCCATCAGGGTCGCCGACGCAGTGAAGCGCTCCGGATCGTAGCGCTCGATGACCTTGGCAAGATCGGCTGGAATATTCTCGTAGAACTTCGCGCGCGCCTGCACGATCTTTTCCATGAGCACCTGCGTCAGGAGACCGAAGCGGTGACGCGGTTCGATATAGGAGAAGCTCAGGCGGATGATGGCCGCACGCTCGTCGTCGGTAGCTGCCTCATAGCCCTTGCCGTTCAGCTTCTGCAGCAGCGCCTCATAGGTCGGGATGTCCTCCGCCGTCATGAAGGTCAGCTGCTGGAAGAACGGATGGTCCGGCGGCAGGTCCGTGAAGAGTTCGACTGCGTTTTCGGCAATCTCCAGGCCCATATCGTACAAATCGGATACCAGACCGGTTTCGGCGAATATCTGCCGGAAATAGGGATGAGCCGCCAGCTTGCGATTGGTCATCTGCGGCCGTTTCAACGTACCGAAAAGCAGATTTTCACCGACCGTCGCCTGCGGATTGTAAGCATCGAACTCGAAGGGAACCACGAGATCCTCGAGCTTTTCCTCCTCAAGCCGGGACCGCAATGCCTGCCGCAGTTCGACGATGCGCGACGTCAGATCCTGGTGTGTGGCCGCATCGACATTCGAGCGCAAGGCCATGTCGAAAATATCCTGCGACATGGCGACGGCATCGAGAACCGGACGGATTGCGGAATAGATATCATCCGGCCCCGTTGCACCGGCGGCGGCATAATCCACCCAGTCGCTATTGAGATCGAATTCCGGATTGGCCGCACGACGTGCCTCGGCCATGCTCCATTTGACCTTTGCCGCCTCATCCTCGCTGTAGACGGGGGCAGCGAGCGGCGCATGCTTGAGACCATAGAGCAGATTGCTGCGCAAGGTACCGTGAAAGAAGAACGTTTCGGAGGAAGCGTAGGCGATGCGTCGCCCGATGAGGGATTCCGGCAGTTCCAGAATATCGTGGCCGTCGATCGAGATGCGGCCACTATCCGGCCAGGTCAGGCGACCGAATGCCTCTGCAAGATATTCGCCGCCCGCACCGCTGTCGCCAACGATCGCCACCCTTTCGCCGGGATGAATTTCAACCGAAACGTGATCCAGCACGCGCGCACCGCTGTCATCGACGATGGTGACGTTGGTTGCGACGAGAGAATGGGTTATGCGGGCCGCGGGTGCGGGCGAAACCGCCTGGATTTTCGGATCGATCAGATGGTCGACGCTGAACTGTTCGACCACCTGATTGTATTTTACCTGAACGTCCTGACGCGACTGATCCCAGTCGATCAGCTCCTTCAGCGGCCCTGGCAGATCCTTATAGGCATTGATGACGGCGACGAGCTGACCGATGTCCAGGCGACCCTGCAGTGCCAGGAAACCGCCGATCAGATAGAACAGAAACGGCGTCACCTGAGCGAGGAAGTTATTGATGAATTTGACCAGGAACTTCCACTGGTAGAGATCGTAGCGGATCGAGAAGATCAATCCGAGCCGGTGCGCAATATCGGCGCGCTCCAGGTTTGTCGTATCGTTGGCATGGATGGTGCCGATGCCATCGACGATTTCGCCGACACGGCCGGAAAGCTCGCGTGCCGTCAGCTGCCGCTGGCGCCCGAGTTCCAGAAGCCGCTTGCGCATGCGCGGAATGACGATCGCCTGTACGGCGACAATTGCCGCGGCGATCATGCCGAGCCAGAAATTCTGCATGATGATGAAGACGAGCGCCGTCACCGCCTGGCCGCCGAGAAGCGCCGGCTGCACGAAGGCATCGCCGGTGAAGCCGCCCATCGGCTCCACCTCATCCTTGATCATGGTTGCGATTTCGGCGGGCTTGACCCGCTTGAAATGGGACGGCGGAAACCGCAACACGCGGTCGATCAGCTCGAATCGGATACGGCGGAGCATGCGCTCGCCGAGCCGCCCCTTGTAGGTATTGATATAGAGCTTGAAGAGGCCGTTGAGCACGACGAGTGCCAGAAATACCATGCTCAGTGCGACGAGCATCGACATGCGCGTCAGCTGTACGCCCTGAAAAATTTCGACATGGCCGATGAGCGGCACATTGAAGGCGATGTGCATGAAGGTCTGCGTGTCGCCGGGATGTTCGAAACCCTTGCCCTGGATAGGCCCGTTGACGATCTGCTTCGGCAAGTCGAAGGACAGGAAGTATGGGATCATCGAGGCCGCGACGACGAGCAGTATCCAGATCTGCTCCAGCCGGGTATTCGACCAAATGTAGCGTGCTAGGCTTTTTTCCATTGCTTACTGCAGGCTTTCAAATTCAACGCCCAGCACCGGCGTGATGCCGGCGCCAATGTTGCAGAGATGCGGGAAGGTTTCGTTACGGATACGTGGCCCCATATGTGAAAAGGGACGCCGCCCGGTCCTTCGTCCACGCTCCTCCCGATTCATCTATTTTTCGATTTATATCACAAGATTGCGGGAATCCAGGAAGATAAAACGACAGGAGTCTCCAATATCAGCCGCACAGGTATCTACCTGCCCTCACGCAGAATGGCAGATGTTCTGGCGGCACCGCCGAGATCTATATCCGGGTTGCCTGGCTTGGGGCACGATAGCGCCGTCTTCACGGCGTCGACCAGCATATCCGTCGTCAATCCTGCCTCCGGCAGAGCCAAGGCCAGCCCCAATCTCTCCAGCCGTTCGGCCCTGACGGACTGCTCCGTCTCGCCGCCGGCGGTGAAAGGAACCAGAATGGCGCGGCAGCCGGCCACCAGAAGATCACCGACTGTATTATAGCCGGCCTGCGAAATCGAAAGCTCGGCGCCACGCAAAAGGGAGGGAAAATCCTTGCGGAAGCGAACGAGCTCGACATTGCCAGGCGCATCCATGGCGAGATCGGCGTAATCCCGCTCCGGCAGGTTCGGCCCGGCGATCAAGAGCCAGCGGCGATCTCTCGCCACGCGGCTTGCCGCTTCCAACGAGGCGCGGATGAGATCACGCCCGACAGCACCGCCGCCGGCCGAAACGATGATGTCGAAGGTTTCGACCGGTTTCGGCGGCAAAGCGGGTGCGACAAGACCTGTATAGATGATCTTGTCGGCGATTGCCTCGGTCAGGGGAAAGGTCTCCTCTAGCCGGATAAAATGCGGATCGCCGTGAACGAGCACGCCATCGAAGTGATCCCGCAGGAGGCCGACCGTCTCTTCGTCGCGCCCCGGTTTCTTCTGCTGCTGCAAGATATCGCGCACCGAGGTGTAGAGCCTCGGCTTCGGATCGGCTTCAGAAATGGCATCGAGCAGCGGCAGGAGCTCGAAACGCATCTGCCTGCGGCCGAAGGGAAAGGCCTCGATAACAACGACATCGGGTGCAGCCTTCCGGAAGGCCTCGAGAAGAAGATCCCGCCGGCGGGACAGAAACTCTTCGCCGACCGGGTTGCCTGACTGATCGGCGAGGCCGGAAAAACCGGCGCTACTGGCAACCACGGCAGGCAATGTCACCGAGGTAACATCCGCGCCGGGAAATCCGTTGACCGGCACGCCGCCTGTGACCACCGTCACCTGGCAGCCGTCTTTCGCCATCGCGCTGGCAATGCGGCTGGCCCGCGCCAGATGGCCAATACCGAGCAGATGCTGAACGTAGAAAAAGACCCGCAAGGGCAGGCTATGCGAGGCTGTCACGCGGATTTCCGCCATTGATCTTCTTTCTGCCATTGCGCCTCGAACAGCCCGGTCAGCTGCCGGATGCTGGCGTGATAGTCGAAATGCTCGCGCACCCGCCTTTCGGCCGCCTCACCCAGCCTGTGGCGCTGCGCGGGGTTGCGAATGGCGGATTCCAGCGCCACGGCAAGTGCCTGCGGGTCCTCCGGGGGAACAACGAGACCGTTCATACCATCTTCGAGTAGTTCGGGGACGCCGGAAATATTGGTGGAGACGCAGACAAGACGCTGGCTCGAGGCCTCGACGAGCACGTTCGGCAGCCCGTCGCGATCGCCGTCGGCGGCCACTCGACAGGCGAGCGCGAAGATATCGGCCTGACGATAATGGGCGAGCACCTCTTCCTGTGCCAACGCGCCCTTCCAGGTGATGCGATCGGCAATCCCGAGCGTATCGGCCAAGGCTTTCAATTTCGTCAGACCGTCACCGCCGCCAATATGAGAGAAACGCCAGTTGAGGTCGCCGGGAAGCAGCGCCAGCGCCTTCAGCAGCACGTCGTATCCCTTCTTCTCGACTGCACGACCGACACTGAGAAGGAAAGCGGGATCGGAAGCGTCGCTGCCATCGCGGCCAGAATGTTCGCCGGCGAAAGGATCGAAGCGATCGAGATCTAGACCGTGATAGCTCAGATAAACCTTGTCGCCCGCCCCGATCAGATCGCGCATATGCTCGAAACCGGTCCGCGTGCAGGTCACAGTCCAGCGGGCGCGGCCGAGTTTTTCCGAAAGCTCCCAGTCGGGCGACGTCCAGATGTCCTTGGCATGCGCCGAACACGTCCAGGGGATACCGGTCATGATGCTGGCATAGGAGGTTACCGAGGCCGGCGTGTGGATAAAGTGCGCATGCAGCCATTCACCGCCGTCAGGCCATTCATGCGCCAGCACCAAGGCCTGACCAAAACGCCGCACTCGGTTCGGTGTGATATCCCGTTTGAGATCGGCCCAGAACTGCTTCAGGAGCGGCTTGAACCCGGGCTTGCCGATGCCGGCAAAGAAGGCGCGAAGCACTCTCAGCGGTTCGTCGTGCAGATATTCCGGCAGATAGACGACGCGCGCCTTGATCTCGTCATGGACAGGATGGCGCTTCTTATCAGTGGGTTTGCGCATCGAGATCAGCGTCAGGTCGAAGCCAGCCTTCTCCAGGCCGAGCAACTCCTGCGCGATGAAGGTTTCCGACAGGCGGGGATAGCCTTTCAGGACCACCAGTATTTTCTTCCGCATCGACAGGTTCCGGTGATCTACTCGGCAACGATCGATAGCGGCGTGTAGCGCTCGCGGTCATCGAACCATTCGCCGATGGTGTGCGAGATGTGCACGAGCCCCTCGAGGCGCATATTGCTGTTGCTCGCCGAGGGCGGCGCCCGGTTCGGCAGGCGCTTCAAGGCAGCTGCAAGCTGCTTCGGGTCGGCCGATTCTTCCGGCAGCAGCATGTCGACGAGGCCGAGCTCGCTTGCCCGCTGCGCGCGGATGAGCTGCTCCTCGCGTGGCCGCGTGCGCGGAATGATCAGCGCCGGCTTGTCGAAGGACAGAATTTCGCAGTAGGTGTTGTAACCACCCATAGCCACGACCGCCTTGGCACCGGCAATCAGCTCTTCCATCTTGTTGTCGAACTCGATGACCTGCAGACAGTTGATCTTGCTGGCGCGCTCCAAAAGCTGGCTGCGCTCCTTGGCCGGCATATAGGGGCCAAGCACGATCAACGTCTTCTGCGTGAGAGAGCTGTCCTCCTCGAAAGCGGCGATGACGTCGCTCACGAGATCGGCGCCGTCGCCGCCGCCGCCTGTTGTCACCAGGATATAATCCTCGTCAGGCACATGTTCCGACTTCGTGCCCAGCGTGGAAACGCTGCGCTGCAGGAAGCCGACGAATTCCATCTTCCGGCGCACGCCGGAGGGAACATCGAGGCCGACGAGCGGATCGTGAAAATCCGGCGGACCATAGACCCAGACGCGATCGTAGAATTGATCGATCTTCTGCAGGACGTTGTTCTTCTTCCATTCGGCTTCCAGCAGGTGTGGCGCATCCATCACATCGCGCATGCCGAGAACAAGCGTGGTGCCCCGCGCCTTCAGATAGGTCAGCGTCTCCTCGACCTCGCCTTTCAGCCCCAACGGCTCCTTGTCGACAATGAAAACGTCGGGCTGGAAGGTTTCGGCCGTATGGCGAATGATCGATTGCCGCATCTTCAGCGTTTCCTGCAGCGCGACATGGCTCGCCATAGACGTGTATTCACCGTCGCGCAGCTTGATGACGCTCGGCACTTTGACGAAATCGACACGGGCGCGATAATCGAATGCCCCGGCGATCGTTGCGCCGGATATGATCAGCACGTTCAGGCCGCGATAGTCCTCAACAAGCGCATGGGCAATCGTTCTGCACCGCCTCAGATGGCCGAGACCGAACGTGTCATGGCTATACATGAGGATTCGAGCATCTTCTAAGCGCCGCTTCATAGGCAAAACCTCTGGGGGTGAAAGTTATACGCGGTATGTCGACAAAGGACATCCGCGGGCCGCTTCTCGAATTGCAATCCTGTCTTCGCCGTTCACCCTGCTATTTGTAGGGATCGGCGGCATCGCGCAAGCCGTCTCCTAAAAAGTTGAACGCCAGAATGATCAAAATCACCGGGATCATAGGAAAAAGGAGCCATGGATAGAAGGCGATGACGCTGACGCTCCTTGCCTCGGTCAGCAAAATACCCCAGCTCGTGATTGGCGGGCGAAGCCCCAACCCAAGGAAGCTAAGTGCGGTTTCGCCGAGAATCATGCTCGGAACGGAGATCGTTGCCGAAGCAATGAGATGCGACATGAAGCCGGGAACGAGATGCCGGCCGATGATGCGCGGCGTGCTGGCGCCCATCAATTGCGCAGCGAGAACATAATCCTCCTCGCGCAAGGACAAAAGCTTCGAGCGCACGGCGCGCGCAAGACCGGTCCAGTCGAGAATGCCGAGAATGATGGTGATACCGAAATAGACAACGATCGGGCTCCAGCTCACGGGCATGATCGCCGCCAGCGCCATCCACAACGGTAGGCTCGGTAGCGATTGCAGCACCTCGATCACGCGCTGGACGAGGAGATCGAAGAGGCCGCCGTGATAGCCCGCCAGACCGCCGATGACGATGCCGAGCACGAAGCTGACCGCAATGCCGATCAGCCCGATGGTCAGGGATATGCGTGCGCCATAGATGATGCGCGACAGCACGTCGCGGCCCAAACGGTCCGTCCCAAGCAGGTACATTTGTCCGCCGACCGCAGGACAGACCAGATGGACGTTCGAATCCACCAGGCCCCAGAAGCGATAGGCGTCGCCCCGACAGAAGAAGCGGATCGGCTGTACATCCGAGGGATTATCGGTATAGACCCGGCGGAGCGTATCAATATCGAGCGTCATCTTGCGGCCGTACACAAACGGTCCGACAAACTCTCCGTTGTTGAAGAAGTGCACCGCCTGCGGCGGCGAATGGATGTAATCGACGTTGCGAGTATGCAGCCCGTAGGGGGCGAGGAACTCGGCAATGACGATCATGCCGTAGGCCAGCAGCAGGAAAATGCCTGATGCAAGCGCAAGCTTGTGCTTCTTGAACTTCCACCACATCAGCTTCTTTTGCGAAGCCATGTAATAGCGCTGCTGGCCGGCCGACATGGCCTCGAACTGATCCGGATCGAAATCCGCGCTCGAGACATAATGCTCCAGGGGGGCGCCGGGTTTTGGCAGGGATACGCTCACTTTGTGCTCCTGCCTTGCAAGCGGATGCGGGGGTCGAGAAAGCCAAGAGCGATGTCCGAGATCAGCACGCCGATGACGTTGAGGAAGGCGAGGAACATCAAGAACGAGCCGGCGAGATACATGTCCTGGCTCTGCAGTGCGCGGATCAACATCGGACCGGTCGTCTCCAACGACAGTACGATTGCCGTGATCTCGGCGCCCGAAATGATCGACGGCAGGATGGAGCCAATATCGGCAACGAAAAAGTTCAGCGCCATGCGCAGCGGATATTTCACCAGCGCCTTCAGGGGATGCAGCCCCTTGGCCCGCGCAGTGACGACATATTGCTTCTGCATCTCGTCGAGCAGATTGGCGCGGAGGCGGCGGATCATGCCGGCCGTTCCGGCTGTGCCGACGATGATGACCGGGATCCAAAGGTGCGACAGGATCGAACGCGCCTTTTCCCAGCTCATCGGTTGCGAAAGATACTTTTGATCCATCAGATGCCCGATCGACACGCCGAACCAGACATTGGCGAAATACATCAGGATCAGTGCCAGCATGAAATTCGGAATGGCAATACCGAGCAGACCGAGGAAAGTCAGGCCGTAATCGCCCCAGCTATATTGATGGGTTGCCGAATAGATGCCGATCGGAAAAGCGATCAGCCAGGTCAAAAGGATTGTTGTCATCGACACGAGGATTGTCAGCCAGAGCCGGTCGCCGACGACATCCGATACCGGGAGCTGATATTCGAAGGAATAGCCGAAATCGCCATGCAGCATGCCGCCGGCCCAGTGCAGGTATTGAAGCGGCAATGGCTGGTCGAGCCCGTATTCGTGGCGAAGATTCTCCATATCCTGGAGATTGGCAGTGTCTCCCTGAGCGCGCAGTTCGGCGATCTGGCTGTCGAAGAAGTCTCCCGGCGGCAGCTGGATGATGGTGAAGACCAACATGGAGATGATGACCAGGGTCGGGATCATCACGGCGGTGCGCCAGAGGATATATTTAAGCATTCCGGCGATCCTCCTTCATCCAGAAGGTGTCCGGCATGTACACGCCGAGCAGGCAGGTCGGGTCGAAGCCGTACAACGCCTTTTCCGGTACATTCTGCATGCTGGCCGAATGCGCGATCGGCTGCAAAGTCGCGTTGACCAGACCGATGGAGAAGACTTGATCCGTATAGACCTTCAGCATCTTGTGCCAGATTTCGGCACGCTCGAAGGAGGAGGCGGCCTCTTCCCATTCGCCCAGCAGCTTGATCAGCTCGACGGCTTCCGGCACATCGGGAGCCACCCCCTGCGTCTGGCGCGACAGATAATACATGCCCCAAAGCGGCCATTGCATCTGGTCGCTGGTCGTCGGCGCCAATTCGCCCGGATTCATGTCGGCCGTCGCCACGCCATTATCGAGGCCGTACCATAACGACATCAAAATGCGGCCGCCCATGGCGCGACTGCGGAAAACATCACGTTGGGATACGCGGATGAAAAGCGCGATGCCAATCTTGCGCCAGTGATCGGTCACCAACTCGAGCACGTCGGAATCGAGCGTACTTTCGCCAGGGGTCTCAACGGTAATCTCCATTCGCCGACCATCCGACAGCAAACGGACACCGTCTTCGTCCCGCTTGTCCAGGCCGACAGCATCCAACAGAGCGTTGGCCTGATCCGGATCGTGCTCGATCCAGGCGGAGGCATATTCAGGTTTGAAAAGCGGGCTGTCGGGCAACACCGTGTTGGCGCTTGCCGTGCCGAGACCGTAGAACACGGCCATGTTGATCTCGTGACGATCGATCGCAAGCGACAGCGCTCTGCGCACCCGAACATCGCGCAAGAGATCGCGCCAGACTGCATCGGCGCTATTCAGATTGGGGTATAGGGCAACGCGCGATCCGCGCGCCGCCTTCCAGAGATCGACCTTGATCTTGCTCGGATCGCGCCTTTCCGCCTCCTTCAGGAACGTATAATCGTTGAAGTCTATGCCGGTCGCTTGAAGATCGCTTTCCCCCGCGCCGGTTTTGGCAGCGATAATCGCCGAAGAACTGATGTTCAGGATCATGCGGTCGATATAGGGCAGCTGCCGCCCGTTCTCGTCAACGCGATGGAAATAGGGGTTGCGTTCGAATACGAACTGCTCGGCCGGCGGCGCTGTCGTGTTTTTCCATGGGTCGAGTACCGGCAATTTGGGATTTTCAGGCCTGTAGGAGCGGCCCATCTTGATATGCAGATCCTGCCATTTCTTCACGCGGCTTTCCTTCATCAGCGAGGAAAGGCGAATGCTGTCCTGGTATTTCTTATGGAACTGCTTGAGATAATGTGCCGGCCCGGCGATGACGAGCGGCTGCGGGGCAGCCAGGATCGGCAAGAAATTCGGGTTGGGATCATCCCAGGAATAGCGCACCGTCAGGTCGTCGAGTAACTCGAAACGCGGCAGGCTACCATGCGGGCGCAGCTCCAACGCACCTCCGCCGGGCGTTAGCTCCTTGTTGAGGATAACGTCTTCCCACCAATACCGGAAGTCATGGGCCGTAAAAGGCTCTCCGTCGGACCATTTATGGCCCTCGCGCAGCTTGAAGGTGAACACCATATCGTTGACGGTGGAAAAGGATTCGAGAATATCCGGCTGAAGCGTCAGCGTGCTGTCGTAGCCAACCAGGCGGGCATAGCCATAGATGGTCATGAGGCGGATGTCGTTCTGGCTGCCGATGAGCGTGCGCACGGAGCCGCCGTAACGGCCCGCCACGCGGCCCATGGCTGCGACGTTGATGACACGGGGGAACTTCGGCAGGCGTTTGGCGAGGTGCGGCATCTGGCCGGCCCTCAGCCAATCGGCGAGGTATTCCGGTTCATTGTCGACATCAGCCGCCAGAAGAGGTTGCGGCAAAACTGCGGAAGCCATCAGGCCAAGGAACGTACGCCGGCCGATCATTTGCGCAACTCCTGGGCATCGACACCCCGACGCACGCGCACGAAATGTCCGCCGCCCAAATCCGCATAGGTAAGCTCCCCGTCGGCACCGTCCGAAAATTGCGGCCCCCATTTCTGCCGGGCAGCAGGGCCTTCGCTGTTCAGGGCGGAAAAATCCAGCGGTCGGTCGAGATCGGGAAACGGAACGGCGGCGAGCAGAGAACGCGTATACGGATGGACGGGGGCGCGCAGAATGACCTCCCGCGGAGCGATTTCGACGATGCGTCCTCGCGCCATGACGGCTATGCGGTCAGCCATGTAATCCACCACCGCGAGATTATGCGAAATGAACAGATAGGTCAGACCGAGCTCTTTCTGCAGATCCTTGAGAAGGTTCAGGATCTGCGCCTGAACCGACACATCGAGCGCCGAGACGGGCTCATCGAGGATCAGAAGCTTTGGTCCAAGCGCCAATGCGCGCGCAATTCCGATACGCTGCCGCTGGCCACCTGAAAAGCTGTGCGGATAGCGGCTCAGATAGTGCTTGTCGAGCCCGATCGCCTGCATCAGCGCCTTGACCTTCTCCTTGCGCTCGTCGCTGTCGCCACGCCCATGGATTTCCAAGGGTTCGCTGAGGATGTTGCGGATGGTCATGCGCGGAGAAAGCGAAGAGACCGGATCCTGGAAAACCATCTGAATCTTCGTGCGCAGATCCATCAACTCGTCGCCCTTGACGGCAAGCACATCGATCTTGCCGCTGCCGTCGTCGAAGCTGACGGAACCGCTATCGGCACTGACACCCCGCATCAGTATCTTGCTGACGGTGGTCTTGCCGCAGCCGCTTTCCCCGACCAGGCCAAGACATTCGCCGCGGCGAATGTCGAAACTGACATCATCGACCGCACGGAACTTCGTGCCATCGCGCCGCCCAAACAATCCGCCGGCCTTCGACGTGTAGGTCTTGGTCAGATTGCGCACGCTGAGCAGGACATCGGGCGCGGCGCCCGCAGCCGGCACACCGCTGCCGATAAGCTTCTTCTTGCCGGAAAAGGTGCCGAGATTGACCGGAACATCCCGCAGGGACTTCAATCGCTCTCCCGGCTTCATATCGAAATGCGGCACCGCCGACATCAGCGCCTTCAGATAACGATGCTGCGGCTGGCGAAAGATCGTCTCGACCGGGCCTGCTTCCATGATCTCGCCGTGATAGATGACCACGACTTCGTCGGCCATATTCGCGACAACGCCGAGATCATGGGTGATCAGCAGCATCGCCATGTTGAACGTCTGCTGGAGATTGCGCAGCAGGCCGAGGATCTGCGCCTGAATGGTGACATCCAACGCGGTCGTCGGCTCGTCGGCAATCAGGAGCGCCGGGTTGCAGATCAGCGCCATGGCGATCATTGCACGCTGGCGCATGCCCCCGGAAAGTTCGAAAGGATACATGTCGAAAGTTCGAACCGGGTCCTGAAAGCCGACGAGATGCAGCATCTCTTCCGTCTTTTCACGCTGCTCGGCTCTGCTGGTACCTGCGCTATGAATGCGCAGCGCTTCGCTGATCTGATTGCCGACCGTATGCAACGGCGACAGCGAGGTCATCGGCTCCTGGAAGATCTTTGCCATGCGTGCGCCGCGCAGCGCGCGGATAGCGACCCCGTCACGCGGCAGCTGGAGAATATCGGTGGTCTTGCCGTCGAGCGGATCGGTGAAGAGAATCCGTCCGGTCGCCTTCGCCGCCGCCGGAAGAATACCCATGATCGACTGGCTGATGATCGATTTGCCGGAGCCGGATTCGCCGACGAGCGCCGTGACCTTGCCCGGAAGCACCCTCAAGCCGGCATTTTTGACGACGCGCAGACTATCCCCGTAGAGGGAAAACGAGACGTCGAGGTTCTCGATACGCAGTAGATCAGTCCCTGACGCCATACATATTACTTCCCGCTCACATGACCTTTGTGGCCTTATGCGGCACACTAACGTAGGCCATAACGGGTGTCTAGCTGGTCAAAGCGATGCGGAGACTGTAAAAAAACTGTCGCCTTTCCAGTGATATATCGGCTTATGCTGAAGCATAAGGCATGCGCCGTCACGGAGCGAGGTTTTCGACTTGAAGACGGCCCTCGAACTTCTTGGCATCCCTGTGCAAGAGAATAACCTGTTCGGCCTCGGAGAGGCCGTCGGCCGCCGTCTCCTGAAAGATCTCCAGCGCGCTGCTGGCTGCTGCCGCGGCCTTCGGAGAGACGACTGTGAAGCGCTGGCGCACGCCGCGCAGCTTTTCTTCTCCCAGCGTCCCCCATTCGCAATCGGTGTAACTTGAGAAAGCCTGGCTCGCGACGACCTCCGTCGAATATTTCTTGGTCAGCGACTGCAGCCTCTCGACCTCATTGACCGCTGCGCCAAAGGCCGAAAAGGTCAGCCGGTCCTTCAATCCGACATTGCCGAACATGACGTTGCCGACATGCAGGCCGATCCCGTAGCGCACCTCGCTCAGATTACGCGACTGGCGATCGCTGTTGAGCGCGGCAACGCGACGCTGCGCTTCGAAAACAGCCGACAGCGCGGCTTCGCACGCGACCTTGGACGGGTCCTTGTGCCGGCCGCACGGATAGACCGCCAGAAAACCGTCGCCGAGAAAGCTCAAGATCTCGCCGCCATTGCGATTGAAAGGCGCAGCAATCGCATCGAAGAATTCGTTCAGCGTATCGATATAGGCTTGGCGCCCTTCCTTTTCGGCAAAAACTGTGGATTGCCGCATGTCGCCCATGACGAGCGCTGCTCGGATCGTCTCTCCATCGCCACGGCGGATTTGGCCGTTCAGCACGCGCTTCCCGGCATCGCCGCCGAGATAGGTGGTCAGCATATTGTTGGCGAGCTTGCCGAGAACCGCCATCTTGGCGGCCATGGCGAGATGGTTCTGCATGCGCATCAACGCGCCGATCATATCCTCGCTGAAACCACCGATGTTGTCGGTGGACCAGGAGCCCATCATGCCCTGCATCGAACCGGCCCCGAATGTCTGCACGAAGGCCATGTAGTCGGTCACCTTCTCCTTGCGCAGGTCCTCGAAGATCGGAAACTCGACCGCACCGTCACTGTCGATCCGACGACGCAGGTGCTGAAGATTGTTGGAGAGAAGATAATAATAGGGGCTGCGCATGAAGCGTTCCGGCTGTTCGTTCCCGTGCCGGTAGCCCTCGATCGTCAGACCGCCACCCCGACGCCAGGTAAAGCCGAGCGCGTCATAGAGCGGATGAAGCATGGAGAAGGTGAGATGCACGCGCTTGAGCGGCATCCCGGTAGCGGCCATGCGTTCGCAGAAACCGCGAACGACGGTTTCCAGGTTCTCGCCCGTTAGGGCGGCCTGCGTCAGCCATTCCGCAACTTTATCGATAAGAATATCAGAGACACCCGAATTGATTGCCATTATTCCCGCGGCCTATCCTGCAATGCTGGATGCCTCCACCCGCCTATGGCGTACCGTCGATTTCGCCAGCATCCATATCCGGGACTTCCAGCCCATCGTCAAAGACTGAAAGAAGCATCATGCGACGGCACCGACACGTTCCATTGCCACCTTGGATCGTGCAGGCACCCAAAATATCGACTGTATTTCCTCACACCCCGCACATGAAATGCGGCAAAAGGACAGCCGCCGCAACCAACGACTCTCGTTTTGTTCTCATTGAGATAAGGCGCATATTCAACTGACACAATGGGCAAAAAGCAAATGGATCGATAAAATTGCGACTGCAGCCCTGCGCGTTGCAGATGAAATCATTCGCCCGCTACAAGCGCGGGCGGCCGCTTTCCCCGCAACGCCATGGCTGCCATCGCATACCCCCCGCTCGCCCCATCGATGAAGTGCATATGGTCGCGCATGAGAGGCGTCGGAACGAAACAGGTCATCAGCGCACTGTCCTGCCGATGCAGACCGAAGCGACACACGCCTTCTGCCTCTGCCTGGCGTAAGCGTGCCTCGATACGTTCGAGATGTTCGGTATCGACATCGATGGTCATTTTCAGACCGTCATCGAACTTGCGGAAATCGGAATTCGCAGCGAGATCGCGTCGATAGGCCTTAGCGTCGAAGAATGCTGCCCTCACGCGGAACTTGTCGAGGCTCCAGAGCAGGATGACCTGGGCGTCGATAAGAAGCTTGCGCCACCAGCGGTTGGCCGGAGCGGCAAGAGCCCGGGCTTCGATATCGACACCATCGAACTTCAATGCTGGCGTCGGGCCTTCCACCGGTACGGGGTGGCTGTCGCGGCTCTGCTCTGCAGAGATGGCGATGATATCGGCGACCAATTGCTGAAACTGCGGACCGTTTCCAGCCTCGCCGGGGATGGCGATGATGGAGATGATCTCGCCATTTTGCGCCTTTATCGGATTCCAGCGGCAGGAAAGCCCTGTTAGATCGGGCTCCACCTTTTCCGGCGGCGCTTCGACGATGAAGCGTCCTTCCTTCATCTGCCGTTCTGCCCAGCTCGTGCCGCCACCCGAAAACATGGCGTAGGAAACATGGTCGTTGGGGTTGAAACGCGCGACCTGCACGTCGAACCCCTCGTCGCGGATGGCGGTCATCGGCACCAAGGCGGTGCGGAGATCGAGCTGCAGCTCTTCCATCACCCAGCCCCGCACCGCTGAAAGCGCCTGCCGCGCCCGCTCCTCGCCGGAGGGCGGGACTGCCACCAATGCGCCATCCCCGCCGAAGGCGAAGGGATAATCACCTCGATCCAAAGCGTTCAGCACGGCGGAAATCACGCTGGCGCCAGCCATGTTGACCGACTTGTAATGACCCGCGGCAATCGCCTTTGTCGAGCTGACGATGTCGGCGATCGCAATCAACCAGTCACCCGGCAGGGGCTGGTAGTTGGCGCTATCGGTGACTCCCTCGAAACGAGTGAAGCCCGAAAGCTTGTGGAAGAAATCATCGTTGGACGGCTCGGCCATGATATCCTCCTTTGGTGCGCGCCGCGACAATCTATCCCTACAGCAAATGCCTCGAAAAGCCAGCGGGTGGTCGACGCCGCGATACCCGCCATGCTAGGCCACGGCGGGAGAGGCATAGAACGCCAAGGATATTTCAAATACGATGAGCCGCCTGGATAGTTTCATTCGCCGCCTCAGCGCGCAACGCGACATTCTCAATGCCGTTGCCGATGAGGTGAAAACGCTCGACGGCCCGGTGCTGGAGCTTGGCCTCGGCAACGGCCGCACCTTCGATCATCTGCGCGAACTCTTCCCCGATTATCGCATCGTCGCATTCGACCGGACGGTCAACGCCTATGGTCCTTCCATGCCGTCGGCCGAAAACCTTGTTCTCGGTGAGATCAAGGACACGGCGAGAACTTTCATTGGCGCCAACGCCTCGCTCGCCCATGCCGATATCGGCACCGGCTATGAAGACAAGGACGCGATAACATTGACCTGGTTGCCGGAAATCATGGCTGGCGTGCTGGCACCGGGCGGGCTTGCGATCAGCGGCCTCCCCCTCGAACATCCGGATCTCGCTGTGCTGCCGCTGCCCTCGAGCGTCAAGGACGGGCGCTATTTCATCTATCGGCGCAGATAGGGTCAGCGCAGAAACAGAACGTCGAACTGTTCGCCCGCCACCGGCAGTTCGACTACCTTCATGATCCGCTCGCCGCTTTCGAAGAAGGCGAGACATTCGCCATAGTGTCCGGCGAGATCGGCGATGAAGTCTCTGGTCTGATCCTTGCCGTAGAAGGCCGGCGTGAACTCCATGTAGAGCGGCACTTTTCGAGCCATCAATGCGCCCATCGAACGGCAGGCAACCGGCTCGTACCCCTCGATGTCCATCCAGATCAGTCCGATATCGGCGGGATCGACGCCTGCCTGCAGGAGAATATCGCCAACCGGACGGACGGGGACCGAGATCTTCTCGTCGGTCGGGCTTTGCCGCAGCACGCTGCTTTTGCCATGGTTCTTGTGATTGAGATAGAAATCGAGCTGCCCCTCGCGATCGCCGGCGGCGCAATTGACCGCACTCACCATTTCCTGCAGGCCATTATCGGCAATATTGACTGCCAGCAGGCGAAAATTGCGCGGGTCCGGCTCGACGCTGACTATGCGGTCATAGGCACCGCTGAGGGCAAAATAGCAGGTCTGCGTGCCGATATTGCCGCCAAGTTCCAGGAGCGCCGATCCCTTGCGCAACAGGCCGTGCTCGCGCAGGACGCTCAGCAGGCGATCGACATGGTCGCGCTCGAAATGCCCTTTGCGAAAAACCTTGCGGCCGATGTAGTCGGCCGGCGAGAAACTGAGGACGTGATCGCCGCAATCGACGGTCATCGCCTTCACGCGGGGACCTATGGCACTGATAAGAATATCCCGGCCGAGCCTGGAGTCGAACAGGCGCGTGGCGATCGCGTCCCGCTTGCGGCGAAAAGCTCGCTTCCAGTATTTTCTTGTGAGAATCTTGGCGTCAAACATGAGCGCCATCTCTACACCGGCGCCATTCCGTTGCAAACGGACAAGGGCGACGCCGCCGCCACTCTCCGAAAATCAGGCAAAATGGGCGCTCGCCTCTTTCGAAACGATATAGACCCGCAAGGGCTCACCCCGGCCTCTGACAGCAATCTCGCGGCTTTCGGTGTCGGCGATATCGGTTTCCGAAAGCTGCGCCACCGGCTCCGAAAAGACCAACGCGGCGTTGAATTCCTTGGCGACGCTTTCCAGACGGCTGGCAACATTGACGGTATCGCCAATTGCCGTCACGTTCTTGACGCTGCCATAGCCCATCGATCCCACGACGGCGAGGCCGGTGTGGATGCCGATGGCGATTTCGAGCGGGGCAGCCAAGTCATCAGCCAGCTCGGCACTGAGCTTGTCGATCTCGCGGATGATTGCGGCGGCCGCCTTCAGGGCCTGACGATTGGCCTCCTTCGGGGTTGCGCGAAGGCCGAAGAGCGCCATGGCGCCATCGCCGATGAACTTATCCATCCGGCCACCATTTTCTTCGATGATGCGGCCAACGATGGCGAAATAGCGGTTGAGCAGGAAAACGATGTCGAAGGGTAGCCGCGATTCCGTTAGCGAGGTGAAATGGCGTAGATCGCAGAAGAAGACGACGATCTCGCGCTCGCGGCCGGGACTTGCGGCCTGCGTGTAGACCGGGATCGTCGACTCGGCCATCGGCGTCAGCAGCGGCACCACGCTGACATTGCCGGTCGGACGCAGCTGGCAGGCAAGCCTGACATCCGGTGTGGCGCCGATACGGTTCAAGGTCTTCTGCTCCAACGGCTCGGGCGGCGGCAGGTTTTCCGCCCCCTCGACGATCTGCACGCGGCAGGTGGAGCATTGCCCCTTGCCTCCACAGACCGAATAATGCGGGATGCCGCCGAGACGGCTTGCCTCAAGCACGGTAAAGCCGCGCGGTGCATGCACGACTTCCCCGCCTGCGTAACGAACGGCGACCTGATATTGCCGTTCTCGCAGTCTGCGATGCGCTCGGAAGGCAAAAAGAACGGCGATCGACAGACTGAAGGCGCCATAGAATCCGGCGCGGTAAGGCCACAAGTCTTCCGCCATCCTACCGCCGGGCGCCGAGCCTGTTTCGCCAAAGCTTCGTACGTCGCTGTAATAGCCGCCTGGATAGCCGCGCTCATCCTCCTGGGCGACCTCATGCGCCACCGTCTTGCCCATTGCGGCAAAGCCGAGCAAAGCGAGAATCGGCAGGACGATGGCAAGCGACAGCATGACGGGCGCGATCGTCATATACCAGGGGCGGTAGCGCAGCCAGAAATGAACGCCGATGCATCCGTGAAGCCAAACGATCAGGAGGACGAACGACTGGCGCATCCCATTGAACGGCGAAGTCACCCACAAGGTGCGCACGACCGCCTTATAGGTGTCGTGATAGCCGTAGACCTCATGAACGATGCGTGTCGCAACGATATGGTCGATCAGCAGGAGGGGCACCAGCAGACCGGTAACGATCTGAAAAGCCTCGCCGGCGGGCATGACGAGCGTCCTGCGCTTGTAGAGCATTCGCAGCACGAGCAGGATATGCAGGATCAGCGCCCCATAGAGCAGCACGGTTCCGAGCGGATTGCGCCAAACCACCATGAACCAATGTTGCGCATGTTCGGCCATGCCGAGTGAGATCAGGCCGAGGGAATGGTTGGCCAAATGCATGATGACGAAAGCAAAAACGATAAGACCCGAGCCGAGACGCAGCTTTCGCACAAGGCGATCGGTCATGATTGGCTTTCTTGCCTCTATGGTCATCAAACCCAATGTATATTGCCCGTTCACAACTGATCCGAAAACGGTTATCGCCTATTCATCTACAGCGCCGCGCGTCAAATATGACGCGCAAAGGTCGCTGTAGCACTTTTAACCTGCTGCATAATTTTATCCTCAAATCGATCCCGATTTAAGGAATTATGCAGTAGCCGCAACGCCGCATGCTGTCGAGGATGCGGCTTTTTGAAGCAGGGATCTTATTGTCACGCAACCGGTCGGAATTCGGGCAATCCTTTCACGATTCGGGTTCCTGCCATCACTTAATCGTCAACCGTGTGACGACATCATGAAAATCGCCTTTTACGCTCCCTTGAAGTCGCCTGCCCATCCGGTCCCATCCGGTGACCGGCTGATGGCGCGCCAGATCATCGCAGCATTGAAGATGGCGGGCCATCAGGTTGACGTCGCTTCCGAATTGCGCAGCTTTACGCCCACTCCGGACGCCGGCCCACGCGTGAAGATCGCCCGGCAGGCGAAAAGTGAGGAGGAGCAATTGCTGAAGCAGTGGCAGCATACGGCATCACCGGATCTATGGTTCACCTATCATCCCTATTACAAGACACCCGATCTCATCGGCCCGTTCGTCGCCGGGAGGCTTAATATCCCCTATGTCACGGCCGAGGCTTCCTACTCCCGCCGTCATGACGAGACCGGCTGGCACGAGAACCAGCGCCTGATTGCCGATGCGGTAAGGCTTGCCGCCGTCAATCTGTGCTTCACCGAGCGCGACCGGATCGGTTTGGTCGATGCAATTCCCGAGGGCCGTTACGAGCGCTTCCCGCCCTTCATCGACACCGCGCCCTTTGCACGCTCCTTCGCCGATCCGCGACGGCTGATTACGGTGGCGATGCTACGCAGGGGCGACAAGTTCGATAGCTACGTCATGCTGGCAAGTGCGCTCGATCTCATCCGCGATCAGGATTGGACCCTGACCGTCATCGGTGACGGGCCGATGCGCGGCGAGGTAACGTCGCTGTTCTCCGCATTTGGCGAAGACCGCATCATCTGGCGCGGAGAGCGTTCTACCGCAGAGATCGCGCAAGAGCTGGCGACAGCCGGTCTCTACGTCTGGCCAGGATGCAACGAAGCCTATGGCCTCGCCTATCTCGAGGCGCAGGCAGCGGGCCTGCCCGTCGTCGCGCAGGCAACGGCCGGTGTGCCGGAAGTGGTGATGGCGGGCATGACAGGACTTCTAACACAGGAAGGCGATATCGAGGCCTATGCCGGGGCTATCGCCGAGCTTTTGAACGACGCGAGCCGGCATCGGGCCATGGCAGACGCAGCCTATGACTTCGTGCATCAGGAGCGTTCACTGCCCGCCGCATCGAAGCGGCTGGAAACTATTCTTCGAAAATATCTAGGAGACACCTATTATGAGCGATAGAGCCGACTGGCAGCCCCTGCGCGACGAGCTGCAGCGATGGAGCGCGGCCGGGCGAAAGGCGAAGCTATGGTTCCGCGACGACGACGCCATCGAGCCGACCCCTCCCCTCGACCGGCTTCTATCGCTTGCCAATCGTTTCGACGTGCCTATCGCGCTTGCGATCATTCCGCAACCGACGGGCAAGGCACTCGCCGAACGGCTGGCGGGCGAAAGCCGCGTCACCGCCACCGTGCATGGCTGGACCCACCAGAACTATGCGCCTGACGATACCAAGAAGCAGGAACTCGGCCTGCACCGGCCGCAGGCGGTCGTGCTCGACGAGCTGCATCGCGGTTTCGATAAGCTCGAAGCTCTTTATGGCAAGCAGTTCGTACCGCTGCTGGTGCCGCCGTGGAACCGGATCGACGATGCGCTGCTGCCGCATCTCGCGCCCTTCGGCTATCGCGCCGTCTCCGTCTTCGGATTGGCAAAACAAGGCCCCATCGGCTTGATCAATACGCATATCGATATCATGAGATGGCACGGGGTGCGTGGCGGTTTATCACATGCCGAAGTGATCGGACGTCTCGTGGAAGAGCTCCGGATCCGCTTCGACGGTCACGACGAACCGATCGGGGTGATGACGCACCATCTCGTCCATGACGATCTCGCCTGGGATTTCGTCGAGACACTGTTCGAGGAAACGGCCGACCATGCCGCCATCGAATGGCGGCCAGTCGGCAACTTCGTATACTAAAGCGCATCGCGCTTAGCTAAGTTCCTGAGCAAGCCCGATGAGGAGCCCTTCAGGCCCGCGGATATAGCAGAGGCGATATGCGTTGCCATACTGGACGACTTCGCCGACGAGCTGCGCGCCGCGCATGCGGAGCCTTTCAAGCGTCTCGTCGATGTCGTCGACGGCGAACATAACCCGGAGGTAGCCCAAAGCGTTGACCGGTGCATTCCGGTGGTCCGCAACGACAGCCGGCGCGAGAAAGCGGGAAAGCTCGAGCCGGCTGTGCCCATCCGGTGTGCGCATCATGGCAATCTCGACGCGCTGATCGCCGAGCCCGGTGATACGCCCGGCCCACTCTCCCTCAATCGTCGCCTGCCCTTCGAGCTCAAGGCCAAGCTCGCCAAAGAAATCGATCGCGCCGGAGAGGTCTTCGACGACGATTCCGACATTGTCCATCCGTTTGACGGCCATGCTTGCAACCTCCCGAAAGTCGTTCCAGTCTAAGGGGTGCTGCCCGGTCTAACAATGGGTGCTTGCGGCCAAACGTACGTCAGAGCTGCAGCGATTGTCCGTCAAAGGCGAAGAACGCTTCGGGGAAGCTCTTCTGCGCATCATGCTGCATGTCATCCAGTTCTCGATCAGTTCGGCCAGGCGCATGATGGAACATGGCAAGCCGCTTGGCACCGGCCTTCTTGGCGAGCTTGATGCCCTCCTGCCATGTAGAATGGCCAAAACCGAGATATTTCTGCATCTCCGCTTCGAGATAGGTCGCATCGTAGATGGCAAGATCTGCATCCGCCATCAGTTCAAGCGCCGCCTCATCGAGTTTGCCTGCCACATGCTCGGTATCATAGACCATGGCGATCACCCGACCCGCCCATTCGATGCGATAGCCGATACAGCCGCCGGGATGGTTCAGCCTCGTCGTATGGATGACGATGCCCGGATGCGGCTTCAACGTATCGCCGGCGGCGAAATCGCGGAAATTCATCGTCGCACGACAGATGTCGGGTTCAACAGGAAACCATGGCGGCCGCATGAACTGGCCGATCAGCTGCCGCGTCGTCGTCTTGCCGGCCAGATGGCCCGACCAGAGATCGACGCTGACGCGCGGATCGTAGATCGCGTTGAAGAAAGGCAGCCCGATGATGTGGTCGTAGTGGGAGTGAGTGAAGAAGAGATCGATATCGCGGACCCCCTCCTTGGCAAGCGAACCGGCCGCTTCGCGCAAACCCGTTCCGGCGTCGAATAAGATATGCCTGCCCGCATGCCGTAACTCTATGCACGACGTATTACCGCCGTACCGCTCAAATTCCGGTCCCGATACAGGGATGCTTCCCCGCACGCCCCAAAATTTCAGCTCAAAACTATCGTTGTTCATGGAAGTTTTTACACCATTCCCCTTTCGGTCAAAAAAAGCACACTTTTGCTATCGTGCGAAGCCAGCAATTTCCAAAAGTTGCGCGGTGGTAAAAACTGGATCTCATCGGTCTGCCGACATAGATCGTTGAACGGATTGCCGCCAACGGATCGCACAGATCTAATATAGGTATGAAATGGCAGAATAGATAAGAGGCGGGAATTTGCGTGTGACGCCGGCGACCCAAATTATATTAGCGCTCGATGAAAAGCGAATCTTGGGAAGAGCCAAAAAGATTTGGGAGAAACTTGCGCGCCTTTATCTTACAGCGTCGCGGCCGACCGTGCGGCCTGTTCGTAATAGCCGGACAATGCCCTGAGATGCGAGGCGATATCGGAGAGGTCATCTTGCGAGAGACCCGATACCTTCGTCGCCTCGACAAGCAGCCGCTCGCGAATTTCGGTATAGCGCTTCAGCGCGTCCAGGCCCTTGTCGGTGACCCGGATAGTCTTTTCCTTGCCGGCCTTGCCGCTTTTGACAAGGCCGGCCGCCTCGAGCTTCTTGATGGCGTAATTGGCGACATGCGTGTCCTCGATGTCGAGGACGAGGCAGAGATCGGCAAGCGTTTTCGGCCGGTCGCGATGCCGCACGGAATGGATGATCAGGATCTCGATCGGCGAAAGGCCAGGCACGCCGGCCGCCGCCATACAGCGCACCAGCCATCGATTGAAGGCATGCGAAAAGAGGATCGACCCATATTCCAGCTCCGACAGGGCAGGCGAGCTACCACCGGCCAGATGGGCCGACGATACGATCAATTCACGCCGTTCGCTCTTTTCCTCGGACGTCACCTGAAACTCCTTCGAACCCGGATCAAGGCCCTGCAGATCAACAGGCCGAGCGGGCGATTGCCGCTCGGCTCCAACATTAGATGCCTATTCGCTCCGCTTTCCGTAGCCGCCACCCGTGGGAGTGACGACGGTAAAGGTCTCACCCGCTTCGAGCACAGTATGGGCCGAGCCGATCAGCTCTTCGATCCTGCCATCGTTGCGACGGACATAGTTGCGGCCGGTTTGGCCGGCTTCGCCGCCGTTGACGCCGAAGGGTGCCACACGCCGGTGGCCTGATAGGATGGCGAATTCCAGCTTTTCGCGCGTGCGGATGGTGCGCTGCGTACCGTTGCCGGCATTCCACTTGCCACGGCCGCCTGAATTCGGACGAATGTGGAAATCCTCCAGCACGACCGGGAACCGCGTCTCGAGAATTTCAGGGTCGGTCAGGCGCGAATTGGTCATGTGCGTATGCACGGCATCGGCGCCGTTGAAACCTGGCCCCGCCGGCGCTCCCGAGCAAATCGTCTCGTAGTACTGATAGACGTCGTTGCCGAAGGTCAGATTGTTCATCGTGCCTTGAGCGGCGGCAAGCGCCTCGACGGCGCCGAACAGGCAGTTGGTCACGGCCTGGCTGACCTCGACATTGCCGGCAACGACGGCGGCCGGATATTTCGGCGTCAGCATGGTGCCTTCGGGAATGATGATGCGGATCGGCCTCAGGCACCCCGCATTCATCGGAATATCTGCCTCGACGAGAACACGGAAAACATAGAGTACGGCGGCCCGCGTCACCGGCTGCGGCGCGTTGAAATTATCCGGGCGCTGCGCCGACGTACCGGTGAAATCGACCGTTGCCTCGCGCTTGTCTTTGTCGATCGAAATCTTGACGACGATCTTGCAGCCCTGATCCATCTCATAGCTGAATTCACCGTCCGACAGACGGTCGAGAACGCGGCGCACGCTTTCGGCGGCGTTGTCCTGAACGTGACCCATATAGGCGTCGACGACATCTTCACCGAAGTGAACGATCATCTTCTTCAGCTCGGCGACGCCCTTCTCGTTGGCAGCGACCTGGGCCTTGAGATCGTTGATGTTCTGCGCCAGCGTCCGCACCGGATAACGCGCACCTGTCAGCAGTTTGGTAAGTTCTGCCTCACAGAATCTGCCGCGATCGAGCAGCTTGAAATTGTCGATATAGACGCCTTCTTCCTCGATATGAGTGGCAAGCGGCGACATCGATCCCGGCGAAATGCCGCCGATATCGGCATGGTGGCCGCGGCTGGCGACCCAGAAGCGGATCTTCTCACCCGCATCGTCGAAGACCGGGGTACAGACGGTGAGATCGGGCAGATGCGTTCCGCCATTATAGGGCGCATTGATCAGGAAGACGTCGCCCGGATGAATGACGGCATTCTCGCGGATCGCGGTTGCGACGGAGGCATCCATGGAGCCCAGATGAACCGGCATATGCGGCGCGTTGGCGACCAGATTGCCCTCCGCATCGAAAACGGCGCAGGAGAAATCCAGCCGCTCCTTGATATTGACCGAATAGGCGGTGTTCTGCAGCGTCATGCCCATCTGCTCGGCGATCGACATGAAGAGATTGTTGAAAATCTCCAGCATGACAGGATCGGCCTTGGTGCCGATGGCACTGCGCTCCGGCAGCGCCTTGATGCGCGTGAGGACGATATGATCTCTGGCGGTCAGTTGCGCCTGCCAGCCGTCCTCGATGACGATCGTCTGGTTCGGTTCGATGACGATGGCCGGGCCGGTCACGGTCTGGCCGGGCTTGATCGCCTGGCGCAGAACGACGGCCGCATCGTGACTTTCGCCGTTCGAATAGAAGGCAGTGCGCCTTGCCGCCTCAGCTTCACCTTCGGCTATCGTCTCCAGCTCGACTGCGATATCGGCGGCAGCACCGCCGATCGTTTCGATCTCGACGGCTTCCACCACCAAAGGCTTATCCTCGGCAACGAAGCCGAAGCGGCGCTTGTGCAGCGTCTCGAACTGACTGCGCAGCCGCGCGGGAGCGTCAATCTCAGGAAAGGTCGTCTCGACCGCCAGCAGCGTATCGGTGCCGGCATAGCGGATGTGGGCACGCTGGACCGTCTTGATGTCGGCCGTTGCGACGCCCTGCGCTTCCAGCTCGGGCACGCATTCGCCGCGCAGTTCGCTGCCAAGCGCTGCGATAGCTGCTGGCGCGGCATCATCGAGGGAAACACCGAGCGCCTTCTGGCGCGTTGCGCGGATATCGGCAAGCCCCATGCCATAGGCGGAGAGAAGACCGGACATCGGATGCAGAAGGATGCTCTTCATCCCAAGCGCATCTGCGACCAGGCAGGCATGTTGCCCACCGGCACCGCCGAAGCAGTTGAGCGCATAGCGCGTTACGTCATAGCCGCGCTGTACCGAGATTTTCTTGATCGCCTCGACCATATTGGCAACCGCGATGCGGATGAAGCCGTCGGCGACATCTTCCGGGCTGCGGCCATCGCCGATCTCGGCTGCTAGCGCTGCGAACTTGGCGCGCACTGTCTCGACATCGAGCGGCTGATCCTGGTTCGGTCCGAAGATGGAGGGGAAGAATTCCGGCAGAAGCTTGCCGGCCATGACATTGGCGTCGGTGACGGCCAGCGGGCCGCCGTTGCGGTAGCAGGCAGGTCCAGGAAAGGCGCCGGCCGAATCCGGGCCGACACGGAAACGATCGCCATCGAAATGCAGGATCGAGCCGCCGCCTGCAGCGACGGTATGGATCAGCATCATCGGCGCACGGACGCGGACACCCGCCACTTCCGTTTCAAAGGCGCGCTCATATTCGCCGTCGAAATGGGCCACATCCGTCGAGGTGCCGCCCATGTCGAAGCCGATGACATTGGCAAAGCCCGCCTGTTCGCCGGTCTTGGCAAGGCCGACCACGCCGCCGGCCGGACCTGAAAGGATCGCATCCTTGCCCTGGAACATGTCTGCGGCCGTCAATCCGCCCGACGACATCATGAACATGACGCGCGCGCCGGTCCGCTCGACATCTAGCTCATCGCAGACCTGGCGGATATAGCGGCCGAGCACCGGCGACAGGTAAGCATCGATCACAGCCGTATCGCCACGGCCGACCAGCTTGATCAGCGGCGACACTTCGTGGCTGACGGAAACCTGATCAAAGCCGATCGATCGTGCGATCCGGGCGACCGCCGCCTCATGCGCCGGAAATTTATAGGCATGCATGAAGACAATGGCGACGGAGCGATAACCCCTAGCAAGGAGATCGCGCAGCGCAGCGGCCGCAGCCTTTTCATCCAGAGCCAGTTCGGCGGTGCCGTCGGCAAGCACCCGTTCCTCGATCTCGACAACATCTTCGTAAAGCGCTTCCGGCTTGACGATCTCGGTCGCGAAGATCTTCTTGCGTTCCTGGTAGCCGATGCGCAGCGCGTCGCGGAAACCCTTCGTCGTCACCAGCGCAAGGCGCTCACCCTTGCGCTCGAGCAGCGCATTGGTGGCGACCGTCGTGCCCATGCGGACCTCGCCGATCGCACCTTCAGGAACCGGCTCGCTCTTGCCGAGACCGAGATGCAGGCGGATGCCGTGGACGGCCGCGTCGCGATAAGCCTCGGGATTTTCCGAGAGGACCTTCCGGGCGTGGAGAGCGCCGGACGGATCACGCCCGACGACATCGGTAAAGGTACCGCCGCGATCGATCCAGAAATCCCAACGATCCGAAATCTTCTCCGACAAATCCGCCTCCAGCAGCATTACACCAACAACGATGATAATATATCGATAAATCGTCAACGTTTTGTCGTCAACATGAATCGATGCTCGTCGCCGTTAACAATTTTTGCCATCATAACGCTTGCAGCGAACCCAACCTAATCCTCGAAGCGGCTCGTTCCCTCGCGATCGCCGTCATATCGTCTCTCGACCGCAAACGGCGGCAACCAGGATTCGCGGCGAACGGTCCAGAGTTCGTAGGTCGGCGTCAGCTGATCCGGAGCATCGAGAGACCCGAGGTTCACTTCGATTTCGTCTGCGCTTCGCGAGAAAACGGACGAGCCGCAGTGAGGGCAGAAAAAGCGGCCGGCATAGTCGCGTGTTTCACCTTCGATCGTCACCGCATCCTCGGGAAAGATCGCGGAGGCATGGAAAAGCGCGCCGTGATGCTTGCGGCAGTCGAGACAATGGCAAATGCCGACCCGATAGGGGTGCCCCGAGGCCACGATCCGCACCTTGCCGCACAGGCAGCCACCGGTAAGTCGATCCATCTTGCACCTCCTCAAAAACAGGCAGGCGGACTGTCTACGATAAACGGAACAGTCGCCGCGATCGTAGCGGCGAGAAGGATGAGGTTTCATCATAAGGCCGCGCTCCGTTAAAGCACAGCCGGAGTGGATGCGCTAATGTAGTCCACCGACGCCGAGCAGACGCTCGACCGCACCATGATCCGCAGCTAGCGCCTCGGGCGTCCCCTTCCAGGCAAGCCGCCCGCGCTCCAGAATGACGACATCGCTGGCAAAATCCAGTGCGCTCTGGATCCGCTGCTCGACGAGCAGGATCGTCATGTCGCCCGCCTCGGCAAGCTCGGCGAAAGCCGCCATCAGCTCCTCGCAGATGACGGGCGCCAGCCCCTCCAGCGGCTCATCCAGCAGCAGGACGGAGGGGCGGCCGAGGATGGTGCGCGCCGTCGACAGCATCTGCTGCTCGCCGCCGGAAAGCTGGCTGCCTAAATTTTTGCGACGCTCCTTCAGGCGCGGGAACATGTCATAGGCTTCCTGCAAAGCGCTCTTCGGCCGTTCCTTCAGCCCAACGGAGAGATTTTCCTCCACCGTCAGTGTCGGAAAGACGTCGCGCGTCTGCGGCACGTAGCCGAGGCCCTGATGGGCGCGGCGGGCGCTCGGCAGGCTGGCGATGTCGGCCGAACCCAGCCGGATGCGGCCATCATAGCGCCGGGTCTGGCCGGCGAGCGTGGCAAGCAGCGTGCTCTTGCCCATGCCGTTGCGGCCGAGCACGGCAAGCCGGCCGCCGGCCGGCACGGAAAAGGAAACCCCTTCCAGCACCCGCGTCGGACCATAGCCGGCCGACAAGTTTTCGACTTCAAGCGGCGTGGCCGGCATTGGCGTAGCTCCCAAGATAGGCTTCGCGCACCCGCGCGTCCTGTGTCACGTCTTTTGGCGACCCGTCGAATATGATCGTGCCGGCGGCGAGCACGACCACGCGCTTGGCAAAACGGAAAACGAGGTCCATGTCATGCTCGATCATCAGCACGGCGAGATCAGCGGGCAGATCGGCCAGTGCCTGCTCGATGCGGCCGGTATCGCTCTGCGGCACACCGGCGGCAGGCTCGTCGAGCAGAAGCACCTTCGGCTTCAGGGCCATGGCAACGGCAATTTCCAGGAGCCGCTGTTGGCCGTAAGCAATCTCACTGACCTTGCGATGCGCGAGGGATGCGAGACCAAGCGTGCCGAGCAGCTCCTCCGTTTCGGCCATGACATCGCGCATCGCGAGGAAATTGCCGAATATGCGACCAGAACGGCCAGTCCGCTGCAGCACGGCCATGCCGACATGCTCGGCCGGCGTCATATCCTGAAACAGCCGCGTCACCTGGAACGAGCGTACGAGGCCGCGCCTGACACGGCCGATGGCATCGACCTTGTTGACGCTCTGACCGCCGATGCGGACCTCGCCGGAATCCGCTTGCAGATTGCCCGTGACGAGATTGACGAAACTGGTCTTGCCCGCGCCGTTCGGGCCGATGAGAGCCACACGATCTCCCGGCGCCATCGACAGGCTGACATTGTTCGTCACCGTCAAGCCGCCGAACGCCTTCTTCAGATTGCTAACCTCGAAAATCGCACTCATGCCCGCGCCTCCCGGCGACGGGCAACATAGGCGGCGGCCGTACCGTAGATACCCTTCGGCGCGAAGAGAACGACGAGGATCAACAGCGCACCGACAATCGTCAGCCAGTGGAAGGGATTGGCGGCAGAGACGTAATCCTCGAACAGCATGAAGATCAGCGTGCCGACGAGCGCACCGAACAGCGAACCTGTACCGCCGAGCACGAGCATGACAAGCGCCTCGGCCGATTGTGTGAAAGAAAGGCTGTCGAGGCCGACGACCTGCGTCGAGATCGCGGTCAAGGCGCCGCCGATGCCGGCAACGGCACCGGAAATGACATACATCTTGATGAGAGCCACCTTGGGCGAGGCTCCCATGGCGCGGATGCGCAAGGGATCTTGCCGAATACCGCGGCAGAGCATGCCGAAGGGCGAACGAACGAGAAAGCGCAAAAGCACGAGCACGATCAGCAGGAGTGCCACGCCGTAGAGGTAAGCCGTGTGCCCATAGAGATCGAACTCGAAAACACCGAACAACGGATCGGCTGAAATGCCCGACAGGCCGTCGCTTCCGCCTGTCCAGCTCGATGCCTTGTTGGCGAATTCGTGGAAGAGATAAATCAGCGCGATCGATAGCACGAGCTGCGGCAGGCCATGAGCTCTCAAAATGACGATGGAGCAGACCAACCCGGCAACCGCGCCGCCGGCGATGCCGGCAAGCGTCATCAGCAGCGGGTCGTTGATGCCGTAATGGGCGGATGCGATGCCGGCAGCGTAGGCGCCGGCACCGAACAGCGCTGCATGGCCGAGGGTCGCCACGCCGCAATAGCCGGTGACAAGATCGAGCGACAGCACCAGAAGCGCGATCGCGATCAGACGGGTTAGAAGAGCGAGGTTATCCGGAAACAACAGGTAACCGGCAGCAGCGAACAGGACGATGACCGCGACCGCGATGATATCCTGCCCAAATGTACGATGTCTGGTCACGATCGGAGCGGCCTCTCTTTCAAGCGTCAGCGCCATGTTACTTCATTCTCCCTGCAAAGCCGCGCGGGAAGACGCAGATGATGACGATGACGGCCAGATAGAAGAAGAATTCCCCGTATTCCGGCATAAGGTAACGGCCAGTCGTATCGATACAGCCGAGGATGAGGCAGGCGAGCAGCGCACCGGAGATCGAACCGGCGCCGCCGACGGAGACGACGACCAGAAACGTCACCATATAGCGCAGGGCATAATAGGGTTCGACCGGCAACAATTCCGCACCGACCACGCCGCCGAAGGCGGCAAGCCCAACGGCAACGGCGAAACTGACGGCGTAGACCACTTCCGTTCTGACACCGAGAGCCGCCGCCATTGCGGCGTTATCGACGGAAGCGCGCAACTTCACGCCGAAGGAGGTCTTCTCGATCGTGTACCACAATGCCAAAGCAACGATGAGGCCGCAGACGATCGCGAAGATGCGATGGGTGCCAATGGTACGGAAGCCAAGGTCGACGGAGCCTTGCAGGCTGCCTGGCAAGGGAATGGTCTTCAAGGTCGGACCGAAGACGTAGTTGGCGATACCGATGATGCAGAAGGTGATGCCGATCGTCATCAGAACCTGCGTCAACTCAGGCGCACCATAGATGCGCCGATAAAGCAGCCGTTCGATCGGGATGGAGATGATGACCGTGCCGACCACGGCCAGCAATACTGCGGCGGCATAGCCAAGCCCCAGATCGCGCGCGGCATAGGAGGCGATATAGCCGCCGATCATGGCAAAGGCGCCATGGGCCAGATTGACGACGCGCATCAACCCCATAGTGACGGAAAGCCCGATGGAAATGACGAACAGCACCATGCCGTAAGCGAGGGCATCGACTGCTATGCTGAGCACGGTTTGCATTGAAATTGCTGGTCCGGTTGTTGTTGCGCGGCCGCTGTCGTCACACCCCTGACCGGAGGCTTCCGATCAGGGGTTGGAGCTTCAGGAGCGCTTACTTCGCGGCAGCAAGGCCTGGATCGCCCTGCTTCTCGAAGGTCTGGATTTCCTTGTTGTAGTACTTGCCGTCACCGCCCTTGGCGACTTCGCGCAGATAGATATTCTGCGTGATATGCCGGCTTTCCGCATCGATGGTCACCGGGCCGCGCGGGCTGACCCAGGACAGACCCTTTACGGCGTCGACGGCCTTTTGCGCATCCTGCTTGCCGCCGGTCGCCTCGATCATCTTGTAGATGACATGCATGCCGTCGAAAGCACCGACGGCCGGGAAGGTCAGCTCGGCCGGATTGCCGATCGCCTTGTCGGCAGCGGCAACGAAAGCCTTGTTTTCGGGCGAGTCATGCGAGATCGCATAGTGGAAGGTCGTCTGCATGCCGAGTGCGGCGTCGCCAAGTGCCGGTAGATCGGATTCCTGCGTGAGGTCGCCGGGTGCAAAAAGCTTGATGCCCGCGGACTTCAGGCCATTCTCGTTATAGGCCTTGACGAAACCCAGCGTCGTCGGGCCTGACGGCAGGAAAGCGAAGACACCCTGCGCGCCGGAATCCTTGATGCGCTGCATGATCGGGCTGAAGTCGTTGGTCGACAGCGGCATGCGGATCGCCTGGACAACTTCGCCACCCTGCTTCTCGAAACCGGCCTTGAAGGCATTTTCGGCATCGACACCTGGACCGTAATCGCTGACAACGGAGATGACCTTCTTGACGCCGGCATCATAGGCAACCTTGGCGATCGGCGTCGAGGTTTGCCAGGTGGTGAAGGAGGTCCGCACGACAAGCGGGCTCTTGGTAACGATGGCCGAAGTCGCGGCGTTGAAGATCACCATCGGCACATTGGCCTGCTTGAGGATCGGCGTCACGGCCATCGCATCCGGGGTAAAGTAGAAGCCGGCGAGATACTGGACCTTCTCCTTGACGACGAGTTCCTGGGCCAGCGCCTTCGACTGGGCGGGATCGGCCTGCGGCACGTCGCGGTAGATCACCTCGACCTCGTCATTGCCAACCTTTTTGCCGTTGATTGCCATATAGGCATCGATACCAGCCTTGAAATTCTTGCCTTGCAGCGCGAACGGGCCAGAAAACGGACCGATGACGCCGACCTTAATGGTATCGGCATAGGCAGCGCTGCCAAGAGCAACGGCCGCAAGGGCGGCCAAGACAAACCGTTTCATTTTTTCTCCTCCCGGCAGCCGTTTCTTATGCCGCCCTTGATTATTTAAATCCTCATCATCGCCAATTTCTCATAGGAAATGGTGATGTAAAATGAAATAAAACGTTCCATCCATACTTATTTGGTTATGAATAGCGACGAATATCCTACTCGGTTATCGTTCCCAGGCGCTTGATCATGCCGATCAGTTGCAGGGCATGGCGTAGCGATGTCGCCGTCGCCACCACCATGGGCGGCAGCAGCAGCCATTCCAACGTCCAGGCAGCCCCCGAGCGCTCCTGCTCGTGTACTAGCGAGTGATGAATGCCCGAAAGCTGCACCGCATTGAAGCGGGCAAACGTGACCAGCGTTTCGGCGGCGACGGGGTTCTGCTTATGCGGCATGGCGGAGGAACCGCCACCGCCGGCAAGCTCGATCTCCTCGCCCGCCTGCGCCAGAAGTGCAACGTCCTGGCCGATCTTGCCGAGGCTGCCCGAAATCATGGACAGGAGCCCCGCCAGTTCGGCAATGCGCCCTCTCTGGCTTTGCCATTGCGGCTCGTCCGTCAGGCCGAGCGCCTGCGCCAGCGAGCTCCTGATTTCGGCGGCCCGCGGGCCGAATTTTTCCAGCGTGCCGGCGGCCCCACCGAACTGCAGCGGAAAACTCTCCTGCGTCAGCCGGTCGCGATACTGATCGAGGGGATGCCGCCAAGCCCGCAACCGATCGGACACGGTGATCGCGATCGCCGCCTGCATCCGGGTGCGGCCCATGAGCCGGTTCGATCCCAAACGCTCATCCAGCTTGGCGAGCGCGGACGATACGGCAAAGAGGCGGCCGCTCAGGATGAAAATCGCTGCCTTCAGCCGCAGCATCAGGCTGGTGTCGATGACGTCCTGGCTGGTTGCGCCGAAATGGACATGTTTGCCTGCATCCTCGCCGACAGCCTCACGCAACTGCCTGATAAGCTCAGGAACGACGACGCCATCCGATGCCGTTGCCGTCTTCAGGCTTGGCAGGTCAGGCTCGAAATCCGTGCAGACCTCCGCGATCCGCCCAGCCGCCGCTTGCGGGATCAGCCCATGCTGCGCCTCGACCTGCGCAAGCGCAGCTTCGAAAGATAGCATGGCGCGGATATCGGCCTTGGCCGAGAAATAGGCCGCAATCTCCTCGTCGCCGAGGAGGCCGGACAGGAATGGATGATCGAAGGGAGAAACGCTCATGGCCTATATATCGAGGAAAACCGTTTCCTTGTCGCCCTGCAAATGGATATCGAAGGTGTAGACGGAGCCTTCCTTTGCGGCAATCAGCGTTGCGAGGCGATCCCTATGTTCGATGCGTGCGAGCAAGGGGTCCTCGGCGTTGGCCGCAGTCTCTTCCGGAAAATACATGCGTGTATGCAGGCCGATGTTGATGCCGCGTGCGACGATCCAGACGGTGATGTGCGGCGCCATCTTGCGGCCGTCCTTGAAGGGAACACGGCCGGGCTTGATGGTCTCGAAGCGGAAGAGGCCGTCGGTGGACTTGGTCGGGCAACGCCCCCAGCCGGTAAAGTTCGGATCGGCCGTGCCGCGCAGCTCCGACGGGCTGTTGTAAAGCCCGGCGCTATCGGCTTGCCAGATTTCGAGAACAGCATCCTTGACCGGCGCTCCCGCGCCGTCCAGTACCCTACCCGTCACCGTGATGCGCTCGCCGAGCGTCTTGTCGTTGACCATGACGGAGCCGAGATCACTCTCATAGACGCCGCCGATTTCGCTGTAATTCGGTGTCAGGCCGATGTGGACGTAAGGGCCTGCCGTCTGCGACGGCGTTTCCTTCAGATAGCCGAGATCCTGTACCATCAATTGCCCTCCAGCCGGTTTTCGAACAGGGTCGAACGGCGACCGCGCAGCACGATATCGAATTTATAGGCACGGGCATCCATCGGGATCGTATTACCCCAGTCAAGCGGCGCGATCAGCTGTTCGATCGCCTGTTTGTCGGGGATCGTTCCGACGATCGGACATTTCCAGATCATCGGGTCGCCCTCGAAATACATTTGCGTGATCAGCCGCTGCGCAAAACCATGGCCGAAAACGGAGAAGTGGATATGTGCCGGCCGCCAGTCATTGACGCCGTTCGGCCAGGGATAGGCGCCGGGACGGATGGTGCGGAAGGCATAACGCCCTTCCCCATCGGTAATGGCGCGGCCGCAGCCGCCAAAATTCGGGTCGATCGCGGCGAGATAGGTTTCCTTCTTGTGGCGATAGCGCCCGCCGGCATTGGCTTGCCAGAATTCAAGCAAGACGCCCGGAACTGGCCGGCCGCGCTCGTCGAGCACGCGACCATGAACAATGATCCGCTCGCCGATCGCGCTCTCGCCAGGCTTGGCGAAATTATGGATCAGGTCGTTGTCGAGCTCGTTCAGTATGGAATGGCCAAAGACCGGTCCGGTGATCTCCGAGATCGTCCCGTCGAGCGAGAGCAAGGCGCGCTGTGGAGAGCGCAAAACGGAGGTTTTGTATCCCGGCGCGAAGGCCGGCGGATGCCAGGCGCGATCCCGCGCAAAAAATGCGCCCGTTTCGGGCTTGCTGTTGCTTCTATCGGACATGTCTGCCTCGTTTCATGCCGCCTGTTCGGCGTCCATCTGTTCGAAAACCTGCTTCGCTATCTTGATCGCGTGGTTTGCGGCCGGCACGCCCGCATAGATCGCCACATGCAGGAGCGCCTCGCAAATATCGTCGCGCGTCGCGCCGGTGTTGCGCGTGGCGCGCACATGCATGGCGACCTCATCATCCTGACCGAGCGCTGCCAGAAGCGCGATCGTCACGATCGAGCGCTCCCGCCGACTGAGAGTCGGGCGCGACCAGACGTGCCCCCAGGCCGCTTCGGTGATCAATTCCTGGAACGGTTGATCGAAATCGGTCGACCCCTGCTGGGCCCGATCGACATGGCTGTCGCCGAGCACGGCGCGACGCGTCGCCATGCCCTGTAGATAACGCTCGGACGGCGCGGTAGGGTCATTCATCAGGCTTATTCTCCACGCAGGACGACGTCGATGAAGGCACGGATGACTTCGGTCAACGCCTCGGGTTGTTCGACGCAGGGAATATGGCCGGCGTCCTTGATCACTTCATAACGCGCATTCGGAATGAGCTTTGCCGTCGACAGCACCAGTTCCGGCGGGGTCGAGCCATCTTGATCACCGACGATGCAGATGGTGGGCACGGCGATCTTGGCCGCGGCTTCAGTCAAATCGGCATCGCGAAGGGCAGCACAAGTGGCGACGTAACCTGCGACCGGCTGGCGGATCAGCATGTTGCAATAGCCATCATAGGCAATGTTTTCCGGGCGGCGGAAGGCGGGAGTGAACCAGCGCTCCATGATGGAATCAACGATGGATTCGATACCATCAGCCTCGACCTTGGCGATGCGCGCATTCCAACTCTCGGCCGTGCCGATCTTATGAGCGGTATCGCAGAGGATCAGCGCTCTCACCAGATCCGGGCGCCGCTGATAGAGCGACTGCGCGACCAGGCCGCCGACCGACAGCCCGCAGATAATGGCATTCTTGACCGAGAGGAAATCGAGCAGGCCGGCAAGGTCGGTGGCGTGATCCTCGATGGAATAGGGCATCTGGCCGAGATCGGAGAGCCCATGGCCGCGCTTGTCGTAGAGCACGATGGCGAAATCGCCGGCGAGCCGCACGATCACATCCCGCCAGATCCGGAAATCGGTGCCGAGCGAATTGGCAAAGACAAGAACCGGCTTGTCGGACGGACCGCCGATGATCTGATAGTGGATCGTGACGTCGTTAATGCGGGCAAACTGCACTGGAAATCTCCTCGGACGCGAGATTGGATGTATAATCCGGTTAGGTAAAATGATATTTCTTTGCTCTACGATAACTCCAGGGTTATGAGTGAGCATGCTCGACGCACGCATCAAGTTCCGCCATCTGCAGACTTTTGTCGAGGTTGCGCGCCAGAAAAGCGTGATCAAGGCGGCTGGCCTGTTGAATATCAGCCAGCCGGCAGTGACGAAGACGATCCGCGAACTCGAAGAAGCACTTGGGGTCGCCGTCTTCGAACGCGACGGGCGCGGCATCCGCATCACCCGCTACGGCGAAGTCTTTCTCCGCCATGCCGGCGCGGCACTCACCGCCCTCAGGCAGGGGCTGGATTCCGTCTCGCAGGAGCGTTCCGGCGAAGCACCACCAATCCGCGTCGGTGCGTTGCCGACGGTCTCGACACGCATCATGCCGCGAGCGATGGACCTGTTTCTCAAGGAGGAGACCTGGAGCCGCATCAAGATCGTGACAGGCGAAAACGCGGTGCTTCTGGAGCAGTTGCGGATCGGCGATCTCGACCTCGTCGTCGGCCGATTGGCAAGCCCCGACAAGATGACCGGCTTTTCCTTCGAGCATCTCTACTCCGAACAGGTCGTCTTCGCCGTCCGGGCCGGCCATCCGCTGCTTTCCGCCCAGCAGTCGCTGTTTTCCGATCTCAATCGCTACACGATCCTGATGCCGACGCGCGGCTCGATCATCCGCCCTTTCGTCGAGAGCTTTCTGATCGCCAACGGCGCCGGCGGACTGCCCAACCAGATCGAAACCGTCTCCGATTCCTTCGGCCGCGCCTTCGTGCGATCGAGCGATGCCGTTTGGATCATCTCAGCCGGCGTCGTTGCCGGGGATGTCGATGACGGGCTGCTGGCGCTTCTACCGATCGATACCAGTGAGACGAAAGGACCTGTCGGCTTGACCATGCGCACCGACGCCATTCCAAGCCTGCCCCTGTCGATCCTGATGCAGACAATCCGGGAAGCGGCAAGCGAGGTCGCCAAGAAGTTTTGAGGCGGCTTAGAAAACTGGAAATGCCCCTCACCCCAGCCCTCTCCCCGTTTTGACGGGGAGAGGGGCGACAGTGCCAAACCCCTTCGCCCCGCGTGCGGGGAGAAGGTGGACTCGAACAGTTGAGCGAAGCGAACTGTGAGAGGACGGATGAGGGGCTTGCCTATCCATATGCGATTGCCCCGCTTCAAAACGGCAGGCCCACATAATTCTCAGCGAGCGCGGTCGATGCGGCGCGCGAACGGGTGAGATAATCGAGCTCGGCTTCCTGGATCTTCTGGTCGAAATCGCTGGTATCGGGAAAGCGATGCATCATCGTGGTCATCCACCAGGAAAAGCGCACCGCCTTCCAGACGCGAGCGAGCGCGCGGGCGGAATAGGCTTCCAATCCGGCATTCGAGCGATCTTGATAATGCTCTACGAAACCCGAGAACAGGTAATGCACGTCGCTGGCCGCCAGATTGAGCCCCTTGGCTCCGGTCGGCGGCACGATGTGAGCGGCGTCGCCGACAAGGAAGAGACGGCCGAAGCACATGGGTTCGGCGACGAAGGAGCGCAGCGGCGCGATCGATTTCTCGAAGGACGGCGCGGTGATCAGCGCTTCGGCATGATGGGCCGGCAGGCGGCAGCGCAACTCATCCCAGAAGCGATCGTCGCTCCAGTCCTCGACCTTCTCGTCGAGCGGACACTGAATGTAATAGCGGCTGCGTGTCATCGATCGCATGGAGCATAGAGCGAAACCACGGGGATGGTTGGCATAGATCAGCTCGTGATTGACGGGCGCCACCTCCGCCAGCACGCCGAGCCAGCCGAAGGGATAGACCTTCTCGAAGCTGCGGATCGCCTTTTGCGGAACCGATTTGCGGCTGACGCCGTGAAAGCCGTCGCAGCCGGCAATGAAATCGCAGTCGATGCGATGGGAAACGCCATCCTTCTCATAGGTCAGATAGGGCGTATCGCCATCGAAGCCATGCGGTTGGACGTTGGCGGCGCTGTAGATGGTTGGAGCACCGCTTTCCTCGCGGCGGGCCATCAGATCGCGGGTCATCTCCGTCTGACCGTAAATGACGACCCGCTTGCCGCCGGTGAGACCATGAAGGTCGATGCGATGATCGCGGCCGTCGAAGGCAAGCGAGAAGCCATCATGTGGCAAGCCCTCGGCATGCAAACGTTCGCTTGCCTTCGCCTGATCCAGCAACCGGACGGTGCCTTCTTCAAGAACGCCGGCGCGGACGCGGCCGAGAATGTAATCCTTGCCGACGCGATCGAGAATGACGTTGTCGATACCGGCCTCCGTCAGCAATTGGCCGAGCAGCAGCCCGGACGGCCCCGAACCGATAATGGCGACTTGAGTGCGCATCGTCTCCTCCCATGCGTATTTCTTGCTTCAAGTCTCTTCGGCGCGAGGCAAGTCCGCAATGGACATTTCGGTCATGAAATTGCACAAATCGAGCATGGCAAGGGAGGAGAGCCGCGATGAAGACCGTGCCGACCTACGAGCTTTATGGCGAAAATACCGGCCGGAAGCCGGATTTCTGGCTGCATTGCGAGACAATTCCCTCACGCAGCAGTCTTCATCACTGGGAAATCCGTGCGCACCGGCACGAGAGCTTCTTTCAAATCTTGTACATCGATGCCGGTTCCGGCGACGCAATCTTTGACGGAACTCCCCATCCCATCACGCCACCCGCCGTCATTACCGTTCCGCCACGGCTCAATCACGGATTCCGATTTTCGCGAGATATAGACGGCTTCGTCATCACGGTGTTGATCTCGCATCTGAAGGCATCCCCGGGCGATCGCAGCCGGCTCGGAACATGGCTTGCCGAGCCGCATCTGACTTTGCTCGACACTCAAAACGAAGACGCGGCGTATGTCGCCAAGACGCTAAAACGCCTGGGCGAAGAATTTGCCAGCCATCGTAACGGCCGCAACGATCTACTCGATGCCTATCTGACCTCGGCCTTGCTGCTGACGGCGCGCATAGCTCAAAAGGCCGATGAAGGATCGACGCTCAGCGACGAGAACGAGCGCCGCATGGAGATGCTGCAGGGTCTCATCCAGCGCCACTTCCGTTCGCACAAGCCGGCCGCCTTCTATGCCGAGAGCCTCGGCATCTCGCCGGCCCATCTCAGCCGCATCGTCCGCAGCAAAACCGGGCACGGCGCGCATGAGCTCATTACACGCAAGCTGCTGGATGAGGCCAAGCGCGAACTGGTCTTCACCTTCGCGACCGTCCAGGAAATCAGCTATCGCCTCGGCTTTGCCGACCCCGCCTATTTCTCCCGCTTCTTCATGAAGCAGACGGGCCAGACGCCGCGCACCTGGCGGCTCGAGGAGCGGGTGAGGCTGGGAATGTGATGGTTACGGCAGCACCAGCCGCAAAGCCTTCTGCGTTTCCTTCAGCAGCGGCAGAAAGCGCTCGGCCATGTCGGAAGCCGCGACGTAAGCAGCCGGAGCACCGATATTGATCGCCGCCACCGTCTGACCGCGATCGTTTTCCACCGGCACGGCAATCGAGCAAAGGCCGATTTCCAGTTCCTGGTCGATAACCGCATAGCCCTGCTCCCTCACCCGGCGGAACTCCGCCATCAATTCCTCGGGATCGGTCTTGGTATTCGGCGTGTTCGCTCTGAGGTCGGTCCGCTTGAGCACCGAACGGGCCTCGCTTTCCGGCAGAGCGGCGAGCAGGACACGGCCCATCGAGGCGCAGAAGGCCGGAAGCCGGCTGCCCGGCGTCAGGTTGATCGACATCACCCGGCGCTGCGAGGCGCGGGCAATGTAGACGACCTCCGTGCCGTCGAGAACCGAGGCTGAAGCATTCTGCCCGGCGCGCTCGGCAAGCTGATCGAGATGCGGCTGGATGATGGTCGGCAGCGGCGTCGCGGCCAGATAGGCATGGCCGAGCCTCAAGATCTTCGGCGTCAGCGTGAAGAACTTGCCGTCATAGACGGCATAACCGAGTTCGGAGAGCGTCAGCAACGAACGGCGCACCGTGGCGCGATCGAGGCCGGTCAGCTTCGACGCCTCGGCAATCGTCAGACGCTGCCGCGTCTCGCCGAAGGCTTCGATGACTTTCAATCCCTTGGCAAAGCCGCTGACGAAATCCGTTTCGCGCATATCAGCCTCCGATCTCTCACTCATTTTGTGCGATATATGAACAAAAATCAAATAACGCACAAAATGATTGCCGTCCAGACCATGCTGATCTATTCGAAAGGAAGAGGACGGGTCGTCTCAATCCGCCCGCATGGCAAGTGGGAGTTTCGGCATGGACAAGACAATTGCGAGCACGGCAGCCGCCGTCTCCGACATCGGCGATGGCGCGACCGTCATGATCGGCGGCTTTGGCGGCTCCGGCGCGCCGATCGAACTCATTCACGCACTGATCGACAAAGGCCCGAAGAACCTGACCGTCATCAACAACAATGCCGGCAACGGGCGTATCGGCATCGCTGCGATGATCGACGCGGGCATGGTCAGGAAGATGATCTGCTCCTTCCCGCGTTCATCCGATCCACGCGCCTTCACGGACCGTTACCTGGCCGGAGAAATCGAGCTGGAGCTGGTGCCTCAGGGGACTCTTGCCGAACGCATCCGCGCCGGCGGTGCCGGCATTCCAGCCTTTTACACCCCGACCGCCTACGGCACCGAGCTTGCCAACGGCAAGGTCATCGCCGAGTTCGACGGCCGCCACTATGTTCAGGAGCGCTGGCTCAAGGCCGATTTCGCCATTGTCAAAGCTGAAGTCGGCGATGTGCAGGGCAATCTCATCTACAACAAGGCCGGCCGCAATTTTAATCCACTGATGTGCATGGCCGCGGCCAAGACGATCGCGCAGGTCTCGAAAATCGTTGCCGCCGGCGAACTCGATCCGGAGCACATCGTTACCCCCGGCATCTTCGTCAACGGCGTCGTTGAGGTCGCCGATCCGCAGCAGGAAGAAAATCTCATTCGAGCCGGAGTGGCCTACGTATGACCATCGACACACGCGAAGACATCAAGCTCTCCAACGCCCAGATCGCCTGGCGCGCAGCTCAGGAAATCGAAGATGGCGCCTATGTTAATCTCGGTATCGGTTTTCCGGAAATGGTCGCCCGCTACCAGCCCCCAGGCCGTCAGGCGATCTTCCACACTGAAAACGGCATCCTGAATTTCGGCGAGCCGCCGGCGGAAGGCGAAGAAGATTGGGATCTGATCAACGCCGGCAAGAAGGCTGTCACGCTGAAGCCCGGCGCTTCCTTCTTCCATCACGCCGATAGCTTTGCCATGGTGCGCGGCGGCCATCTGGATGTCGCGATCCTCGGCGCCTACCAGGTCGCGCAGAATGGCGATCTCGCCAATTGGCGCGTCGGCTCCAAGGGTGTGCCTGCCGTCGGCGGAGCCATGGATCTGGTCCATGGCGCCAAGCAGGTTTTCGTCATCACCGAACATGTGACGAAGGACGGCAAGCCGAAACTGGTGGAGGCCTGCACCTTTCCTCTGACCGGCGTCGGCTGCATCACCCGCATCTATACGAGCCATGCGGTCATCGACATTGGCAAGCAAGGTTTCGTCGTCCGTGAAAAGCTCGCTGCGATGACTATGGACGAACTGCAGGCGATGACCGGCGCGCCGCTCCACATAGATCGTCCCGTTGCCGACCTCGTCGTGCCGAAGCTCTGAAGCCGGTTGCCATCTTTCAGACTCGCGCGCGATGCTTTAAGCTTATAATATTTCGCAGGCCGCTTTTGCGCAACATGCCGTTGGGAGAAGACCATGACCGAAGCCTTCATCTGTGACTATATCCGCACGCCGATCGGCCGCTTCGGCGGATCGCTCTCCTCGGTTCGTGCCGATGATCTCGGTGCCGTGCCGCTGAAGGCGCTGATCGAGCGCAACGGCTCGGTCGATTGGGAAGCCATCGACGACGTGATCTATGGATGCGCCAACCAGGCGGGCGAGGACAATCGCAACGTCGCGCGCATGGCAAGCCTGCTGGCCGGCCTGCCGATTTCGGTGCCCGGCACGACGATCAACCGGCTTTGCGGCTCGGGCATGGATGCCGTCATCGCGGCTGCCCGCGCCATCCGCGCCGGCGAGGCTGATTTGATGATCGCCGGCGGCGTTGAGAGCATGTCGCGCGCGCCATTCGTCATTCCCAAGGCCGAAAGCGCCTTTTCGCGCAATGCCGAGATCTACGACACCACCATCGGCTGGCGCTTCATCAATCCTGTCATGAAGAAGCAGTATGGCGTCGACTCCATGCCGGAAACCGGCGAGAACGTCGCGGAAGATTACAAGGTCAGCCGCGAAGATCAGGACGCCTTTGCCGTTCGCTCGCAGGCAAAGGCTGCCGCAGCGCAGGATAACGGCAGGCTTGCCAAGGAAATCGCACCGGTGACGATCCCGCAGCGCAAGGGCGATCCTGTTATCGTCGGCAAGGACGAGCATCCGCGCGCAACCACCATGGAAGCGCTTGCCAAGCTCGGCACCCCCTTCAAGAAGGAAGGCGGCACGGTGACGGCCGGCAACGCCTCTGGCGTCAATGACGGCGCGGCCGCGCTCATCATTGCGTCTGAAGCAGCTACCAGAAAATATGGCCTGACGCCGATAGCGCGCATCCTTGGCGGCGCGGCCGCCGGTGTCCCCCCGCGCATCATGGGCATCGGCCCCGTACCGGCTTCGCGCAAGCTCATGGCCCGCCTCGGCATGCGCCAAGAGCAGTTCGACGTCATCGAATTGAACGAAGCCTTCGCCTCGCAAGGGCTTGCCGTGCTGCGCGAACTCGGCATCGCCGACGACGACGCGCGCGTCAACCGTAATGGCGGCGCCATCGCGCTCGGTCATCCGCTTGGCATGTCGGGTGCGCGCATCACCGGCACGGCTGCCCTGGAGCTGAAGGAAATCGGCGGGCGCTATTCGCTTTCCACCATGTGCATCGGCGTCGGCCAGGGCATTGCCATAGCGCTGGAACGGGTCTGATCGTTCCGGCCAGCCCATGGTCTGCAGCCCGATGCGCGGCGGACCATGCCCGCTGCTGAGTGCCCGATATTAGCCCGCGACGGCGGCGATCAGCGATGATCTGGAACGGTAAAGGCTTTGGCGCGTTTTCCCGCTGCTCAGTGGGATCAGTCCATGCCGTCACGCCAGAACGTCTTAAAAGCATTTCCGCCAAGCGCCGTTATCATTCTCATTGCCATCACCCTGTTGCTGTCGATTGCGCAATCCGCCTTCGCAGCCGAGGGGCAGAAAGCCAGCCACCCTTCGGAAGGGCTGTTTCTGGTCCAGATCATTCTGCTTGTCGTATCGGGCAGGCTGCTCGGCGAATTGATGGTGCGCATCGGCCAGCCATCGATCATGGGCCAGATCATCGCCGGCATCATTCTCGGCCCCTCCCTTTTCGGCCTGATCTTCCCGCATGCGCGAGCGAGCCTTTTTCCTTCAGACGGCGCACAAAAGAGCATGACCGACGCGATCGGCCAGCTCGGCATTCTCTTTCTCCTGCTGCTTGCCGGCATGGAAACCGATCTGGGTCTTGCAAAACGCTTGCGCAAATCTGCGGCCGGCGTCTCGCTAACCGGTATCGTCATCCCGTTTGCTGCGGGATTTGCCTTGGGCGAACTCATTCCCGACGCCTTGCTTCCCGATCCTCAAAAGCGGCTGGTAACCTCCCTCTTCCTGGGCACTGCGCTTTCCATTTCCTCCGTGAAGATCGTCGCTTCCGTGGTTCGCGAGATGGACTTCATGCGCCGGAACGTCGGCCAACTCATCGTCGCCTCCGCCATCATCGATGACACGATCGGATGGGTCATCATTGCCATAACGTTCGGCTTGGCCGAAAAAGGCACGGTCGATCTGACGACGCTCGCGACCAGCGTTATTGGCACATTGGCCTTCATGGCCGTCAGCTTCACCGTCGGCAGACGGGCGGTCTTCGAAATCATCCGCTGGACCAACGACAATTTCCGTAGCGACCTGCCCGTGCTCAGCGCCATCATCGCAATCATGGGCACGATGGCGATCATCACCAATTTCATCGGGGTCCATACCGTGCTCGGCGCTTTCGTCGCCGGCATTCTGGTCGGTGAATCCCCTATTCTCACACGTCAGATCGATGTGCAGCTTCGGGCTTTGACGACGGCTCTGTTCATGCCGGTCTTTTTTGGACTGACCGGTCTGCAGACCGATCTCACCGTACTTGCCGATCCTTCCATCCTGCTGCTGACGGCTGCTGTCGTGATCATAGCAAGTATCGGCAAGTTCGGAGGCGCTTTTGCCGCCGCCAGGTTCGGCGGCTATTCGGCATCGGAGGCCCTGGCGCTCGGCTGCGGCATGAATGCACGCGGATCGACGGAGGTGATCGTCGCGACCATAGGCCTGTCGGTCGGCGTGCTGGACGAAAAACTCTTTTCCGTCATCGTCGCCATGGCCGTCATCACCACCATGGCGATGCCGCCGACGCTTCGGTGGGCGCTTGCCCGCCTGCCACTGCGTGAGGAGGAGCGCAATCGTCTGGAGCGCGAACAGTTCGAGCGCGAGAGCTTCCTCGGAAATTTTGAGCGCATCCTGCTGGCTGTCGACGGTTCGCAAAGCAGCCGCCTGGCAACCTGGATTGCCGCTTTCTTCGCGGTGACACGCAAGATGCCCGTCACGGTGATGGATGCACGCGGAGCCGATGAAACTCCAGACACGCCCGGTGCTATGGGAGCCTTGCATCCAGCGTCGCACGCCAAGGCAATCGCCGAAGATCTGCGCCAATACGCCACTGATCTGCTTGCGTCGGCGCCACCGGAGCAGAACCTGGCCGGCGAAGGCGATATCCATGTGACAATCCGAGAAAAGAGCGACAAGCTCGAAACCGTACTCGAAGACGTCTCCGATACAGGCCACGATCTTCTCCTGGCGGGCATCGAACCCTCCTTGGGAGACGATGGTCGCTTCGGCCCGTCGCTACAGGTCATGACATCGGCGTTCCAGGGAACTCCGGCGATCATCACGGCACGCGGCCCGCTTCCAAAGCATCCGGGAGATCTGCGGATACTGCTTCCCGTCAGTGGCACCGAGCGCTCCATCCGCGCCGCCGAATTCGGGCTCGCGATCGCAAAGGCGGCAAACGCCCATTGCGCGCTGCTATTAATCGTCGAGCCGCGCCGCGCCAGCGCTATTCCGCGTATCAGCGACCGAGGCAACGACCATCAGGATATTTTGAATAAGGTCGGCGCCATTGCAGATTATTATGGCGTGCAGATCGAAAAGGTCGTTCAGCAAGGACCTTCGCCGGAACTCTCGATCCTGCGGCATGCGCGCAGCGGCGGATATAATCTGATCGTGCTCGGCGTAAGCAAAAGAGCCAGTGGCAGCCTTTCCTACGGAAGCATCGCCGACACGGTGCTGCAGACCGCCGACAGATCCTGCATTTTCATCGAAACAGATCTGGCCTCCTCCTCGCAGGCAATTCGCGAATAGGCCGACCATCAGCCGTGAGATGGATCAGGAGAATCAATAAAACACATCAACGCTATTCATTTTTCCTATGCTGCCTCCTAGTCCATATTGGCCGGCAATATGATTTGACCGAGCGCACCGATGTCCGACCTTGCCCTTTCGCGTGACCACGAAGAAGCCGATGCGCGGGAGGGATGGAAGGTCGTCGCCGCGACCCATGTGCTGACGGCCGTGACCTTCGGAGCCGCCTATTCCTTCTCCGCCACCTTGCCGGGACTTGCCGCGGAGTTTAGCGCCTCTCGCGGCGAGATTGCCCTCGTCTTCTCCATCTCCGCATTCCTCTTCTATTCCCTGGGCGCGATTGCCGGGCCGCTCGCCGACAGATGGTCGCCTCGCAGCTTGGTTCTTCTGGGGCTTGCTGCCATGATCCTCGGCTACATCGGCGCGAGCCGCGCCGGGTCTCTCGTGTCGCTCTATGTCTGGTACGGCTTCGGCGTTGGTTTGGGGATCGGCCTCTCCTATGTTCCAGCCCTAGGAGCCGTGCAATCCTGGTTTATCCGCAGACGCAGCCAGGCCTCGGGCATCGCGACTGCCGGAATTGGACTTGGCACCCTGGTGCTGCCCTTTGCGATCGGCCAGGCGCTCCCCTTCATCGGCTGGCGAGGCTGCTTCACCGCGCTTGCGTGTCTATTTGCCGTGTTCGGATTGCCGGCCGCAATGCTCATCCGCAAAAGGCGTGACAATCCGGATCCATCCCGGGGTCGAGCGGACAAGCATGCAAATGCTGCCATATGGCGGGACGGACGGTTCTATCTTTTCTATGCCGTGCTTGTTCTGTCGTCGTTTTGCACTTTCATTCCCTATGTCCATATCGTTGCAGCAGCGCAGGACATGGGTCTCTCGCTGCAAGACGGAACCACTCTTGTTGGCCTTATTGGCGTCGGCAACGTGGTCGGGCGCTTTTTCCTGGCCGGGCTCGGCGATCGCTTCGGCCGGCGCCGGCTATTGGCGTCTCTGACATTTGCCGTCGCCGCGTCCTTTGCTCTCTGGGCATCGGCATCAGGCATGATCCAGCTGGCGTTGTTCGCACTGACGTTCGGCATGAGCTATGGCGGCTGCGTCGGCCTTTATCCCGCTGTGGCGGCCGATCTGTTCGGGACGCGCAATATCGGCGCCGTCATCGGATATCTCTATACGGCGGTCGGTATCGCAGCCTTGATCGGGCCGACGGCAGCCGGTTTTATTTTCGACCATACCGGCAGCTATTCCGGCCCGATTATCGCAAGCGGCCTCGCCGCTTTTGCGGCTGGTTTCATGGCACTGCGCCTTGGGCACGAATAGCACCGTTGGTGGCGGTGATTGTCAGAGTTGGGCTGCGATGGCGGCCTTGTCGATGATTGACCAGACATGCCGAATTCGTCCATCCAGAAACTCATAAAAGACATTCTCAGCGAATTGGACCCTTCTGCCGTTCACCGCCATGCCGAACAACAGCCCCGTCGGTCTGCAATCAAATTGCAGGCGACATGCGACACGCGGCGGCTCGCAGATGAGCAGAGCGATATCGAAATGAAGATCGGGGATGGCGCGAAAATCACCTTCGAGCATTTGTCGATAGCCTGACAACCCCACATGAGCGCTATTATAGCACACGTCTTCATGGACGAATTTGCGCAGGTTCGGCCAATCCTGCCCGTTGAGACAGGCAATGTACCCTCGATAGATATCGGAAAGGTCGGTGCTTGCCATTCTCATCACCCTCGGCTGGGTGACAGCCGGTTTCTCAGGCAGTCGCCTGCAAACGACGGTGGCCGGCATTCATCACTCCAATCGGATGCTTGAGCGCCGGTGCCGGTCGGCCGATATGGTATCCCTGAACGGCGTCGATGCCAAAGGATTTGACGAGATTGAGCTGCTCTTCGTCTTCCACGCCTTCGACCAGGATGCGGTGACCGCGATTACGCACCAGGCCGATAATATCCTCAAGCAGAATCTTGGCGCCGTCGTTGTTTGCCGCATCATGCAGGAAGGATTTGTCGATCTTGACGGTTTCGAACTCCATCAGGCGAAGCCATGACAACCCGGCAAAGCCTGTGCCGAAATCATCCAGCCAGAATTTGATGCCGAGCTTCTTCAGATCCTGGATGCTGTCGAGCACATCCGGACGTATCTCCATGTCGACGCCCTCGGTGATTTCGAACGCTACCCTATGACCCGAGACGCCCGTTTCCGCCAGAATGGCTGCGACCTGCGCAGCGAAGCCTGGGGCCCGCAGCTGGATCGGGGAAACATTGATGCTGACGGTGTCGACAATGTCGCGGGTGAGCAAATCGCAGCATGCTCTTCTAATTGCCCAGTAACCGAGCTCGATGATGGCGCCCGTGCGCTCCGCGACAGGAATAAAGACAGCCGGTGAAGAATTCGACCCATCGAGCAGCTGCAGACGCATCAGAGCCTCATAAGCGCCGATCTCTCCGGTCCTGAGATATTGAATCGGTTGATAGACCAGCGAAACGAGATTTTGCTGAATGGCGATCTTCAGGATGGCCGCGATGTTCTCGCTTGCGTCGCCGCCCGGCAGCTCGTTCGGGTCGAAGATCCGCGCGCAATTGCGGCCGCTCGCCTTTGCGGAATAGAGCGCGCGGTCGGCCTCATTGATCACATTCTCCAGCTTTGCACCAGCGAGATCTCTGGTAATGGTCGCGCCGACACTGACAGTGACATGCCGGAAACCGTCCAGGCGCTGGGCGTGAACGATATCGAGAGCTTCGATCCCCTGGCAGATCGCCTCCGCCAGCGCCAGCGCATCCGAGCTGCTCTCCAGATCGAGAATAACGATGAATTCCTCGCCGCCATAACGCCCGACCGTCGCCCCTAGTGGCGCGACGATATTCGACAGCGCGTTGGCAACCGTGACGAGACAGTGATCGCCCTCCTGATGGCCATAATAGTCATTGTACTTCTTGAAGAAGTCGACATCGACCAGAAGAATGGCAAAAGGAGCGCGCTTTTCGCGCCAACGATCCCAAAACTGTTTCAGCCTTATATCGGCGGCTCTCCTATTTTCCATTCCAGTCAGGGAATCGGTAATGGAAAGCCGCAGAAGCGCCTCGCCGCGCTCCGTTGCCTGCTGCTGCTGCAATTCCGCTTCTCGCGCATTGAGGAAGACGTTGAAACGTTCCTTGTTCAATTTCCAGTTCACATAGGAGGTGAACACGAAGCAGCAGAGATAGAAGGTCGTAAAAGCCAGGCAATAGGCGGCGCTGTAGTGAAATTCCGTCAGCGATAGCAGGAAGAAGGCAAAGATCAGCCCCGACGAGGCAAGTGCAAGACCGAACTCGAGACTGAAGAACAAGTTAACGCCCATCATGAAGATGGCACCGAACGCGGCGTAATAAGAGAATGCCTCCGCATTCGTCGTCTGCAATGCCGGCAGCAGCCACACGACATATCCGAGAACGACAGCCGCCGCACAGGTCGCCTCCAGCTCGCCGGCACGACGCAGGCGGGAAAACTGGATTTCCAGCACCAGAAGCGAAAACCCGCCGATTAGAAACCGTGCAGGGATCGTCACATGCGAGACATCCGGAATGAAGACCAGATCCGTGATGAGGAAAAGGACATAGACGGGCACGGCAAGCCACAGACCGCTGCGAGCCAGGGCGCGCCGCGCATCATTGCTATAGGCTTTGTAGAGCACACGCAGCTCATCGGGATGATCCGTGCCCAGAGCAGCGCTCCGGCCAAGTTCGCTTCCTCCCGACAATTGACGCATGCTCATCATCACCCGAGTTAGCCGAGACTTCATGTCCACCGCGTTACCTTTGCGTCGCTCGAATGAACCAATCGCTCGCTTCACCACGGCGGCCAATTTGATCCGTTTGATAACGACAGCGTTGACGCAGCGACATTAACAAAACCATAGCGCTCAATTTTTATCTGAGATATGGTTTGCGGAGTGTTCACGGAATGATTTAAAATTGAAACAATTTCAAACCGCTCTAGATGGCTTCAGCCTCGTTACCACTCAGTCCATCTCGGAACATACGAGATCGTCCGGTAACAACATTGCAACCGACCAAATAAAGGAGGGCGAGGCCGAACTCGCCCTCATTCTCTCGCTTACGCAACAGGCGTTCGAAGCAAACGCGCCCGTTCCAGGCACCATGAAAGCCTTGACGGAGCGTCTGCAGGCGCTGAAAAACAAGACGACACCCCTGACCTGGGCGCATCTGGCCTCGGTGGCGCAGGGGCACCCCGTGTCGTCCTACCTGCTGCAGGACCCTCTGACGCGATGGTCTTTCGAAAAGCCGCGCGGCTATAGCGGGGACGCGTATCTGCTGGATTTCATCTATGAACATCCAGCCGTTGCCGCACAGGTGGCGGAAGCTTCGGCGCTGGGCGCAGAAGTTTACGATTTCACCCGGCGCGCAGCATCCGCCGTCGCCGTGCGCGAAAGGCGCGAGATCCTGGCAGCCCATGTCGATGCGGTGGCGGAGGCGACGGATGGCGCCGAAGTCCTGGCAATCGCGGCCGGCCATCTTCGCGAAGCCGAGCTCTCCCAAGCTCTGCAAAGCGGCAGGCTCAAGCGCTGGGTCGCACTTGATCAGGATCCGGTCAGCGTCGGGACGGTGGCCTCGGCCTTCCATGGCAGCTGCATCGAAGCGATCAACGGCTCCGTTCGCACCATTTTGGGACGCGCGCAGAAGCTCGGCACGTTCGACTTCATCTATGCAGCCGGCCTTTACGATTATCTGGCCGAAAGCGTAGCCGTGCGCCTGACGGAGCGCTGCCTGCAGATGCTGAAGCCCGGCGGCAAGTTCCTGCTTGCAAACTTCGCCAAGGATATCGGTGTCGAAGGTTACATGGAAACCTTCATGAACTGGCCGCTGATCTGGCGAACGGATGAGGATGTCCAGTCGATCATCGACAAGGTCAAGCACCCGATCGCGGATGTTTCTCTGACGCGCGGCGAAAACGGCGGCGTCATATACGCCGTTCTGACCGTATAGCCGACCGCAAGCGTGATAGCCGGCTAAGCCGCGCTGCGGCTTGGCCGGCAAAGTCGCAGCAGCGCAAGCACCAGAAGATTGACCAAGATGATTGCTGCGATAGCGGCAGGCGCTGCTGTATCTGGCGCCAATATCTGTTGACGCAACAAATAACCCGATACCAGAAACGGCGTATTCCAGATCAATGCGCCGCAGAATGTCGCGATGGCAAAGCCTGGCGCCGGTATGGCAAGCACGCCTGCCGGCAAAGCCATATAGGCGCGAACGACAGGCACAAGCTGACCGAAGAACGTGGCCCGCACGGGATGACCATGATAATTGCGCTTCAGGCGCAGATACCACTCTTCTTTAATCTCCAGACGCCGGACCATCTTCAGCACGAAGAGGTCGCCACGCTTAGGTCCCAGCCAACGGCCTATTCCATACCAGAACAGCGAACCTGCCATTGAACCGGCAGCGGTAACGGCGATCACTGCGGGCAGATCAACCGGGTGGGCGATGCCCAGCATGCCCAGCATCAAAAACAAGCCGATCGAAGGCAGGATGGGGACAAGCTTCTCGATTGCGGAACACAATGCAAGGCCGAACAGCCCCCATGCCGCCAGATCGGGCAGAGCATCCAATAGATAGGAGGAGCCGCTCATGTGGCGGCAGCCGGAGAATTTATCGGCCTGCGGCGGACGATCTTATAGACCCTGGCAGGCGGAAAATTGCGCAGCACCTGGCCCTGCAGCGTTGCCTTGAAACCAAACCGGTCAAGCAGGCGATGCGGTATCGGACAGCGCAGGCCATAGGTGAACTGATAGAGCGCCCCGCCCTCGCGCAGTCTCGCCGAGACCGCGGTCAAAATGGCAATGACCGCCTTCGGCGACATGTTGAGCAGCGGCAATCCGCTAATAGCACAGCCAAACTGCTTTCCTTCCGGCAAGCCGTAAGCATCAAGCCGCGCGGCATCGGCGCAGATGACACGGGCATCAGGAAACCGCTGGCGAAGCAGGCTGGCAAAACTATCAGCGGATTCAATCAGCGTAATATCGCTTTCGCATATGCCGCGTGCGAGAAGGGCTCGTGTGAACACTCCCGTGCCCGGGCCAAGCTCGAGAACCGGTCCCGCCGAAGGACCGATTTCGCTTGTGATCAGATCGGCCAGTACCGGGCCGGAGGGGGCGATCGCTCCCACCATGCGCGGATTGGTCAATAGAGTTCGCAGAAATAGTGATGTGTTTGACATGTGTTCCCGCCAATAGGGCCTCAGGAGATTCGCCTGCACGACAGGCTTTTCCTAAGAGGAGCCGATTGCGAGAACATTGCATCGGGAGCCGATAGGCTATCCGGCCATCGGAAAGCTCAGTCTGAAGGCCGCGCCACCCGTCGGTCCATCGAGGACACAAACCTTTCCACCATGGAGCCTGGCAATTTCCTGGACGAGGTTCAGCCCGAGGCCGAATCCCTTAGTGCGTCCTTGGAGACGATGAAACGGCTCGAAGATACGGTCCCGTTCTTCCTCCGGGATACCGCTTCCTTCGTCGCTTACGGTGATACCGGTGGCGCGGCTGACATGGACGGTGATCCTGCCACGGCGACCGCCATGCTGGATCGCGTTCTGTACGAGGTTGGTAACGGCTCGCTCGATGGCCATGCGATCGCCAAGAACTTCCACGGCCTCCTCGTCCTTGATGAAGCAGGGTTCATAATTGGCGGCGATCGCGAGCGGCGCTAGTTCCGAAACGACGTGTTCAGCGACCTCCACGAGATCGACCGAAACCGGCTCGAAGCGGTGATTGAGGCGCTGAAGATCGAGGAACTGCTCGGCAAGCGTCGCAAGGCGGACGGTATCTTCGAAGAGCCGCTCCTTCAAAGGGCCTGCCGGCAGGCCATCGAGACGTGCCTGCAGGATCGCAACCGGGGTCCGCCATTCATGGGCAAGATGGGAGAAAAGACGCTTCTGCCGCTCATAGCCTTCGTCCAGCCGCCTTAATGCATCATTGACGGCTTCGACAAGCGGCAGGATTTCACGCGGGACATCGTCGACCGGCAGCCGCGTCCCCTGGCGATTGATATCGATCTGCCCGGCGCGGGCAACGGCGGAATCCAGCGACGAAAAAGCGCGGCGAACCACCAGCGGCGCGGCAATCATCGTTGCGATCGCCGTGACGATCAACAGCGGCAGAAGGGCGCTGAAGAAGACGATGCCGACCGCACCAAGGATGCGGACCGTCGACACGGTACCGTCCACGCCCGTCAGGACCTGGATCTCGCCGGCCGGAGACGACACCCATTGCAGCCGGGCGGCGGGCACGGTGCTGCCTCCGAGATTGCTGCCAAAGCGGGCCTGTCCGATGCCGTCGAGCGCAGCGCCGAACGCTGCATAGGCCGCAGGCACGTTTCCGTCCTTGATCGTGGCGCCGCTGCGATCGCGCACGACGAACCAGAGACCTGGCAGGTTCTCGCGCCGCGCCAAAAGCGCCGGTGTTTCCTTCAGTTCAAGGGCGCCATTCTGATCGCGGCCAATCGACCGAGAGATGGCATCGATGGTCTCGTCTTCCGGCTGAAGCGAGATAAAGCTGCCGGTCGCCCACAAGGCGGCGACGATCAGCACCGCAAGCAACGACAGGAAGATCGCCTGCAGGAATGACAGGCGCGATACGAGACGCCATCGCAGGGAAGGCTGGCTTGCGCTCATGATTTCAATCTCATCAGATAGCCGATGCCACGAACGGGATGAATCTCCAGGCCGGACTCCACCAAGGCAAGTTTGCGACGAAGACGGGAGATATGCGCATCCAGCGTATTCGACTGGATATCTTCGCTGAACCCGTAAACGGCCTCTTCCAGAGCATGACGCGGCACCGTGCGGCCAAGCCGGCGCGCAAGCGCCTCGAAGACCAGAACTTCCCGGCGCGGCAATTCGAGTCGCTCGCCTCCAATCAGGATATCGTGGCAGCCGAAGTCATAGGACAGCCTGCCGAAATTCACCACCTCGGTCCGCAACTCGCCGGGGCGTCTCAGAATGGCGCGCAATCGCGCCAGCAGTTCTTCAATGGCAAATGGTTTGACGATGTAATCGTCGGCGCCGGTATCGAGACCACCGATGCGATCGCCGAGATCGCCGCGCGCCGTCAACACGATGACGGGCGTATCGATGCCGGCAGCCCTCAGCTTTGGAATGATCGACAAGCCGTCTCCATCCGGAACCTGCCGGTCGAGGAGAATGACATCATAGGGAAGATTTATCGCAGCCTCTTCGGCATCGGCCAGCATCGACGCGTGATCGACGATGGCATCGCGAGCCTGCAACGCAGCGCTCAGCGCCGCAGCCATTTCCGGCTCGTCCTCTAGTAACAAGATCCGCAATGAACCATCCCCAAAAATGGAGCGACTGCATTGCATAAGCGGATTGCGGGAAGATTGCGACCCTATCCGGGCTACACTTTATTATTCATTGGAGAATTTGAACCGATATGCTGCCGGTATCCGAAGATCTCGGCCAGTTCGGCTTTCGACGCCAGTCAAGTCGCAGGGGAAGGCATCGCCTCCCCTGCGATATCCGCCGTGCGGCGGCCGATAGGTAAGCTACAGCGAACGGAGGAGTGGACCCGCCATGCAAATGGTTTCTCGCCCGTCCTGATTTTGCTGCCGCGCCGCCATTCTCGAAGCAACAGAGATCGAGAAGGAAGAGCCGTGAAGCGTTTACCTGCATCAAGCCCACCTCATTTGAGGCGGCTCACATGCAATGCCAGCAAGCTGCGATAGTCCAGACCTTCCTCACGCTCGGGAAGGCCGATATCACGAAGCTGATAATTCGATAGTTCGGATACCTGCTGATAGATCTGCCGCCGTTTCCAGGCGACAAACAACAGGGCACGTACAGTCCTCCAGGCACCGAATTTCTGGTACAGTTCATCGACCGTTGCCGTCAAACTTTTGGCAACTATAAATTGTGAATGAGTCATCGTTTTTCCTGGCGCAATCACGCGACCAGGTCCTCTTGAAGCTTGACCGACTTCAGGAGTGGATGCGTCAACGACGCACCAAGTCATTCCCTGGGCAGGTCATATAGGTTTAATGGGAAAACGCCTAAACGGCGACAGATAAAGCTATTTAAAGCTTTAATTGTAGAGTCGTCGTGCAGTTGGTGCAGCACACACCAAGGCCATCGACATCATTCCGCCGGAGACGTATGTAAACATATGTAGATTATGCATATCACGCCTCCCTGTTCGATTTGCGGATGCGTCTATCATACGCAAGATTCGGAAATCGGCAACCCCACAATTTCGAATTGCAAATATCCGGCACAATATGTTGCATCAAAGCAACGGTGATGACGGTGTCAAATCAGCTGCAAGGCAGGTCCGACGACCAGCAGAACTTTCAGAGCTCACTAGAACGAATTGACGATGCCCCCTCCCGTGCGCATCTGCTGCACCATGATATGGGCATGGTAGTGCATGGCGCATTTGATCGCGTAGATTTGCAGGACGACGGGCGAGCGCCGATGCCGCAGGAGATTGAAAAGCCGTGCACGGTAAGTGGCGCGCAGATCCGCTTCCTTCACCCGGCGCATCAACCGGAGGAAAATCCCGACCGCCTCGAATGCCCATGTCGCGTTGAGCGCCAGCAAACGCAGCGGATGGCGGCGCAAGTGGCGTAAGCGGGTACTTTCCGGTTCGATACGCGCATCGATGTAAAGCGCATCCAGCCGATCAAAATAGGCGGCCGGCTCATGCAGATCGCTCAAGACCGAAAGATATCCGTCCCGCAAGGTTTCGCGCGAGAGCTTGAGCGGGATGACATTGGTGCCGTAGGCGGGCGGATCGTCATGATCGAGACGGCCCTCCTTGGCGAGACGTGTATAGAGCGGCGTCTTCGGGATCGCCGCCAGCATGCCGATCATGGCGTTGACGATGCGCGCATCCCTGATGAAGACCCGCTGCGCATCGAAAATGGTCGCATCGTCGCTATCGAAGCCCAGGATCATGCCGCACCAGACTTCCATGCCGGTCTGCTGGATCGCGTGGATTTTCTCCAGCATCGTCCCGCCCTTGCGCAGGTTCTGCAGCTTCTTGGTTTCGCGCAGAGCCTCTTCGTTCGGCGTCTCAATGCCGATGAAGACGGTGCGGATATTGGCATCAACCATCAGCTTCATCAGTTCGGCATCGTCAGCCAGATCGATCGATGCCTCCGTCAGGAACGTCATCGGGTAATGATAGCGCTCCTGCCAGGCGACGACATCGCGCAGCACCTCCTTGATCGCCTTCTTGTTGCCGATGAGATTGTCGTCGACAATAAAAGCCGTATCCATTCCGGAAGCGAGCAGGGCCTCCATCTCGGCGACGATCTGCGTGCTGGTCTTGATGCGCGGCTTGCGGCCGAAAACCACGATGATATCGCAGAAATCGCAGGTAAACGGACAGCCGCGCGAGAACTGGATGCTGCCAACAGCATATTCATCCATCTTCAGGAGATCGAAGCGCGGCACGGGCACCTTGCTCATATCCGTCTTGTCAGCCTGTTCATAGCGCCGGGCATGATGGCCCTCCTGCCATTCAGCCAGGAATTTGGGCCAGGTCTCCTCGGCCTCGCCGATGAAGGAGACATCGACGAGGTTGCCGAAATAATCCTCCTTGACCGTAACCCAAGGTCCGCCGACGACGGTGAAACAGTTGCGCCGTTTGAGCTCGGTCAGGATTTCCGTCATACGAAAGCGCTGGACGATCATCCCCGTCAGCGCAACGATATCGGCCCTCTCGCAAAGGCCGTAGTCTATCGGCTCGATATTCTCGTCCACCAGAGTGACGGTATGTTCCGCAGGCGTCAGCGCCGCCAGCAAAGGCAGGCACGCCACCGGAAGGTTAGCTTTGACGTCGAACAGCGGCAGAGCGTGCTCCATGCCCCAATAAGAGGTTTCGAAACGCGGATTGATGATGACGATATGAGCCATTGAATGGTCCGCTCCATGATATGAAGATCTGGTTCGGTATTGCTTTGAGCCTGTATGTCATTTGCAGCTGCATGCGCCGGCCTTCCGGCTGCGAAGCAGGGTCTTCCAGCATCAAGGCGGCTGTCTTAGCAGCCCTATATGAGCTCAGGATTAAATTCGGGATGCTGACGACGCCATTGCCTCCTGGCGATCTCGTCGGCAGGTACTCATAAACATGGTTTGCAATGCCGCTAAAAATTTTTTCGGCAGCAATGTCGAAATCGTCCCGATGCAATCGTCTTTATTCCAGACATGGCGCGAAAGCATATTATCGGATCTTTCGCGCCTTGAGCTGAACCGGATGAAGGGAGCTGCAAATGAGTTCGTCCTATCGTTGGGTGATCGTTGGCGCCGGCGCGCTGATGACCTGTGTTGCGCTCGGCGCGATGTTTTCCCTGGCAATCTTCCAGGTGCCGATCGCCGCCGATACAGGTTGGTCGCATGCCGGCATCGCCGCCGCCATGACGCTGAATTTCCTGACCATGGGCCTCGGTGCCTTTGCCTGGGGTGCTGCAAGCGATCGCTTTGGCATCCGCATCGTGGTTGTGATAGGCGCGCTGCTGCTCGGGCTGGCGCTTGTCCTGGCAAGCCGGGCGGGCTCGCTTCTGCAATTCCAGCTGACCTACGGCATTCTCGTGGGCCTTGCCGCCAGTGCCTTCTTCGCACCGATGATCGCGGCAACGACCGCCTGGTTCGACAAGGGCAGAGGCCTGGCGGTGTCGCTGGTCTCAGCCGGCATGGGCGTAGCGCCGATGACGGTGTCGCCTTTCGCCCGCTACCTGATTTCGGCTTACGATTGGCGTTTTGCCATGCTTGTCATCGGCATCATGGCCTGGGTTCTGCTAATACCGGCGGCGCTGCTGGTGCGGCGAGCACCGGTCTTAGCCGAGACGACCGGCGCAGACAGGCAAAGGGAAGAGCAGCGCCTGCCCCTTGGCCGGATCTTCCGCTCGCCGCAGTTCCTCGTGCTCGGCGCGACCTTCTTTGCCTGCTGTGCGGCCCATTCCGGACCGATCTTCCACATGGTCAGTTACGCCACCATCTGTGGTGTGGGGCCGATGGCGGCGGTCAGCATCTATAGTGTCGAGGGCCTTGCGGGTCTTGGCGGCCGCCTCCTTTACGGGACGCTGGCGGACAGGCTCGGTGTGAAACCGGTGCTGGTCGCCGGCCTCCTGGTGCAGGCGGCGGCACTTGCCACCTATCTGCTGGTCAGCGAACTCGGCGAGTTCTATGCGCTGGCGGTCGTCTTCGGCAGCGCCTATGGCGGCGTGATGCCGCTTTATGCCGTGCTGGCGCGCGAATATTTCGGGCCGCGCGTCATCGGCACCGTCTTTGGAGCGGCATCGATGCTCTCGAGCATCGGCATGGCAGCCGGACCTCTGATCGGCGGCTGGATCTTCGATACGTTCGCCAACTACTCCTGGCTCTTCATCGGCTCGTCGATGGTGGGGTTGGGGGCGGCCGCCATCGCACTTGCCTTTCCGCCAATGCGACGCCTGCAGCTGCAGCCGGCTTGAAACAAGCCGAAAACGGCCCGAATCCGCTTCTGTGAACCGTGCCGGGTGCCTCATATTTCGCCGCGCCCGGCAGCGCTTTTCTCGGCGACAAGCCCTTGCCGCCACGCTGGGGAGGACACATTCGTATTTCTTGATGCTTACACACAGATTTTCATAAGCGGCAGCGGTTGCAGCCATTGCAATTTTCAATTTTTGGCCAACACTCACATATGCATCAGGTGCGTGATCTTCTGGGGGAGGAAATCAGGAGAGCACCCACTGGCGCGACTTTCCGCGCCCGTCGGCAGGAAAGTCCTGCGTAATGTCATTATGGGGGACATGACACGGGTCTTTTGACCATGTCCCTGGTGCAATTGGGAGGATTGATTCATGGCATCCACGTCCGTGGCCGAGACGACGAGTCGAGGCATGACCAGGGAGGAGAAGAAGGTCATCTTCGCGTCCTCCCTTGGAACCGTGTTCGAATGGTACGATTTTTATCTTTATGGTTCTCTGGCCGCCTTCATCGGAACGGCCTTCTTCAGCGACTATCCGGAAGCAACCCGCAATATCTTCGCCCTGCTCGCCTTTGCCGCAGGCTTCCTCGTGCGGCCGTTCGGCGCCCTCGTCTTCGGGCGCATCGGCGATCTTGTCGGACGCAAATACACCTTCCTCGTCACGATCCTGATCATGGGTCTTTCGACCTTCCTGGTCGGCGTCCTTCCCGGATCGGCGAGCTGGGGTTTCGCCGCGCCTGTCATCCTGATCATCCTTCGCATGCTGCAAGGTCTGGCGCTTGGCGGCGAATATGGCGGTGCTGCAACTTATGTCGCCGAACATGCGCCCGACAACAAACGCGGCTATTACACCTCCTGGATCCAGACGACTGCGACGCTCGGCCTGTTCCTGTCACTGATCGTCATCCTGATCGTCCAGAATGCGCTGGGCAAGGAGGCTTTCGCGGCATGGGGCTGGCGTATTCCCTTCCTTCTCTCCTGCCTTCTGCTCGCCATCTCCGTCTGGATCCGGCTGTCGCTCAGCGAATCGCCGGCCTTCAAGAAGATGAAGGAGGAGGGCAAGGGCTCCAAAGCTCCGCTCTCCGAAGCCTTCGGCCAGTGGAAGAATGCCAAGATCGCCTTGATCGCGCTGCTCGGCCTCACCGCCGGCCAAGCGGTCGTCTGGTATGCCGGCCAGTTCTACTCGCTGTTCTTCCTGCAGAACGTACTTAAGGTCGACGGCCAGTCCGTCAACATCATGATCGCGATCGCGCTTCTGATCGGCAGCGGCTTCTTCGTGTTCTTCGGCTGGCTTTCCGACAGGATCGGCCGCAAACCGATCATCATGGCGGGCCTGGCGCTGGCAATCCTCACCTATTTCCCGCTGTTCAAGGCATTGACCCACGCCGCCAACCCCGCCCTCGCCCAAGCGGAGCAAACCATCCGGGCGACGGTGACAGCCGCTCCTGGCGATTGCACCTTCCAGTTCAATCCTGTGGGAACCGCCAAGTTCAACAATTCGTGCGATATCGCCACCTCCTTCCTGGCGAAGTCTTCCGTGCCCTATACGATTGTCGACGGCCCAGCCGGGCAGCCGGCGACAGTCAAGGTCGGCGACGCGACCATAACCTCTTACGATGCAACGGCGGCAGGGGCCGGTGCAGCGGCAAAGAATGCGGCATTCACGCACGACATGAACCTTGCCCTGCAGAAGGCCGGCTTCCCGCTGGCGCGCGATCCCGCCAAGGTGCCGGACGCCAAGCTTGATGCCTTCATCGCCGCCAATCCCGAACTGGGGCTTAACGCGGCGACCGTACGGGCGGGCGACAAGACCGTCACGCCGGTTACGGATCTCGTCAAGGCGAAGCTTCTGACCGCGGATCAGGCTGGCGGCGCCACCGACATGCCGGTCTACACCATCGCCAATGGCGGTACCTTCAAGATGGTTGCCGATCCCAAAGCCATCAATTGGCCACTGACCATCCTCATCCTGACGATCCTGGTGATCTACGTGACGATGGTCTACGGCCCAATTGCCGCGATCCTGGTCGAGATGTTCCCGACCCGCATCCGCTATACCGGCATGTCGCTGCCCTATCATATCGGCAACGGCTGGTTCGGCGGCCTGCTGCCGGCAACGGTCTTCGCCATGAGTGCTGCCACCGGCGATATCTATTATGGCCTTTGGTACCCGATCGCGATCGCTGCGATGACCCTTGTCATCGGCCTAATTTTCGTTCGCGAAACCAAGGGCGTCGATCTGAACAGCATCAAGTAACCGCATAAAAGCCCGGCGTTCACATGCGGCACGCCGGGCTTTTTTCTTCGTCTCATCCATTTCTGATCGAAGCTCGAATCTCAGCTTCCGCAAAATGCATGCAGCAGCACCAGAAGCGAAAAGAGGACCATCAGGCCCGCCAGAAAATGCTGCAGGATCGACCAAACGCGTTTGGTCGCAGCAAGACTTGGCCGCGTTGCGAGAGAAGCGAGATAGAGTACTGTATCCATGAAAACCCCTGCCGAACGTTTCCGCAAGCGCGACGTGAATACTCACCACCGCGGAAATTGCTGACATTTATTGGTTTTATATTGTCTACAAAAATAGTAGATTAAAGGAAGGGTTTTGCGGTTCCCCTGCAATTTCAGACAAATTAAACTCCCCGGAGACAGGCGTGAGCGAGGCTTACTTAGTCCCGCCGCCCACCTGTAGAGACCGGAACGGGAGCGAACAGAAGCGCAGAAAAAATTTATTCTATAGATTAAATAAACAAAGCAAGGCTTGTCCTTTTAATTGAATGCCAGTGGCTTACGAGTACCGCTGACAATCGGTGACCCCTTGCCCATGACCTTGCTGGATGCCCAAAATCTTTCGCTTGCTTTCGGCTCGACACAGGCTCTGGCTGGAGCGTCTCTGACCGTCGATCGCGGCGAGGTCGTCGCGCTGATGGGGGCCAACGGCGCGGGCAAGTCGACGCTGGTTAAAATCCTGTCGGGCATTCATCGCGCCGATTCAGGCAGTATTCTATGGAATGGCGCGGATTATCGCCCCGAAAGCCCCGCCGAGGCGACGGCGCGAGGCATCGTTACCGTGCATCAATCGACCGACGTCGTGGGGATCGCCGGCCTTTCGGTCGCGGATGCCCTGCTGCTCAACCAATATGTTGACGGACGCCAGCCCTTCTTTCTGTCGAAACGTTCAGTGCGGCGGAAGGCGGAAGCAATCCTATCGGAAGCCGGCTTCGACCTGCCGCTCGACCGCGATTTTGGCGATCTGGGCACAGCCGACCGGCAGATGGTCGCCATAGCCCGCGCCCTTTCCAACAAGGCACAGCTGCTGATCCTGGATGAGCCGACCGCAAGCCTTTCTGCGCGCGAAACGGCCCGGCTTTACGATATCGTCCGCCGGCTGAGGGCCCGCGGCCTGGGCATTCTTTATATTTCGCACCGTACGGCAGATCTCGATGCGCTCGCCGATCGCGTTGATGTCCTGCGGGGCGGCCGCAATGTCGGTGCCTTCTCGCAGCCGATCGACTTCGACGCCGCCATCGAAACCATGATTGGCCGTTCCATGAAGGCGGCTCGCCCACATCGCCGTGAACAATTCGACCGGACCATACTGGAACTTCAGGCTGTCCGGCTGCTTGCCGACAGCCCACCGATCGATCTGAGGCTCCATGCCGGCGAGGTCGTCGCCATCACCGGCGTTCTCGGCGCCGGCAAGAGCCGGCTTCTGTCGACACTTTTCGGCCTTGAGCGCTTTGCCTCAGGCACTGCACTCCTGGACGGCATTGCATTTCAGCCGGGCTCACCCGCCGATGCAATCGCCCGCGGCGTCGTCATGGCCGCAGCTGACCGCCATCGCTCTTCTCTCATGCCATCGGACTGGCCGGGAGAGAGTATTGCGGCAACGATCAGCCTGCCGCATCTGAAACATTGGTACCCGTCGGGCTTCCTGTTTTCCGGGCGGGAAAGCCGCGAGGGAGAAAAGGCCATCCGGCGCCTCGGCATCAAGGCCCCCGGTCCCGAGGCATCCGTCTGGTCGCTTTCCGGCGGCAATCAGCAAAAGGTCGTGCTCGCCCGCTGGGAGGCGGAGCCAAGCCGGCTCATGCTTCTCGACGAGCCCTTCCAAGGGGTCGACGTCGGCGCATGCCAGGACATTATCGCGGCCATACGCGCCCACACCGACCGCGCCACGCTGATCGCGACATCCGATCCGGAAGAGGCGCTCGAAGTCGCTGATCGGGTGCTGTTGATGGAGCATCATGGTCTCACAGACGTCGCTGACGCGGCCGCAGGCGGCCGACAGAACAAGGAATATGCCTGATGAGTGAAGGTACCGCAGAAATCCCCGAACAGGTCAGGCCAGCAAGCAATACGGTTTCACCGCAGGAATTCGTGCGGCGGGGGGCGGTATTTCTCCTCCTTCTTGCCCTCGTCATCATCTTCAGTTTTGCCCAGCCGGCCTTCATCAACATCAACAATCTGATGAGCATCCTGCAGGCGGTTTCGGTTGTTGCCATCATCGGTGCCGGGGTCACGGTGACGCTCGCCATCGGCGGCTTCGATCTTTCCGTTGGCGCGGTGGCTGCCTCCAGTGTCATGGCCGCGAGCTATGCGATGATCGTATGGGGTCTCAATGCTTATGAAACCGTGCCGCTGGTGCTTGCCTTCGGCGCGATCGTCGGGCTTGCCAATGCTCTGCTGATCGTCAGGCTGAAGGTACCGGATCTGCTGGCCACGTTGGCCACCATGTTTCTCCTGACGGGGCTACAGCTGATTCCGACGGCGGGGCGCTCGATCTCGGTCGGCTTGATCCTTCCCGACGGGACGACGGCGTCAGGCAGGGTCGACTCCGCCTTTTTAACGATCGGACGTTCAAGCCTGTTCGGCATCATTCCCTTTCCCGTCATCCTCATGCTGATCGTCGCGCTCGCGCTCTATGTGCTGACCGAGCGTACGCGTCTTGGTCGCCTTCTCTACGCCACCGGCGGCAATGAAGCGGCGACACGGTTGGCCGGCGCCAATGTCGCCCGCCTGAAGACCTTTGCCTATGTGCTTTCGGGTACTCTCGCCTCGCTTGGCGGCATCATCGTCGCTGCCCGTGTCGGTCGAGGAGACGTTTCCTCCGGTGCCTCGCTGCTGATGGATTCCGTCGCAGCCTCGCTCATCGGCTTTGCCGTGCTGGGACTGCGCCGTCCGAACGTTCTCGGCACGACAATCGGCGCCGTCTTCGTCGGCGTGCTTCTGAACGGCTTGACGATGCTGAACGCGCCCTATTACACGCAGGATTTCATCAAAGGCGCCGTTCTCGTCGGTGCGCTCGCACTTACCTATGGGATCAGCCGCGGCAGAGCGTGACCCCGCCATCCTATCCGCAGACTTTTCCGCCCGTCGGAAATGAGCCACGGCTGTCGGGGCAGCACATATCGATATCGCTGCCATATTCCCGGCGTCCTAACGCAGCTTAGGCCAAAATGCATTCGGACAATCCCAAAGGCACTCCTGATAGACGTTAGAGCAGCTTTTCCAATGTGATCGGCAAGTCGCGAACGCGCTTGCCGGTGGCATGGAATACGGCGTTGGCAATCGCCGGCGCCACGCCGACGATACCGACCTCGCCGACCCCCTTGCCGCCAAGTGCCGAGGCATTGAAATCCGGCACGCCGACGGAGATTACCTGGATATCCGGAATGTCGGAATTCGTCGGCACGAGGTAGTCGCCGACATTGTTGTTGACGGTTCGCCCGTTACGTTGATCGATCAGGCCCTCCTCCAGAAGCGCTTGGCCGATACCCATGATGATGCCGCCACGCCACTGGCTTTCGACCAATCTCGGATTGTAGAGACGGCCGCAATCGAAGGCGGAGACCATGCGGGAGACGCGTACCGTACCGAAATCCTCGTCGACCCGCACTTCAGCGAAATGGGCGCACCAGCTGTGCATGGAATAATCGCCCATGGTCGGCCCCTGAACCTTAGCCATAGTGGTCCAGGCCTGAAGCTGTTCCTGTGCGTTCGCACCGTCGGGCAGAGTATTGCGCCGAACTTCGATCTCCTCGCGCTTGAGCGCCGACATCAATTCGGCGAGCGTCAGGGACGGCGTCTCGCCGCGCGGCGCCGCGATGCGCCCCTCGGCGAAATTCAGCGTGTTTGCGCCTGTCTCGCGGAAGGGCGAATTGGCATCGCTGAGCGCAAGGCCGATGAGTTCGTCGCGGGCTGCAACTGCAGCCTTATGCACGGCACCCATGATCGAGCCCGCCAGCATCGAGCCCCCAGCGATCGCCGAGCCCGGCAGGCGTGAATCGCCGAGATGGACTTCGACCTGATCGACCGGAATACCGAAGACTTCCGCGGCACTCTGGGCAAGGATGGTATAGGTCCCCTGCCCCATGTCGATGGCGCCGCTGACGACCTCGACGCGGCCGTTCCCGAGGATGCGGATCATCGCCTCGCTCGGCGCCCGGATGACCGGGAAAGTGCCGCAACCGATGCCCCAGCCGATCAGCGTCTTGCCATCGCGCATCGAGCGCGGCGCGTGGCTGCGCCGCGACCAGCCGAAGGCTTCCGCGCCTTCCGTCAGCGCCTCGCGGAGCCGGCGTGTCGACCACGGTTTGCCGGACTGATAGTCGTGATCAGCATAGTTCTTCAGCCGAAGCTCGAGCGGGTCCATGCCGAGCTTGTAGGCCAGTTCCTCAATCGCGCATTCGATGCCATAGGCGCTGGGATTCTTACCCGGCCCTCGCAAGGCGCCAGGCGTGACGCTATTGACCGGCACGACGCGGTGCTGCGAGGAGAAGTTCTCGACCTTGTAGAGGATTGACGTTGCCGCCCCCGTCTGTTCGGGCCAGTCCGCATCAAGCGAGGTTTCGCTGGCGCCGCGGTGGACGACCGCCTGCAGGATGCCATCCTCCGTCGCGCCAAGCGCGATCTTCTGTCCGGTCGCGGCGCGTCCGCCGTAGCTCGTGAAATTCTGTGGGCGGGTGACCGCGAGTTTCACTGGTCGGCCGAGCTTTCTGGCGGCCGCGATGGCGACTGCGCCATAGGCGAGCGGCTGCCCCTTGGAGCCGAAACCACCGCCGATAAAGGGCGAGACGATCCGGACATTCTCATAGGGCATGTCGAACCATTCGGAATACATGCGCGCCATGCCATGCGACCATTGGCTGGGTTCCCAGATGGTCAACTGGTCGCCATCCCATTTCGCCGTCAGCCCGTGCGGCTCCATCGCTACGTGATATTCGCGCGGAGTGGAATATTCGGCTTCGATCCGCACCGGGGAAGCGGCAAGTGCAGCCTCGGCATTACCCCAGGCAACCGAGAGCGGCTCCATGAGCTTGCCCTCGCCGGCATTCGGATCGTTGAGATCGGCGACGTGCTTGCTCTCTTCATAGCTGATGCGCACCAGCCTGGCGGCTTCCGTCGCCAATTCCCGGCTTTCGGCGATCACGGCGGCAATCGACTGGCCGTTAAACTGCACCTCCCGCGGCAGCGGATAATACGGGCCGTCGGCAGGTTTGTTGCCGCCCCAATCAGCCGAAAGCTTGAGACCGAGATCGTCTTCCGGCGTCAGCACCAGCAGCACGCCCGGCATCGCAAGTGCTGCCGAAGCATCGACCTTGACAACGCGGCCAGCCGGAATCGTGCTCTGGATGAGGACGGCATAAGCGAGGTTTTCGACCGGATATTCCAGGGCATAGGTCGCCGTACCCGTCACCTTCATCCTGCCTTCGAAGCGCGACTGACGACCGCCGACCGTGCCGTCGGAAGCATCGCCATGTTTACGGGGTTCCATCATGGTCATGCGAGACCTCCCACTTTGAAAATGGCGCGGGCAATGACGCGCGGCGCAAGTTCGATCTTGTAACGATTGCCGCCATGATCGACGGCCCCCTCCATGGCCAACCGGCTGGCTTTTTCGACGGCTTCCGAGGTGAGAGCCTTACCAATCAGCGCTTGCTCCACATTGCGCGCCCGCCAGGGCTTGGTGGCGACCCCGCCGATGGCCACGCGAATATCGCGGACCGTCCTGCCGTCGGCTTCAAGCTCCAGGCCGACTGCCGCACTCGCGGCAGCAAATTCATAGGACTGCCGATCGCGAACCTTGAGGTAGGTGGAGTTCCGGGCGGCGGCGGAGGCAGGAATAGTAATGGCGGTGATGATCTCGCCACGCTGCAGGACGGTTTCCTTGTTCGGCGTCTCATCGGGAACGAGGAAGAAATCGTCGATGCCAACTTTGCGGCTATCCGTCTCGATTACGGCGTCAAATGCAACAAGGGCTACCGCCAGGTCGCCCGGATAGGAGGCGATACAGGCCTCGCTCGTTCCAAGTACGGCGTGATTGCGCGTGATACCGCCGATCGCCGAACAGCCGGAACCGGGATTGCGTTTGTTGCAGGCGGGAAAGGCGCCGGGATCGCGGAAATAGGAACAGCGCGTGCGTTGCAGGAGATTGCCGCCGATCGTCGCCATGTTGCGGAGCTGGGCGGAGGCGGCCAGGGACAGCGATTCGGAAACTGCCGGGAAGGCAGCGCGGATATCCTTGTGGTCGGCGACTTCGCTCATCCTGGCAAGCGCGCCGATCGTTGCACCATCGGCGTTAACAGTGATGCCGCTCATGCCGGAGAGATGAGTAATGTCTATGACGGTATCGGGCTCGCCGACACCGCACTTGGCGAGATCGAGCAGCGTCGTTCCGCCGGCAAGCAGCAGGGCGCCGGCCTGTTGCGCCGCCTGGGCAGCCTCCGCTGTCGATGTGGCGCGCAGATAGGAGAAGTTTCGCATCATGCCATCTCCGCGGCCTGGCGCACCGCCGCAACGATGCTGTTATAGGCCCCGCACCGACAGAGGTTGCCGGACATATATTCGCGGATTTCCGCATCCGATCCGGCATGCCCTTCGCGAATGCAGGCGACCGCTGACATGATCTGGCCCGGGGTGCAATAACCGCACTGGAAGGCATCCTGCTCGATGAAAGCCGCCTGCACCGGATGCAGATCGCCGGCTTCGTCGGTGAGCCCCTCGATCGTCGTGATCTCGCGACCTTCGGCCTGCGCGGCGAGCGTCAGACAGGATAGCACGCGCTTACCGTCGACATGGCAGGTGCAGGCGCCGCACTGTCCCTGATCGCAGCCCTTCTTGGTGCCGGTGAGGGAAAGATGCTCACGCAGCGCATCGAGCAGCGTCACACGTGGCTCGATATCGAGCTCGTGGCGCTGCCCGTTAATGTCGAGCGCGATATGGATGATTCGTGTCATGATAAGCTCCTGCCATCGTCACGAAGATGAGACCTACGAAATCTAGTAGAAACTCTTCGTCGGTCTACCGGTTGCTATGGGTTTCTTTCAGGAAGACGGAGCCGATGGAATTGTGGTGTCACGGTCGGTTCTCATCTGAATAAGGAAGCAAAGGGCGCCATCAATAAACGGAGGCGCCTCCGTTTAAATTAATGCCTGGCTTGTTTTCGTCAAGCCCCCGGCAGGCGGGCAAATCTTGAACCGAGATGAGAAAGAGCCCCTGCTGTTTGTCCTACGTCGCCCACCACTGCATGCCGGCGGAATCAGGGAACTGATCAATGCCCATTCTCGGTCCGTAAAATCACTTGAAAAATGAAGCCCACGTCGGTTATGCTCAAATCGAGCAATAGTAGAGCACATCATCGAAAACGCCGTTTTGTTTCAGCACTACAAGGAATCACAACCCACTGTTATCGCTCAACTATTTTTAAATCTGGCTCGCGGGAACATGCTCGGCCTGTTCTGAATTCACCCAAGGAGGATTTTTCATGATCCATGAAATGCGCATCTATACTTGCTTGCCCGGCAAGCTGCCAGCGCTGCAGGAGCGCTTCGAAACGGCGACACTGGCGATCTGGAGCCGGCTCGGCATCCGCCCCCTCGGTTTCTGGACGACGATGGTCGGGCCCTCCAGCAACGACCTCATCTATTTCCTTGAATGGCAATCGCTGGAGGAGCGCCAGCGGAAATGGGCGGAATTCGTGGCGGATCCGGCCTGGAGGGAGGCTCTGGCTAGGAGCGAGACGGCAGGCCCGATCATTGCCAATATCGCCAGTTCGATCCTGCAGCCGACTGGATTCTTTCGCCCCTTTATCTCCGTCGAGGCCGATGGCTGAAAACCGATGGAAGATTGATAAGCCTGAGGTAAAAGCCGGGACATGCCCGGCTTTCAAAATCTTTTCGACGCGCTCGCCTGCTGCTTTCCAGTCAACCGTTCTGATCGCTGCTATTGTCGGCAGCCGGCTCCTGCTCTTTTTCCTTCAGCACGTCCGTCAGCTTGTTGACGCCTTCAAAGCCGGCGACGGCGGCGGCGGCCTTCGTCAGGAAACCGGCATTCGGGTCGACAGCCTCAACGGCCTCGTCGGCGGCCACGGCACCTGCAACTTCTTCAATCAGCTTTCCGATACCCATTTCAAGCTCCTGATCGTTTTTTGTCTGCCGCAAATTGCGGCGATCGAGCGTTGCGAACGCCTCGCAGTGGATGTTTGGAAGGTCACTGCAGGTGACCTTTTCCTCCCTGGGGCGAGGCATGGTTTTCCCCGGCTCCTGCCATTTAGGCAACCAAACTGAAAGCGGCCTTAGCCCATGATGAATCGAAGCTGATATCACGCAATCTCTACGGCACGCACCTGCCCGCATTTGACACTTGCCGCCGTCAAGCCGTCACATCAGCCTAATAGGTCTGTGCTAAGCCCTCCGGAATTTCGGGCAATGCCAAACCGTTTGAACCTGGGAAATTTCCTGCCATGACATTCTCGTGTCGCATTACGGCTCTTGCCGCATCTTTCCTCCCCCTCCTTTTCGCGCCGGCCTTCGCCGACTCTGACGTGCTCTGGAAGATCGTTCATGACAAGTGCGTCGTACAAACTGCACCCTGCCTTTCGGTAAATACGAACGAGCACTATGCGATGCTGAAGGATCTTCGCGGCGTTGCGCAGGTTCTGCTGATTCCGACCGATAAGATCACAGGCATGGAGAGCGCGGCACTCCTCGATCCTGCAACACATAACTATTTTGCCGATGCATGGGCGGAGCGGGGTGACGTCGAGGCCCGCTTGCCGCATGCGCTCCCGCGCGACGGCCTCAGCTTGGCCGTCAACGCACAGCAGGCACGCTCGCAGAACCAGCTGCATATCCACGTCGATTGCTTGAGCGCCGATGCTCGAGCTGCCCTCAAGGCCGATGCCGACAAGATCGGTACCGACTGGGCACCTCTTCCCGATACCATCGCCGGGCATAAGTTCACGGCGCTCCGTGTCAAGGGCGAGACACTGGGCGACTTCAATCCGTTCCTGGCGCTTGCCAGGATATTGAAGAACCCGACGAAGGAAATGGGCGATCACAATCTCGTGGTTGTCGGCGCCAATTTCGCCGACGGCCCCGGTTTCATTGTCCTCACCGATGTCGCAGTGCCCGGCATGGGCGGCGAGGACGTGCAGGATCATAGTTGCTCAATAACGCATTGAGATCAGTAAGTTACGGCGTAGATCGAAGACCGTATCGTCTCCCCATCGGCTAGGGAGGACCTTGCTTCGGCGGTCAAAATGGGCTTGGAAGCCAATTTATGAATCTGGCTTCTAACGTCTATCGAGATTCACCCACTAATCTTTTTGATGCAGGCGGTTCAGTGTTATAGTCCGGGTTGTGAGCCTGAGCTATGCGTCCGTTCGTTGAGCATCCAGATCATCGAACTGCGTTGGCATTGAAGGTTCGCGATCGAAAGCCTCAGGAGGCGCCTCATGAATCTTCAAATCAATAACCAATCCTGCCAAGTCGATTCGGAGGGAGATACCCCGCTCCTCTGGATCATCCGTGACGAGCTTGGCATGACCGGCACGAAATATGGCTGCGGGTTGGCACAATGCGGTGCCTGTTCCGTTCTTGTCGATGGCGAAGTGGTGCGCTCCTGCGTAACTCCGCTCGACAGCGTCGCCGGCCGCCAGATTACGACGATCGAAGCGATCGAGGCGGACCCGGTTGGAAAGCGTGTTGTCGCCGCCTGGGTCAAGCATCAGGTCCCGCAATGCGGTTACTGTCAATCGGGGCAGGTCGTTGCAGCGACTGCGCTCCTCAAGCAAACGCCCAATCCCTCCGATGACGAGATCGCCGCGGCGATGATCAACCTCTGTCGATGCGGGACTTACAATGCGATCAAGGAAGCGGTCAAAGACCTCTCCTCCAAGCAAGGAGAGACGCTATGACCGAAACCAGCCGCAATCTCGTTCCGGAGGATGAATTCCCCACCGGATCGCCGGTCAATATCTCGCGCCGGCACTTTCTCCTGACGTCTGCCGGCGCTGCAGCAGGCGCCTTCGTCCTCGGCTTCGGCGTCCCGGTCGGCCGCGCGCGCGCTCAGCAGGCGGCAAGCCCAATGCCTCCAGGCACCCGCGTTCCGGCATTCCTCGAAATCCGCCCGGACAGCAGCATCCGTTTCATGAGCCCCTTCGTCGAAGGCGGACAAGGCGTCTTCACTGCGATGGCCCAGATCGTCGGCGAGGAACTCGATGCCGACCCGAAAACCTTCGTCGTCGAAAACGCGCCCACGGGCAGCGACTATCTGGTCGTACATGGCCAGATGCGCATCACCGGCGGCAGCATGTCGGTGCGCACCAGCTATGAGACCATGCGCCGGCTCGGCGCGCTCGCCCGCAACATGATCCTGCAAGCCGCCGCCAAGCGCCTGGATGCGCCGATTACCGAACTGACGACGGAACCCGGCCGGGTCATTCATGCCGCATCGGGCCGCAGCCTCGCCTATGGCGACGTTGCGAGCGAAGCACTGGATCTGCCGGTTCCCGCTCCTGAGAGCGTGACGCTTCGGGACCCAAGCAAATTCCGCTGGATCGGCAAACCGGTTGAGCGGCTCGATATCCACGACAAGTCGACAGGCAAGGCAGTCTACGCCATTGATTGCAAGGTTGACGGCATGTTGCATGCCGCCGTGCAGCACGCGCCGCGCCTCGGCCTGACCATCGGCAAGATCCGCAACGAAGAGCAGCTCAAGGCAATGCCGGGTGTTCATTCCGTCCACAGCCTGCCCGGCGCTGTTGCAGTCGTCGCCGAGCGCTGGTGGAACGCCAAGCGGGCAGCCGAGGCCGCCCAGGTCGATTGGCGCGAGCCCGGCCCGGACGCCGATCCCGCCTTCCGTTACATGCCCGCCGATTTCTCGACCGCAGCCTTTAACGACAGGCTCGCCAACGAGCCGGGCAATGGCAAGGAAGCGGAGAATGTCGGCGATATCGCCAAGGCGTTCGACGGCGCCAAGACAGTCGTTTCCGCCACCTACAGGAGCCAGTATCTGCATCATGCGCAGCTGGAGCCTCCGTCCACGCTGGCCCGCTTCAACCCGGACGGCAGTCTCGAACTCTGGATGCCCAACCAGGCGCCCGAGCAATTCCAGGCCGACATAGCCAAGCTGACCGGCCTCGATCCATCGAAGGTGATAATCCACAGCCCCATCCTGGGCGGCTTCTTCGGACGGCATTTCCTGTATCCGTCGGCCAATCCTTATCCGCAGGCCATCCAGCTCGCAAAAGAGGTCGGGCGGCCGGTCAAGCTCATCTGGAGCCGCGAGGAGGAGTTTCTGCGCGACCCGATGCGTCCGATGGCGGCAGTGCGCTTCCGCGGCGCACTCGACGCCAGCGGCATGCCGGTGGCACTCGAGGCCATCAGCGCCTGCGAGGGCCCGACGGAAGGCGTCTACGGTCATAAGGAGGATTCACTCGATCCGACGGCCCTGGAGGGCCTTGCCGGCAAATCTTATGGAATCCCGAACTACCGCATCGCGCAGATCTACGTCAAAAACCCGACGACGCTCGCCTATTGGCGCTCTGTCGGCAATTCCATGAACGACTTCTTCTATGAGACCTTCCTCGACGAGCTCGCCGACAAGGGCGGGCAGGACCCCTATGAGCTGCGGCTCAAGCTGCTGCAAAAGAATGAGCGGCTGAGTAATCTCCTGAAAGCGGCTGGCGATCTCTCAGGCGGCTGGAAGCGGGGTCCCTTCACGACAGACGACGGTTCGCGGCGCGCGCGCGGCGTGGCGATGGCCTCCCCCTTCGGCAGCCATACGGCTGCGATCGCCGAAGTGTCGATCCGCAACGGCCAAGTCGTCGTCCATGACGTCTGGGAAGCGATCGACCCCGGCAGCATCGTCAATCCGGCAATCATCGAAGCTCAGGTCAATTCGGCGACCGCGCTCGGCATGTCGCAGGTGCTGATGGAGGAGGCCGTCTACAAGAACGGCGAGCCGGTGGCGCGCAATTACGACCTCTATCCGATCCTGCCGCCGGATCGCATGGCGCGCGTTCACGTCCGCATCGTCGAAAGCGGGGCGGAAATGGGCGGCATCGGCGAGCCGGGCCTGCCAGCCATCCCGCCGGCGGTCGCCAATGCGGTTTCCACACTGACTGGCAAGCGGATACGCAGCATGCCTCTCTCCAACTACGCCTTTGAAAGCTGAGGCGCAGCACTCGCTGCGCCAAGCACACATCCGGCTCTCGGCTCATTTCTGGTCCGAGAGCCGGCTCGGTTGGCTCTAGCCGCGTAAAAAATCCCGAAGCAAAGACATGAGGGCACACCTTTGAAGAAACTTCTTCTGGTTCTTCTCCTGATTATCGTGCTTGTGGCCGGCAGCGTCGCATGGTTCGTAACCCGCACGCCGGCATCTCCCTTCGACAATGTCGCCGCGATACAGGCGCCCTCGGAGGACCTGCTGCAGCACGGCGAATATGTCGCGCGCCTCGGCGACTGCGTCGCCTGTCACAGCACGCCAAAGAGCGCCCCCTTTGCCGGCGGGCTGGAGATGGGGACGCCGCTCGGCTCCATCTTCGCGACCAACATCACTCCGGACAAGGAAGCCGGGATCGGCAACTATACGCTCGCCGATTTCGATCGCGCTGTGCGCCAGGGTGTTGCCCGCGATGGGCATCGCCTCTATCCGGCCATGCCTTATCCTTCCTATGTGAAGATGAGCGACGACGACATTCGTGCGCTCTATGCCTATTTCATGAATAGGGTCGAGCCTGTGAAGCAGGCGGACAAACCTTCCGACATCAAATGGCCGATGAACATGCGCTGGCCGCTGGCGCTCTGGAACGCGGTCTTCACCGAAGGCGGCACCTATCAGCCGAAAACGGCCGGCGATGACCAGTGGAACCGTGGCGCCTATCTCGTTCAAGGGCCAGGCCATTGCGGCAGCTGCCATACGCCCCGCGCCATCACCATGGCTGAAAAGGCGCTGGATGAGAGCAGCCCGCTCTATCTTTCCGGCGCTCTTCTCGACGGCTGGTATGCGCCGAGCCTGCGTGGCGACCCCAATACCGGCCTTGGCCGCTGGAGCGAGGACGACATTTTCGCCTTCCTCAAGAGCGGCAGGAACGGTCATGCCGTCGTCTTCGGCTCGATGGCGGATGCCTTCAACAATTCGACACAGTTCATGAATGATGACGATCTGAAGGCAATAAGCCATTACCTGAAATCCCTGCCCGGCGATCCCGCCCGCGACGGCACCCCCTGGCAATATGACGAAGGTACCGCCCAGACCGTATCGCTTTCCAACCGCGAGAAGATCCCGGGTGCCCAGACATTCGTCGCCAAATGTAGCTTCTGCCACGGCGTCGACGGACGCGGAAAGCAGCAATGGATTCCGCCGCTCGCCGGCTCTGCCGCTTCACTTGCGAAGGAAAACGCTTCCCAGATCAATGTAACGCTGAACGGCTCCAGCCGGGTCGTGGCGAGCGGCATTCCGGATGCCTATCGCATGCCGCCGTTCCGCCAGCAGCTTTCGGACCAACAGATCGCCGATGTCCTGACATTCGTGCGCTCATCTTGGGGAAATCATGGCGGAGCGGTTGCGGCAAACGATGTGAAGGCGTTGCGGGAGCATACGGATCCGGCCAGCAGCAGCCCGATCATATTGCAGATGCGGTAGCCTTCTACCGCATCTGGCTATTGCCGGCGCAAAGCAGTTGTCGCGAAGTGCTTTATGCGGCCCCCGCCGGGCAGCAGGGACCGTGTATCGTTCAATTGAATGCGACGGTTCGTATTCTACGGAGCGAGAACGCAATCAACAGGCCAGCCATCGCAGCGATAGCGCCCGCCAGGAAGACGCTGCCATAGCCGGCCCGGTCGGCCAAAAGGCCGGCGAATGGCCCGGTCAGCCCGTAGGCGAGGTCCTGAAAGGCCGAGAAGCCGCCAAGCGCCGTGCCGCGCAGATGCGGCTCCACCCGCCGGACGACCTCGCGGCCCATGGAAGGATAGATCAGCGAGCATCCGAGACCGGTCAAAAAGGCACCGGCGAGCGCGAGCACGGGATCGGTGGCACTCCAGATCAACAATTGGCCTACCGCTTCGACGGCCAGTGACCCGAGGGCGACCGGCAAGCCACCGATACGATCAGGCAGATGGCCGAAGAACACGCGCACCAGAACGAAGCCGACGCCGAAGGCGGTCAAGCCCAGCCCAGCGTAGTTCCAGCCCTGGTCGAGGAAATAGAGCGTGAAGAAGGCGCCAATGACGGCAAAGCCTATGCCCTGAAGGCACACGATCGCCCCATACAGCCAGATCCTGCTGACGACATTCCAAAATGGCGGGCGCTGCTCACCGGGATGCGGCGCAACGCCGGGAACTCTCCAGATCGCCACCAGCCCGAGGAACGGCAGGACGGCGCTGATCGCCATCGTCCCGGCAAAGCCGAACCGGCTGAACAACATCAACCCGATCGGCCCGCCCACCGCAAGCGCTCCATAGATGGCAGCGCCGACCAGTGCCAGGACCCGACCCGAACGCGCCGGGCCGACGAAACCAATGCCCCAGGCGATGACGCCAACGGCGACCAGACTTTCACCCAGCCCCAGAGCCAAGCGTCCCAGAAGGAGGAGCAGGAAGGATGACAATGGCATGTGCGCCAGCAGGCCGGCGACCAGCGCCGTCAAAGCGCCGGCGACATAGAATGCAAGTCCTTGTGCCACCGCGACCTTGGCGCCGCGATGGTCCGAGAGCCCACCGGCATAGCCGCGCGTGAGGATCGTCGCCAGAAAGGCGATGCCGACGCCGAGCCCCGCCCAGACATTGCCGAGCTGCAGTTGTCCGCTCACGTAAAGCGGTACGATCGGAAACGAAATGCCGACGCAAAGATAGGAAATGAAGAGAATGGCGCTGAGCAGCATCAGCCGGCTCCGCGCCGGATCAGGTGTCGATTGAAAAGCCATGATAATCTCCAGGCTTTTCCTCGGTCGGCGAAGGCATAAAAAAACGCACTCCGACCGACGAGGATCGTTGAGTGCGTTGCTTGACGTCAAACGCTTACGGCCAGCAAGGCTGGCTGCATCTGCAATATGCGCTTGCTGAATCAGAGTCAATCCGAGCTCGCCAAGCTGAGCGGTCGGCCAACGAAGCTTCAGGCTTGCGAGATCGGTTCAGACTTATTCGGCGACCGGGCCGCACCAGCCGGGCAGGTAATCGGCATCCTTGTGCTTGGCAAGATCATGCGCCTTTTCCAGCGCGGCCTTGAAATTCTTCTCTAGATCTTTGCGCTTGATGCGGCGGCGCAAGAAATCAGCCCAGAGAAATTCGCTGAACGGGGTCGTGTCCTTGGCATAGCCGCCGACATGCCGCAGCTCGCCAGCCAAAGAGCGATAGGGATCGTCGATCAGATCCTTGATGCTCTTCGGGATGTCTTCATAGCCACGGCGTTTCCCCTCTTCGTCAAAGGGATGCATCCAGTCATGACAGTCCATGACGAACCAGAAGGATTCCCGGTCAAGTCGCGAAAGATCGGCAACCGTCGTGACGAGAACATTCTTCACCCCTTCCTCATAAAGCGCGAGCGAAAGATGGTGATGATCGATGACATAGTATTGGCCGCGCGGTCCCCGAATGGTCGGCACCATGTGATTTCCGAGGAACTCACCGGCCTTGTCTCCCGCGGCTTCCGCCTTGAGGCGCCAGGCCTTGCGCTTGGCCTTGACCTCCCGCATGCCGACGGTGATCTGGGTGGGTCTCAATTCTTCGATGGGAACTGGATGCAGGATCGGTTCGCGCAGCGTAACCATTTGAAAGCTCTCCGCAAAGGCAGGACCATCTGAGCCTAGCATAACCGGCCGATCCGGCAAGATCGGCACTATATGCTCGTCGGCAAGCTGTATCGACTGAAGGCGAACCTGCCGTGAGAAGCACAGCTCATGTTCGGAGATCAACTGCCTGTCATGCGGCTTTCTTGATCACCGTAAACTGCGAACGCCTGTAGAAGGCCAGCATTTCCCGCTCGAAACTCTCGACGGCAAGTAGGACCCACGGCTCGTAATGGTCTTTGCGGGACCGCATCCTGCGTCGGCCATCCATCTCGAGCATTCCCCGCAACGCCCAATCTACCAACCCCATCCCATCACTCTCACCCTGACCAGGTCCTTTCGCCGTCCGCCTTACCGGCCTTGATCGCGTCCGGCGGCATGGCGAACGCTAAATAGGTAAACGCTGATCGAAGGAAAGGTGAAGAAACGTTGTGTTAAGGTTTGTAACATCCGTTTGCTTGGAACTGTCGCATTGCGGAGACACCCTAGGATAGGGTCATCTGAACATAAGGCGCGTGACGTAGCGATCGATCGCCCGCGAATTCGCGCCGATCCAGCGCCAGATCATGGCCATGGCGAACATGGTCAAAAGCCACCCAAGCATGACATCCGACAGGAAATGAGCACCGAAGATCACGCGGTTGAATGCCACGAACAGCGAGCATGGCACCATGATCGCGGCGGCAATCCATCTGCGCCGTGCAGGCACGAGAATCAACAGGGACAACGCCGCCGCAGCCGCGGCGGCTTCGCCGGAGGGAAAGGAACAATTGCGGCTGCACGCCCCAGAAAACTGCCATACCGGCGTAAAGTCCGCCGTGCCCCCGAATTCGATCAGGTCACGGGGCCGTACACGTCCGATTGCGACCTTCAGCGTCTGCACGATCAATAGCGGCCCGGCGGCAAAGCTCAGAAGCACGAACAATGGCTTGTGGGGAGGGCAGAACCGCAGTCGCCGCGGCAGGAAGACATGGAGAACCACGGTGACAGCCATGGCGCCGACAATATAGGGCTGGCTTTGGCGAGCGATGTCCCTCACCGCTTTCAGCCAGGGATTCTCCACCAGCCAGAAAGCATGCCCATGGGCAAACAGGCGCGCGACCGCCAGATCGAGCTTCGGAAAAACCACAAAGACGAAGCTGGTCCAGACGATCAGCATGCCGATAACAGCCAATTCGCTATCCGCAGTTGCCTGCAGCTGACGCGGCCGCATTTGACCGGAGCCGGCGCTCCAAGAATTTGATGCAAATTTCCACATGCCATGTCTCCAGAGGCGGAACGGCGTCAAGCTGAAGCCCGATTGTCAAGAAATGGCGAAGATCGCATGAAGGCTCTGTTCAGAATCGGCCATCGGACGATCGGAAAACTGTTTGGAAATTGCGGAAGCGGGCTTAGTCCGCAATAGTAAGGTTCGGGCGACAAAGTCGAACGGGAAAACGGAAGAAGCACAGGGCGCTAGGGGTGGATAACAGTCTCGTTCTTATTGTCGAGGATGAACCGGCGATCGCGCAGATACTCGAGGGCTATCTGACGCGGGACGGCTTTCGCACGGTTCGCGCCGGCGACGGCGAAACCGCGCTGCAGCACCATGCGCTTTTGAAGCCGGATCTCGTGCTGCTGGATGTTCGCCTGCCGAAACTGGACGGCTTCGGCGTGCTCGGTCGCCTGCGCCAGGCCGGCTCAACGCCGGTCATCATGGTTACGGCCGTTGCTGATGACATCGACCGCCTGAGCGGGTTGCGCCTCGGTGCCGACGACTACATCGTCAAGCCGTTCAACCCGCAGGAAGTTGTCGCCCGCGTCAGAGCGGTCTTGCGCCGGACGCAGGGCGAGCGAGCAGAAGCCATCAAGCGCTTCGGCGCGCTGGAGGTCGACTTCGGCAGCTATACCGTCTTCATCAACAAGGACGAGCGCCGTATTGCATTGCCGCTGACGCTCAGCGAATTCCGCATCCTCGCCTATATGATCCGCCATCCGACTCAGGCTTTCGCGCGTGCCGATATTCTCGATGCCTGCCTGCCGGAAAGCGATGCTCTGGTGCGTACCGTCGACACGCACATTTCCAATCTCAGGCGCAAACTGGAGGAAATGGGGCAGATCGGCTTCTTTCCTGCCGTGCGCGGCATCGGCTATCGCTTTTCGGACCCGAGATGAAGAAACCGAGATTTCCTAGCGCGCCGCTTGCCACGCTCACGGCCGTCGTCATCACGATCATGCTGCTGCTCAGCGTCGGCCTGACCTATCTGGGGGTCAACTGGTACGCGACCTATCTGGAGCAGGGTATCAGCGATGCCCTGCCGCCGCGAGCCGCAACAGCCTACAGGATGTTGAGTGAAAACAAGATCCCTGATGGGGATTCGTTGAAGCTGCTTGTCGAACATCTTAATTCGCTGACGGAGCCGACAGATCTCAAGGTGCAGCTTTCCGTGCTCGTCTTCGGCCTCATGTCAGCGCTCCTCTGCGCCGTGATCGGCGTCTTCCTGGCGCGTCGGCTCACACATCCGCTCGAAGAGCTCACCTCTGCCGCCGAGGGCCTTAAATCAGGCGACTTCTCCGTCCGCGTCCCCGCCTCCTATCGAAGCGCCCGCGAAGTCGCGAGCCTTGTCGAAACCTTCAACGCTCTTGCGACCAGCCTGGAGACGATGGAGGAACGATTGCGTTTCAACAACATGGCGGTTGCACACGAACTGCGCACGCCGTTGACCATCCTGCAAGGATCACTGCAAAGTATGCTCGACGGCGTATTTCCGATGGACCGGAAAATCATTTCCGATCTCCTGCTACAGGTCGAAGGCCTGGGGCGGGTTGTCGAAGACCTGCGCACCCTGTCGCTCGCCATCGGCCAGAAGCTGGTGATGGAGCGGCAACGCATCGACGCATCGCGATTGGTCGAGACTGTCATCGCCGTGGCAAAGCCCATGCTGGAAGCCAGCAGGCTGCAGGTGGAAACGGAGCTGAAACCCGCCTGGATTTCAGCCGACTCTCCCCGTATCCGCCAGGCTGTATTGGCGCTTTTCGAAAATGCATGCCGCTACGCTGCAGAGGGCGGCTCGCTGCGATGCGAAACCGAGCAGGTGGCGGACGATAGCGTCATCATCCGCGTTCTCGATCGCGGCCCCGGATTTCCGCTTGATATGGATGCCGTCGCCGTTAACCCGTTCTGGCGTGGCGACCCCTCGCGTTCGCGCGCGACCGGCGGCACCGGACTGGGGCTATCCGTGGTGCAGGCAATCGCGCTTGCCCACGGCGGGCACCTGGAATTCGCAAACCGGCCGGAAGGCGGCGCGATGGTGTCAATCCATTTGACGGACAGCACGCCAGGAGAAACACATGGTTTCGATGAGCAGGAAACAGCCTCCCGCCAATGCGGGCTTTGTTGAGCAAAACCGCTTCGCACTTTTGCTGGAACTGCTCTCGCGCAAAATCGGTCTCACGCCGGGTCTTCCCGGTGAAGATCGTGGATGGCGACCGCATCATCCGTGAAGGGCGGCAACAGCCAGTCGGTGTGGCGCAGCGTCCGCTTCGTATCCTCGAGGCCCATATCCCAGTGCTCTCGCATCGAGGTGCCAGAGAACTCGTAATCCTTGGCGTGACCTTCATAGTTCTTGTGCTGATAGATCAGGTGCACAATGTTGACGACACCGGCATCGGAATAATCGGCGATCAGTTCTTCCTCTTCCGCGGTTAGCTGATCCCTAGGGACACGCTTCAGCGCACCCAGAAGCTTCATCTTCAGTCCATGGATGCGCTTGAAATTATCGGTGTTCTGCCGCGTGCGGCTCGAATACATGATGTCCTTATGGCGCGAAAGGACATCCGGCATGCTGCGCGGCAGGACGCCGCGGGCGCTGAACAGATCGACCTGGAAGACGAGCGAACTGCGGTCTTCTTCCTGATCGAGCAGATATTGCAGCGGCGTGTTGGAGACGATGCCGCCGTCCCAGTAATATTCACCCTCGATGCGGATGGACGGGAGCGCCGGCGGCAGGGCGCCGCTCGCCATGATGTGCTCGGGGCCGATACGGATGTTGTCGGTGTCGAAGTAGACGAAGTTGCCGGTGCGCACATTCACCGCGCCGACGCTGAAGCGCTTCTTGCCATCGTTCAGCACGTCGAAATCGATCAGCATTTCCAGCGTCTTCTTGAGGTCTGCCGAGTCATAGAAGCTGGTGGCACCTTCTGCGCCCGGCAGCTCCAGCCAGGGATTGGGAAAGCGCGGCTTGAAGAAGCCGGGCTGGCCCATGGTCATCGTCATCCACGAGCTGGTGCGGTTGCGGATATCGCGAAAGAAATCGCCTGCGGGCGTATAGGCCCAGATCTTGCGGCCGGAGATGATCTGCCAGAATTGCTCCAGACGTTGCAGCCGCCGACCAGGCTCGTTGCCGGCGATGATCGCGGCATTGACCGCGCCGATCGAGACGCCGGAAAGCCAGGTCGGCTCGCATCCCGCTTCGGCAAGCGCCTCGTAGACGCCGGCCTGATAGGCGCCGAGCGCGCCGCCCCCCTGGAAAACCAGGGCGACGCGATCATATTGAGCGGCAATTTCGGGGATAGTCGGGGCTGCGGCCTTGGTGTTTCGTTCAAGCACGGTCCGTCTCCAGCATGGAATAGCAATGAGGTTTGGTTATCTGCGCTCTGCGAGATAGTCGTGAACGACTTCGCCGAGGCCGAGCGTCAGATCGGCGGTGAAATGAACCGCGGAAACCACTTCCAGCACAGGCAGCCGCGCAACGTCCGCCATGACATGCGGCCTGAGATCGAGGGCGGCTGGCGAGGTCCAGGCTTCCTTGATGGTGATATCGGTTAAGTAGTAGCGCACAAGCTCGCAGATGCGCGGGGTGGCATCGACATGCGGCACGATCTTGATCAGGAAGTTGGGTTCCGAGAGAGCGGACAGAAGCGGTCCCTGGTCGATCGGCTTGTGCTTGTAACCCATCGTTCCCGTGGCGCAAAGGACACTGCCATAATGCAGCGTGCCGACGATGACCTCGCCCTCGTTGACGATCTTCGGACTGGCTAGTTTTTTCGGGAAGCCCCAGATCTCGCGGCCGCCGGTGATCGGCGCATCGTCATCCAGATACATGGAGTGGACATAGCCGCCCTTTTGCCCGCGATAGGTCACCGGGATGACCTGTCCGGTCTCGGTATAATCGCCGAAGCCGGTGGAATCGGGCATGCGGATGAATTCGTATTTCACCAGCGGCTCGTCGATTTCGAGCGGGGCCGGCACGACGGCCTCAAGCGCCTCGCGCGAGGTCCGGTAGGTGATGATGATGTATTCGCGGTCGAAGAACCGATAGGGCCCTGGAGGATAGGAGGGATTGGTCAGCGGCATCGCATAGGCATGCTTGAGAATGTCTTCGACCTTCATTGTATTTTCCGTCGTTGGAGGAAACAGCCGGGCGCCGGCGGCAAATTTGCACGGTTGCATGACAGTGAAGTGTCAGGTGCCGAAGGGTTGCGGCGAGAGGCGACACCGCACTGTTATCAAAGCGACATATCCGGCTGGCAGTGTGCACCCATCTTGAGCATTTCCCTTTACCCAACCACGTCATTACGATTGCAGGAGTTGCATTATGGGTTCGTTGACTTCGAAGAATGCGCTGGTCACCGGTTCGACGAGCGGTATCGGGCTTGCGATTGCGCGCGCCTTTGCCGCTGAAGGCGCGAATGTCACGATCAACGGCCTTGGCGATGCCGATGCGATCGAAAAGGAACGCGCTGCCATCGAGGCCGATTTCGGCGTGAAGTGCCGCTACTCCGGCGCCAACATGATGAATGGCGAGGAAGTGACATCCATGGTGCGCGAAGCCGAGGAAGCCTTCGGCAGCCTCGATATTCTCGTCAACAATGCCGGCATCCAGTTCGTTGCCCCGATCGAGGAATTTCCTGACGACAAGTGGGAAGCGATCATCCGCATCAACCTACTTGCTGCCTTCTACGCCATCAAGGCTGCCATCCCCGGCATGAAGGCGCGCAAATGGGGCCGCATCATCAACACCTCCTCGGCGCATGCGCTGGTCGCCTCACCTTTCAAGTCTGCCTATGTTTCGGCCAAGCACGGGATTACCGGTCTCACCAAGACGATCGCACTGGAAGCCGCTCAGAACGGCGTGACCGTCAACTCCATCGCGCCCGGCTATGTCTGGACGCCGCTCGTCGAGAAGCAGATCCCCGAGACGATGAAGGCGCGCAATATGACGGAAGAGCAGGTCAAGCATGATGTGCTGCTCGCCGCCCAGCCGACGAAGGAATTCGTGACTGTGGATGAAGTCGCAGCCATCGCCGTCTTCCTCTGCGGCGATGCCGCCAAGCAGATTACCGGCACGACGCTTTCCGTCGACGGCGGCTGGACCGCCGAATAATACCGAAACCCATAGCCGGTATTTGTTCGAGGACCATACCGGCTTTCCGCGGCCGCAGGCCGCGGCACCAACATGAAAACAGAGCAGGAAGCGCACAATGACACAAGAAAACCAGGACCCGCTCAGCCGTATCAAGGATGAGATCGTCGACAGTTTCGACGAAGAGCTGGAGATGCAGCTCGAAGAGGACCGTATCGACGAGCTGGTTGCCGAAGGCCTTGTCAGCGAAGGCGAGGCAACCCTCGACCGCAGGGTCTATTTCCGCGAACTGTTCCGTCTTCAGCATGAGCTCGTGCGCCTGCAGGATTGGGTGCAGTACAAGAAGCTCAAGGTCGTTGTGCTGTTCGAAGGCCGCGATTCCGCCGGCAAGGGCGGCGCCATCAAGCGCGTTACGCAGCGCCTCAATCCGCGCGTTTGCCGCGTGGTCGCACTGCCGGCTCCGACCGAGCGCGAGCGGCACCAGTGGTATTTCCAGCGCTATGCCACTCATCTGCCGACGGCGGGCGAAATGGTCCTGTTCGACCGTAGCTGGTATAATCGTGCGGGCGTGGAACGCGTCATGGGGTTCTGCACACCGGAGGAGCTGGAGGAATTCTTCCGTTCCGTGCCGGATTTCGAACGCATGCTGGTACGCTCCGGCATCATTCTTCTCAAATACTGGTTCTCGATCACCGACGAAGAGCAGGAATTCCGCTTCAGCATGCGTATTCAGGACCCGCTGAAGCAGTGGAAGCTCTCGCCGATGGATCTGCAGAGCCGCGTGCATTGGGAAGAGTACACCAAGGCCAAGGAAGAGATGCTGGAGCGCACCCATATTCCGGAAGCGCCGTGGTGGGTCGTCCACGCCGTCGACAAGAAGAAGGCGCGCCTCAACTGCATCGCCCATCTGCTGAGCCAGATTCCCTACGAGAGCGTGCCCAAGCCGGAAATTGTGCTGCCGGAACGCATGCGCAATGCAGACTATCACCGTACGCCGGTACCGCCGGAAATGTACGTGCCCGAAATCTACTGATCACGCCGACGAGGGGCCTGCCCGAGGCGGGCCCCTCTGAGGATTGCTTGAAAAACGAAATCACTAACTCCGCCACCGGCAAGCAAGGCCGGTTCAAGATCAGGCCGAGCGATAGGCCCATTCGGATATGGCGCCCAAGCCCAGCCGCCGCAAGAGCTCATAGGCGACCCTCCGGTTGATGGGATCATGCAGCCTGAGGACTTTCGAGCCAAGAAAATCCATCTCCGCATGCTCGAACGGCAGAAGATGTCGTGCCCTGCCAAGTGCGGCCCGATAGAACTCATGAAAATCCCGGCGGCAGACGTAGGTCTTATACTTCGTCATGCAGAAGGCGGCAAATGTATCGCTGTTCCTGCGCAGAAAATCCGAGACGCCGACCGTCACCTCCGGCCAAGCCGGATTGAACGTGTCGTCGAAGGCGATGATGCCGTGATCGGCCAGTACGCACTTCGCCAACCGGCTGTCGGCAACGATGTGGCGAAGCAAATGTCCTCCATCGATGCTGAAAAAACGAACCTGCCCAACCCTGTCGATGATGGCCTGCGGATCGAGCCTGGTGCTATCACCTGTTATGACGAGGTCCTCATCAACGGGAATGCCCAGTGATCTTCCGTTGTCGAGAAAGCGTTGATATTGCGCACCGTCCGCTTCTATGTCGAAAAGATCGATCGCAAGCACATTGTCGTCGGGGGCACTGATCTTGCGCAGCAAAAAATAGGACCGCCCGTAATAAACGCCGATTTCGGCGAGACCGCCGTAAAGTTTCTCCTGTCTTTGCTTTTCGATCAACGACAGGAAGACAAGTGCATCCGGCGGGTCGATGTAACCATCGATTTTCTGAAGATCGCGAAATACAAATTTTCGAACGCCCGATTTCAAATGTAAACCTCATTGGTTCTCTTCATGCATTTCACCTCCGAGCCTGCTCATCGGTTAGGACCGGTCGATCAAGAAACGCCCCATTTCTACAGGACCGCGACAGCGAAGCCGGAAGCTCTCGAAAATTGGGGTGGTACGGCGTCAAGGCGAGCGCCACTCATGGATATAGCGACCTTTCTGTCGTATTCCGGATAGTCATGCGCTGATTGGATAGTTCCGCCTCATATCGGGTTCAGAGCCAACGCAGCATCGTAGATGATGACGAATAGCGAGCCGGCGTCCTAAGTGATGTATAATGTGAGTCTAAAATTCACATCATCGGCCGAGGAGACCGTCATGACTGCGCCGCATCCGTCCAAAACGCATATCGGCAACCACCCCCTCCACCCCGAAACACAGATGCTGAATTACGGCTATGATCCTGAGCTCTCCGAGGGCGCGGTCAAGCCACCGGTTTTCCTGACCTCCACCTTCGTCTTCAAATCGGCCGAGGACGGGCGTGATTTCTTCAACTATATCTCCGGCCGCACCGAGCCGCCGGCGGGCACGGGCGTCGGCCTCGTCTATTCGCGCTTCAATCACCCGAACAGCGAAATCGTCGAGGATCGTCTTGCCGTCTATGAAAAGGCGGAAAGCGGCGCTCTGTTTTCCTCCGGCATGTCGGCGATCGCGACGGCCCTTCTCACCTTTACACGCCCGGGCGATGCGATCCTGCATTCGCAGCCGCTCTATGGTGGCACGGAAACGCTGGTCGCCAAGACATTCCTCAATCTCGGTGTCGCGGCCGTCGGCTTTGCCGACGGTGTCAACGAAAGCTCGGTGATGGCAGCTGCCGAGGAGGCCATGGCCAAAGGCCGTGTCTCGGTCATTCTCGTGGAAACGCCTGCTAACCCCACAAACAGCCTCGTCGATATCGCGATGATCCGCCGCATTGCCGATGCGATCGGCAGAAAGCAAGGACACACGCCGATCATCGCCTGCGACAATACCCTGCTCGGCCCTGTCTTCCAGCGGCCGATCGAACATGGCGCGGATATTTCCCTCTACTCGCTGACCAAATATGTCGGCGGCCATTCCGATCTGATCGCCGGCGCCGCACTCGGCTCCAGAGCCATCATCAAACAGGTGAAGGCATTGCGTGGAGCGATCGGCACCCAGCTCGATCCGCATTCCTGCTGGATGCTCGGCCGATCGCTGGAAACGCTACAGCTCCGCATGGAGCGGGCAAACAGCAACGCACGGGCGGTTGCCGATTTCCTGCGCGACCATCCGAAGGTCGAGCAAATCCACTATCTGCCCTACATCGATCCCTCTTCGGCGACCGGCCGCACATTCGCCGCCCAGTGCACCGGCGCGGGCTCCACCTTCTCCTTCGACATCAAGGGCGGCCAGCCGGCATCGTTCAAATTCCTGAACGCACTGCAGATCTTCAAGCTCGCCGTCAGCCTCGGTGGCACGGAATCGCTGGCCTCCCATCCTGCCACAACGACACATTCGGGCGTACCTGTGGATGTGCGCCACCGCATCGGCGTGCTGGAATCGACGATCCGCCTGTCGATCGGGATTGAGCATCCCGACGATCTGATTGCCGATCTTGCGGCTGCTCTCGACGCCGCTTGACGAGACACGCAGATCAATCGGGGCGATCAGAAGATCGCCCCGCAAGCGAGGCGACGAAACTCTTGCGCCGGAGCGCCTGGAACGCGCTATCGCGATTTGAGCTGGGCAATCGAGAGCATGAGGTCCGCGCTCATGCCGATCCCGGCACCCCGAGTGAGAATGGCGGAGGCTGCCGAGGCGGTGCTCCCACCATTTGCCGCATCGAAAACGGCCGAGAAGCGCTTGAGCAGCTTGTCGACCTTCCCAGCATCGTGCAGATCCTTGACGGGGAATAGTTTTTCCAGCATCGCCGCCTGGCGGGTCACATCCATGTTCGACATGGATGCGGGCAGCGAATAGGTCGTCTTGATCACATTGTAGAGCGCAGGATCCGACATGATATCGTAGACGGAATTGACCTGCGGCGCCTTGCGCTGGAAATAGAGGGCGAGGCGGACGCCCTCGTTGGAGTCTCCCTGCTGCGATTCCAAGGTCTGATGAAGATAGAGATCGTTGGTTGCCAGACGCGCGCCCTTGTTCTGTCCCGCCTCGATCTTGGCCGTCGTCAGATTTCCCTTGGCGTCGAAGTTGAAGACGTTCACCATCGCCTTGAAGCGCTGGCCTGCCTGCGTATTCAAAAAGCCTTTGGCATCCTCGGGATCCGCCGTGAAGGCCTTCTTCAAGGTAGCCTTGTCGACTGACTTGGGATCGATATTGTTCGCAACGAGGATAAACTCCGTCAGCTTCTTGTCGGCCAGGAGATCATCGACGGTCTTGATCTTGACGATCGACTTGTTGAATTCAGTCGCCGCGTCCTTGGCATCCTTGACCGCCTTGTCCCGCACCTCGCCGGCCAGTCCGAAGGTCTTCGACTTGGAATAGGCTGAGATCAAGCTGTTGATCGAAGTCTGCGACAGCGCCGTGACAGGCGCCCGCAGATTGCCTTTGCTGTCAAAATTGTATGCCTTGGCAAGCTCGACGAACCTGCTGTCTTTCAGCGAGTTGACATAGCTCTTGCTGTCATAGGGATCGCTTTCCAGGATCTTGCGCAGCTGATCTCTGGAGACCTCATTCTTGCCGATGCCAAAGGCGCGAAGCGCCATATCTTCCACGGTGGGAAGACCCTTGCTCTTTATGTCGTTGGCGGCAAAGAAGTCCGCGATCGTCTTTATCTCACCAACCGCGGTCTTGTAGTGTTTCTCGGCATCGGTGAACAGAGCCTGTTTCGCGCCCTTGGCCTGCTTCAAATATTTGATCGAGATATCGTCGATGGCCTGCGGCGTCTGTGCCGGCTGACCGGCCGGCAACGTTCCGTCGGATGCAAACTGGAAATGCGCGACCATATCCGTCATTCCGGTCAATGCGGCATAGTCGGAATTCGTGAAGACTAGGTTGAACTGGACCGGGGTGAGCTTGGGATCGAGGTTGAATGCCGTCTTGATATAGGAAAACAGCCTGTTATCGCCAGTGATCTCGCTGAGCGACTGAACTTTCGTGATTGCCTGGCGATAATAGTCGTCATTGCTGGTGGCCGCAGCCGGTGTCAGAAGGTTCGGGACCATGCTGTCATAGCGCGAGATCATGGCGTCCTTTTGCTGCGCTGTCTGGGCAGTCGCGCCGGAAAGCGTTCCATCCGCATTGAAGCCGAACTGCGACGCAATCAGCTTATATGTCGCCTGAACCGATGCGGAGGACTGGGCTGATGCGGAGGAGAAGTTGCTCGCCGTGTTAACGAAGCTGTTGGGGTCGTTGACATCGCTGGTCAGAACCGACTTCAGGAACGTTTTCGATATATTGTCGGGGCTCAAGCCGTGCGCGCGCAGAATATAGTCCGTCATCCTGCTGCTGTTGACGATGTCGTCGACATTCGACACCTTGTCGATCCAGGTATCGTAGAACTTACTTTCCTTCTTGGCCAAGGTGGTTTCATTGGCGAAGGATTGCTCGTAGAGCCCGATCGTATCGGTTTTCTGAGAATCGCTTTGGGCGGATTGATTTTTCGACGCGCCGCCAAAATTGAAAGCGGCAGCAAATTGCCGATAGCGGCTGTCCGTCAGCTTGTTGGCAAAGCTGCTCGCGTTGCTGAGATCGCTCGTCAGAACCTTTTTCATGAAGGCTTTGGCGTAGGCCATATCCTCCAGGCCATAGGCTTTCATCGCATAGCTGCACAGCTTGTAGTCGTTCAGAAATTCGTCGACATTCTTAACCTTGCCGATATGCGCATCATAATACTGCTGATCGCTTTTGACCGTCGCCTGTTTGGCGATGCCCGCCAGCGTCGATGCCATGTCCTTTGTCGCGGACACATAGCCGAGATACGTCGAAATCATAGATCGCCCCCACAGCGCAGTTCACCAGTAGTCAACCCCGCATCGATTATCGCAACCAGACCTTGCGCGAAGCTATATGGGCAATCAAAACGCCACATAAGCCTACGGGAAAAGAGCGGCCAGCGGACGCCCTTTTGACCGCTGCCGTCAGGCGCGCAGCGCCGTAGCGGGACTGGAGCGCAAGGCACTGACCGCCGGGACGACGGAGATGATCGCCGCAACGGCCGCGAAACCTCCGACAAGCCATAGATCGTCGAAGACGAAGCCAACCGGCAAATGCACCGCCGTCGCAGCCGCGAGTCTCGCGGAGATCGTCAGCGCTGCGAGATAACCAAACGCGATGCCGAGCGCGATGCCGGCGGCAAACAGAATGAAGAGCTCGCCCCAGACAAGCATGACGATCGAGCGGAGCGGCGTTCCGAGCGCCCGCAAGGCACCGATCTGCCGCCGCCTGGATCCGACATGCATGATGGTGACAAGCACGATGGCGGCAATGACGATCGCTTGCGTCCCAAGCGCGATCGCCAGAAGCAGACTGCGGGCATCGCCGAGCGTCGCATAGAGCCGGGTCAACACCTCCGCTGGAAAGACGCCAAGGGTCGTGCCGGTGCGGTATTCCTGCCTGAGGCGATAGGCATCGGCAATCGTCTTCGGCTTGACGAGAACGGCGGGCACGCCCGGTGTCTGCGCGTCGAAATGCTCATCCAGCGGCGCATCAGCGTCGATATGCCCGTGTTCGTGGCCTTCATGACGATCTTGTTCAGGATTGGCCGCGCCGTGCGCATCTGCTTCATCGCCATCATGGTCGTGATATTCCCCGCCATGCATGCCGTGCAACTGCCAGACCGCCCGGATCGGCACGAGGATCGCGCGGTCCCAAGCGGTTCCCGTCGGCGCCATGCGGCCCGTGATCTTGTAGGCGATGGCCGTATGGGTTTCGCCACCGGCCTCGGGCGTGCCGTGCATTGGCTTGACTTCCGCACCGGTCGACAGGGCGACATCGGAGCCGACAACCGCTTCGCCGAGGTGTGCAAACATCGCACCTTGCGAGAGCGTTGGCGAAAGGGACGAGATCAGGCCTGTGGTTGTGCCGACGATCGGATGCCCGTAGGCAGAATCGCCGAAGCCGACGGGTGCGGCCAATTCGACACGCGGATCGTTGGCAAGGCGGGAAAGGACGGCGCCGTCCATCAGCGGCAGCGGCGCGGGCTGCAGAAAGACGGCGGAAAGCGCCAGCTGCGTCTCGCTACCCGCGGCTCCGACAAGCAGATCGAATTTCTCGGCGGCGCGAGCGCTACCGAGACGGACGGCCCGCTCCTGCAGCGTCACCGTCACGCTCAGCGCGACCGACAGGGCAATCAGCACGACAACAGCCAGCGCCCCACTCCAGAAACGCCTGAGGTCGGCAAGGATGAAGGTGATCATTGCGCGGCCACCTCTTGGCTGTCTTCCTCGATGCGCCCGCTTGCCAGATTGATGCGGCGACCAAGACGCGCGGCGAGCGCTGTGTCATGCGTGACCACGATGAGCGTCGTCCCTTCTTCTGCCGACAATTGCAGCAGCAGCTCTGCAACCTCGTTGCCTGCCTGGCGATCCAGGCTGGCGGTCGGCTCGTCGGCGACGATGACGCCCGGACGCGACAGCAGTGCGCGGGCAACGGCAACGCGCTGCATCTCGCCGCGCGACAGGGTTTCGATCTTTTGCTGCGGTCGGGCGATACCGGTCACCGTCAGCAGATAAAGCGCTCGTTCCCGTTCGCTGGCCGCAAGGCGCCGTGTCAGCTTGATCGGTAACACGACGTTCTCGAAGGCGGACAGGCCGGGAAACAGATGAAAATCCTGCATGACAAGGCCGATATTGCGGGCGCGAAAGGCGTCGCGCCGGCCTGCAGAGAGGCGCGTGATTTCCGTTCCGCTCCAGGACACGCTGCCATCCCTGACGTCTTCCAGCCCGGTAATCGCATTGACGAAGGTACTCTTGCCTGAGCCGGACGCACCCGTGATCGCAAGCCGACCGCCCGGTGGCAGATGGAAGCGGTCGATGGAGAGAACCGGTGCGGCAAGGCCGGGGAACTGCATCCTCAGGCCGGAAACATCGAGAGCGAGCATGAGGATCAAACAGTCCTGAACGAGGCGTCCCTGAGACGCAGCTGGCTGATAAAGCCGGTTTCGGGATCGGTCCACGAGCCGAACTCCAGCACGCCGCGCGCCATGATCGGCGCGTTGTACTGCACGAATGTCTGCTTGGACGAGAGATAGACGACCACGATATTATCTGGCCAGTCGGCATCGGAAGAGCAGAAGGGGCAAAGCGACATCGGGATTTCCGTGAGCACGAAGAAGGCCGCCTCCGCCTTCAAGGGCGGCGCCATGAAGCCGTTGATGGCGACGTCCTTGCCGCTCGACTGCTTGACCTTGTCGGAAAATTCGAGCCCGAGCGGACCGAAACTCTTGTAGAGCTCGCCGAAGCCTAGTTTCTCGGAGGCATTGGCACGTACCGCAATGCCCATGACAGGCAAGGCTGCGGCGGCGGCCAGAAAGTCTCGACGATTGATGGTGGCGATCTGATGCTTCGACATCGCGTACCCTCATAAAAATGGAGAAAACAGGCGGTTTCGACACCGCCTGCCCTATTCACATGGCCTGTCAGGACTTACATCTTTTCGGTGCCGAGCGCGAAAGTATCGGCCAGCACCCGGTAGACATCGCTCTGTTCCATGTAACCACGGAAGCCTTCGGCACCTGGACCTGCCGCCTGGAGCACGACATCATCGACGGCGTGGACACCGCTGTCCTCGTCCTTCGGAAGGTTGCCTTGCACGAAGACGGCGCCGGGCACATCCTTGTAGGCTTCATTTGCGACATATTCCTTCTTCTCGTTCTGGATCGCCGGAACGAAAGGACCATCGAGCTTCGGACGGAAGGTCTCGTAGTGATCAGGGCCGTTGTTGGCGGCGATAAACAGGCGGCGCGAAACGTCGACGCGGTCCGGATAGCCGTCGCCATCCTTGTCCTCATAGTTCGGGAAGCCGGCAGCCGCATAGGTGCCGACCTTCTCACGCATTTCTGTGCCCGGCTTGTTATCGTCGACAGTGCCGATGATCGAGACGCCATGCGTGTGGTCGCCGGTGACGACAACAAGCGTATCCGGGTTCTTGGCTTGGAACTCGCGGGCGACGGCAACGGCCTTGTCGAACTCGATCGTATCGACCAGAGCGCGCTCCCAATCGAGCGGATGGCTCATCTTGTCGATGGACGCACCCTCGACCATCAGGAAGAAGCCATCCGGATTCTTGGAAAGCTTGTCGAGCGCGATCTTGGTCATATCTACGAGGCCAGGCTGGTTCGGGAACTTGTCGACAGTGCCCTTCTTGAGGAATTCGCGGTCGAGCGTGACGTCGAGATTGCCGGTATGGAAAAGGCCGAGCAGCCTGTCCTGGTTCGAGCCGGCGGCAGCCGCCAGTTCGTTCTTGTCGGTCGCAACGGCATAGCCGGCATCCTTGAAGAGCGCGATATAATCCTTATCGTCCTTGCGCTTGGAACCGGGCACGCTTTTCGCCAGGAAATAGGCCGAGCCGCCGCCGAGCAGGACATCCGGCTTGACGTCATACATCATGCCGACGATATCGGCCTTGTCGCCACGCTTGCGGGTATGGGAAACGAGCGCTGCCGGCGTCGCATCCTCGACTTCGGCCGTGGTGACGATGCCAAGCGACTTCTTGCCGGTGCGGCGCAGGGCCTCGCCGATGGTTTCGACCTTGGGATCATCGAGGCTTGCTGGCGTGCGGTCGGCATAGACGCCGAGGGCGTTCACGGCCGACTTGTGGCCGGTCATGTAAGCCGACATGGTATTGGCACTGTCGGTGGCAATCGCCGAGGTCGAGGACGTGCCGATGAAGGCAACCGGCGGGATGTCGTCCATGGCGAGGCGGCCATTGGCCTTGCCTTCGGTCATGCCCTTGGACATGAGGCGGGCGCCGGTGCGATGCGCAACCGAGAGACCATCGCCGAGCAGGAAGATGATGTTCTTGGCTTTCGGCGTCGCCGAAGTGCCATAAACATCCCAGTTGACGGATTTCTTCTCGTCGCCGGCCGAAACCTCGACCTTGTACTGGCCGGGCTTTGCGAGCTTGACGCCACGCAGGATCAGGGCAGATCCGAGAACTTTGTCCTCAGCACCCTTTTCTTCGCCGACGAAATCAGCCGCCTTGCCGAAAACCGCGTCGTAGCTTTCGCCGTTAACCGTGACCTTCACGTCTTCCGGCTTCACGACCTGGCTGAATTCCACCTTGAAATCGAACGGAGAGCCGGCGAGTACCGTTGCCCGGTCCAACGGATAGACTGTCGCTGCATGGGCTGCGCCGGACATTATGGTCGCAGACATCATGGCGAGAAGAAGTTTACGCATTTACACCCCCTGCGTTTGGTTGCTTCCCGCTCCCCACATATAAAAGCCAGATGACAATCATGTAAAAATGGGTCAACTTTCCACAACCACTAATTCCAAAACAGAAACCGATAAGCAATCCTGATTGTATGTGCCGCATCTAAAATGCTGCGTACACATGCAAACGGTCCCGTCAATTCGTCGTCATCCGCAATCCATTATCATGCAAGCTATACCGATCACCGTGAGTGAAAACTTGCTATCTTAACCGAAGGGGAAAATATTACGCACGTTTCGTGAGGACTTTGAGGATTTTTCGCAATGGAAGAACAGCTCGATAAACTGGATCTACGCCTGCTGGAGGAGCTTCAGAAAGACGGCAGACTGACGAACAACGAGCTGGGTGAACGCATCGCGCTATCGCCTTCGCAATGCTCGCGCCGCCGCACGCGACTGGAGGCGGAGGGCTATATTCGCAGCTACCAGGCCAATCTCGACCGGCAGAGGCTGGGGCTGGACATGCTCGTGGTCATTTCTGTGACGCTTGCCACTCACAACAGGGACAACGCCCGCCGGTTTTCGCAGCTCATCAACGGTCTGCCCGAGGTGCTGGAAGCCTATGCGTTGACGGGCGAAATGGACTATCACCTGAAGGTCGCCACCCGCGGGCTCACCGATCTCTCCCGCTTCGTCAACGACGTGCTGCTTCCGCATGAATCGGTCCAGCATGTGAAGACGGCGATCGTCCTCGATACCCTCAAGACCTTCGAGGGATTTCCGGTTCATTTGCCGCACGGCTGATATGGCGAAGGCGCTTGGCGGTCACCGCCACGCGGCCGTGCCCTGTTGAGCGTCAAGGGCAAGTTTTGAGGGGTTGCTTTCTGCGCATACAGCCCTTCCAATCATACCAAAGACAATCTCCTTGGCGAGGATCGGCTTGCATGACCACGGATGTACAGACGCGGCATTTCGAAGAATTTGCCGAAGTCCTGCTCAGATGCAATCATCTGTATCATCCCAGCAACGATTCCATCGCCTTGCGCAATGCCGTCGAAAGCAGGCGTCAGATAGAGATATTCGACTATAGCCGCGCCGCCGATGCCTTTATGCGTGCATTCGGGATGCGGAACTCACTAAAATGCCTGCAGGCGCTCACCAGCCTTCGTGCAACTGTTCACAAGTATAGAAGAGTATGTGACCTCGGCTGCGGCTCCGGCGCTTTCAGCCTTGCCTTTGCCTATCTCGCCGGCAATCCCGAGCTTCAGCTTCACGGTCTAGACATATCCGAACATCAGCTTTCTCTCGCCCGGGAACTGATATCGGCTGCCGGACTGCCTGGGCGTTTCCAGTTCGAGCAACGAAACCTGCCGGCACCGATCGGCTATCTTCCCGACCTGACGATCTCCTCCTACTGGTTTTGCGAAAATGAGCACGTTATCGCCGACGCGGAGCTTTTCAGCCTCATGGCGGGACGGGAGATGCTTGTTGTCGATTATGAAAAGATAATCGACCGCATCGCGACCTGTCTTCCAAAAGGATTCCACATCCTCGGGCGGCACAGCGGTCACGTCGAAATTCCCCCTGCCCTGGCGGATTTCGTCGCACAGGAGAGGGCAAGCGTTTACGGCGTTCACATCGGTCGGGCGACGGGTGAGACGGGCAAATGATGTTGCTGCTCTGCTGCAAAATGCGCGCAAGCCTCTTGAAAGGCTAACAGTCGCTTCCCAGCTATTGGCCAACCCGCTGGTCCGGGCCCCTCTGGTGAGAGCCGTCGGCGCTCTTGCGATGTCGGACCGTTTCCGACATTGCGCCGACAGGGGTTTTCTCTCATGGAAACGTCTTTTCTCTTCGTCGAGTGGCTGGGAAAGCCGCTCTGGATGTGGATGAGCTTCCTGGCGCTCGTCATCGCCATCCTCTCTTTCGATCTTGGCGTCCTGCATAAGGAAAACAAGGAGATCGGCGTCGGCGAGAGCATCAAGCTCTCTGTCCTCTATATCACCCTTGGCCTCGCCTTCGGCGGCTGGGTATGGTGGTATCTCGGCGCCGATTCCGGCCTTGCCTATATGACGGGCTTCGTCGTCGAAAAAACGCTGGCTCTCGACAACGTCTTCGTCATTGCCCTCATCTTCGCCTTCTTCGCCGTGCCCCGTCTCTATCAGCACCGCGTGCTCTTCTGGGGCATTCTCGGCGTCATCGTGCTGCGCGCCATCATGATCGGCGTCGGCGCGACATTGGTGGCCGAGTTCTCATCGCTGCTCTATGTTTTCGCCGCCTTCCTCATCATCACCGGCATCAAGATGCTGGTCGTGAAGGATACCGAGCCGGATGTGTCGAAGAACCCGCTCGTGCGCTTCATGCGCAGCCGCTTCAACGTCACCGACCATCATCATGGCGAGCGCTTCTTCATCAAGCAGCCGAATCCGCAGACCGGTAAGATGGTCTGGTTCATCACGCCGCTTTTCATGGCGCTCGTGCTGATCGAAGTGGCAGACGTGATCTTCGCCGTGGATTCGGTTCCCGCAATCTTCGCGATCACCACCGATCCGTTCATCGTCTATACGTCGAATATCTTCGCGATCCTCGGCCTGCGTGCCCTCTATTTTGCGCTCGCCGCCATGATCCACCGCTTCCAATATCTGAAGCCGGCGCTGGCCATCGTGCTCGTCTTCATCGGTTCGAAGATCTTCGTCGCCGACATGCTGGATCTGGAAAAATTCCCCGCCGCCCTCTCGCTCGGCATCACCTTCGCCATCATTGCAAGCGGCGTCGGCTGGAGCCTGCTGAAGACACGCAACAAAACCGAAACCGAAAGCGCCTGATGCCGTGAGGTGCCCCCTTCCGGGGCACGTCCCTCCCCGCTTCAAACAGACCTCCGACAAGGTACAGACATGATCTCCAATCTCCTCGCAGCCCTTTTTGCAACTTTCGCCCTCGGTCCTCTGCAAGCCGAGATCGAGCGGCATGCCGTTGCCGCCGGTCAGCCGGCCGAGACCGTCAGGCAATCGCAAGCATGTCTTTCGTCCGAGGTCCCGGCGCTGGCGCGGCGCGCCTCCGAAGACACCTTCTGGACGATTTCCACCGTCATCGGCCTCTCGACCGGCTGGAGCAGCCCTGCCAATCTGCTCGACAAAAGCAATCCGGACTGTGCGCCCATCATCAAGCTTATACAAGGAAGCGGCGAAGGTGCCGATGAAGCTTGATGCTTTGTGTAAGCAAGAAATTCCGGTGACCTCATCTGGTGATGTCCGATGACAGAACAGGCTGCCGGCACGACTGAGCATGATGACCGGGCATCCACTCGCCTGCACCAGCTCGCCAGGTTCGCCCATGAACAGGGCGGCATCTCTATCGGCGAGGCGCTCTGTGGCCTCGGGCACCCGAGCTTGGCCTTTATCATTCTCTTTCTCTCGCTGCCGGCACTGATCCCGATACCGGGACCGTTCGGCGTCGTATTCGGCAGTGCGCTTGCCCTGGTGGCGGCGCAGATTGCAATCGGTCGCCGGACCATATGGCTGCCGGCCTTCCTCAGCCGACGCAGGCTTTCGCCATCAATCGTGGAACTCACCGTGCGTTACAGCGCGCCGATCCTCGCCAGGATCGAGGCGGTCGTTCGTCCCGGACGGCTGGCCCTTTTTACGGGCGCAACCATGCAATGGCTGCTCTCATTTCCGATATTCCTGCTGGCGATCGCCATTGCCCTTCCGATCCCGCTCGGCAACTATCTGCCGGTCGCTGCCCTCGTGGCGATCGCGGTCGCCCTGATGGCACGGGATGGCGTGCTGATCCTGGCGGCACTGTTCGTCTCCGCTCTGGCTTTCGTCGCCACGGCAGGTCTTATTCGGATGACCGTCACAGGTCTGAACGCAATCGGATCATAGACGCGCATCCCCAATATTTCGGGTCTTGCCAATGGCGGCGGGCCTGCCATTTATGCCAGCGACATTTTAGTCAGCCATAAGGCCTCGGCCGTAAAATCAAATCCGCCGGAGGATTTCAGCGCATGCCATCAAAGCCCCCGTCATTCGTCCGTATGATCACTCTCGGCAGTTCCCTCGCTGTTGCCCTTGGCGCGCAGACGGCGATCGCGCAGGAGATGGCAGCTATTTCTCCGTGGCCCGACACGCCGACCTCGCGTCTGGAAGCGCTGGCAATCCTGCAGACACTGAATGCCGATCTCCTCAGCAATGCCAGCGCCACGCTGACGCTCGATCGCTGGTGCGCTGCGCATAAGCTTGCCCCGGAAGGCTCGAAAATCGTTGCGCAGCGCGTGCGCGGTCAGGACAAGACTGCCGACACTGAAATCCGGAAACTGCTGGCGGTCGGAGCTGACGAGCCTATCGCCTATCGCCGCGTGCGCCTCGCATGCGGCGATCGCGTGCTGTCGGAGGCGGATAACTGGTATGTGCCGGCAAAGCTTACGGCAGATATGAACAAGGCCCTTGAAACGAGCGACGTCGCCTTCGGTCGGGCCGTTCAGGCCCTTAATTTCTCCCGCACGAATCTGTCGGCAAAGTTGCTTTGGTCGCCTCTCCCGCAAGGATGGGATAGCGGTGCCGATCTGCCACCCTCCGCTGGCGCAGCTCTCGCCCTACCTCCGTTTCTTCTCGAACATCACGCCGTATTGAAGCTGCCCGACGGCACGCCGTTCAGTGCGCTGATCGAAAGCTATACCAGCCGCGTGCTGGACTTTCCTGCCCCGCATCTGCCCGCGCAATAGGCACGCCCTGCACCCTAACAGCCCCGAAATTCAAAGCTCCGCCGCAAGCCGATTATCGAAGCGGAAAACTTTTCTCGACTTTGCAACACAGGAAAAAGCCAGTTTCACACAAGTCACCCTCGCTATCGTGGCGGCATCAGCAACGTGCGAGGAACCAATGAGCATCTTTGGTAGCATGAAAACGTCCGTTTCAGGCATGAACGCGCAAGCAAATAAGCTTAGCACCGTGTCGGACAACATCGCGAACGTCAACACAACGGCCTACAAGTCGGCAACAGCCAGCTTTTCGTCGTTGATTCTGCCATCGGGCGGCGGCAACTACAATTCCGGTAGCGTCGAGACGAACGTCAGCTATTCGGTCTCGCAGCAAGGCGATGCCATATCCACCTCGTCGGGCACCGACCTGTCGATCCGCGGCGCCGGCTTCTTTGTCGTGCAGGGCGCCGACGGCAAGACGGTTCTGACGCGCGCGGGTGACTTCACCCCCGATGCCAATGGCAACCTCGTCAATTCCGCCGGCTACACCCTGATGGGTTATTCCTACGCCTCCGGCGCGCCCGCCGTCGTCGTCAACGGCTTCGATGGCCTCGTCCCGATCAACGTCAACCAAAGCGGCCTTGCCAACTCTCCCTCGACCTCCGGCAGCTTTACAGGCAACCTGAATTCGGGTGCCACAGTTGCGACCGGCGCATTGCCAAGCACCGCCTACACGGGAACGGGTGGTACGGGTGCGGCGGCTACGACTGATACCCAGAAAAGCTCGGTGGTCGGCTATGACAAGCTCGGCAACACCGTCATGTATGACATCTATTATACCAAGACGGCGGATGCCAAGCCTGCCGATCCCACCACTACTCCGCCGACCCCAGCGACATCAGGCACATGGGAAGTCGCCGTCTACCGCAATGCCGATGCGAACACGTCGGGCAGCGGATCATCCTTCCCCTACTCATCTGCCCCTGTTGCGACAAGCACGCTGACTTTCGATACAAGCGGCAACATGCTAAGTGGTGGCAGCTTTACGATCAACGATCCGAAGACTGCCGGCTCGATCGCGATGGACCTGAGCAAGATGACCCAGAAAGCCTCGGCTTTCGCTTCCACCGGGTCCACCAACGGGCAAGCAGCGGCGCCCGTCACCGGCGTGACGATCGACAAAAACGGCGTCGTCTACGCCAACTATGCGAAAGGCGATCCGAAGGCGATCTATCAGATCCCGCTGGCAACCGTTGCAAGCCCGGACAAGCTGACGCTCATGAGCGGCAACGTCTATCAGGCCAATGCCGACTCCGGTGTCACCGTCACCAGCTTCGCCAACAGCAACGGCCTCGGCTACATCCAGTCGAACTCGCTGGAAGCATCGAACGTCGACCTGGCCGGCCAGCTCACCGACATGATCCAGGCACAGAAGAGCTACACAGCCAATTCCAAGGTGTTCCAGACGGGCGCCGACCTGCTGGACGTGCTGGTCAACCTCCAGCGCTAAGCTTCGCGCCGATCGATCACAAAGGGCCCTTCGGGGCCCTTTTCTATTTCGCCTTGATGCGGCGGCCATGAGCTGGTGCACCCCTAGCAATATGCATGGTTTTCTCCGCATCACAGGTTGAGCAGTTTAATCTTCATTCCGTTGGATAATGATCCAAACTCCACGGAGTTGAGAAGTAAGAGTTCCTTTGGGCATGCGTAATAGTCTCCTACGCAGCACGGGGGGTGTGATGGTAGTCCTGGACGATGGTTTCTTCTCAAGCTTCGACTGTAGCCATCGCATGGCTGCGATATTCCTCAGCAGTTTTCTGTTGCAGACAGCCATCGTCTCCAGTTTTGCCGCATTAGTTCGCAGGCCGAATCGTTATGGACCTGCGATCGAAATGCTCGACCAGGGTCCATTCTTCACGCGCAGGCGTTTGATCATATGGGCAGTCTGGGGTGTGATCTTCGCGATAGTTTCGGGGATATCAGCCTCTCTGCGAACGGTGACTGCGGTTCTGCTTGATTCGACGACGATTGTCGAAACAAGCTGTATCGGACCGTTTGCAAGTACGTACCGGCTCGATCGCGCGCAGCTGAACATAACATTCGGTCATGATTCCGAGTGGCTCACGAAGCGGCCATTAGAAAGCGCCTATCTAACGTTTAATCAAACCAGCAAGCCGCGACCAATATTTATCCACCTCAAGGGGCGGCCGGCCTCGAAGGAGCTGCAGGATTTGGCACCGGAGGCAATGGCCGATTATGGCCGATATCGATCGAGCCATGGTGCCCGCTAGTATCCTCCACTCTCAATTTGACACGGCGGCTTCGAAAGAAGAAGTAGGATCCCGGACGTGGGATATTCAACCCAAGGGCTGCATGACGCCTGCCATATTTGCGCCGCGATCGCTGAAGAATGCTGACGCAAACCAGCAGAAAAATGAATCGCAGGCACAGAATTTTCCTAGTCAGCAGAGATTCCCGCGCCTGTTAGGGTCTCGTTCAGCAAAGCAGCGAACAAATATGATTTCTGGATTCGAGCGCATGACAGCCGGGCTTGTGGGGCAGGCTCCTGTCAAAATCGCTTTGGCCGGCTGTGCCGGGTGTGGATCCAGGATATTTGATAGGAGAACCATTTCCGTGCGGTTGAGATATGCCCTTCGAAGCGTCGCCCAGATGCTCAGCCTTTGCTCCCTCGCCCTTGTCATCCCCGCCACATCGCAATCACTGGCAGCGACCCGGCAGCCGGATATTCCGGCATGGCTCGGCGCCTATGTCGGCGCCGGTGACGGGCAGATTGCCCTGCCGGTCCTGCAGAGAGCTCGTGCGCTCTACATGCGGAAAGTGAGCGAAGGCACGGTCAAAAATCCCTGCTACTTCGCCATGGACGCCACCCGTCCGAACACGCCCAATGACGGCAAGTCGGCAGGCCGCTTCTATATCGTCTGCGAGGCGGCCCAGACCTTTCGTATCGTCTCATCGGGCCACGGCAGCGGTCGCGATCTCAAAGGTGTTGCCGATTTCGGTAATGGCCGCATGTGTGCGAAGAACTTCGGCAACGCGATGGATTCCAACCTGACGACGGGTGGCTCCTATCTGACGGAAGAGACGAAGACGACCTTCAAGGGTTACTACAAGCTCTCGCAGGCGAAGGAGGTCGCCTATCTTCGCACCTTCCTCCAGTTTGACGGCGAGGGCGAAACCGCCAATGCGCGGCAGCGGGCCATCGGCGGACATGCGGCGGCTAAGGTCGCCGGCATTTGCATGAAGAAAGACCCACAGAGCCCCTATGCCAACCGGGACGGATATGTTCCGCTCGGGAAGCTGGTCGAATATGCCGGCGGCCGCAGCGACGGCTGCACAAGCTGGTCGGCCTCAGACGCCAATCAGATCATCTCCATGGTGAAGGACAATCCGACGACGCTTTACATCTATCCCGAATCCTCGGATATCAAGGCGATTGCCAAGGCCGTTGCGGCCGGACATTCCCCTGCCCAATCCGGATTGTACTGGAACGAATCCTGCCTGAAAGAAATCGGCACGCCCAAGTTCTGGCCCAAGGAGACCCTCGAGCCGATCATCGTCCAGTATAAGAAGGACCATCCCGCACCGCCTGCCCGGCCGATCCCGATCTGCGATCAGCAGTGAGTCTCGTGAAGGCCAGGTCCGGAAATTCGACAAGCGACGGCCGGATTGATCGGCATCGCTCAGAACGACATATTCAAGGTTCTGACCATCGTGTCGATCGCGGGCATTCCGCCAGCCCTTATTGCCGGCATCTACGGCATGAACTTCAAGAACATACCCGAATATGATTGGGCTTGGGGATATCAATATGGTTGGGCGGTCATCATATTGAGCACCGTCATCCCACTGGTTTGGTTCAAGATGAAGGGCTGGTTTTGACGCAGCATGTCTCGAGCAAGGTGGTCTTTCTGCATGAGGGTGTCATAGAAGAAGAGGGCAAGCCGACCGAGATGTTCACATCACCCAGATCGCTTCGGTTCCGCCAATTTCTCGCTCAAGAACGCGGCTGACTAAGTGCCGTAAAAGTCGCGACGGTATATCCGAAATACCTTTCAATAGAATATCGACGGCTTGTTCGGCTTAGGTGGTCCAAGGGGGATACGCCTCAAGGGTCATTGCCAATAGAGCGATGACAGCGGATGTCCATCACTCTCGGACTGTTGTGAACTGCCTTACCAGCCATAGCTGAAGGTGGCGCCAATACCGTTATCCCCATCCTGTACCACGTTGGTTTCCGTATTTCGCCCGTATTGGAAAATGCCATAGGCATTGTTATTGCCATTCTGCTGCAAGGTCGCGGAATGGCCATTGCCCCGTTGCTGGATGAAACCGATGTTACCGCGGCCAGCCTGAGCGATGCCGGCCGCATTCCCCCGTCCCAGCTGCCGGATGTCGGCACCCTTCAGATCGCGGTAGAGCGAATAGACCCGCAATCCGGTGGAGAAAATATTGGCATCCTCGGCATTATCCGGCGCGAGGTTGAACGAGATCCGGCCGCCGGCATAGGCTGGTGCGTCCAATGCCCCCTGCCCCAGGGCCCCGGCAAGAAGGGTGACGGTAAGGATCTTAAACACGCTGCGGGTCATCCTGATCTCCATGTGTCGGCTGCCTTGGCCGATGATCAACTCTCGCATTTCGCGGCTGAACCAATTCGGAATTACCCGTTCAGTTCTCGTTCAGTCATTTCAGGCTGATGAAAGACAAAAGGGCGCCGGAAGTCGGCGCCCTTTTAGGGAATTTGCGGGGTCTTGTAGGCCGATCAGTCGTCGCCGCTTCGCTTTATGCAGCTGAAACTCTTGTTTCCGATCACGACATCCAGCGTCGCCTTGTATTCCGTTCCTTTGGAGTCGAGCGAAACGGAGCTGAGGATTGCTGCCTGTCCCGCCTTGGCGTCGAAATCGCCACTTTGATTGGTCGCGGAGCTGCCACCGTTTCCGACTTTTTCGACATGGAAAGTGTAGGTCCCGCCGACATGCTTGTCGGCGTGGACGAGCGCATCCAGTCTCACCATACCTGCTCCAGGCGTTGCCTTGATTTCGCAAAGCTGCGCCCCGTCGGATTGATTGGCCGCAGTCATGGCCGCTACCGTGCCGACGGGAAGCAGGACCAGCGCTAGAATCGCCATCAGGTGGCGCGGATATTTGACGTTACTTGCCATGGGTCATCCTCCTAACGGCCTGCAGTTGGTATCCTGGTGTCTTTGTCGTTGCGCAGTCGTGTCCGTGCCTTAAGGGCATGTCTGGACGAAGGCCGCGACATTGCCGTTACCGCCCTGGCTGACATTGGCGCTGCAACCATGACCGACCTGTACGCCGGCCGCGATATTGCCATTCCCGTCCTGGGTAAGGATGGTTGTATGGTTGGAGCCGAACTGACCGATGCCGGCTACGTTGCGGTCGCCGTTCTGATAGGTGGCGCCATAGTTGTCATGGCCCTCCTGCCCGACCGCCGAAAGATTGTGACGACCATATTGATGGCCGATGATCCGGTTATAACCGCCGTTCTGATAGGTTCTGATCCGATTTCCGTATCCTTCCTGAGCGCCGCCTGCGGAGTTCGACCAGCCATATTGTTCGATACGCACATCATTGGCCATGGCGGGGGCTGCGGCGGTGATGCCGACGAGTGCGACGAGTGCGGTTGCAATGATAGACGTGCGGATCATGACTAAGTCTCCTCAGGCGGATAGGACCGCGGTTGAACGTCTCCCTTCTATAATTTGTCCTTGGAACGGAAGCTGAAGGCACTATTCAGACAGCGTTCATTCGCAGAGATCCGCACCCGCGCCGTCGAGGAGCGAGCGCCCCATGCTATGGCGACGCCGCTCCAACGCTCGCATTCGGGCACGTAAAACCTCTTCAATGAGCCGGAGGCAGATCAGGCACCGTTGCGATGCCTGATCTGGTCGTTCTCTTTGCGATCGTGCCTTAGATCTGGGCGTGACCGCCGTCGACGAAGAGTTCGATGCCGTTTATGAAGGAAGCGTCGTCGGAGGCCAGGAATAGGACGGCCTTGGCGATCTCTTCCGGTTGCCCGACGCGGCCGGCAGGGATGAGGCTCGCAAGGTAATTCTTCGTGTTCTCCGCGCTCTCACCATTGCCGAAGAGTTCGTTGAGGCCGGCTGTCTCCGTCACGCCAGGACTAATTGCATTGACGCGAATATGGCGATCCTTGAGATCGAGGATCCAGTTGCGGGCGAAGTTGCGCACGGCGGCCTTGGTTGCAGAGTAGACGCTGAAGGCAGGTGTGCCGGAAATGCTCGTCGTCGACGAGGTGAGGACAATCGAACCGCCGTCGCGCAGGAGCGGCAACGCCTTCTGCACGGTGAAGAGTGTGCCCTTCACGTTGGTGTCGAATGTCTTCTGATAGTGTTCTTCGGTAATCGCGCCGAGAGGCACCATCTCGCCGCCGCCGGCATTCGCAAAAACCACATCGATGTGCGAATGCTCCTGCTGAACAGCATCATACAGGCGGTCGATATCGACAAGCTTGCTCATATCGGCTTGCACACCTTTGACACGGCCGCCGATCTGCCGAATGGCAGCATCGAGCGCTTCCCTGCGCCGGCCCGTGATGAAGACCGCAGCTCCTTCCTGGGAGAAAGCTTTTGCGGTGGCAAGGCCAATGCCGCTCGTGCCGCCGGTTACAATCACGACCTTGTTTTCGAATTTCCTGCTCACTGTCATGCTCCTTGTTGCGGCTCGTTGCCGTTGAAAAGAACATGCCATCAGAACGATGCTGCAAACAGCAGGCAAACTTGATACTCATCGTTCCAAATGGAGAACGATAATGCGATCTGACCTCAACGATCTATTCTATTTTGCCGAGGTGGTCGCCCATGGCGGGTTCGCCGCCGCGGGACGAGCTTTACGCGAGCCGAAATCGAAGCTGAGCCGGAGGATTGCGGGGCTGGAAGAACGGCTCGGAGTGCGACTGATCGAAAGATCGAGCCGCCGCTTTCGGGTGACCGATATCGGCCAATCCTTCTATGAGCGCTGCAAGGCGATGCTGGCGGAAGCCGAGCGCGCCGAAGCCCTGGTGGCCGAAGCTCAATCGGAACCACATGGCCTGATCCGTATGAGCTGTCCGACAGGACTGGTCGAACCGATCTCAGCGCTTGTGATGCAATTCCTGACACGGCATCCGAAGGTGCGCCTGCAACTCGTCGCAATCGATCGCCCGGTCAACCTCATCGAGGAACGGATCGATGTCGCGCTCCGGGTCCGAACATCGCTCGATGGCGATGCGTCGCTGACCATGAGGTCGCTCGGAAATTCGGTCCGGATTCTCGTCGCAAACCCACAGGTCGCCGCCCGCATCCACAGCCTCAATGACCTGTCGACCCAACCGACGCTTTCGACGACGGATGACCAGAGTGAGGTCAATTGGTTTCTCGAGACGGAGCAGGGCCAGACGCACGTGTTCCGCCATGAACCGAGAATGGGCTGCGCCGACTTTACTGCCGTGAGGGCAGCCGCTCTTGCAGGGCTGGGCGTCGCATTGTTGCCCGATCACACTTGCCGACAAGCGCTCGATCAGGGCGAACTTGTGCGCGTATTGCCAACCTGGCGCGGAGTGAAGGGATTGGTCCATATTGTGTTCACGACGCGCCGCGGTCTTCCGCCAGCGGTCCGCAATTTCATCGATAGCCTCGCCGCCGGTTTTCCCAAGGATGCACTGGTGCGCTAAGGCAATTCTCAGCCTTGTGCCAAGTCGAACGCACCCTTAAATTTGCACACTGTTTGTGCAAATTTTTCTATTGCTTAATTTTCCACCAGAATCGTGACGCCCTCTTGGCAACAAAATCAATAGGTTACGATCTGGCACACCGCTTGCTTCGTATTTTGCTGAGTTGGTGGCTAGGGTTCCGGCGCTCCGTTGAGAGCGTGGCTGGTCCGAGAGCCACCACCGGCTGGGGGAGAAATCCCACCGGATGCACGGCGGGATAAAAGCCCGGGAGACCTCGTAAGCCAAGGGATTGGCGGCGCGATGGTCTTTGCCGATCCCTTTTTGACAAAAGCAAAAGGGGAATTTCAATGCAGACTTTTTCGAAAATCCTTTCCGTTACAGCCCTGTCCGTTTCGCTGGCCCTCGGGCTCGGTTCCGCCGCCAGTGCTGCGCCGAAGACCAGCTTCAAGGTCGCCTGGTCGATCTATGTCGGCTGGATGCCCTGGGGCTATGCAAGCGACCACGGCATCGTCAAGAAATGGGCCGACAAATATGGAATCAATATCGAGGTCACCCAGTTCAACGACTACGTCGAGTCGATGAACCAGTATACGGCCGGCGCCTTCGACGCGGTGACGCTGACCAACATGGATGGCCTGTCGATTCCCGCTGCCGGCGGCGTCGACACGACGGCCGTCATCGTCGGCGACTTCTCGAACGGCAATGACGCCGTCATCCTCAAGGACAAGACGAGCCTTGCCGACATCAAGGGCCAGAACGTCAACCTCGTCGAATATTCCGTTTCGCACTATCTGCTTGCCCGCGCCCTCGACAGCATCAAGTTCAGCGAACGCGACGTGAAGGTGGTCAACACCTCGGATGCCGATATGGTCGCGGCCTACAAGACGCCTGACGTCTCGGCTGTTGTCACCTGGAACCCGCTGGTTTCGACCATTCTCGAGGACCCGACGGCCAAGAAAGTCTTCGACAGTTCGCAGGTGCCAGGCGAAATCATCGACCTGATGGTCGCCAACAGCAATGTGCTCAAGGACAACCCGAATTTCGGCAAGGCACTCGCCGGTATCTGGTATGAAACGGCCGCGCTTATGAAGGCTGACACGCCGGAGGGCAAGGCCGCCCGCGAGGCCATGGGTAAGGCATCGGGCACCGACCTCAAGGGCTTCGAGGCGCAGCTCGCCGCAACCCGGCTTTTCGACAAGCCCGCCGACGCACTTTCCTTCACCACCTCGCCGAACCTGCCGAAGACCATGGATCTGGTGCGCAACTTCCTCTTCCAGAAGGGGCTTCTGGGCAATGGCGCGCCTTCCGCCGATGTCATCGGCATCGAAATGCCCGACGGCAAGGTCCTCGGCGACGGCAACAACGTCAAGCTTCGCTTCACCGAAGCCTACATGAAGTCGGCCACCGACGGGTCGCTCTAAGCCTCCTTGAACGGCGGCGCGCCAGCGCCGCCAGCCTTTCCGCGGAGCCTTTCATGCGCTGGATCAATACCAAGCCAAGTCCCGGTGCGCAGCTTGCCTTGACGCTTTTGCCGTTTGCGCTGCTCATCATTGCCTATGCGATCGGCTCTGCCTCAAGGCTTGCCGAAAACGCCAATGACAAGCTGCTTCCGAATTTCGCCGGCTTTGCCGACGCCATCAACCGCATGGCCTTCATCGCCGATCCGCGCACGGGAGATTACCTTCTGTGGTCCGATACCGGGGCAAGCCTCGTCCGGCTGCTCTCCGGCCTTGGCATTTCCACGGCGATCGCGCTTTGCCTGGGCATGCTGATCGGCATGCTGCCCTATTTGAGAGCGCTTCTTTCGCCTTTCGTCGCCGTCATTTCCATGGTCCCGCCGCTGGCATTGCTGCCCATCCTCTTCATCGTCATGGGCCTTGGGGAAACCTCCAAAATCGCCCTGATCGTCATCGGTGTCGCACCGACGATGGTCCGGGATCTGGCCCTGAAGGCGCTAGAACTGCCGCGCGAACAGATCGTCAAGGCCGAGACGCTTGGCGGCTCATCCTGGCAGATCGCCCTTCGTGTCGTACTGCCGCAGATCCTGCCGCGGCTTATCACCTGCCTCAGGCTGCAGCTCGGCCCGGCCTGGCTGTTCCTGATCGCCGCCGAAGCGATCTCGTCCGATTCCGGCCTCGGCTACCGCATCTTCCTCGTTCGCCGCTACCTCTCGATGGACGTGATCTTTCCCTATGTTGTCTGGATCACGCTGCTTGCCGTGCTCATGAACTACCTGCTCGATCGCATCCGCATCGCCGTCTTCCCCTGGTCCGAACTGGAGAAGCAGGCATGAGCGAACTCAAAATCGAAAAGGTCTGGAAGGAATATGGCGATCAGATCGTGCTTGAGGATGTCTCGCTGACGGTCGACTCGCGTGCATTTGTCGCGCTCGTCGGGGCCTCCGGCTGCGGCAAGTCCACCTTCCTGCGCATGCTTTTGGGGCAAGAGCAGCCGACACGCGGCACGATCCTGCTTGATGGCGCGGCCCTGCCTGCGGAACCCGGCGCCGATCGCGGCGTGGTCTTCCAGCGCTATTCGGTCTTTCCGCATCTGACGGCGCTCGGCAACGTGCTGCTCGGCAAGGAGCTCGCCGCCTCGCGCTACAAGGCAAGGCTCTTCGGTTCAGCGCGCCGGAACGCCATAGAGGAGGCACGCCAGCTTCTTGCGGAAGTCGGCCTTGCCGGCGCGGAGAACAAGTATCCGGCCCAGCTTTCGGGCGGCATGCAGCAGCGTCTGGCGCTTGCCCAGGCGCTCATCATGCGGCCGAAAGTGCTGCTGCTCGACGAACCCTTCGGTGCGCTCGATCCGGGCATCCGCGCCGAAATCCATACGCTGATGAAGCGCCTCTGGCACGAGACGCAGATGACCGTGGTCATGGTGACCCATGACATGCGCGAGGCCTTCACGCTTGCGACCCGCGTCGTCGCCTTCGAGCGCCGCCGCGACCGGCCGGAGGAGAAGGAGCGCTACGGCGCGACCATTACCAAGGACATTTCCATCTGGCCGCCGCGCATCGCCGGCACAGCCTCGATCTTTGGCCCCGACCGGGACGGCCCGGTCTCTTCCCTGGGGCGCCGCCGGGACGACCTGGCACCATCGGGAGACATTTAGCCATGCAGCACGTCAGACGTTCACCGGAAGAAATCGCCGCCAATCGCGCGCGGTATGAAGACCATCAAAGGAAGGGGCTGGAATTCGCGCCCAAAGCGTTGCCGGCGCCAAGTCCGCTTCCCGCTCGGCCGATCGACCTCGCCCTGGTCCTCCACCACGAGACGCTGCCCGGCGGCTGGTACTGGTCGACACGTGTCAAGACGGGTGAGACGCTGCGCATCGCGCAGGAGCATGCCTTTTCCGCCGTATCGCTGATCGCCTGGAACGCAGCGGATCCCAGCGAGCGGCTGAACCTTGTCGATACGGTCAAGGTGCAATGGACGACGGCGCTGTCGAAGGGCCGCGTGATCTTTTCCGACATGGGCCGCGTCATGTTCTCGGTGACGGAAGATTCGTCCGGCGCCCATGATTGCCTGATGGGAGGCTCCACCGCCGCCTCCAACGAGGCAAAATATGGCCAAGGCCTGCGCAACAGCCGCGACAACTTCATCCTGCTCGCAACGAAAGCAGGCTTGGATCGGCGCGATATTCCCGCCGCCCTCACGCTTTTCGCGCCCGTCCGGGTCGATGCGGACGGCAAGTTCGTGTGGAAGCCGGAACTACTGCACGATGGCGACTATATCCATCTTCGCGCCGAAATGGACATGATCGTCGGCTTTTCCAACTGCCCTCACCCGCTCGATCCAAACCCGCATTACGCACCGAAACCGGTGACCGTGACCCGCATTGCCGCTCAGCCTATCGCTGAAGACGATCTGTGTCGCACGGCCACCGCCGAAGCCGTGCGTGGCTTTGAAAACAACGCCTTCGCCAATCTTTGAGCCGGGAGAACGATCATGAGCGATTTCATTCAGACCGCGCCGTCCCGCACGCTCGACAAGGCGGTGCAGGATCATTTCATCGCCGCCGAGGCTCCCTTCTCGACCATCGTGCGCAAGGGCCAGACGCTGCGCATCGAGGATAGCTACGGCCAGCAGGCAATCGACACGCTGTTCTACAATGCCGAGGATTATTCCGAGCGCTATTCCAACCAGGATACGATGCGCGAACAGGGTGCCGCCTATATCACCACAGGCACCCGGATCATCTCCAACGAGGGGCGCGTCATGCTGACGATGACCGCCGACAGCTGCGGCCGTCATGACACATCGGCGGGCGCCTGCTCCTGCGAGAGCAACACGGTGCGTTTCGGCCACGGCACGAAATATCTTCACGCCTGCCGGGACAATTTCGTGCTGGAAGTTTCAAAGCACGGCATGGGCAAGCGCGACGTCGTTCCCAACATCAATTTCTTCATGAATGTGCCGATCGAACCGTCAGGTGAAATGACGATCGTCGACGGCATCTCCGCTCCTGGCGACTATGTCGAGCTCAAGGCCGAAATGGACGTGCTCCTCGTCATTTCCAATTGCCCGCAGATCAACAATCCCTGTAACGGCTTCGACCCGACGCCGATCCGTGTCCTCGTATGGGACGGTGAGGCCTGAGATGTTCAAGAAAATATTGATCGCCAATCGCGGCGAGATCGCCGTCCGGATCATCGGGACGCTGCGGCGCATGGGCATTGCCTCCGTCGCCGTCTATTCCGATGCGGACCGTTTCTCAAAGGCACCCCTGATGGCCGACGAAACCGTCAGGCTCGGCCCGGCGCCGGCCTTGGAAAGCTATCTCAATATCGACGCCGTCATTGCCGCCTGCAAGGCAACCGGCGCCGAGGCGGTGCATCCCGGCTACGGCTTCTTGTCGGAAAACATTGGCTTTGCCGAACGGCTGGCAAAGGAAGGCATCGTCTTCATCGGGCCGACGCCGGACAATATCGCCGCCTTCGGGCTCAAGCACACGGCGCGCGAATTGGCGCGCACAAGCGGGGTGCCGCTGCTGCCGGGTAGCGACCTCGTCGAAACCAGCGAAGCCGCGCTCGCTGCCGCGGCGGAGATTGGCTATCCGGTTATGCTGAAGTCTACGGCCGGCGGCGGCGGCATCGGCATGCAGCTCTGCGAGGATGCTGCCAGCCTGAAGGCCGCCTTCGACAGCGTGCAACGCACGGCAAAAGCAAGCTTTGGAGATGCCCGTGTCTATCTGGAGCGCTTCGTTTCCAAGGCTCGGCATGTCGAGGTACAGATCTTCGGCGACGGCAAAGGCGGTGTGATCGCGCTTGGCGAGCGCGATTGCTCGTTGCAGCGCCGGAATCAGAAGGTGATCGAAGAGACGCCCGCGCCCGATCTTTCGCCTTCGGTGCGCAAAAGTCTCCATGCAGCGGCGGTGGCACTCGGCACCTCCGCCCACTATCAGTCCGCCGGCACGGTCGAATTCATTTACGACCCCGCACGCGAGGAATTCTACTTCCTCGAGGTCAATACGAGGCTTCAGGTCGAACATCCGGTCACCGAGGCCGTTTATGGCATTGATCTCGTCGAGTGGATGATCCGCCAGGCGGCCGGCGAAGAGGTGATCACAGGCAACGATCGACTTGTTCCGAAGGGTGCGGCGATCGAGGCGCGCATCTATGCCGAGATGCCGCATGCGGGCTTCAGGCCAAGCGCCGGCCTTTTGACCGAAGTTACTTTTCCGGAGGGCACGCGCGTCGACGGCTGGATCGAGACGGGTACGGAGGTCACTCCCTATTACGATCCCATGCTTGCCAAGGTGATCGTCGCGGCCGAAGACCGGCCGGCCGCGATCGAGAAACTCAAAACCGCACTTTCGCAAAGCTCCATCTCCGGCATCGAGACCAACCTCGACTATCTGAAGGCAATTGCCGGATCGGAACTGCTCGCCAGCGGCAAGGTGGCAACGACGGCGCTGAAGGATTTTCCCTTCGTGCCCGACGTGATCGAGGTGGTGGCGCCCGGCGCGCAATCGAGCATTCAGGAGCTTCCGGGCAGGCTGGGGCTCTGGCATGTCGGCGTGCCACCGAGCGGGCCGATGGACGAGCGCTCGTTCCGCCAGGCCAACAGGCTGGTCGGCAATGCCGATGAGACCGCGGCTCTGGAGCTGACCGTCTCGGGCCCGATGCTCAAGATCTTCTCCAACGTCACGATCGCGCTTGCGGGCGCCCATATGCCGATGAGCCTCGATGGCGTTCCATTACCGCATGGTGAGGCCGTCATCGCAAAAGCAGGGCAGACGCTTGCCATCGGCGCCATAGAAGGCCCGGGCCAGCGCTCCTATCTCGCTGTCTCGGGCGGTTTCGCCGCGCCGCTCATGCTCGGCTCCAGGGCAACCTTCGGCCTCGGCCGATTCGGAGGCCATGCGACCGGTACACTCCAGACCGGCCATGTGCTGCGACTGGCACGAACACGGCAGCCCGAGGCCAAGCCTGCGGACATGCCGGCAGCCCTCACGCGCACCTGGGAGGTCGGCGTTGTCTATGGACCACACGGCGCGCCGGACTTCTTTCTGCACGAAGACATCGAGACGCTGTTTTCGACCGACTATGAAGTGCATTTCAACAGTGCCCGCACCGGCGTGCGCCTGATCGGCCCTGCCCCCAAATGGGCACGTAGCGACGGCGGTGAGGCTGGTCTTCACCCCTCCAATCTTCATGACAATGCCTATGCGATCGGCGCGATCGACTTCACTGGCGACATGCCAATCATTCTTGGTCCCGATGGACCGAGCCTTGGCGGCTTCGTCTGCCCGGCCGTCATTGCGCGCGACGAGCAATGGAAGATGGGCCAGTTCAAGCCGGGCGACAAAATCCGTTTTCACCCGGTGCGGCGCAGTCAGGACGCTATCGTCGGTCCGACAGTTCGCCGTGCACCCGAGGAGACCGGATCGGCGATCGTCGGCCAAAGCCAGGATGGGCCAGTGCCTGTCGTCTATCGCCGGCAGGGTGATGACAACCTGCTTATCGAATACGGGCCGATGACACTTGATATCGCCCTGCGTTTGCGCGTGCATCTGCTGATGCAGGCAGTCGTCGAGGCACGCCTGCCTGGGATCATCGACCTGACGCCCGGCATCCGTTCGCTGCAGATCCATTATGACGGTACGACGCTGACGCGGAAACGCCTCGTTGGCCTTTTGACCGAGATCGAAGCAAAACTGCCGCCGGCGCAAGAGGTCAAAGTCCCAAGTCGGATCGTGCATCTGCCGCTTTCTTGGAACGATCCGCAGGCCGAGCTTGCTATGCGTAAGTATCAGGAGCTCGTGCGCCCGAATGCGCCATGGTGCCCTTCCAACATCGAGTTCATCCGCCGCATCAACGGCCTGCCCGACGAGCAGGCGGTGCGCGATATCGTCTTCGATGCCAGCTACCTCGTGCTCGGTCTTGGCGATGTCTATCTCGGTGCACCGGTCGCCACACCGATCGATCCACGCCATCGGCTGGTGACGACGAAATACAATCCGGCGCGCACATGGACACCGGAAAACGCCGTCGGCATTGGCGGTGCCTATATGTGCATCTATGGCATGGAGGGACCGGGCGGCTATCAGCTCTTCGGCCGCACGATCCAGGTCTGGAACAGCTGGCGGCAAACGCCGGTCTTTGCCAAGGACAAGCCATGGCTTCTCAACTTCTTCGACCAGATTCGCTTCTTCCCCGTCACGCATGAGGAACTGAACGAGGCGCGTGCGGCCTTCCCTCACGGCGGCTATCCGATCAGGATCGAGGAGACGGAATTCTCCTACGCTGCCTATGAGGCGGACCTCGCACGCGAGGCTGCGGCGATCGGTGCTTTCAAATCCAGGCAGCAGGCAGCCTTCGAGGCGGAACGGCAACGCTGGAAGGAGCTGGGGCTCGACAGCTTTTCCGTTGACGAAGGAGCGAGCCCTGCCCTGGCCGGAGATATACCGGAAGGTTGCTTCGGCATCGAAAGCGCGGTGCCCGGCAATGTTTGGAAGATACTTGTCGAGGAAGGCCAGCCGGTCGCAGCCGGCGATACTTTGGCCATCATCGAGTCGATGAAAATGGAAATCAACGTCACCGCCCACGCTGCGGGACGCGTCCGCGATCTGCGCGCAGCACCTGGGCGCAACGTCAAGGCCGGCGACGTGCTTGTCATTCTGGAGGAAATCTGATGCTGCCTACTATTCTCGACCTAACCTCGTTGAAAGAGGCTTATGGAGCAGGTCTATCGCCGCTCGATCTCGTGGAGGAGATTATCGCCCGATGCGGGGCGTCAGATGATCCGGCAATCTTCATCACGCCGACATCTCCTGAAGCCTTGCGAGTTGCGGCGACGGAATTGCTGACGACGGCACCCGAGCCAAATAGCCTGCCGCTCTGGGGCATACCTTTTGCAGTCAAGGACAATATCGATGTCGCAGGTCTGCCGACAACGGCCGCCTGCCCGGCCTTTGCCTATCATCCTCAAGCGGATGCGACAGTGGTTGCGCGTCTGCGGGCTGCCGGCGCCATCGTCATCGGCAAGACCAATCTCGACCAGTTCGCAACAGGCCTCAACGGCACGCGCTCGCCCCATGGTGCGCCCCGCTCAGTTTTCGATCGCGCCTATGTTTCCGGCGGCTCCAGTTCCGGTTCCGCCGTTGCCGTGGCGGCAGGTCTTGCCAGTTTCTCTCTCGGCACCGATACGGCAGGCTCCGGCCGGGTGCCGGCCGCCTTCAACAATCTCGTCGGCATCAAGCCGACGCCGGGGCTTGCTCCCAATGTTGGCGTCGTACCGGCTTGCCGCAGCGTCGATGTCGTCACGGTGTTCGCCGCGACGGTTGGTGACGGGGTCGCCATTCGCCGGATCATGGAAGGCTACGACGCCCGTGATCCGTTCTCGCGAGAAGCGGCTCCAGCGAGCCTACCGTCGGCGCGCCCGCGCGTTGGCGTACTGGATGGGGCCGAGCGCGAATTTTATGGCAACAGGCATGTCGAGGCCCTCTACGATGCCGCCATCGACAGGGCGAGATCGCTCGGGGCAGAGATCGTCCCGTTCGACTATGCGCCTTTCCGGCAGGCTGCCGAACTGCTCTACAACGGCCCCTGGGTTGCAGAGCGCCTCGCGGCGGTAAAGGACTTCCTCGCAAGCAATGCCGGCGATTTCGATCCGACGGTCAGAACCATCATCGAGGGCGCGAAAGGCTACGACGCGGTCGCCGCCTTCGAGGGCAAGTACAGGCTGGAAGCATTGCGGCAAAAGACGAAGGCGGAATGGGAGAAGGTCGATTTCCTGATGCTGCCGACATCCCCCACGACCTATACGGTCGAGGAAATGCAGGCCGATCCGATCGTCAGAAACAGCCATTTCGGCCGTTATACCAATTTCGCCAACCTGCTTGATTGCGCGGCGATCGCCATACCCGCAGGCTTCGATGCCGACGGCCATCTGCCGGCCGGTGTGATGCTCGTCGGGCCGGCCTTTACCGACGACGCTTTGGCGCCTTTCGCCGATGCCATGCATCGAGCGGTAAATAGCGGAATGGGTAGGGATCGCATGGCGGCACTGCCGGACAGAAGCCGCGTAACACCCGAAACCGCTGACGTCGTTCCGATCGTCGTTGTCGGCGCGCATCTGACCGGTATGCCGCTCAACCACGAGCTCACCGGAAAAGGCGGATACAGAATGATGACGGGTCGAACGGACGGCAGTTACCGACTTTTCGCCCTGCCGGGGACGATACCACCCAAGCCGGGTTTGGTGCGCGATCCGAACTTTGCCGGCAACGGTATCGAAATCGAGGTATGGGCGTTACCGCCGGCCGCATTTGCCCACTTCGTCCAGAATATTCCCGCCCCGCTGGGGATCGGCAAGATCCGGCTTGAGGACGGCAGCCATGTTTCCGGATTCCTCTGTGAAGCCCATGCCACAGCCGGTGCCAAGGATATCACCGGGTTGGGCGGCTGGCGAAATTTCATTCGCGCCGCGAATGCCACGGCTTAAAGGATACGAGATGAGAAAGATTCTCCTGCAGGCATTGCAAATCGTCCTTCATGGCCTGATCGCGAGAACCCAGGCAATTGGCAGCCCTGAGCTGCCTCGCTCGCAGCAAAGCAGCCTCGGAGACCAATAAAATATTTTGTACGGGGCGGGTTCACCGATGCCGAAGAGAAAACGCCGACGAGTGAGTGCCGTCATACGAGATGATTGCACTCACTCCGGTCACCACATCAGCATCAGAGCAACATCGATGCACCACGGTCGAGATAGGTATCGAGGAATTGCTCAAGACGAGGATTTCTCGGCTTCTTGAACACTTCTTGGGGCGGCCCGCTAAACAGCACCTTGCCGTGATCGAGAAAGATGATCTGCTGGCCGACGGTCGCAGCGAAACCGATTTCGTGCGAAACGACAACCATCGTCATGCCTTCGGCTGCCAGGTCGCGCATGACGTTCAAGACCTCGCCGGTCAGTTCCGGATCGAGCGATGATGTCGGCTCATCAAACAGCATGATCTTCGGCTTCAAAGCGAGGGCGCGGGCGATCGCCACGCGTTGCTGTTGTCCGCCGGAAAGCTGTGACGGATAATGCCCTGCTCTCGCCTCAAGCCCAACCTTGACGAGTTGCACCATGGCCGCATCCTCGGCTTGCTTTCGGCTCATCTTGTGAACCGTCTTCAATGCCTCGCTGACATTGCCGAGCGCCGTCATATGCGGCCAAAGATTGAACTGCTGGAACACCATGCCGATCTGGGCGCGGATCGAGCGATTGGTGGCTGCCGAGATCCGTTCACGGCGCCCTTGAGAATCCTCGGCAAAGCCAAGAACCTCGCCATTGATGGAGATCGTCCCGCGCGTTGCCTCTTCAAGAAAAGCCATGCATCGCAAGAGCGTGCTCTTGCCGGAACCGGATGGACCGATGAGGCAGGAGACCTGCCCCGGCTCGATGGCGAGATCGATGCCATGAAGGACGGTGGTCTCTCCGAACGTCTTGACGAGATTCCTGACTTCTATAGCGGGGACGCTCATGCGTTGAAAAACCTGAATCTGGAAAGTTTCGTTTCGGCAAGGTTGCCAAGCCAGCCGGTGACTTCGACCAGCACCCAGTAGAAGAGCGCCAGGGCCGAAAGCGCCTCGACGAAGGCATATTGCTGCGATCCGATCGCGCTGAGCGTCGCCGTCAATTCCGGCACCGTGATGATGGAGAGGACCGCCGTCTCCTTCATCAAAATGACGGTCATGTTCACACAGGGCGGCAGCACCAGCATCGTCATCTCCGGCAGGAGAATGCGCCTGATGATCTGCCCCCGCGTCAAGCCGACGCATTCGCCAGCCTCGATATGACCTTTCGGCACGGCCCGAAATCCGGAACGGAAGATTTCGCTGAAATAAGCCGCTCCATAGATCGAAATGCCGATCAGTCCGGCAGGCACTGGATCGAGCTCGAGACCGACGAAAGGGCCGCCATAATAGACGAGGAAGATCTGGATAAGAAACGGCGTGCCGCGCAGCACCGCCACGATGGCACCCAGCACCTTATCGACCACCACGCCGCCATATTGCCGGGCAACCGCCATCAGGAAACCGATAACGGCCGCGGCAATGGTGCCTATAATCCATATCATGATCGTTACGCCGGCGCCGCTGAGGATGGCGGGCCACTGCCCGATCAGGACGTTGATGTCGAAGGTCATCGCGGTACTCCGGGCAATCTGCTTTCGATCAAGCCGCCGGCAAGCGCCACCACCCAGTTGATCACGAGATAGATAAGGCCGGCCGAGGCGAAGATCTGCAGCGGCAGAAAGGTGCTGCCGGCAAGATCCTGGGCCATACGGGTCAGTTCTACGATGCCGACAACAGAGACCAGCGACGATGCCTTCAGAATGAGGATCGCCTCGTTAACAAGAGCCGGAAAGGTTAGCCGCAGCGCGATCGGAACCTTGATGCGGCGAAAGATCTGGCGCGGCGTCAGGCCAACCATCTCCGCCGACTCCACAAGGCCCAACGGCACGCTGGCAAAGCCGCCGCGCAGATTCTCTGCCTGGTAGGCAGCTGTGCAGAGCGACAGGCCGATGACGGCGGCCACGATGCTTGGCACGTTGAGGCCGACAGCCGGGAGCAGATTGTAAATCAGCAGCAACTGCACCAGCAGCGGCACGCCGCGAAAAAAGCTGATGAAAAACTGGGCAGGTCGCACGAAAAGGCTACGCCCAGTCAGCAACATTCCCGAAATCAGGATCGCAATTGCAAAACCGATAAAGATCGACACAAAGCTGATCGTCACCGTGTAGATGGATGCCTGTACAAGCAATCCAAAGAGCTCGATGGACATTGTTGAGTGTTCGCCCGCGTGGTGACCAGGAAGCTGGGATCTCGGTCGTCAGCCGTACCCGACAAAAAGCGGGCACGGCCGGTTTCCGAGGACTGATCAGAATGCCGGGTCCTTGACAGCGTCAGGCGTGTCGAAGCTTGCGCCGAACCATTTCTTCTGCAGCGTCGCCATGCGGCCGTCGGCCTTGATCTTCAGCATGGCGGCATCGATGGCGTCCATCAGCGGCGCGTGATCGGCATCCTTCAAGCCGATGAAGCCGAAATAGGACTTCTTGCCGAAGGGCGGCAGCACGACTTCGAACGTGCCTTCACGCTGTTTGGCGACGAACGCAATATTCGGCAGCGAATTGGCAACGCCGGCGATACGGCCGGCTGCCAGGTCGGCGTAGGATTCCGTAAAGGCCGGATATTCGCGGATATCGGCTTTCGTCGGCAGGGTGTCAGAAAATTCCTTGAGCTGATCGAGCTGCGCCGTCGCCTTACCGACGCCGATCTTCTTGCCGGCGATGTCTTCCGGTTTGCTGATCGTCTTGTCACCCGCCTTCTTCAGGATCGCAATGGTCGCTTCGGCCAACGGCGGCGTGAAGCGATAGCGCTCCATGCGCTTCTTGGTGATCGTTGCCGGACCGGCAACGACGTCGAACTTTCCAGCTTCAAGCGCCGGGAACACGCCGTCCCATGGGAGCGTGACCCATTCGATCTTCACGCCCAACTCCTTGCCGATCTCGTCGAAGAGGTCAACGTTCAAGCCAACGTGCTTGCCTGCATCGATGAAATCGAACGGGGCGAAGGCCGTCTCGGTGCCGACCTTCAGGGTGCCGGCGGCCTTGACCGCGGCAAGCGTGTCAGCCGCATGGGCCGAAATCGTTGCGCCAAATAAAAGTGCGGCGCCAACCAACCCCTTCAGAAGCGAATTCTTCGTCATGTCTTTCTCTCCAGTTTTGTACCCTTCCCTTGGAAGGTTCAGGTTCCCCAAGCATTGTCCCGTCAGGCCGATTTCTATGACCTTTTTTGTCTATACAAATAGATACAGCCTCGCCTACACTGTCAAATACAAAACATAACGAACGCAAGAATTATGCCGCATGATGCCCGATGGATCTGGCAGAAGCGGTTTTCACGGACATTGAGTTCATTGCCGGAGCAAGGCGAGCGTTGGTCCCAATTCATCAGAAAATTCTGAAGGATATCGAAAGCAGGATCGTGAGCGGCATCTGGCCGCCGGGGTACCGAATACCTGTCGAACACGAGCTGCTGAAAGAATATCAATGCTCTCGGATGACCGTGAACAAGGCGCTCTCGACCCTGGCTGAGCGTGGCATGATCATACGTCGTCGCAAGCTCGGCTCCTTTGTCGCTTCGCGGCAAATCGATCGCACGGTCATGGACATCCAGGATATTTCCACAGAAGCGGAGTTGGCGGGACACGAACATAGCCACACGATGCTGATGCGGAAAGTCGAAAGGCTCGATTCTGCCACCGCGATGCGGCTTGGCGAAACCATGGGGGCGGAAATCCTGCGGCTCCATTGCCTGCATGCGGTCGATGGCAAAGCGAATGCGCTGGAGCGGCGCATCATCATGCTGGACCTGGTGCCTTCAGCAAGAACCGAGAGTTTCGCTTCGGTACCACCAGGCAAATGGTTGCTGGACAGGGTGCCCTGGTCGAAGGCCCGGCATGTCATTCGAGCCGTCTCGGCCGATGCTGCGACGGCTCGCTTGCTTGAGACCGAACGCGGTGAAGCCTGCCTGACGCTCATCCGTCAGACATGGCAGAGCAGTCGCACGGTCACCTATGTCGAATTCATCCATCCCGGCGATCGTTTCCAGTTCGCCGGCGACTTTCATCCCAATGAAAGAGGCGTCATCGATCAACCACCGCAAGGAAGCACTTCTTGAACGACAAACGGATTAACAGGGCAGTTCCGCTTAAGGGCTTGCAAGCCTTTGAAGCCGTCGGCCGTTGCGGCAGCGTGAGCGCCGCAGCCTTGGAGCTGAAGGTTTCGCCCGGGGCGGTCAGTCAGCAGATTCGGAAGATCGAAAGCTTTCTCGGCGTCACCTTGCTTGAGCGCAATGGTCGAACGGTGGAGCTCACCCAATGGGGGCGACTCTATCATCAGGAAATATCGAAAGGTTTCGAACAATTCGCAGCCGCGGAGCAGATCCTGGAACGGGCTCGCAACGAGAATGCCCTGGTTCTCAGCGCGCTATCTTCCGTCGTCAACAAATGGATCGGGCGCCGGATCTTCGACTGGCAGGCCCTCCATCCAAATGCGCATGTCAGGATCGTCGGTCGCGACAAGGAACCACGCATGGGCTTCGACGACATTGATTTCCGCATCAGCTACGGATCGGACGTACTGCAGCACGAACACTATACCGAGCTGTTCCGCGATTGGGTGGTTCCCGCCTGCTCGCCGGCCCTGATCAAGGGCAAAGCGCCTTCTGCGACGCAACTTCTTCAATATCCGCTCCTGCATGTCGAATGGGAGCGGCATTTCACGCCCTATCCAAGCTGGCTGGAATTCGCCGCGAAGACGGGAGCGGCACTCGAGGAAACCGCCGCCGACCTTTCCTTCACCTTATCGAGCAGCGCAATCGACGCTGCCGTCAACAAGCGCGGCGTCGTCCTCGCGCAGATGTCGATGATTGCAGATGAGCTGGAGGCGCAAACGCTCATCATTCCCCTCGACATACGCATTCCCCTGCGCGAAAGCTACTTTCTCGCCTGGGACCGGGCTGCCTTGGAAAAACCGCACGGGCGCCAGTTTCGCGATTGGCTCGTCGCCATTTCCCGCCAGCAGGGTCTGGTATCGGCGCCCGCACCAACATTTTAGAAAAACTAAAACGGAACTCAGGTGCACGATATTGATGAAATTTTGCGCCTGGCGATAATTTGCGCATTCGCCTTCAACGGGACTGCGTGGCCGATATAAAGGGAGAATTCGATGGCACGGACCGACAAGATGAAACTCGGAACTTTCGTCTATACGTTCGGCTTTCATCCAGCCTCCTGGCTGCATCCGGCAAGCGATGTCAACGGCGCCAACGACTTCGCGCATCTGCTCGATGTCGCCAAACGATCCGAGGCGGCGAAATTCGATTTCATGTTCATGGCCGATTCTCCGGCAGCGGCCGTCGGCGATCCGAATGCGCTCGCCCGGATTCCAACCAAGATGAACCGCTTCGAGCCCCTGTCGCTGCTCTCGGCACTCGCGGTCACGACCAACGATCTCGGTCTCGTGGCGACAGTCTCGACGAGCTACTATGAGCCCTACAATGTAGCCCGTCTGTTTGCCTCGATCGACCATCTGAGCAAGGGCCGCGCCTGCTGGAATGTCGTCACGTCAGACCATGACGAAACCGGCTACAACTTCAATCGCGAGGGGCTCGACCCGCACGCGCTGCGCTATGAGCGCGGCAACGAGTTCGTCGACGTCGTCTTCGGCCTTTGGGACAGTTTCGAGGAAGGCGCACTCCTTCTCGACCGCGAATCCGGCGTCTACTATGACAAGGACAAGCACCACACGCTCAACCATAAGGGCAAACACTTCCAGGTTCGCGGCCCCCTCAACATCGCGCGAACGCCACAGGGCCGTCCCGTCATCGCCCAGGCGGGCGGTTCCGAACCCGGAATGGATATGGCGGCACGTACGGCCGAGATCGTCTTCAGCCTGGCATCGAACATCGAGCGGAACCGGTCCTTCTACGACAATGTCAAAGGCCGGATGGCCGCCTACGGCCGCGATCGGGATGATCTGAAAATCATGCCGGGCATCGTTGTCAACGTCGGTGAAACCGAGGCCGAGGCAAAGGCGAAGGTGGACTATCTGATCGACAAGATGCATCCCGATGTCGGGCGGTTGATGCTCTCCGAGTTCCTGGAAGCGGACCTGCGTGGCGTGGCTCTCGATGCGCCTTTCCCGATGGAGCGGCTGCCGGCCGCTCCGAAAGGGTCGCGTGCCCTGTTCGACGAATTGGTCGATTTCGTCAAGAGCGGCCATACCGTCGGCGAACTGATCCGGCACTATGCCGAGAAGCACACCGGCAATGGCATAACGGGCACGCCGACCCAGATCGCCGACTACATGGAGGAGTGGTTCGAGACGCGTGCCGCCGACGGCTTTATCCTGATGTTTCCGACCTTGCCATCCAGCCTCGACGACTTCGTGCGGCTCGTCCTGCCGGAGCTTCGCCGCCGCGGACTGTTCCGCGAGGAATATGAAGGCAAGACCCTTCGCGAAAACCTCGGCATTTCAACGCCGGCAAACCGTTTTGCCAAGAGCTGAGGGCCTATCCAATGGGTGACGAGGCTCTGATCAGCGATGCGGAATTCAGACTATCGATGCGTCATCTGGCCGGTGCGGTCAGCGTGATAACGGTCGGTGACGGCCAAGACCGCACCGGCTTCACCGCAACATCGGTTTCCTCATTTTCAGCCGATCGGCCTTCCGTCATCGTCAGCATCAACAGGACCTCTTCCTCCTGGCCGGCGCTGCAGCGGTATGGCTGTTTCTGTGTCAACGTGCTTGCGGCCGACCAACAGCACGTCGCGCAATCCTTTTCCGGCATTGGCGGACGCAAGGGCGCCGACCGCTACGAGGGTGCCGGGTGGTATCGCCTCAAGACAGGTGCCGCCGCACTTGAAAATGCCCTGACGGTCCTCGACTGCAAGCTCGAAACCGCATTCCATCACCATTCCCATGCCATTCTGATCGGGCATATCTGTGCGATGGAAATCCGGCAGGACATCGGACCGCTGCTCTACTGGCGAGGTGGCTATCATGACCTTCCGGCGGCGGTTGATGAGCCTGTCTAGCGTAGACGATCCGGCAATAACCTCATCGAGGTAACATCGACATTGGCAAAGGCAAATCTGAGGTAGCGCTCCTGCCCCTCGCCGAAATATGCCCCGGGTATGCAGACCACGCCGCGTTCCCTCGCAAGTTCTTCGGCAACCTCGGACGACGATCGGCCCTCGAAAGGATGGCGAACAAAGGCAAAATAGGCGCCTATCGCTGCAATCTCCCAGCCAGCCAACTCGGAAAACGCTCCCCTCAAGGCATCGGCACGGCGAGCAATTTCCAGCCGGTTGCCGGCCCGCCAGTCGGCAAGGACAGGCAGAGCCGCAGCGACTGCGATCTGAGCCGAACGCGGGGCGCAGATCTGCATATTGTCCATGACCTTCGCGATCTCTGAAATGAGCTCGGGACCTGCCGTGACAGCACCGAGGCGATGACCGGGGATGCAGAAGGATTTCGAAAAACTGTAGAGAAGAACGAGCGTATCCTCCCAACCCGGCTCCGACAGCAGGGCATGCGGCCGGCCGTAATCTTCGGCCAGGAAATCGCGGTAGGTTTCGTCGACGACCAGCCAGGCGCCATATTTTCGGCAGAGCCTGAAAAGCGCGTGAAGCAGCTCGGGCGGATAGACTGCTCCGGTAGGATTGTTGGGCATAACGACGGCAAGCATCTTCGCGCCGGCGGAAAGCGCGGCCTCTGCTGAACCGAGATCCGGAAGAAAGCCGGCTGCGGGATCGCAGTCGACCAGCCGCCGCCCGATACCCAGCATCGACAGCGTCGTGTCGTGATTGAAATAGAAAGGATTGGTGAGCGCGACCGTATCGCCGGCGCCAGCAAGAGCAATCGCCGTGCACATGAACGCCTGATTGCAGCCGGCCGTGATATGGATATTGCGGGCAGATATGTCCGCGCCGTAAACTTCTGCGACATGTGCGGCATAGGCCTGCCGCAACAAAGGCTCGCCCTCGATCGGGCCGTATCCCGTCATCGCCTGTTGTGCAGCTGTCTCGCCAAGCAGACGCAGCATTTCAGGATGCGCTGGATAACCGGGCACGGCCTGCGACAGATCAATGAGCGGACCCTTCAATCCCTTGTATTCGCGGCCCCAGGCAACGACGGAAGGGATGGGTGGAGGGGAGAGGCGGGCAACAAGCGAATTGGATTTTGCAGCGGTCATATCAATTTCTCTTTGATACCGATTGCTACAACGATACCAATTGCTTTCTCAACCTCTTTGTTGAGTAATACGGATCTCAGGTGGAGACGCAGGCGCATGGTGTGGGACAAGATGCGGCTCGAACAGCTGCGTGCGGAATTTGCAGACAGCAAAGGCGGCGAGATATTCGACGAGAAGTTTCGCAAAGTCGCAGAGAAGATCATCTCCAAGAGCGGCACGAGACTGGCACCATATGCCGGCGTGCCGACTTTCCTCAGCGCGCCCTACATGCAGGTCGCAGCCGACGAGCCTGAATTCGGCAATCTCCAGGTCGCAATCACGGGAATTCCGATGGATCTCGGCGTCACCAACCGCCCCGGCTCCCGCTTCGGACCACGCGCACTTCGCGCCATTGAGAGGATCGGCCCTTATAACCACGTTCTGGGAACCGCGCCGGTCTTCGATCTGCGCGTCGCCGACATTGGCGACGTACCGTTCCAGAGCCGCTATAGGCTGGAGCTCAGTCACGACGACATCGAAAAGCGTATCGGCCAGATCGTCGATGCCGGCGTCGCGCCTCTCTCGGTCGGGGGTGACCACTCCATCACTCATCCCATTTTGAAGGCGGTCGGTCGGAAGGAGCCGGTGGCCCTCATTCATATCGATGCGCACTGCGACACCAGCGGCGCCTTCGATCAGACGAAGTTTCATCATGGCGGACCGTTTCGCAACGCCGTACTGGATGGCGTGCTTGATCCGACAAGGACGATCCAGATCGGCATCCGCGGTTCGGCGGAATATCTATGGGAATTCTCCTATAAATCGGGAATGACCGTGATCCACGCAGAAGACATCAGCGCAATGGGGATGGAAGCCATCATCGCCAAGGCCAAATCCATCGTCGGTGACGGCCCGACCTATCTATCCTTCGACATCGACAGCCTCGATCCGAGTTTTGCCCCCGGTACAGGCACGCCCGAGATCGGCGGATTGACAACGCGCGAAGTGCTTGAGCTGATACGCGGGCTGAAGGGCATAAATCTCGTAGGCGGCGACGTCGTCGAAGTCGCTCCCCAATATGACGCGACGACCAACACCGCACATGCCGGAGCTCAGGTGCTCTTCGAGATACTGAGCCTCATGGTGTTCAGTCCGTCGATCGGCAACCGCTGAGCATTGCGTTCGGCGAAAGACAATTTCGCTGCATAGGCTGGGTTTTCATGGCGATACGGAACAAACAACAGTGTGTCGCCATCGATCCTCTTGGAACGCATGTTGAATTCTGTTGTCGCGACGTCTTTGAACCAGTCGACATTGGGGTGACGCAATGAGTGATACGTTGCTCTGCACCTCATGCGGACTAGACAAGACCGAATCAATCGTCCACGGAGGCTCATACATACTCCGATGCGCCGCCTGCGGCAAAGCAATCGTCGCAACGTCGTTCATGGCGATGCTCGATTCCGAAGACGACTGGGCCGCCTTTGTCGATGCGGGTCCTGGAAATGTCCCTCAGCCGGAGGCGCTCGTCGCGCGTGGACCGCTTCGTGAGATATCGACGGCGATCAAGGTCTCGGCACGTCATGGAACTCAGATACGCCTGATCCCCGAAAGAAGGGATTGACCGCTATTGACCTGATGCTGCCGTGACGGAAATCCGCCCGAACTCGACATTACCATGGCTGCCCCAGGCGCCGCTTGACGCCCATTTCATTTCGTCGGGTGAGACCGCGCGGACAATTTATTTCCGTCAGGATCGCGAAGATATGCGACGAATGCTCCGTTCGGGCGCTCGGAGGGCGGACTTTCGATCGCCATGCCACCATGCGCGACACCGGCGGCATGCCACGCCAGAACATGGCCGGGGCTCGCGGCGGCTATACCGATAGTCCCGCCGTTAGCCGCGGTCGCAGGCTTGCCATCGATCGGTTTCGTGATCATCAGCCGACCACCCTCGTGGATATAGACCAGCCTGCCTCGCTCATCCATCTCGCCCGGATTACCACCCAATGCAGCGAATGTGGCGTCGTAAAAGCTTCTGGCTCGTTCCAAATCGTTGCTGCCGATCATGACGTGAGTGAACATGCTTCATCTCCGGTAAAATACCCAATGGCTCCCATTCAATGCTAGCCTAACCTTGCCGTAGGCCAGCCGCAAAGCTCTTGATGGAGAGCGATCTCCTACTCATTCTGCTCATCTCGGCGATGAAGTCGAGGCCTTATCCGCAAATCGGGGATGCGTTTGGATGTAGTGCCAGAGTCGGCTGGCGATGGGTCCGTGCGGGCGGTCGCGGCGGCGTGCCGCCACAAGGTCGATATCCATGCCCGGGAAATGCTGTCCCGTGATGGAGAGCAGACGTCCGTCACGCAACTCCTCCTCGATCATGAAGCGGGGCAGATGCCCCCATGCCATGCCGCGAAGGACGATCTCCTTCTTCATCGCGTGATCGGCGACCGTGCATTGCGGTGCCCCCTCGACCACGTAGAAACTGGGTTTTGCAATATCGCGCGCCGTGTCTCGGATGATGCATTGGGTCAACCCACGCATTTGTTCGGGAGTGATCGATCGCGAGGGTGCGAATGGCAGGAATTCGGGAGCAACCACCGGCACGAAGGAGATCGCGCCGAGATCGATCCATTCGAGCCGCGGATCGGATTTATCGATCCAATGGAGGATCAGGTCGGCTTCGTCTTCGAAAAGCCGCTCGGATGGTCCGCCGATCGTCTCGAAATGCAGGTCGAGCCGCGTGTTCGCACAGCCGGCGAAGAAGCCGCCGAGCAATTGCAGGCCATCATGCAATGGGCAGGTGTCGCCAAGGATCACGCGCAGATGCGTCTCCTCTCCCATTGTGAGCTGACGGGCATGCACCCTTAGCGCTTCCATTTCGCCGAGCAGGGCCTGCGCCTTGCGATGAAAGGAGCGACCAGCTTCGGTGAGATCTACGCGATAGCCGGTACGATTGAGGAGGGCGACGCCGAGATTGGCCTCGAGCTTGGCGATCGCCGCAAACACGGCCGTATGCGACCGGTTCAACACGGAGGCTGCCGCTTGAAAGCCGCCTTCGCGGACCACCGCATCGAAACATTGGATTTCCTGGAGCGTGAATGGCTGCATTGTAGATTCTATTTACAATGATTTTCCAATCTTTTCAATTTTTTTGGAAGGAAGGGAGAATTAGCGTCGAACTGTTCTCGACCCCGCCCCGCTTTCCGGAACCAGATTCTGCGGCAATGCGGCAGGTGCCAACAACAAGAGAAGGACCATATCGATGACGAATAATTCCGCAGAACTCGCCACGCTCAATCCCGAAGAGCCGGCCGCCCTGTCGTTCTTCACCACCGGCGATGGCGTTCGGATCGCCTACAGGATCGATGGGCGGGACGACCGGCCGGCACTAATCCTCGCCAATTCCATTGCGACCACCCTGCAGATGTGGGATCTCCAGATTCCCAAATTCGCCGAACACTTTCGGGTCATCCGCTATGATTACCGCGGTCACGGCGGCTCGGACGTGCCGGCTGGCGCCTATTCCGACGGAAGGCTCGGCCGCGACGTGCTGGAGCTGATGGACTGGCTCGGGATTGAGAGAGCGCATTTTCTTGGCCTGTCCCTCGGCGGCTGGGTCGGCCAATGGCTTGCCATCCACGCACCGGAACGGATCGACCGTCTGATCCTCAGCAATACCTCTTCCTACCTCGGCCCCGCCGAAACCTTCGACAGGTCGATAGCCGCAACGCTCGCTGCGCCGGACATGAGCGAAGCCGCGGAGACCTTCCTCGGCAACTGGTTTCCGAAAGCGATGATCGCGGCGAACGGACCGGTTGTTCGCCAGTTTCGAGAGATGTTGCTGAACATATCGCGCAAGGGACTCGCTGGCCTGTTTGCCGCCGTGCGCGATGCCGACATGCGCCGTACCAGCACCCTCATCCAGAGCCCGACGCTCGTGATCGCCGGCGAGTTCGACACCGTGACATCGCACGCCATGGGTGAAGCAATCGCCAATACGATCCCAGGAGCAAGGCTGAAAACCTTTCCGGCCGTGCACTTCTCCAATATCGAGTTTGCGCAAGCCTTCAGCGAAGAGGTTGTGGCGTTTCTCAACCAAAAATCCGCTTGAAATCCTGGTCGAGTCCGGACGAGCACCGCCTGCGAAACCTGGGCAGGCGGCGCTTGTCCAGGCCGAAAACTGCAGGCGAAGGACAAGGCGTCGCGGGTCGACGCTCGCTCGATAGTGGCCTTCTTGTTCCGACTTTCGGTTGAGTATAAGGATGGTGAAGCTTGGGATTGTCTTTACCGCGGGGCTCGCTGAATGACTTGGACGTCGCTATGACGCAGGTGCCACATGTCACTTCCGCTGAGCGGATCGGCGTACTCGATGAGCTCAGGTTCCTGGCTGCACTTGCGGTGGCGCTCTTTCATTTCGGGTTCCGAGGCAAAACGCTTGGTTTTACCGAGATGAATCTTCCAGACTGGATATCCGTGTTGAAATACGGATATCTGGGCGTGCAGATGTTCTTCGTGATAAGCGGTTTCGTCATCGCCTACTCGGCGGAAGGGCGAACACCGGGGCAATTTGCTATCGCGCGCTTTGCGCGAATTTATCCAATGTTCGTATTATGCATGACATTGACGTTCCTGATCGTCGCCATTTATGGCGCGCCGCAGATCAACGCGACCGTTGCACAATGGGCCGCTAATCTGCTCCTCCAGCCCGGACTGCTGGGGCAAGAGATCATGGACGGCTCCTATTGGTCGATCTCTTACGAGGTCGTGTTTTACGGTTGGGTTTTCGTTCTGATAAAACTGGGCGGTTTCAAGCCGCGGCTGTATCCGGCCATTGTTGTCGGCTGGCTGCTTGTTTCAACAGTAGATCGTGCTTTCTTTGCCAATCCTTTGATGCGCCATCTCGCGCTGACCGACGAAAGCGGTTTTTTCTGTATCGGCTTGGTTTTTTACGCCGCGTTTCGCAAAGGCTACACGCTTCGCAATTTCGTTTTGCTCGCCTTATCGGTTGCGGTTGCCCTGTACCAATCCTTGGAAATGACCCAATGGAATCGCGAAAATTACGGTGTGGACTATAGCGATCTGGTTGTTGTCAGTTCCTGTCTTGCCATTGTGGCAATTGTCGCCTTGGCAATAAAGCGACAACGTTCGCTTTTGCCTGGAGGCGTGATGCTCGCGCTTGGCGGCATCAGCTATCCCTTTTATCTACTGCATCAGCACATCGGTTACGTAATCTTCAATAAGGTCGGAGCGACGGCCTCGCCGGAAACCGTTGTGACGATGACCGTACTGCTTCTGATATGCATTTCATACCTGCTTTGGCGCTTCTTCGATGAGCCGTCCCGACGGCTGACCAGGTCAGTTTTAATGCGGCTATTTGAGAATGGGTTTTATCTACCTCGGCCGAAGAAAGGTATTTCCGAAGCGGAATGAAGATTCGCCGTGCGACGAGACGGTCATGGCAGTCTCCTTCAAAGGGAACTTTCCGCGCTCGTCGGTTCCGCTGGGCGCCCCCTCAGAGCGCACAAAGCAATGACCATCGACCTTCCGGGAAGGCTTCAAAGCGATCGAACGACCCCACAAGACGCTTCATACCGGTGAGTTTCCCGGGATTGGGCACCTTAGCGAAAACATCATGCCGGACAAGTTCCGCGTCCGCTGCGAGACCTGCGATATCGAGGATACGAACCGGCACGTCAACTGGCTCCGCCGCCGGATGGCGAAGGACGAGTTTTTGGGAATATGTGATACCGACGATCCTCCTCTCGGCATATGTATGGGCCGATCTACAGGCCGGCCAACGCTTGATCGATCGCCGCCATCACATCTGCTCGCAAGGGTCCCTTTGCCAGAGCACCGGCGTTTTCCTCGACTTGGGCAACTGTACGGAAGCCGGGAATTGGCAGCGTGCGGGGCGAACGCGCCCATAACCAGGCAAGCGCACCCTGCGTAAGCGTGCGTCCGTCCTCGGTCAGCAGATTACGGACCGCCTCTAAGCGAGCAGCAAATTGAGGCGCGATCCTGCCGTCTTTGAAGTAGACCATCCAGTCGAGGCTCGCACCGCGCACATCCTTCTCGCCGATAGCCTTGTCAGGCGTGAACTTGCCGCTAAGAAGCCCCATGGCAAGCGGACCGCGATTGATGGAAATCAAGCCGTTGCGCTCGATGACATCGATCATCGCCGGAACCGGCTCGAAGACGTTCATCGTATGTTGAACCGAGACGAACCCTGCGCGATGCACATGACGTGCCGCACGATCCAGGTGGTCAGTGCTCCAGCCGAAGGCCTCAATCTTGCCTTCAGCCTTGAGCGTTTCGAGTGTCTCAAATACCTCGTCAGACGCTTCAAGCGGAAAATCGTTAAGATGGAACTGCAGCAGATCCAGACGATCGCGGCGCAGACGGCGCAAGGATGTCTCGGCGGACCGCCGGATAAAGGCGGGATCGGAGAAAGCGCCTGTCGCTTGCTTGGTCTTCTCGTCCGTCGCGAAGCCGAATTTGGTGGCGATGATGATATCGTCGCGATTGCCGAGCGCTCTGCCGACCACCTCTTCAGAATGCCCAGCCCCGTAATTCGAGGCAGTGTCGAAGAAGCGAATGCCGAGATCCACCGCCCGGTCGATAGCACGGATCGATTCATCGTCGTCGACTTCGCCCCAGCCGAGCGGCACATCACCAGCGTAAAACGGTCCGCCTATTGCCCAGCATCCCATGCCAAGGCGTGGAATTTCCAGGTCATTCCAGAGCGTTATTGTGGTCGCACTATCGGCTTTGGTCAGCATGTCATCCTCCACGATCATCCACCGTTACAGGCAGACATAGGCAGAGACGCCGGAGTGATAAACAGCCAAATCTGCAGGGTGTTTTTCATTCATGAAAAGCGGTGGTTCAACCGTTCCGAGGGGCGAGACGCAACCAAGACAGAGTTGAATGCCAGAAAGCCCCGAGGAAAGCGGACCGCTGCATCAGCGATCCGCTGCCGCGGCATTCGTCACTCCTTCACGGCACCGGTCATCGACGAAACGTAGTAGTCGACGAAGAAAGAGTAGAGGATGACGACCGGCAGTGAACCGAATAATGCGCCGGCCATGAGCGACCCCCACTCGAAAACATCGCCGCGAACCAATTCCGTCAGAACACCGACCGGGATCGTTTTGTTTTCCGACGATTGAATGAAGGTGAGCGCATAGATGAATTCGTTCCAGGACAGCGTAAAGGCGAAGATGCCGGCCGAGATCAGCCCGGGTACCGCCAGGGGCAGAATAATTTTGACAAGGATCTGCCAGCGGCTAGCGCCATCGACCAGCGCACTTTCTTCCAGCTCGAAGGGTATCGACCTGAAATAGCCCATCAATAGCCAAGTGCAGAATGGAATGAGGAAGGTTGGATAGGTGAAGATGAGCGCAAGTCTGGAATCGTAAATTCCCAGCTTGAAGACGATGAAAGCCAAGGGAATGAACAGGATCGAAGGCGGAACGAGGTAGGCCAGAAAAATCAGCAGCCCGATCGAACGAGAGCCGGTAAAGCGCACGCGCTCGATTGCGTAGGCGCCAAAAATCGACGCCAGCAGCGACAGCGCCGTCGATCCCACCGCCACCAGTATCGTGTTCCAGAGCCAGCCTGGATAGGAGGTCTCGAAGAACAGGTACTTGATGTGATCGAGCGTCGGCTCCACGACCCAGAAGGGGCTGTAGTTATTGTAGTCAGTCAGCTGTGCGTTCGGCTTGATCGCCGTTATGGCCATCCAGTAGAAGGGAAAGAGAAGAACGAAGACAAAGACCGCCATCGGCAGATAGAGCATAACAATACGGCGAGGCAGCCGGTTCAGATAGCCCATGCCTTGGATGTCGTCGGTCAGAACGGGATTGGCCGTTTCGATTTTTATGGTCATGGCGTTCTCCCGATCTCAGTCCTGTCCGCCCTGCTGCCATTTGCGGCGCTGCAGACCGAAGAAGCTGAACATGATGGCGGCAAGCAGGAAGGGGATCATTGCCACAGCGATTGCCGCACCCTCGCCGAGCTGACCGCCCGGGATGCCGCGCTGAAAAGAAAGCGTCGCCATCAGATGCGTCGCGTTGACCGGCCCGCCCTTGGTCAGCACATAGATCAACTGGAAATCCGTGAATGTGAACAGCACGGAGAACGTCATCACGACGGCGATGATCGGCGTCAACATCGGCAGCGTTACATACCGGAAGCGCTGCCAACTTGTGGCGCCATCAAGGGACGCCGCCTCCTGAAGCGAAGCGGGAATCGTCTGCAGGCCGGCAAGCAGCGAGATCGCGACGAAAGGAATGCCGCGCCAGACATTGGCGATGATCACCGAGATCCGTGCATTGATCGGATCGCCGAGGAAATTGATCGGACTATGGATCAGGCCAATTTTCATCAGGGACCAAGAGATAATGGAAAACTGGGAGTCGTAGATCCACCAGAATGCCAATCCCGAAAGTACCGTCGGCACGACCCAGGGCAGGAGCACGATTGCCCGGAAGAACGATTTGAATGGCAGGTGCTGATTGAGAAGCAGCGCCAGCCAAAGGCCCAGCACGAATTTCAGGACGGAAGCTACGAAAGTGTAGAGCAACGTATTGAAGACCGACAGCCAGAAGACGGAATCATTGACCAGGTATTGATAATTCTCCAAGCCGATAAAACTGCCGGCGCGCCCGATCCGCGTGTCAGTGAAACCGAGCCAGACCCCAAGTCCCAGTGGGTAGGTGAGAAAGCAAACCAGAAAGATGGCTGCCGGCAACATGAAGAGGAAGCCGAGCATATTGTTGTTCTGCATGAGCGATCTGATCGGGCCGCGCGTCGTATCGCCGGATGTCACGGTCGACATGGCATTATCTCCTGATGAACGGTCGCAGCATGCCGGCGCCGGCATGCTGCAGATATTCTGGGGATCAAACCTTGTAATAACGGTTTGCGCGCCGCTCAGCCTCTTTCATCGCATCCTCCGGCGTCAGCTGGCCGGTTACGGCGGCCGCGAACATATCGACGAGCACGTAATCGGCCATCACACCTGCCGAAGCATAGCCGAGTGGGCCGGCATAGCCGTTCGGGCGCAGCGTTTCCGAGGCGCGTGCATAGGGTGCGTGAACGGGATCGGCGGTCCAGACAGGATTGTTGGCAAAGGCCTTCAACGGTTGGCAGCAATAGGCGCTCGATCCTTGGATCCAGGCGTTCATCTGGTCGCCTTCCATCATGAACTTGATATAGGCCTTGGCTGCTTCCGGATATTTGGTATGGCTGAATAGAACCAGCGAGCTCGTCTGGTGCAGTTCGACACTCTTGCCGACCGGGCCGATCGGGAAATTTGTGGTTCTGATATCGGCCGCGATCTCGGCAAGCTTCGGATCTTTTTTAGCTGCGTAATAAACCGAAACGCCGTTTGCGATCAGCGATACCTGCCCGGCAAGGAAGGCCCGGTTGTTGTTGATGTCCTGCCAGCTCTCCGTGCCGGGGATGAAAGTTGCATAGAGGGCTTGCGCATAGTGGATGGCCGCCAGCGTTTCAGGGCTGTTGATGGTCACCTTGCCGCTTTCGTCCACCATCTTGCCGCCATGGCTCCAAAGCAACCAATGGGCGTAATTGTTGCCGTCACCGACCGCCTTGCCATGCGGGAAGCCGGCGGGCGTACCTTTCGCCTTCATGGCCTTGCAAAGCTCAAGGAATCCCGCGGTATCCTTGGGGAATTCGCTGAAACCGGCGGCCTTGACATGGCTATCGCGATAAACGACGGCGTTGCCGATCGCCGTCAGCGGCATGGCGATGAACTTGTCGCCGCGGGTTGCATACCCGCGCACGCCGTCATACCAGCCGCCGTATTTATTGCCGAGATAGGTGGCGAGCTCCGTCAGGTCGACGAGTTTGTCAGGATATTGATGAGCATCGTCGAACCAACACATCACAATGTCGGGCCCTGAACCGACATTGGCCGCGACGGCAGCCTTCGGTCGGATGTCCTCCCAGCTTTCCTTGTCAACACGAACCTCGACGCCCGTCGCCTCGGTGAATTTCTTGGTATTGGCAAGCCAGGCATCCTCGTCGCCTTTGACGAAGGGTGTCCAGCGAAGCAGCCGGAGACTTGCGCCCTTTTCGGGCGTGTAGCCGGGTTCGGCTTGGGCGAAAGATGGGCGTATACCGAGTGGCCCAAGGCCGGCGATGCCGGCGGCGGCGGCCGATGCGGCAAGAAAGTCACGTCTCTTGAATGGCATGATACTCCTCCTTTGAAAAACGGGAGCAAATTCCCCCGGCGCCCACCTTCCCGTTTGGTGAACGACGACTATCGCATTCGAACCGGCCGAATGCTTCCGCGTCGATGGGTGAGCAGGAAGACTCCTCTTCTTCCGGCTCCGCACCGAAGCGGCATCAAATCGTCAATCTCTGACCGCTTTCGGCGTCGAAGAGATGGACATGCGGCACATCGATGGAAATGCGCAGCGTATCGCCGGGTTTGGCATTGATCCTCTCCCGGAAGATGCAGTTGACATCGCTGCCGCCGAACCGGACCGTCATCTGCGTTTCATAGCCCGTCGGTTCGATCACGATGATTTCCGCAGGCAGCCCCTCGGCATCGAGCGTGATGTATTCCGGACGCAGCCCATAGACGAGGTCGCGCGCCCTGGCGCCAGCGGGCGGGTTTGCGATGGGTAGGACAGTTCCGTCCGACGCGATGAACCGACCATCGCTCTCCGTATCGAGGCGGCCGTTGATCATGTTCATCGCCGGCGAACCGATGAAGCCCGCGACAAAAAGATTGGCAGGCGTGTCGTAGAGATCCAGCGGCTTTCCCACCTGCTCCACGACGCCATCATGCATGACGACGATCTTGTCGGCCATCGTCATGGCCTCGATCTGATCATGCGTGACGTAGACGGTCGTGGTGCCGAGACGTTGGTGAAGCTCCTTGATTTCGGCGCGCATGGCAACCCGGAGCTTGGCGTCAAGATTGGAAAGCGGTTCGTCGAAGAGGAAGACCTGGGGATCGCGCACGATCGCGCGGCCCATGGCGACACGCTGGCGCTGACCGCCGGAAAGCTGGCGGGGATAGCGGTCGAGAAGTTTGGTCAGCCCCAGGATTTCCGCCGCCTTCTTGACGCGCTGGTCCATGTCCGCTTTCGGCGCGCGTTTGAGCATCAGCGAGAAAGCCATGTTCTGGGCCACCGACATATGCGGATAGAGCGCATAATTCTGAAACACCATGGCTATGTCGCGGTCGCCCGGCGCCATTCCATTGACCACGCGATTGCCGATACGGATCTCGCCGGCGGAAATATTCTCGAGCCCGGCAAGCATTCTGAGAAGCGTGGACTTTCCGCATCCGGACGGTCCGACCAGGATCACGAATTCCCCGTCCGCAATATCGATATTCACACCCTTGATAACCGGGAACGCCCCGAATGATTTCCTGACATCGACAAACTCGACACCTGCCATAAAAGCTCCTCCCAGAACCTTTCATCTGTCTGACTTGCGGTCAGCCCTCCTCCGAGGCACGAACCGCCAGAATGCATTAATCCGACTTCGACGTCCTATCCCCCGCCGCCGACCGGCATCTTTATGTCTCTCACGTGCATCTCAGCCATATCTCCTCATACTGGCCAGATCAGACAGGATTGCCGCTCGCCAGTTGAACCTTGGTCGTGTCGTAAATACGCGTCAGATGATGCTCGAACGCCGCAACGACGGCATCTTGGTCATGGCGAGCGAGCGCCTCAAAGATCGCCAGATGATCGCTGTAGCTCGCCTCGACGGCACCCGGCTTGGCCATGGCGTGGCGGCGGTAATTCATCATGTAAGTGTATAAATCGGTGACGAAGGCAGCGAGGAGCGGGTTTCCGCAGGCCCGATAGATGGCCACGTGGAATTCGCGGTCGCAGATCAGGAAACGCATCGCATCGTCGCCCCCGAGACGCTGGGCCTCCAGCAGCGCCTGCAGCTTTGCCAGGGTGACGTCATCGATGCGCGCGGCGGCGTCGCGGACAACCTTGAGTTCGATGTGAAGACGGGCAGCGTGGACGGATTCCAGATCATAGCCGTCGATTGCGTTGGGAGAGGCGATCGTCACCGTAATATGGCTGAGATCGACCTCACAGACGCGGCTGCGGCTGCCATGCGAAACTTCGATAATGCCCTGCGCGGCGAGCGCCTGAATAGCGCCACGCACCGTTTCGCGGCTGACATGAAGAACGTTGGCCAATTCACGCTCGCCCGGCAGCTCGTCACCCGGTCGCAACATGTTGGTGGCGATCAGGACCATCAGCTTCTCGGCGATGACATCACGCGCCGTTCGGCGGGCGAGACTCCGCGCGATATTCGGCACCTCGGTCAAGATCGGACTTTCGTCCATAGCGCCCCCCGGTCCACTGGTTGGTCCAGCAGATCAGTTAATTAAAGATCGTTGAGGAAATCCGTCAAGACAATTTCGTTGCCGCAACCGACGGTGCGACGAGCTAGGTCTTGATTCCACAATTAACCCGATCAAAAAAGCGCTGCCGCCTTGGTCTTACGTTAAGCCAATCGGAGGCGGTTTTGCGGAACTGCGTCGAGGTCAGCGTCGCATATGCGATTTCGTCCCGCAGCTTTCGCCAGATACAGTGCTCGGTCAGCCTCCCGACAAAGGCTCGCAAGTTCAGTCCCGTGGAAAGCTCTTGCAACCCCGCCACTTATCGTCACCGTAATCTCGGGACCAAGTGTAGGAAAGCGGAGTTCGGCCACGGTCTTGCGGATCCGCTCCGCATAGAATAACGCGTCCCCCACCTTTGCCGGAAGGAAGACGATAAACTCTTCTCCCCCTTGGCGCGCTAGCAACGCCCCTTTCGGTAAGGTTGACTGCACCGCCTGCGCCATCGTTGAAAGAACCTCGTCGCCCGCTGCATGCCCCCAGCGATCGTTCAATTGCTTGAAATGATCTATGTCCAGAAAAAGAACCGCGTCTCCGGGATGTGGCTGGCTAGGCGCGTTTGCATTAAAAAAGCGACGATTATAGAGGCCTGTGAGGTGATCGCGGTCAGCAAGATTTTTAATCTTGGCATGTTGACGCTCGCTGATGAAGATCACGATTGCAATCGCAAGCACGAACTTGGAAATGATCATCAGGAGGAAGCCGTTAGCCACAGCGAGCACAGGAAAGGACCTGGTGGAGAATTCCAGTGCCATAATTAACGAAAGCAGACTGGCGGCGGCAAGCAGTCCTACAATCAACCTGCGGATCGGCAGCGGCTCACGATATGCATCCCGAAACACGACAACAGCGGTAGCAGCCATCGTCAAACAACCGAGAACCGTGAAAGTTGTCGCCCGGTAGGTGTTAGTCAGATGGAATGCTGTGATCAATCCAGCAGCCAAAGTTCCGATTGCTGGCAGGAATACAAGCCATGGGTTGATTTTACGATCGGGATCGCTGATCAGGACAAAGGCCAAGGCAAGAAGGCAATACCCCAGAACCCCAAGCGCGATATTGAAAAGACTTAGCAGGCCATAAAGCGCGGGATAAAGCTCTGCATACCCCGCCAGTGTCGATCCCGCAGCAAGGACCACAAAGCTCGCTGCGAGAAGCCCAACCCCACGGCTTTCCGCCGAGGTGAGCCGCAAATAGCCCAAAGTCAAAGCGCCAGCAATATAGGACGTTTTCTGCAAGAAGAGGACAGTCGGAAGATCAAGTTCGCTGGTCATTCAACACCAAGGGGTCATTCGTCATCACCGCAATATCCAGTATTCTTGAATTTTTTGCGAATATCCCAAGAGGAGTGGAATTTTGTTCTAATTCTGATGGCTTTCTAGAATTACAATTGATGTGAAGGGCGATCTCGTATCGCCCCTCGTCGGTTAGGCAGGGCGATCGCATATGAACTGAGGTAGGTTCACTGGCCGGGAATTTTCCGCCCTGCTGCCGTCGGTTGCCAATCGGCGCTTCGACATTGCTGTGGCGGTGATCGGAGCGACCGAGGCAGGCAGGAGAAGGTCGCTTTCTCTGATGCCTATCTCACTTACATGCCTTTTGCGGCGAGGAGCTATTATGGAACAGCTATGCGTTTTCTCGCCGCTTGCCTTCACTGCTGTCTAGAGGACGATGCGTCCTCCCATCGCGGCCGAGCGCTTGATGGCCTCAATGACTTTCAATGTCTCCAAGCCTTCCCGGCCGCTGACTAGAGGAGCTTCCTCGCCCCGGATAACGCTGCAGAACTGACGAATCTGCATGACAAGCGGATCCTCGTTTTCGAATGCGGCTCTGTCGCGCTCAAATGCCTCGGTCCAGCTTCGCTTCTCGGCATTGCTCCATATTTCCAGCGACGGCACGGCCAGAGATCCGTGTGTTCCGCCGATCATGTAGCAAATCTCCTGAGTTTTCGGATAGGCGGGATTTTCTCCCGTCGTCATCTCCCAACTCCATGGCGCGACAACGGAATCGGACACGGAAGCAGTACCGAGAACACCGCTTTTGAACTCGATGAGGATAACAGCAGTTTCCTCGACGGCATTGCCTCGCACAGCGTTGGATTCACGCGCCTGGACCGCGTTTATATCGCCGCAAAGGAAACGGAGGTTATCGATGTCGTGAATTAGGTTGAGGAAGACCGGCCCCGCTCCACGCTCTCGCCGCCAGGGGATGTCAAAGTATTCGTCCGGCTTGAACAGCCAGAACATCGCATTCACGATCAGGATCCGACCGAGCGTCCCGCTGTCGATAATCTCCTTCGCTTTCTGCATCATCGGATTATGCCGGCGGTGATGTCCCGTCAGCAGCGCCACGCCTTTGGCCTCAGCCATTTGCACAAGCTTCTCGCCGGCAGCGATATCGTCCGCGATCGGCTTTTCGATCAGCGCCGGGACGCCCGCTTCCACGGCTTCCAACCCATTTTGAACATGCACCTGGTTCGGCGTTGCGATGATGACTCCGTCGGGGCGCTCGGAAATCATCATGTCGGCAAAACTGGGGAACCATCTGACACCAGCCTCACTCGCGATCGCCTGGCCGGCTGGCGTGGGATCCACAACTGCCATCAGCTCTGCGGCGGGCTCTTCCATCACGTGCTTGATATGACGCGTGCCGATCAGCCCCGCCCCAAGGACTGCCAGCTTGACCCGGCTCGCCATCGCTATCAGTCCTTCTTCGCAGTCTTGAGCATGGTCGCAACTCTGCGGATGCCGAGTTGATAGCCTTCGGTGCCGAGACCAGCGATGACGCCATCGGCCCGGTGGGACACGAAGGAATGGTGGCGAAAGCTCTCGCGCTTGTGGACGTTGGAGATGTGGATCTCGATGACGGGGCCTTCGAAGGTATTCAGTGCGTCGAGGATAGCGAGCGAAGTGTGCGTGAACGCGGCCGGGTTGATGACAATGCCGGCGCCGTCCTCGCGTGCCTGGTGGATCCAGTCGATGATCTCGTATTCGCGGTTGCTTTGATGGAAACGGATCTCGTGCCCCAGCTCCGATGCCAACTTTCGGCAGTCCGCCTCTACGTCAGCCAACGTCTCGTGCCCGTAGATATGTGGTTGGCGCTTGCCGAGGAGGTTTAGGTTTGGTCCGTTGAGAACGTAGATGATGCTCATTGCATTTATCCTTGTTGGGCGTTGCCGGGATCAGGCGAAGGCTATGTCCTGAAACGCGAAGTTTGGGTCGGATTCGTAGAGATCTGCGCGAAGCCCGAGCCGGCCGGTTTCCAGTGCGGGAGCCGCGACGTCACGCGCAGCTTCGAGCACCGATTTCAGCAGCTCTCGTTTGACCTCCGCAGGACGGCCTGGGGCCATGCGTACAATTATCTGCACAAAGTGGTTGTCGGGATGTTCGTCGCCGACGCAGGAGACGGTGGCTTCTCTAGCGAAGGTGCGCACCACGGTTGGCTTGACCAGCCCTCCGTCGCGGACCTGGCGATGAACAGCGCGGGTCAGCTCTTCGATGGCGACGCGTTCCGCTGCGCCTCGGCTGTAGTCGATGATAATATGCGGCATGGAGTAGTCCCCCGATCAGGCTGTCACCCTGCATAGCTCATCGAAATGGCGCGACATTCGTTCCGTATCGGGCGACAGGCCTGTGAAAAGCTCGAAGGCTGCGGCCGCCTGAAACACGGTCATTCCTCCGCCTGGGAGTGTTCGGCACCCCTTCTGCTTTGCCAACGCAAGGAGCTCGGTCACCAACGGCATATAGACGATATCCGCCACCCAGTGATGATGCTGTATCCAATCGGGATCTATCGGAAGCCCCGGATGGCTTGGCATACCAGTCGGCGTGGCGTGGATCAGGCCATCTGCGTTGGCGAGCGCAGTACCGACGTTCCGGACCGGCCTCGCAACCTCTCCTGAAAATCTCTCGTTGAGCTGATCCGCGAGCGTGGAGGCGCGACGCTCGTCCTGATCAAAGATCGAGAGCCTTTCTATGCCGAGTTTCACGGCAGCGTGCGCGACGGCCACCCCAGCGCCGCCAGCCCCAAGCAGAACAGCATGAGCCTTCGCGACGTCGGGCAAGCCGCGCTCGAAATTCTTGTAGAAGCCATACCAGTCGGTGTTGTGTCCGATCCGCTCGCCGTTCTGAAGCACGACCGTGTTTACGGCCCCAAGCATCTTAGCGTCCTCGGACAGGCGGGTCAGGTGAGGCAGCACGGTCTGTTTGCATGGATGGGTGATGTTGGTTCCGGCAAAGCCGCGGCTTTCCAGTTCGTTCAAAAGATCTGGCAGCGCGGAAGAAGGCAATCCGCGCTCCGCCAGGTCCACGAGCTCGTACTCGTAATCAAGCCCCAGGTGGCGCCCTTCCGTTTCATGGAGCGCCGGCGACTTTGACATCTGGATGTCGGCGCCAATGAGGCCGACCAGGAATTTGTTGTTGTCCATATCTCTGCCCGATCAGTGATGCGCAAGGATTTCGCCGAGAAATGCCTTCGTCCGTTCATGCGTGGGGTTCTTGAAGAAGGTTTCGGGCTCCGCCTCCTCGATGATCTCTCCGGAAGCCATGAAGATGACCCTGTCAGCAACTTGCCGGGCGAAGCCCATTTCATGGGTCACGCAGACCATGGTCATGCCGTCTCTTGCGAGGCCGATCATGGTGTCGAGAACCTCTTTGACCATTTCGGGATCCAAGGCGGATGTAGGCTCGTCGAAAAGCATCGCTTTCGGCTCCATGCACAGGGCGCGCGCGATGGCGACGCGCTGCTGCTGCCCGCCGCTGAGTTGTGCCGGATACTTTTCCGCCTGATCGAGGATGCGAACGCGCTCGAGATATTTTCGTGCCAACTTCTCCGCGTCGGCGCGGCTTGCGCCCCGCACTCTCATGGGTGCAAGCGCGCAGTTTTGCAGGACGGTCATGTGCGGGAACAGATTGAAGTTCTGGAAAACCATTCCGACTTCACGTCGAATGGCGTCGACCGCCTTGGCGGTGCCGTCCAACAATTGACCTTCCACCACAATCTTGCCGCCCTGAATCAGTTCAAGAGCGTTGATACAGCGGATCAGGGTGGACTTGCCGGAACCGGACGGTCCGCAAAGGACGATCTTCTCTCCCTTACGAACCGACAGATTGATGTTCTTCAGGGCATGGAAGGCGCCGTACCATTTCTCCACTTTATCAAGGGATATCAAGGTCGACTGATCGTTGGGGGAATTGAGCACGGCGCCCTCCATTTATGCTTTACTTGACCGTGAACGGGATGTTGGGGATGGATTCAGGGAACTTGGGAAGATCGATTGCCATCCACTTCTTGGTGATGGCTGCGAGTTCCCCGTTGCCCTTGATCTTGTCGAGGAAGGCGTTGACGGTCTCGTTCCAGTCCTTCTCGCCGAGTCGCGTTCCCACGCCGTTGTAAGTCGTCAGGAAGTCGATCTTGCGTTCATAGGTGCCGGCGCTGGCTGCATCGAGCCTCTGCCCGTAGAACTGATTGCCGCCCACTGCCTTTACCTGTCCGGAGATCAGGGCCTGGATAGTGGCCGCGTCATCGTCGAAGCGGCGGATGGTGGCCTTCGATCCGACCGCGTCGGTTACGGCCTTGTCCTGCGAGCTGGACTTCGGCACGCCTATTTCCCAACCAGCCACATCGGCCGGCGATTTCACGGCGTCGGCTTTGGCGGCATAAAGCGAAATCGTGTTGGCCGCATAAGGTTTGCTATACTGGATCGCCTTGGCGCGCTCTTCCGTCATTGCCATCGTGGCGAAGAGAATATCGACCTTGCCGGTCGTCAGCGCGGGAATACGGTTCGCTACCGCGAGCGGTTGGAACTGGACTTTCACGCCGAGCTCCTTGGCGAACAGCGTCGCCACATCGGCGTCGAAGCCGTCCTGTTTGCCGCTCGAGTTCACAAAGCCCCAAGGCGCGTTGTCGCCCTGAATGCCCACGACGAGCGTTCCCTTCGACTTGATCTCCTCAACAGATGCCGCGTTGGCGGCCGCAGCACCAACGGCGGCGAAGGTAGCGGTCGCCAGCGCTAGACCGAGAAATTTCCGACGATTGGTATTCATTGCACTTTCCTCCTCTTGTGCTGTTTACTTCTCCCGAAGCAGGTTTAGCGGGCAGCTTTTGCCATCCGTTTCTCAAGGCCGCTTCCGACGTGGGAAAGAGGCCAGCAAATCACGAAGTAGATTATTCCGACGATCCCGAAGACGAGCAGCGGGCGATAGGTCTGGTTCGATATGATCTGGCCAGCCCGGGTCAGCTCGATGAAGCCCACGATCGCAGCAAGCGACGTCCCCTTAATGAGCTGCACGAGAAAGCCGATGGTCGCAGGCATCGAAATCTTCAAAGCCTGTGGCAAAACCACGTCCCTCATTCGGGAGACGTAATGCAGGCCAAGAGCGTTCGCGGCTTCGGTCTGCCCTTTGGGAACGGCTTCAATCGAACCGCGCCATATCTCGCCGAGGAAGGCGCTTGCGTGGAGAGTGAACGCGATCGCGACAGCGACCCAGGCGTTGACGTCGATGCCAAGCAAGGCAACGCCGTAGTAGACGACAAAGAGCTGCATCAGGAGCGGCGTGCCCTGGAAGAGCGCGATATAGCCGGATGATGCAAGCCGGGCGAACCGATGCTTCGACGTGCGCGCAAGCGCGATCAAAATGCCGAACACGCCCCCGCCGATAAAACCGATAACCGCCAGCAATACGGTCCATTTCAGACCCTGAAGGATGAAGAACAGCTCGTTTTCGCCGATGGGACCCATGAGCGCCTCCTATCGAGTCGGATAGTTGAAGTAGGAACGGGAGATCAGGGCGAAGATTCCCATCATCAGGCTTGAGATGACCAGATAGATTGCGGTCACGGTGAAGTAGACTTCGAAGCTTCGGAACGTATCCGACTCGATGCGTTGCGCCGCGGAAGTCAGCTCATACGCGGCGATCGAGGTGCACACCGACGTGGTCAAGGTCAGCATCACGAACTGGCTCGTCAAAGAGGGGTAGATCGCTCGCAGTGCCGGCTTCAGAACGATGAGCCGGAAGACGTCGGCCTTATGCAGCCCGAGCGCAAAACCGGCTTCGATCTGTCCCTTGCTGATGCTCTCAACGCCCCCGCGGATGATCTCGATAGCGTAGGCGCCTCCGTTGATCCCCAGCGCGATGATTGCGGTTACCGTCGGGTTCAGGCGGATACCCATAAGCGGAAGGGCGAAGTAGATGAAGAAGATCTGCACCAGGAACGGCGTGTTGCGGACGACTTCGACGAACGCGATCACCGGAGCGCGAACCCACGCGGTCTTCGAGGTTCTTGCTGCAACGCCCAGGATTCCGATCACGAGAGCGAGCAGCATCCCGGCGAAGGCGAGACCCAAAGTTCCGAGCGAACCCCAAAACAATTCCGGGGCGCGGTCGAAGACCGCGCCAAAATCAAACCTGTAACCCATCTGCTGGCTTCCTCCCTTCGGCGTAGCTCTCGCCTCGCCGCCGCCGCGATCATTGACCCGGCTTAAATATTCGTAAGGCCCCTTCGAACAGGCGTTTCAAATGCTCCCCCGCGTCTGCCGAGCCTGAAAGAGGTACTTCGACCGAGACCGATGCTGCCCCATTGGCTATTGCGACCAGTTCGCCCAAGGGCAATTCGCCCTCGCCAGGGGCAAGACGCTTGCCTCGGGCTTCGGCGATCATGGCCTCCGCCGTGCTCGGAGCGGGTCCGATGACGTCGCACAACTGAATGTGCTTGACCCTATCGATCTCGTCGCGCAGCGATGTCAACGTTCCGCCGTTCCTGAAGAAATGAACTCCGTCAACGAGTGCGCCGGCATTGGACGCGCCGCTCGATTTCAGAAGATCGACGCTGTCAGCGAAGGTTCTGACCGTCCGCCATCCCATGTTCTCGATATCGACTGCCAATCCGTAGCTGCTTGCAAGGCTGCAGAATTCGGTGAAGTTCGACTGCAGCCTGCTCTGTTCCGGATCGTCGCCGCACACGCTTAGACGCCTGGCCCCGATGTTGGCAGCCGCCGCCACTATGGGCTCCAGAGACGAGGCATTGAACGATGGGTCGATGACAAAGAACTCGATATCGAAAATCTCGAGCGCTTCGCCGCGCAGTACGGCTTTCAATTCTTCCGCTGCGCGGCCGCCTACGGGCAGCTCGTAGTACGGCGCTCCAGGAAATGCCGGATTCAGCCTCAGCCCAATTCTGGAAAAGCCCGCCCCCGCTGCAGCCTTCGCAAAATCGCTCGGCGCCAGGGAGATGGCGGAGAAGTGCGCTACGCCAATCTGTTGCTCTGATTTCGATCCAGGCGTCACCATCACACGATCCCTTTCGTCGCGAGATGATTTCGAAGGTTCGTCCCAGTGCGGTGGATGTGCTGCCGCAGTTTCTCGGTGGCGTATTCAATGTCCCGCGCGACCGCTCCTTGCGCAATCTCGCTGTGCTCCTGCCCGACGTTCCGGTCGCCGGAAGTCCTGATGAGGAAGACCCGGCGGTATCGGTCATTCAAGTTCAGCAAGAGGCCGCAGAAATGCAGCAGAAGCGGTTTGCCGCAACCGGAAATGAGTGTGAGATGGAATTCCCGGTGAAGGGTCTCCCATTGCTCGAGCGTCTCAGGCCGTGAGGCATCTCGTTCCGTGCGGTTCAGGCGATGGAGCGAGCGCATTATATTGCCCTCCCACTCGACATCGCCCATACGCATGGATTCCCGCAGCGCGAAGACTTCGAGCTCTTCGCGCAGCGTCGTGATTTCTTCCAGATTCGCCAGCGAGATCGGAGCTACGCGATAGCCGCGGTTATCCTGAAACTCCACCAGGCCGTCCGAGATCAAGCGGGCAAGCCCCTCCCTCAGAGGGCTTAAGCTGACGTTGAACGTGCGGCGCGCCTTGTCGAGATTGATCTTGCTGCCGGCCTCCAGTTCACCAGAGATGATTGCCTCGCGCAGACGTGACGCCAACTGGCTTCCGATCGTGTTCTTGCCATCATCGGAAAAACCCGCGGACGCTATTTCCTCGTCTGTCATTGGCGCAGAGGCGCTGTCGTCGGTCGAGCTCATCCCTACTCCCTGACAATTCTGATCAACTGTCGATGATCGATATGATAAACGATTATTTATGTCAACGAGAAAGCGAAGAAGAGCCCGTTTTGTAGCTAAAACTCGATCGCCTCCCTGATTCAATATAATGAATTCAGTAAGTTAATATAATGCAGAGCCAATTTTCCTCCCGCCAATGGAAAAAGTCGTCGTAACATTCATTGACAGATAATCGATTATTTTTAATAGTCAGCGCCAGTGGAGGTACCCTTATGGCCATAAAAACTGAAAGCGAGTTGACGCCTGCCGTCCTCGCGGTGATGAACAAAACCGAGGATCCACGTCGGCGAGAAATCCTCGTGGCAATGGTGAAGCATCTCCATGCATTCGTGCGGGAGGTGAGATTGTCCGAAGTCGAGTTCCGCGAAGCCACGGCGATACTCAACGAGATCGGACAACTGCAGACGGACAGCCACAACGAGTTTGTTCTCATGGCCGGATCTCTCGGCGTGTCCTCGCTGGTTTGCCTTTTGAACAACGGCGACGGTGGCCAGACGGAGACGTCGCAGTCTCTTCTCGGCCCGTTCTGGCGCCTGAACTCTCCCCGTGTCGAAAACGGCGGCACGATCATCCGCTCCGACACGCCAGGCACGCCGCTCTATGTCCGCGCCAGGGTCGTAGACCGGGACGGCAGGCCGATCGCGGGTGCCGAGGTCGATGTTTGGCATGCTTCTCCTGTTGGGCTCTATGAAAATCAGGACCCCGATCAGGCTGAGATGAACCTTCGGGGCAAGTTCACCACGGACGCCGACGGCCGCTTCTGGTTCAGTACCGTGAAGATGGTCGGATACCCGATCCCGGTCGATGGCGTCGTCGGCCGACTGCTAAAAGCGCAGGGACGTCATCCGTACCGACCAGCGCATCTTCACGCCCTGATCTTCAAGCAGGGATACAAGACACTGATTTCCCAAGTCTTCGATCCAAGCGATCCCAACATCGATTCCGACGTTCAGTTCGGAGTGACGGCAGCCCTGACCGGCGACTTCGTCCGCCATGACGAATCGCATCCGTCCGAACCCGGCATCGAGGGGCCCTGGTTCTCGCTCGACTACACCTACGTCATGGAGCCCGGCGAAGCCGTGCTGCCGCGCCCGCCAATCAAATAACCAACGACAGAGCCGAACCGATGATCACAGAACAGGAACGCCGAGAGGCGGCCAACGCCCTTCTGAAGGCAGAAATTGACCGCAAGCCAATCGTTCAACCGAGCAAGACCTACCCCGGTCTTGAGCTCGAAGACGCCTACAAAATTCAAGCGCTCTGGGCGGAGGCTCGGACTGCTAGGGGTGCTCGGGTCGTCGGCCACAAGATCGGCCTGACGTCGCGCGCGATGCAGATGGCATCCAAGATGACCGAGCCCGACTATGGTGTCATCCTCGACGACGCCCTCTACAACGACGGAGCGCAGATCAAGGCGGAGCTCTTTATCAAGCCCCGCCTCGAAGTCGAGCTCGCCTTTGTGATGGGCGAGGATCTCGAGGGGCCTGGAACGCGGATCTACGACGTGATGAGGGCGACTGAATTCGTAGTCCCGGCTCTCGAGATCATCGACTATCGCACCGAGGTTCCAAGGGCGATCACCGACACGATTGCCGACAATGCCGCTTTCGGAGCGATCGTTGTTGGCGGGCGCATCATTCGGCCAATGGACGTCGATATCCGCTGGGTGGGCGCCACCCTCTCGAAGAACGGCATTATCGAGGAATCCGGTGTTTCTGCAGCGATCATGGGCCATCCGGCAGCCGGGATCGCCTGGTTGGTAAACAAGCTCCATGCTGTGGGCGGCGGTTTGAAAAAGGGGCAGATCGTGCTGGCCGGCTCTTTCACCCGCCCTGTGGACATAGCCCAGGGCGACGTGATCCAGGCCGACTACGGTCCCGTCGGCTCAATTGGCGTCTCATTCGTGTGAGGATGTAATGGAACTCCCCGTCAACAGCTTCAAGCGAAAACTCCAGGCCGGTCAAAGTCAGATCGGATTGTGGTGCGGCCTTCCGGGCAGCTATACAGCGGAAATCGTCGCACCGTCCGGTTTCGACTGGCTGCTTTTCGATACCGAGCATTCTCCCAGCGACGTTCTTACCGTGCTTCCACAGTTGCAGGCGGTCGCGCCGTACGACGTCGCCCCCGTGGTTCGCCCAGCCTTTAACGACCCCGTATTGATCAAACGTTTTCTGGATATCGGCGTCCAGACGCTTCTCATTCCATATGTGCAGAATGAACAGGAGGCGAAGGCGGCCGTGGCGGCGGCGCGTTACGCACCGCGGGGTATCCGCGGCGTATCCGCCCTCACCCGCGCCACCCGTTTCGGGCGCGTGCCGAGCTACGCGCAGACCGCCGAACAGGAAATCTGCCTCTTGCTGCAGATCGAGACACGAGAGGCGCTCGATCGGCTCGAAGCCATTGCAGGGGTCGACGGAGTCGACGGGATCTTCATCGGTCCGGCAGACCTTGCAGCCAGCCTCGGTTATCCCGGCCAACCGGGACATTCCGAGGTAGTTTCGGCAATCGAGAATGCGATCGAGCGCTTGAAAGCCGTCGGTAAGCCCTCGGGCATCTTGACGCCTGACGAGAAGTTTGCGGCTCGCTGCATTGCGCAGGGAACGCTGTTCACCGCAGTTGGCGTCGATGTTGCTCTCCTTGCCAGAGGATCGGAAGCACTTGCGTCCAGGTTTTCGCAATAGAGCCGGATGATTTTAGGTCCGTTCGACCTAAAATCTGAATCCGCTCTAGACTCAAAGAAGTAGAGCCGGATTTCGTCCGAAAACCGCCTACACTTTTCGGCATCACGCTCTGGGGAGACGTAGCATGTTCAGTCTGGAGCAGGTCCGGTCGGAAATAGCGTCGGCTGGATTCATTAGGGCCGCCGTCAATATGTCGAACGCAGCATTGATCCGCTGGGACGAAAACGCGGGCGCCTTAGTAGGCCCGAGCGCGGAAATTGCGGATAGGATCGCCCGCGAACTTGATCGGGGGCTTTCCCTCATACGATACGGATCCGCGGCGGATATTCTTTCCGCTGCGGACGGCGGCGAGTGGGACATCGCCTTCATCGCGTCAGACCCATCAAGAGCCGATCGCTTCAGCTTCTCGCCCCCCTACATCTCGGTCGAGGCCACCTACCTGGTTCCGGTAACTTCATCCTACCGGACGGCGGACGAGCTGGATACCACTGGAATTCGCATCGCTTCCGCGCGCAGCGCAGCCTATACGAAGCAGCTTGAGCGAACGCTCAAGCAAGCGACGGTGCTGCATGTCGACAGCCCCACGGCGGCCCTCGACTTTCTCTCAAACCGAGAATGCGACGCGGCGGCTGGACTGACCGAATTCCTCTTCAACGCCTCGGAGCGGATGGAAGGCTTCCGGGTGGTAGATGGAGTGTTTTCGCAAATTCCTCAGACCATCGCGGTGCATAAACGGGCCATTAACGCCTCGCTCTTCTTCGCGGACTTCGTGCGGCGGCTCGGTGGCGCGGATGCTGGGGAAGAAAAAAACGGAGTTCCGTGAACCCCGCCTCTATGCATAAACCGTGCGCGGGCGGAGTTTACCTCTAGATCAGCCGAACGCGCCGTGCCGCCACAACCCGATAAAGCGGATCACCCCAGACCAATTGTTCCTGTAATGCCGAAAAGACCAGGCTAATGTCGTGTTCGTCGTTGGAGGCCACGGCCGTGGCCCTTATCTCTGGCCAGTCCGGTACCCGCATTTCACGCATCGCCTGAAGCGCTTCGGCGGTCGGAAGCGCCGGGAAGCCGATTTTCGGAACGAGTGTGGCAATCACCTGCCAGAAGGCACGGTAGAGCGGCAGCGGATCATCCAGATGCGCCGCGACCAGCCGAGCCCAATGCAAGCCGGTAACGGCGTGGAGCGCCGAGAAATCCATGGTCGAGGTGAATAGGGCGAGCGCCGTCTCCGCCATGCGTCTCGGTGTCGCTTCATCGATGCGCAAACGATCGATCACCGGCGGAAAGTCCGGCAAGGCGGCGACTTCGCGTATATTATGCCAGAGAAGATCGGTCTCAGGCACATAGTCATGTGCGCCGGCAACATCATTCATCGCAGCGAGAATTGCTGCCGGATCATCCGTCTCCGGCTCTATTCCAGTCGGATCCGGCAAGGGCAGATAACACGTCGCCCAGTATCCGAGCGCCGTTCCCGCTTCCTTCGTGTCGCTGTTGAGTACCGCGTAGGCGAGCCGCATCAGCGGGTGCAGCGCACTGCCGGCCACCCCCTGGATCAGCAGAGGCAAATAATGGCGGATCGCGGCATCGGTTCCGAGCCGTTCGACTTCGGCGATGAAATAGGCGCGATAATCGGATTCCCGCGTCCGGTCACCCAGCGCCGCATCCCAACGCGCACGCTCGATCGGAGCCACGGCCGGCGGCGCGGGAACAAGCTGGTTTGCCACGCGGTAAATCTCATACCATTCGTCGAGACGCTCAGGGGATGCGCCCATGCGATCGAGTGCCACGAGGACCATCGGAGCGTGATTGGCCAACAGATAGGGAAATTCCACACTCTCACACCGGGTCTTCTCCAGAACTCGGCCGAGCGGAAACGCTGGTATGATTGTCATGATGACACTTCCTTTATGCCTTCAAAGTCTCCGCCGTGGCCGCGCGGATCGAAATGATGCTCCTGATAGGCCGCAAGGTCACGGAGAAAATCGTCGGCCGCCTCGTGAAAGAGACCGCCCGCCACCGCATCGACGATCCGCGGCAGACCGTATTTCATGCCAGTCACACCGTTACTGATCGGACCGAGGCTGGCAAGGGCCGAGCAGTTGAACAAATGGATATGCGACAGCCAGCCATGGGTCGCGGCATTCTTCGGCGTCAGTTCGAAGCCGCGCCCGAGATAGGGATGGGCCGCGATCTCGGCCGATGTCTCGCCATCCGGCGGCGTGAAGCGATCGGACCAGAAAGCCACATGCGGCGCAATGCTCTTCAATTCCGCGCGCCGGGTGAAATCGATCGTATAACCGGTACCAAGCAGAAGATGATCGGCGCTGAATGTACCGCTGTCGCTTTCGATCACAACCCGCCCGGCATCCAATGTCACGGACCGCACCTTATGACCCAGCGCCATGGTGAAGCGCGGATCGGACACTGCACGATCGAATTGATCCTGTGTCGGCGGGATCTTGAAGCCATTGTAGAGCCGGATATAGCGCCATTTCTGTAGGTCCGACAGGTCACCGAAATGACCAAGGAAGCCCGGAAAATTGGTCCAGGCCAAGACTTCCGTCCGGCCGAAATTGCCCGAGCGGCCGATCATAACAACGCTTTTTGCGCCCTTTTCCAAAGCCGTTGCCGCCCAGTCGAAGCTGGAAGTCGCCGAACCCAGAATGGCGACATTTCGATCCTTGAGATGGCCAGCGTCTGCGATCTCGGCACTATGGGTCCAGTATGGCTTGGGCAAGGTACGAACGACATCGGGAATCATCGGCGCGCCGCCGCCATCAATACCGGTCGCCAGCACAAGCCGACGGCATTCGATCTGTTGCGTTTCACCGTCCGCTTCAAGCACAAGCCGCAGCCAGCCTTTGACTTGCGATATCCCGGCAAGGCTCGTGCCGTTGGCCACATCCGGCTCCGTCACCGCACGATACCAGCCGAGATAGGCCATCCAGTCTTGCCGTGACATCTTGTCGAGGCTTTCGTAGGCGTCTGTGCCATAGACCGCTTCGTACCAGGCACGCGGCGTCAGCGACGGCAGGCCGAAATCCGGCCCCGCGAGATATTTCGGCGAGCGCAGCGTCTTCATCCGCGCGCAGCCGATCCAAGGCCCTTCCCGCCCCGTCTCGGCCTTGTCGATCACCTGAACGCCCTCAATGCCGCGCCGTTTCAGGCCGAAGGCGATAGCGAGTCCCGACATGCCAGCCCCGCAGATCACGACATTATAGCGTGCGACGCGAGCAGGTCCTGGCTCTGGTGCTGAAGCCCAGACCCGCCCAAGCGCTTCCGTCGCCTCCATTTCGCCGACAAGCCGTTTTTCGAGCGTTTCAAGTCGCGATATGCTGAGAGCGCCATTCATGTTCGATCCTGACACTTCTTTCTTCAACACGGCCTCGCGCTAGCCCGCCATGACCGCAAGTCTTTTAAGCAGCCCGGCGAATGCGCAAAAACGAGGCATACTGCACAATCATCAAGCAAATAATGAGCGATATTGTTCAATTTTGTTATATTCAGGCCGTTATTGCTTTTTTGTCAAGTGTACTTGAGTGCGTTTTTGTTTGATGTATAGTGGCAACCAATCATGAAAAGGAGAACACTAATGACATTCATGAAGGGGAATTTTCAGAAATTTGCTACCGTTTGCATCGTTGCCCTGACAGCGGGCATGGCGCAGGCCGCCGACAAGCCGCTGGCCGGCATCACACTCAATCTTGCATCCATGAACGACCAATTTTCGGCCGTGCTGGCGCAGCTAGCGCCCGAGTTCAAGGAAGCGACGGGCGCGGAACTCAAGGTCGACATCATGGACTACGGCTCCCTGCTGACGAAAACGACCGCCGACTTCGTCGGGCACACCGCCGGTTATGATCTGATCACCATGGACATTGTCTGGGCAGGGCAGTTCGCCGCCAATGGTTATACGATCGATCTCAACGAGCTGATGAAGCGCGACGCCAAGGAGCTGGATACCGCCGACATCTATCCCAAGCTCACGGAAGCGCTCGGTAATTACAAAGGCAAGCAGGTCGCCTATCCCTTTGCCGGCTATGCCAACGTCCTCGCCTATCGCAAGGATCTCTTCGATGCCGCCGGCCTGAAGGCTCCGGAAACGATGGAAGACCTGGTTGCCGCGGCCTATAAGCTGACCGACCCGGCCAAGAAACAGTACGGCTTTGTCGCCAACGGCCAGAAAGGCCCGGCGGTCGCTCAGGACTGGATGCAATATAACGCCGAAATGGGCGGCGCCATCCTCGACAAGAACGGCAAGCCGGCGCTCAATTCCGAAGCCAATATCAAGAGCCTGACTGTTTATCGCGATCTCTTCAAGAAAGCAGCCCCTCCCGGTGCCGCCGACTATGACTGGGGCGGCCGCGAGGAAAGCTTCCGCCAGGGCATCGCCGCCACGATGCAGACCTGGTCTGTCGGCGCGCCTGGCTATTACGATCCGAAGACGTCCAAGATAGTCGGTAAGGTCGATGTCGCGCTTGCCCCGCGCGGCAAGGGTTTGCCGAAGATCTACGGAATCGGCGGCTGGGGCATGGCCATCAACGCCGATGCGAAGGACAAGCAGAAAGAAGCCGCCTGGACCTTCATCAAGTGGGTCACCAGTCCGAAGATCCAGAAGGAGATGAACATGCTCGGCGCTGGCAGCTATATCCGCAAGAGCACGATTGCCGACAAGGAACTGAACGCCAAGTATCCGTTCCTGCCCGTTCTCAACGAAGTCTTCGAGAACGGCGACGGCGACTACCGCCCGCGCATTCCGGAATATCCGGAAATCCAGGACATGCTGGGCACAGCCGTTAACTCTGTCCTCGTCGGTACGGCTGAGCCCAAGGCCGCGCTTGATGCAGCACAGGAAGCAGCCGCCAAGCTGTTCTAAGAACAGGCCCGCTTCACGAAAGACCGTGAAGCGGGCCTTTCATTTCGAGGGCGATGGTCGGGCCGGCTTTAGCGGCACGCTGAAGGCAAGATTCCGTTTGCGCACCGGCCCGTTTTCCTCTCAGATCGAAACGCGAAGCAATTGGCCATTCGGTGATGACGAATTACGCGATGAACCTGACCAGTTCCGTTGACAGCAAGGCGGCCACGCGCTTCCCCTCGGTCTCTTTTGCCACGCGACGAAAATTCTTCCTGTTTGCCATGGCGCTCCCCGCCGTCGCCTACGTGATCGCGCTCGGCGTCTTCCCGCTCGTAAAGGGCATCTGGTACAGCCTCTACGAATACAATCTCCTGAAGCCGGCGCGAACGCATTTCGTCGGCATCGACAATTACATCAACCTGCTGGCAGACGCAGATTTTCGCGGCGCCATCGCCAATACGGTGATCTTCACCGTCTTTTCTGTCGCCATCGAACTCGTCTTCGGCTTTGTCATCGCGCTGGCGCTCTGGCGCGACGACCGGTTCAATCGCGTCTGCCTGACGTTGATCCTTGTTCCCGTCACCATTACGCCGCTGGTCGTCGGCCTCATCTTCAAAGGCTTGCTGCTCGCCGACTACGGGATGGTCGGCTATTATCTTGCCCAGTGGGGTATCACCGATCCGCGCGGCCTCTTCGCCACGCCGTCGACTGCGCTGGCCACGCTCATCTTCATCGACGTCTGGGAATGGACGCCGCTCGTCGCGCTTATTCTACTGGCCGGCCTAAAGGCACTCCCAGGAGATCTCCTGGAAGCCGCCGCCGTCGACGGAGCAACCGCCTGGCGCACTTTCCGCTCCATTACATTGCCACTCATGCTCCCCGCCGTCATGCTGGCGCTGACGCTACGCACCATCGACGCCTTCCGCGTCTTTGACAGCGTGTTCGTGACCACCGGCGGCGGACCGGGCAATTCCACCAACACTCTCATGGTCTATGCGGTGAAGGAGGGCCTAAGCTTCTTCAATATCGGCAAGGCATCGGCGATTTCCAACATCGCGCTTCTGTGCGTAGCGATCATCGCCGCCTGCTTCATCTTCATGATCCGCCATTTCGACAAGAAGGCCAACGGCCGATGACGACACGCTCCATGGTCTTTGGTACGGCCCGGCGCGGCTTCCTGCTGCTTACTCTCGCCTTCTTCCTGCTGCCCTTCCTGTGGCTCGCAATGACCGCCTACAAACCGTCGAACGAGATATTCTCCATTCCGCCACATCTCTTCTTCACGCCAACGCTGGACCAGTTCCGCAACGCGCTGCGCATCTTCGATGTCGGCAGCCTCATCACTTCCAGCCTCTTGATTGCAGGCGGCTCGATGCTGCTTTCGCTGATACTCGGCGTTCCGGCCGGCTATGCGCTCGCCCGCTCGGCACATCCGGCCGCCATGGGCGTTGCCTATTTCTTCATGACGATCCGCATGGTCCCCGCTGTCGCGGCGCTTATCCCTTTCTATCTGCTCATGCGCGATATCGGCCTCATCGGCAGCTGGTTCAGCGTCGTCCTGATCAATTGCGTGCTCAATACCGCCTTCGTGAGCTGGATGATGTTTTCCTACTTCCGCGGGCTGCCGAAGGAGCTGGAAGAAGCGGCGTTGACGGATGGCTGCGGGCAGTTCGGCGCGTTCTGGAAAGTATCCTTGCCTGCGGTGCGTTCCGGCATCATCGCCTCTGCGCTTTTCTGCGTGCTCTTCTCGTGGAACGATTTCCTCTTCGCCATGTTCCTGACGCGGCTCGATTCCAAGCCGATCTCGGTGGCATTGCTTTCGGCCTACGGCACAAAGGACATCACCTGGGGGACACTCGGGGCGTTGGCGCATTTCTCGACCGTGCCAATCGTGCTCATCGTGCTCGTCCTCAACCGCTATTTCGTGCAGGGACTGACCAAAGGCATCAACTGAGCGAACAAACATTGGCGATTAAAAAGGCGTCACCTCGCGGAGCCGTCTTTCGTCATTTCGAACAAGTCAAACAAAAACATAAAGAGCGCTTCAGGCGATTTCGTTTTTACCGGAAACCCTCCCCCGAGAACCTTTCTCAGGCCGCTTTCGAAGCTAGGTAATTCTTCCAGCCGGCATGCGCCGTAATGTCGATCGCGCCGTCCAACGCTACGGTCTCGCAGAGAAAGCCGGATACCTGGCGACCGTTCTCAAGCGCGAGCTTACCGATCCCCAGCGGCTGCGGAATGCGCTCGACGAAATCGGCAAAGCCTGCAAGCGGCAGTGACCAGATCTCGACCTCGATGCCCGGCCCCTTGGCGCTTGGATCGCGAACGAGACCCGGCTTGGCCGGTGTCGTGCCGGTGAGCGCATAAAGCCGATAATCACCTGTCGTGCGGGTCTGGCCACGGAATACGCCGCCGCGCTCCGTCAGTTCATGATTGAGCGGCATGCCGGACAGATGTGCGCCGACAACGGCAATCTCGCGGTGACCGGCCGGAATTTCCGTTGGTGCGCCATAGGCCGGATAGGGATTGAGGTTCATGCCAAGCCCGATACCGGCGCGACGGTGGAATTCGGCCGCGATCGCCGCCGCTTTCGCTTCAGCCATGCCGGGGGCGAGGAAGGTGACACCCGAGGGCAGCCCATCGGCGCGGAAACCATTCGGTACGGCGATCCCGCAAAGGCCCATCAGATTGACGAAATTGGTATAGATGCCGAGCCGCGCATTGAGCGCGATCGGATCGGCGAGAATCTCGCTTTTGCGATAGATCGTCGGCGTCGTCGGCACCAGAAGCACTTCGATGTCGTCCCAGATCGGGCGTGTCGCGCATTTCAACTCGGCGATGCGGTGAATGGCGCGGAACGTATCGAGGGATGAATATTGCCCGCTGTTTTCGAGGATCTTCTTTGTCACCGGATGGATCGCGTCGCCATGCTGGGCCAGCACCTTGTCGAGACTGAGCGCGCGCTCCGAAATCCATGGGCCTTCATAGAGAATGCGCTGGGTTTCCTCAAACGCGGCGAAATCGACCTCGACCGCCGTGCCGCCCATGGCATCCAGTCGTTTGATGGCTTCCTGGAACAGCCGCTCCGCCTCGCTGTCGCCGAAGAAGCGAAGCGAAGCGCCAGCTGGAACGCCGAAGCGGAACTTCGGCGGGGCCGACCGCATGTCGAGCGCGACATGATCGGCCTCGGGCTTGGAAAAGGGATAGGTCGGATCGTATCCGGTGATGATGCGCATGACCGCCATGCCATCCTCCACCGTCAGCGCGAAGACGGATACGGTCTCGATCGTCTTCACGCAGCCGCCGCCCGATACGCAGGCATTACTGACAATGCCCGGCGTCGGCTTGATCCCGACGATATTGTTGAAGCCCGCTGGCACGCGGCCGGAGCCGGCAGCGTCGTTGGCGATGGAGAAGCTGGAAAGCCCGGCCGCCACCGAAACGCCCGAGCCGGAACTGGAACCGCCGGAAATATAGTCATCGTTGAACACCGACGAGCATGCACCATACGGCGTGCGCATGCCGACAAGGCCGATGCCGAACTGGTCCATATTGGTCTTGCCGATCAGGATCGCACCATTGTCGAAAAGGCGCGTCACGGCCTGACCGGTGCTTTCAGCGATATAGGCCCCCTCTTTCAGCGCGTTGGTCGTCGGCAGGCCGATAACGTCGTTGCAATCCTTGATCGAAAAAGGAATGCCCCAGAGAGGACGGCCGTCATAGCCGGAATTCTCCAGCTTCTCGGCCGCTCTCAGCGCATCGGCGCGGGAGACGAGATAGATCCAAACATGGTCCTCCCCCCGCGCCTCGATCCGATCATAGATCGCATTGACGACCGTGGAAGGCTTGAGCTGACCTGAAGCATAGGCAGCAGTCAGCGTATGGAAGTCGAGGCTGCCGGTCTCGGCCGGCCAGTGAAAATCAGACATGTCGATCCTCTTCAGGTCGGGATGGGCGCCCTCAGCGACGAGAACAGTTGATCCGAGCGCGCCACGGTGCCGAAAAGCCCGTTGCCGAAGACGGTTATGCGCAATTGCCCGGCATGACGGGCATCCGTCGTTCCCTTGCAAGCATCGGAAACGGCGATGCATTCGAAACCCATGTCGTTGGCAGCACGCTGGGTCGCGTGCAGTAGGCCTTCGGTTGGAATACCGGCCAGCACCAGATTGCGGATGCCGCGCCGTCGCAACCAGGCATCGAGCCCGGTCGAATAGAAGGCGTTGTCGCCCGCATGATCGAAGATCGAAGCCTCCACCCGCAGGCCGAGCGTGTCTGAAAGCTCCCATTCCGGCGTCCCCGGCGCAAAGACCGGATCGCCCATGGCCGCGCGGCGCGCGGCAACCGGGGAAAGCGCCTCGCTGCGGCCGCGCCGGCTCGCAATCACCGGCAGGCCGGCCTCCTGGGCGCGTGCGATCAACCTTGCCGCGACAGCGGCCTCCGGCTCCGCTCCCAGTGCGGCGATCGTACCGTTCTGAAACCCCAGAATGAGAAGCGCACTGTCGGCGGCGCTCCATTGCCCATCGAAGGGCCAGGAATAGGGAGTGGCGGCAATGCCGGCGAAGCTATCAGCCATGAAGCGCCTCCATGGCGGCACGGAAGCCCGCGAGATCGGACACCATCCCCCAGCGCCCGCCGAAGGCTTTCAGGATATCCATCGTCGCTTCGTGATTAGCCGTTTCGACCGCGGCTGTGCAATCTTCGAGAATGACGCATTCGTAACCGCGCTCGAAGCCGTCGCGGAAGGTCGATTGCACGCAGCAATCCGAGGTGACGCCGATGACGATGAGATGGGTGATGCCTTGAGCCTTCAGCTGCGCATCGAAATCGGTCGCATGGAAACTCGACTTACCCGGCTTGTCGATCACCGTTTCGCCGGTAAGCGGCACAAGTTCCGGAACGATTTCGAAGCCGGGTTCGCCGCGCACGAGGATGCGCCCCGAAGCACCTTCATCGCCGATGCCGAGCCCATGGATGCGGGTACGCCATTGCTTGTTAGCGGGCAGATCCGATAGGTCCGGCTTGTGGCCCTCCCGGGTATGGAAGACGGCGAGGCCCGCGTCCCGTGCGATTGCCAGAGCCTCCGCAACGGCCGGAATGACAGAGCGCGTATTGTTAATATCTTCGCCCAATTGATCGACCCACCCGCCCGGCGCACAGAAATCGACCTGCATGTCAATCACGACGAGCGCCGCTTTTGCTGCGCGTTCAGGCGGGCTGCATGGCCAGAAATTCGTCATGCGCGAAGTCTCCGCTCCTCGACGAGGTCGAGGATCGCCGAGAAATCGGTGAAATCCGCGCCATAGCGCAGCACCGGCATGCCCGCCGCCCGCGCCGACGCCGCGCCCACGACGCTATCCTCGACGGCCAGCATTTGCGAAGCATCAAGGCCAAGACGCTCGCAGGCAAGCCGATAGGGCTCGGGATCAGGCTTGCCATGCATCACATCCTCGCGCCCGATCGCAAAGGCCATCGCGCGGTCGAGCCCCATGGCCTTGAGATTGGCCTCGACAATGCGGCGAGACGAGTTGGAAACCGCGCATTGAGCAAGCCCCGCCGCAGCAAGCACAAGCACCGTCTCCGGCGCACCCGCCATCGGCTGCAACTCCGCGGTCCGCTCAATATAGGCCTCGACAATCTCGGAGTTCCAGGTCTCGGGGCGAAGTCCGGGCGGATAGAGCGGTGCGAGCACCGTCCAGACATCACTCATTGCCACCCCGATGAAACGCGTATCATCGGCCGCGATGTTGACGCCATGGCGCTCCGAGACGGCCATCAGCGCCTTATGGTGAACCGGTTCGCTGTCGATCAGCGTCCCGTCGACATCCCAGGCAATTGCCTTGATCATGGCTGGCCTTCACGCTCGAAGAAGGGTTTCAGCGACCGGTAGAGATCGCGGTAGTCGGCATAGATCCGGTCACCGGCGGTAACACCTTCGGGCGAAGGCTGCAGCACCGCGCCAAAACGCACGGAAGCCGCGGCATCGTCCCATGCTGCAATGCCGGAGCCTGCCGCCGCCACCCAGGCCGCGCCAATCGACGAACCGAAGGCGTCGGACAAGACATGAACCGGCTGACCGCAGATATCGGCGACGATCTGCATCCAGACGAGGCTTCGGCTTCCCCCGTCGGAGGCGATCAGCCGTGTTGCCGGGCGCCCGGTTTCCGCAAGCACATCGAGATGATGGCGGAAGCCGCAGGCAATCGCCTCCAGCACCGCGCGCCACATATGGCCGCGCGCGTGACCGAGACTGAGGCCCGTGATTGTACCGCGCGCCAACGGGTCATGAATCGGTGTCTTCTCGCCCAGAAAATAGGGCAGTGCGCGCACGCCGTCCGCGCCAGCTGGGACGGTCGCCGCTTCTTGGTCAAGCCGCTTTAAAACATCGTCGCTTTCCGAGCCACCGATGAGGGCGGCAAGCCACCTGAGAAGCGAGCCTGAGGAAGCCATGCAGCCGTTCGGCGCATAAAGGCCGGGAACGAGATGGTAATCAAGGAAAAGCCGGCGGTCGGGCTCCGGCCAGCCGGCAATGGCGATGATGTCGCCTGCCCCACCAAATTTGAGGAGGACATCACCGGCCTGCGTCAGGCCAGCTGCTAGCGCAGAGGCGATATGGTCGGCGGCTCCACCGAAGACAGGCAGGCCTTCCGGCAGGCCGGTCAGTTCCGCCGCTTCCGCCGTCACCGCGCCGATGACCTCATGCGATGCGACCAGCTCCGGCAGGACGCCGGGACGAAGCCCCGACAACGCCACAAGGTCGTCCGCAATCCGGTGATCGTCAAGATCGATGAAGCCCGCTTCAAGCGCCCAGTTGCGCTCGACCGTCAGACGGCCGGTCAGGTGCATGTTGATGAAATCATAGGAGCCGAGGACATGGGCGATCCGGCCATAGACATCCAGCTCATGCGCCCTCAGCCATTGCAGTTTCGGGGCGACCAATTGTTGGGTCAGGCCCTGGCCGGTGCGGCTAAGGAAGCGCTCCTCGTTCAACGCCGCTTTCATGGCTTCGACTTCCGCCCCACAACGCGCGTCACTCTGCTGGATGCTCGGGCGCAGTACGCGGCGTGCGCGATCGAGCAGCACCACAGCCGGCAGCATTCCGGTGACGCAGACACCGGCAAGTTCGCATCCTTCAGGCAGGCGCGCGATCATCTCCCGCACCACGACCTGCGTGTTCGCCCACCATTGCCCGGGATCGGCCTCGGCAAAGCCGGGATGCGGCGAGGACAAGCGCGAGGGGCGCGAGGCCGAGGCCAGTGGCTCGCCGGCCTCCGACATCGCTACCGCGATCGTCGAGGTCGTGCCGATATCGATGCCGATGAATACGGGCATGGCGGAAGAACCTTTCAGTCGCGGATCGCGTTTTCGGTCTCGGCGTCGAAGAAATGCAGTTCTGCGGGATTGACCGACAAGGATAGCGTCTCGCCGAGGCGAAGCGCATACGTGGCCGGAACAGAGGCACGCAACCGAGGGCCGGAAAGCGAAACCTCGTCGGCTTCCGCCGTCACCTCCTCCAGCTTGCCGGCCCCGCCAATATCAAGATGGACGAGTTTCGTGGCACCGAAATCCTCAATGAAGGCAATCGTTCCTTCAATACGCCCGAAACCAGAATCGACGGTATCCGCGGCGCTCAACGCCTCGGCCCGTACGCCGACAATGATCTCCTTGCCGACATGACGCACAAGTGCCGGACGCCTGGCAATGACAGGCTCGGGCACCGGCAGGCCGAACCCACCGGCAGCAGCAGCCAGACCGCCCTCGCCGACCACCAGCGTCGCTTTCAGGAAGTTCATCGACGGCGTGCCGATGAAGCCGGCAACGAAGAGATTGGCGGGCGTGTCGTAAAGCGCACGCGGCGTGCCGAGCTGCTGCAAAGCGCCAGCGCGCATCACGGCGACGCGATCACCCATGGTCATGGCCTCGATCTGATCATGCGTGACGTAGACGGTGGTAATACCGCTCAACTTCTGCAGCCGGGCGATTTCGGCCCGCATCTGGCCGCGCAGCCGTGCGTCGAGATTGCTCAAAGGTTCGTCCATCAGAAACGCCTTGGGCGCGCGCACCAGCGCCCGGCCCATCGCCACGCGCTGTCGCTGACCGCCTGAAAGCTGCCCTGGCTTGCGGCCGAGATAGGCATCGAGTTCGAGAAGCTTGGCCGTGTCCCTGACCTTGCGGTCGATCTCCGTCTTGCCGACGCCGCGCACGGACAAGCCGAAGCCGATATTCTCGGCGACCGTCATATGCGGATAAAGCGCGTAGGACTGGAAGACCATCGCGATATCGCGATCGCGGGGTGCAAGGCCGTTGGCAACGGTATCGCCAACCAACAGGCGACCGCCGGTGATATCCTCAAGACCCGCAATCATTCGGAGAGCGGTCGACTTACCGCAGCCGCTCGGGCCGACTAGAACCAGAAACTCACCATCCTCGATAGTGAGATCGAGGTGCTGGATTGCCGCATATCCGTCCGGATAACGTTTTTCCACTCCCTCAAAGACGATGGATGCCATGATCTCTCCGATATGATGCGGCTTGGGCGGCCGGCTTGCCCGTCAGGTCATATAGACGCCGCCAGTGACATTGACGCCCTGGCCGGTCATGAAACGGGCGGAATCCGAGCAGAGGAAAACGACGACATCGGCGACGTCCTCGGGCGTCTCCAGTCGTCCGAGCGGCGTCTGGGCGATGTAGTCTTCAACGACACGTTCAGGACTGACGCTGCGCAGTTTGGCTTCCCAATCGATCTCGCGCTCCTGCATGCCGGTCTTGACGAAACCCGGGCAGACGGCATTGACGCGGATGCCTTTCGAGGCCAATTCGCGGGCAAGCGCCTGCGTCCAGCCGAGAACGGCGAACTTGCTGGCAGAGTAATGCGCCAGCAGCGGCGCACCGACCTTTGCGGCAAGCGAGGCCGTGTTGACAATTACCCCCTGACCCTGCGCCACGAAGCGGCGCGCAGCGATCTGGTTCGTCAGAAAGATGCCGCGTGTATTGACGTCAAAGTTGAAATCCCACTCCTCGTCGGTGATCTCCAGCGCATGCTGCATGGTGGAGACACCGGCATTGGCAATCAGTATATCGTAGCCGCCCATGATATCGGCTGCTTGTTCGAACGTCTTTTCCACGAAGGAACGTGAGCGAACATCGATCTCCAGAGCGTGGCCGGAAATCGACTGTGCGACTGTGTTCGCCGCGTCCAGATTGATGTCGCAAATGGTGATCTTGACGCCTTGTTTCGCCAGCGCCCGCGCGATTGCGCGGCCTATTCCACTGCCCCCGCCGGTGACGATGGCCTTTAAACCCTCGAGTTCCGCAAATTTCGGATGTCCCACGAACCATGTCTCCGACCAAAAGAACACGTCGATCATATAGCAACAAAAACGTACAAATCAATCGAAATTTATGTTTGAATTTGTTCGCTTTCTGAGTTAAGCACTGATCATGTAATGGGAGGACTGGACTTCGGGTGTATGCGGCCGCAATCACCCAGCCGCCTTTTCTAAATGAAAGACAGACCAATGACCGCAGGCCATGACGCTGAAACGCAGACAATCGAAAGGACGAAAGTTCTTGCGCGCACGCGCCGCGCCTTCATTTTAGATGCGGTGGCCGAAACGGGCGCCGTATCCGTCACGGAAATTGCTGCGCAGCTCGGCGTGTCCGAAATGACTGTGCGGCGCGACCTGACCGAACTGGAAAAGGAAGGACGGCTTGCCCGCACCCATGGCGGAGCAGTAAGCACCGACCTTACCACAATTGTCGAACCCGGCCTTTCAGCAACCACCTCGCGCCTCAACGAGCCGACCTTTCAGGCCCGTCTTGCCAAGAACGCATTGCCGAAGCGGTTGATCGCGGAAGCGGCAGCGCAGGTCGCTTCCGGACTTCGCACCATCGCGCTGGATGTCGGCACGACAACGTTCCTGCTTGCCCGGTTGCTCGCCGGCCAGCAGCATGTAAAGTTCTTCACCAACAGCGTGCGCAACGCTACCCAGCTTGGCGAAGGCCTGGCGGAAGTCTACCTGCCGGGTGGGCGCATGAGAAACGATGAATTGTCGATTTCCAATGCGACGGCGATTTCCCAGTTCGAAGCACTTTGGTTCGACATCGCCTTTGTCGGCGTTTCCGGACTGACGTCGGATGGTATTTATGACTATTCCTTCGATGATACGGAGATGAAGCGCGTCTATCTCCGCCGCTCGACAAAGAAGGTCGTTCTCTGCGACGCATCGAAATTCGATTGCATGTCGCTCGTCCACATCGCGCCGCTTTCACAATTCGACATGCTGATCACCAATGCATCGCCGCCGCCCGAACTGGCCGAAGCGCTTGAGGCTGCCAAGGTCGAAGTGATGGTCGCCGGCTCGCCCTCCTGAAACATCCGGTTTGTGAAAACACGCTTTCTCTAACGCTCAATTTCGGAGCTTTCGATGGTTTTTGAATTTTTTGGTGACAAGAAGAAGGTCGTCATCGCCATGGCGCATATCGGCGCCCTGCCCGGTTCGCCGAATTATGATCCGAAAGCCGGCGTCTCGAAGCTCATCGACGACGTGATGGAAGATATTCGCGCGCTGCAGGAAGGCGGTGTCGATGCCATCATGTTTGGCAACGAGAATGACCGGCCTTACGAGTTGAAGGCGCCTCCGGAAGGTATTGCTGCGATGACGGCGATCGTCCAGGCTGCGAAGGCGGAGCTCAAGATTCCCTTCGGCGTCAACTATCTCTGGGATCCGACAGCCAGCGTTGCCATCGGTGCCGCCACCGGCGCAAGCTTCGTGCGTGAGATCTTCACCGGCGTCTTCGCCTCCGACATGGGTATCTGGGCGCCGGATTGCGCGACGCCGGCACGGCTGCGCGCCAGGCTCGGCCGCACCGACATGAAGATGCTGTTCAACATCAATGCGGAATTCGCCCATTCGCTCGACCAGCGCCCGATCGAACTCCGCGCAAAGAGCGCCGTGTTTTCCTCGCTGGCCGATGCCATCCTTGTATCCGGCCCGCTGACCGGCCAGCCGGTCGATCAGTCCGGCCTGCGCAAGGTCTGTGAAGCCGTGACGGATGTTCCCGTTTTCGCCAATACGGGCGTCAACAAGGATAATGTCACCGGCATCCTCTCCTGCGCCAGCGGCGTCGTCATCGGTACTCATTTCAAATATGAGGGCAATACCTGGAACAAGGTCGAGCCCGCCCGCGTCAAGCGCTTCATGGACGTCGTCAGCACTATTCGCTGACGACGCTCTGGCTCAAAAGTCTCCGTCTTACAAAGTCATGAGTGGAGTGACGATGTGGACGCCTCCACACCAGCGACGGAGCCCACATACGGAAGTACCCGAGGAGGAAGCTTGGAAAATCATCATAGTTCCAATCTCTTCGCGAGCTCGGCGGTTTCTGAGAGGGGCGTCCGCGCGGATACACGGCCGACCCTATTTATCATCATGAAGCAATCCTGATTTCCATCAGAGTCTGCCTCTTATTCGCCATGACCTGCTCAATCGCCGCTTCCAGCGAACAGGCCGACAATCTTTCAAGCTGGCAGCCGTGCGGTCGCTGGCTGCAGCGGGTATCGAACGTCATTTTCTCCTGCCGAAATACAAGCACGCGTGATCACGGGTATCATCTTTGAAACTCAGGAAAATCGGCGCTGCGGGTCACATCGCTCCACTCGTCGAAATTCTTCCGAAGTGTTTCAAGGCGCTTGTAGGCCAGATCCAGAGCAGAGCCTCCCAAGAGGAGCCGCAGGGGAGGCGCTTTCGATTCAACTGCCATCTGGATAGCCGCTGCGGCGCGGGCGGGATCGCCCGGCTGATTGCCGGAAACCGCCTTCGTCGATATCCGACGCTTTCCTGCCGTCTCGGCATAATCATCAATGACGATGGGAGATTCCGCCATCGAGCTTCCAGCCCAGTTGGTGCGAAATGCGCCGGGTTCTACAATGGTTACCTTGATGCCGAGCGGAGCGACCTCCTGGGCGAGAGACTCTGAAACGGCCTCGACTGCAAATTTTGTGGCGTGGTAGTAACCGGTCGCCGCGAATGCCATGAGCCCGCCAAGCGAAGAGACGTTTACAATATGACCGCTTCTGCGCGCCCGCATGGCAGGCAGGGCTTCTTTCGTAACATCGATGAGCCCGAAGAGGTTGGTGCCGAACTGGCTGCGAACACCTTCCTCGTCTCCCTCTTCGATCGCTGCGAGATAGCCGTAGCCGGCATTGTTGACGAGAACGTCGATCTGACCGAACGTCGAGAGCGTTTCGGCAATAGCGCTCCTGATCGTCGAGCGGTCGGTGACATCGACTTTCAACGCGAGCGCTTGCTTCTTGAACTGGTTGGCGAGCCCGGCCAGTTGCGCGGGATTCCTTGCCGTCAGGACCACCCGGTAACCGAGACCAAGCACGTGTTTTGCGATCTCGAAGCCGAGGCCATTCGAGGCGCCGGTAATGAACCATACGGGTTTATTCGTCATTTTCGATCATCCTTCTGATTTGCTAACGCACATGGCTGCAGAGCCGATGTCAGGACCGGTTGCCTTTGACGAAAGATACAAACCGGAGAACGGGCGCGTTATGGCGAAACACCCAATCTTTCGTACGATCCTACCAAATCTCCTGCCACAGCCTATATTGGAGGCTCTGCCGGGAGATCGTGGAGGAACGGGTTGAGTATCAAGGAAGAGCTTGTCGCGATCATTGATCGACACGCTGCCGCGCCGAAACAAAAAACCCCAATCGCTGGTCTTTCGATCTTCAGGGTCGAAGCACCGACCCTTCCTGTTGAGAGCATTTACACTCCCCGCCTCTGCGTTGTGATCCAGGGCCGAAAGGAAATTTTGCTGGGCGGTCGCGCGTTCGAAGTTGATGACACGCAATACTTCGTCGCTTCAGTGAATTTGCCGGTTTCGGCCCGGATAACCGCCGCTTCCAGCGACCACCCGCATTATGCACTCTCATTTGAACTTAACCGGCAGGACCTGGCCGAACTGCTTCCGAATGTCGCGGTCCGCCCCGCTGCAGCGCACAGAGAGGGTCTGTCGCTAGGGCGGCAGACAGAAGACATCTTGGGCGCACTTCATCGCCTCATACTGCTTCTCAACCACCCGGAGGATCTGCCCGCGCTTCTCAAGCCAGCAACGACTGAACTCTATTACCGGCTTCTCCGGAGTGAGCATGGTGCAACATTAAGAGACTACGCCACAATGGACACGAGGATCGCCCAGATTGGGAGGGTCACCTCGTGGATAAAGGAGCATTACAATAAGCCTATGACGATCGGCCTGCTTGCCGACCTCGCAGGCATGAGTGCGACATCACTTCATCGCCATTTCAAGGCGACAACACTGATGACGCCGCTTGAATATAGGACGCATGTCAGGCTTCAGGAGGCGCGCAAACGCTTGCTGACCGGCGGATCGAGTGCCCGAACAGTCGGCTTCGAGGTCGGCTATGACAGCCAGACGCAGTTCACGCGTGAGTACAGACGCTTGTTCGGCCGGCCACCCGTCCGGGACGCCGCCTATCTGAGGGGCATCGGACCGTCTAAACCTGCCCGACAAATTGGCGTGACGGAAGCGCCAGTGGAGCGCCCGTTAAAGATCTGAGCGAGTGGTGTCTTTCAACGATGAGATCTAAGCTTCAATTGACCCGTTCTGCAGCTGGATGGCTGGTACGCCGAGAACCATCTCATGGCGCTACCGGCAGCGCTTGAGCACGGCGCCTTCGTCGGCGCTGCGAAAGACGGACGCTTTTCGTCCGCGGCGCGGCAGGACTATGCCGAGGCCGCGGCTGTGGTGTTGGCGACTGATGAGCGTGCCGGGAAGACCTATGAGCTTGCAGCCAACCAGGCCTTTACCCTTGCCGAGCTTGCCGCGGAGGTCTCGCGGCAGTCGGGCAAGGCGATCGTCTACAACGATCTTTCCGAGGCCGCCTATCGCGATGTGCTGACGCGCGCCGGCCTGCCGGCCGATCTCGCTGCGCTTCTGGCCGATGCCGACACGCAGCCTCGCATGGAGCGTTGTTCGACGACGGAGGCGCTCTTGGTCGGCTGATCGGTCGTCCAACCACATCGATGCAGAGCCTCGTCGCGACGGCTTTACGCGGCGAACGACATCGGGACGTTGCTCGGTCACCTTGATTGGCCGCGGACCGATTGAGCCGCAGGTTGCCAAGGTGATCGAGTCGGCCGCCGAGTCACCACGAGCTCCAGGCTTCCGATCAAGCTGGTCCGTATCCCCGGCTCAAGAGAACCTTTGAAAGTGACGATGAAGCAGCCTTCGCGGAGAAGACAAGCCAATCCCAGGTCAGTTCTCAGCGCAAATCAACAGCGCCTGCCGATGATCGTGAAATCATGCATCACTTCGACCCGATGGCAGCGGCGGTTCGACAAGCATCGCGACCTGCCGAAAACCTTGTCTTCCGCAGCCTCTGTTGCCAATATTTCAATTTAACCTATATAAGGTCTATCGACCATTGCTTGCGACATCGTCGAGGAGCCTCTGTGCCCTCGCCGGATTTCCTCTCAAATAATCGATCTAATCCCGCAAGGTATCGCGGGGCAAACAACGATTGCTATGAAAGGAAATCGTTATGAACACTGGTACAGTAAAGTGGTTTAACTCCACCAAGGGCTTCGGCTTCATTCAGCCTGATGATGGCAGCACGGACGTTTTCGTCCATATCTCCGCGGTAGAGCGCGCCGGCATGCGTTCGCTCAACGATGGTCAGAAGATCACTTACGACATCGTGCAGGATCGTAGATCCGGCAAGAGTTCGGCTGACAATCTTCGGGCCGCATAAGTTTGTCACGGCTTTGTGCGACCACGGATGTACTGGCGCGCTGAAACCATGACCGAGGAAGGTCGGGATACGTCCCGGCCTTTTGTTTTTCATTTCGAACGGAGAACGACATGGCAAATGGTCGTTACCGGCCGGGCGACAGCATCGTCCTGAAGCCTGGAATTTTCGGAAACGCCCAGCCGGCTGGCCGCATCGTGTCTGTGCTGCCTGTGTCACAGGGCGTTGTCCATTATCGCGTCCGCTTCCAAAGTGAGAATTTCGAGCGGAGCGTCCGTCAGGACGATATCGATGCCGGGGCGTCACCATCGTCGCTTTCACCGGCGCAAGCCGAGATATCGCAAACATCGAAATCGAGCTGGATCAACTCGAATTCAATCCGCACCAAGAAATAAACCCAGCGCGAGCTGAGAAGGAGAAGTTTTGCAGGTTCTGGTCAGAGACAACAACGTCGATCAAGCACTCCGCGTTCTGAAAAAGAAATTGCAGCGCGAAGGCGTATTTCGGGAAATGAAAGCCCGCAGCGCCTATGAAAAGCCGTCCGAAAAGCGCGCTCGCGAAAAGGGCGAGGCGGTCCGCCGCGCGCGGAAGCTTGCCCGTAAGCAGGCACAACGCGAAGGCTTGCTGCCGGCGCCGAAGAAGAAAGTCATGGCGCGAGCTCACTGACGTCCAGCGTCTTTTGGAACGCGCCTGCTGAAACGGAGGAAGCATGACAAAGACGAAAGACAATCTGTTCAAGCCTGAAAAATTGTCAGCGCAAACCAAGTCCGAACAGACGACGTCGATTGCCAAGGATATCCTGGCCGATGAGGCCTCCGCTCGACAGAAGAAGACGGACAGGCTTCGCGCGCTTCGTTTGGCGCAGGAGCCTGCGCCAGCGCCGAAAGCAAAAAAGAAAGACAGGAAGGGATAGCGGTTGTCTGGCGGTTCTTCGCCAGACAACCGCTCGCTTTCCCGCGGCGGAGCACTATGTGAGGATTGGGAGGCAATGTCGTCGTCCGGCGGCACGAGGCCCAACAGTTGGGCCGGCCTCATCAGGTCTAGTCAATCGTCGCGCTCGTACCAACCGCGCGACAACACCTAAGTAATGTCTCCATTTCCTCCAAGCATCATCACCTTTTAGACGGCGCATTTCGCTCGCACTAAAGAGGCTGCGGCCATGAGCGCCCCGCCGGCCTGCTTCGATGTCGACGCCAGGTCCATCGCGCTTTTGTCGTAAAAGGCAAGATGCACAGTCCTGCCTTTCGACATTAAGATTTGGACCCGGTCTTACAAACGTCTCGACAGCCCGAACAGCCATGTTCGATTCCCGGGAATGGGCCCATGCCTGGGCTGAAGCGATGGATTTCGCGAAGTCTTAGCTAACCTGCGGCATTGCCTCAACTATCGCCGTGCAAAATTCTTCTCTCCATCTCTTCAATATTTTCATCATTGCATCGTGCACGGGAACAAAGCAGCGTATTATTCCCTGTGTAGCAGACCGATAGATTTTTGTATTTCTTCGAACCGTTACTTATTGCCGGAGATGCAGGGCAAAGGGGCTGACACCACAATGGTGACGCGTGCGCAGCAAATTGGCGTCGTTATCGGCCTGGCCTTCGTCACGGCATTGACGACCCTGCGGGCAAGCGATCCTCCGTTGTTAAGGCTCGCCCGCGATTTGACATTCGACCAGTATCAGCGCCTGGTGCCCCGGAACTTCGAAAACCAGCCTGTCCGGGTCGTCGACATAGACGAGGCGTCGCTGCGGGAGTTCGGTCAATGGCCCTGGCCAAGAAACCGGATTGCCGCGCTTGTCGACAGGCTTTCGGATCTGGGCGCGGCCGCCATCGCTTTCGATATCCTGTTCGCCGAGCCGGATCGTCTGTCGCCGCGCAACGTCGTTCGCGATGTCATGGGCGTCGATCCGTCGCTGCTTGGCAAACTACCGGATAATGATGAGATTTTTTCCCAATCGCTGTCGGGAAGGCCTGTAGTTCTGGGCTTCGGCCTCTCCAACGAAGGAAACTATCTGCCGCCGGTCAAGGCAGGGTTTGCCTATACCGGCGAAACTCCCTTCGGTGCGCCGCCGGCGATCAAGGCCGCCACGCCGTTGCAGCCGCAATTGGAAACCAATGCTGCAGGGCTCGGCCATATCAGCCTCAATCCGGGCGCCTCATCGGCGGTGGTGCGCGCGGTTCCGCTTTTTCTAAGCGACGGCAAGCAGCTTTATCCCAGTCTCGCGCTTGAGGCGCTTCGCGTCGCACAGGGAGCCTCCACCTACGTGCTTGACGCTGCGCCGCACACACCCAATACGCTCACCCGGGTCAAGATTGGCAATTTCGTCGTGCCGGTAACGGCCGCGGGCGAGCTGTGGCTCTATGTCAGCCGCGATACCGCGGAGCGCTATATTTCGGCAAGCAAGATACTCGCGACCGAAGGCGCCTCCGCCGATATGAGAGCCGCCATCGAAGGCAGTATCGTTTTCGTCGGAACCTCCGCTTCTGGCCTCCAAGATGTCCGCACGACGGCCCTTGACGAGAATGTGCCGGGTGTCTCCATCCACGCGCAGATCGTCGAGCAGATCCTGTCAGGCCGCTTCCTTTCCCGACCGGATTGGGCAGACGGACTGGAAATCCTGTCCATCGCCGTCCTGGGCAGCCTTTTGGTGATCGTCACCACCTTCGTCAATCCGGCCACGGCCCTCGCCTGCGGCCTGCTGATTACCTTTTTTGCCCTTGTGGCCTCCTGGGCTGCCTTTCTTTATGGGGGGCTTCTCTTCGACCCACTGGCACCGATCGTCTCGGGATCGATCACGCACTTCGCTGCAACGGCATTCCGCTTTCTCGTGACGGATCGGGAGCGGCGCGACGTGCGGCGGGCTTTCGGCCATTATCTTTCGCCATCGCTGCTCCATCGCATCGAGCATACGCGCAATGCCCTGCGTCTCGGGGGAGATGAACGCGAGCTGACGGTCATGTTCGTCGACGTGCGAAACTTTACCCAGATTAGCGAGGAGATGAGCCCGAGCGCCGTCGTCGCGTTTTTGAACACGCTGCTCGATGCGCTCAGCCACCATGTCATCGCCAATGAAGGCACGCTCGACAAGTTTATCGGAGACTCGATCATGGCCTTCTGGAATGCCCCCGTCGATGTCTCCGATCATGCCGGCAAGGCCGTGCGGGCGGCTCTTGGCATGCGCGAAACACTCGCACGCCTCAATGGCGACGATGCCTTCGGTTTCGGAGACGCGCGACGGGTCGGGATAGGGATCGGCATCCATACGGGGCTCGCCTGCGTCGGTAATATGGGGGCCGAGACCCGTTTCAATTACACGGCAGTTGGCGATGCCGTCAACATTGCCGCGCGTATCGAATCCGCCTGCAAGGACATCAATTTCGACATTCTGGTATCCGAACCGACGGCGGGCTTGCTGCCCGACTGCGCCCTGCTCGAAGCGGGAGCGCTGACGCTGAAGGGTAAGAGTATGCGAACTAAGCTCTTTGCGGTGGTCGGCGACGAACGCGTGGCGAGATCCGCCGGATTTGCCGAATTGCAGGCTACGCACAGGCAGCTTGTGAATGCCCTGCGAACTCGGTCAGCGAGCAGCCGCAAACTCATCAGCGCCGCCAAACTTAAGGCGCAAGCCGCGGCAACAGGACTGTTGCAGGGCTTTTACAGCCACATTTCGCGACGAGGCGGACACTTCGCCGACGAGACTGCGCAGGACAAGGCAGCCGACATCTAAAGTAGTTCCAGCAAAAGTGCCGAGCCGTCTTGCGTCCGGAACTGCGTAAAAGCAAGAAGATAGAGCGTTTTCGCGATTCGAGGAAAAGCGGAAATGCTCTATCTGATTTGAAAGCCATCCTGCGCAACTCACGGCGCTATCGCTGGTGATGCCCACCACCGTGATCGCCATGGTTGCCGCCATCGCCATGGCTGTCCTTGTCGTCTCCTTGATGATCACCCCATCCGTGATCGCCTCCGCCATGATGGTCGTGATGTTCATGGTGATCGTGATGCTCGCCTTCGTCGCCATCATGCTCGTGCGGTTTGCCTGACTTGTCGGGCGCACTTGGCGGATTCGAGACATCCGGCGTGCTGGGAGTTTCGTGTGGTGCGGCAGGCGCCTCGGCGTGTGGCGATTCCTGGGGGCTGGGTGCGCTCGGCGTATCGTGCGGTGCCGGTGCTGGATTATTCGCCGGAGCGCTGCGCGGAGAGATCCCGTTAGGCTGGCCCCTCATCGCCGTCGACAGACCACATCCACCGCCGGCAAAACCCATTCGTCCCGAAAGTTGCTGATCCCCGGACAGAAAAGGCAGAGCCCGCTGATTGCCCAGCGTTTTGAGAACGTCGCGATTGACCCGACGAGGTTCACTGATCTGACCGTTGCGCTTCGCAACGACACAATCACACTGCTGTTTCAGTTGCCTGCAGCCGCCAGCGCCACAGAATTGCGCAGCGCCGTTCAACAGCACGACCGCCGTCGTGCCGTTCGCCCCGACATAAAAATCAAACGCGGTTCCACGCACGCCGATCGTTCCGGCGGGCGTCACGATCTGATAGGCTGAGTGGTTCGAATTTCCGCTCATCCAGCGAAAGCTACCCTTTGCCGCATTTATGGTCAGCTTTTTCACTGCGCCCGAGTCATCAAACACGAATTTGTCGATGGTAACGGACGATCCGGCTCCGACAGCCAGTCTCGTGCCGTCCCGAAATGTGAACTGGCCGAGGCCCGAAATCGAGGTGCGAATTTGCTCGTCCCGATGAACGGGATCGTCGACCGCGAGCGGACCACCAGCACCCGTAACTTCGGTTTTAATCAGCACCGCCTGGCCGACCTTCTCGGCGGCTTTCGAAGACAATGGTGCGAATAGCATGGCGCTCAGCACAACGGTCACGGCGTGACGCAAACAAAACACCGCACCCTCCCAATATTATTTGTATATTATCATAATATTTTAATAAATACAAATCGTAATTCATAATCACAAATATGTATATCTTTAGACCGTCGAGTTAAAATTCGCCAAAACATGCGTGTATTCCACTGAATATGTTTTCATATATATTCTGGAAGGAAACTTATACAGTAATTACAATAATATGCCGGCGGCAGCTCTTGCAGATAGCTCAAAAAAAGAAGTGCCTATTCAAGGCTGCTGAGCTCGAAGAGTTTGAGGCAGGCTCCTTGAACAACGTGTATGAATATCGGCTGGCAGAGGCCCTCGAAAGAATTGGCTTTGGTCGCGCGCAATGTAGACTGGCGAACTGTTCCGGATGTTGTCATACAAGTATAGGCCGATACGGAGTTCACATCATGGCGATCAGCGATGCTCGGTGGGAGCAAACATACCCAACGCTTTCAGCTCTTCAAATCGGTGCGGCGCGACGCTTCGCGAGCGGCGAGCCGCGCCGTTTCGGCCCAGGTGATGTGCTCTACGAGATCGGCACTCGCAACGTCCCTTCCTGGCTGGTTCTGGAAGGCTCGGCCGATGCAATTCAGCGTGGCGCGACTGGGAGATCATCCGTGATCGGCACCTACGGTCCCGGCCAGTTCACCGGCGAGACCAATCAATTGTCTGGTCACGCAACCCTCGCATCGGTCGTCGCGGGCGATAAGGGCGTATTGGCTATACCTTTCGATGCGCCGCATCTGCGTGCACTGGTGATCGGGTCGGCGGATGTGGGTGAAGCAATCATGCGCGCCTTTATACTCCGTCGCGTTGCGCTGATCGAAGAAGGGCGGATCGGAGGTGCGGGGTCGGTTCTGGTCGGACGCCGGGATGCTCCCGATATTGTGAGATTATCGGGATTTCTCACCCGGAATGGCTATCCCCACGCCCTTATCGCAGCATGCGAGGTCGAGGGGCGCGAGCTGGTGGAGCGGCTGGGCATCGCACCGGAAGATCTGCCATTGATGATCTGCCCAAACGGAACGCTGCTCAGAAATCCGAGCGACGCGGATGCGGCGTCTTGTCTCGGCATTATGCCGGATCTCGATCCGAAGAATGTCTATGACGTCGCAGTTGTCGGAGCCGGACCGGCTGGGCTGGCCACTGCCGTTTATGGGGCATCTGAGGGATTGTCTGTTCTCGTTGTCGATTCGCGGGCCTTCGGCGGCCAGGCGGGTGCATCCGCCCGGATCGAAAATTATCTTGGCTTTCCGACCGGTATCTCGGGACAGGCTCTTGCAGGTCGGGCCTTTAATCAGGCGGCGAAATTCGGTGCCGAGCTTGCGATCCCGCTGACCGTCGGAAAGCTTCGCTGTCATGGAACCGATTCGGCGGCTCCATTCTCCCTTGAACTTAGCAACGGATATACTGCACGGGCGCGTTCCATCGTGATCGCGTCAGGAGCGCGCTACCGGCGGCCCGATATTGCCAATGTCGAAGAACTGGAGGGGGCCGGCGTCTCCTACTGGGCATCCCCGATTGAGGCTCGCCTTTGCGCCGGAGAGGAAATCACTCTGGTCGGCGGCGGAAACTCAGCCGGCCAGGCCGTTGCTTACCTCGCACCGCAGGTAAGCCGCCTGCACCTCGTGGTCCGGCGGCCGCTCGAGCAAACCATGTCCCAATATCTGATCGACCGGATAGCGGCATTGCCCAATGTCGAACTCCATGTGGGTATCGAGATTGTGGACTTGCATGGTGATCGAGAGACAGGTCTGACCGGTGCCACCTTCCGTAATGTTCGAACCGGAGAGACCGAGGAATGTGCCTCGCGCCACCTCTTTCTGTTTATCGGCGCCGATCCCTATACCGGCTGGCTCGATGGCTGTGTCGCGACTGATGGAAAGGGCTTCGTTCTCACAGGAGAGCTCATCAGTGATGGCGAGCGACTGCCGCTGGAGACGAGTTGCCCTGGCATTTTTGCCGTCGGAGACGTACGCGCCGGCTCCACCAAGCGGGTCGCCGCCGCCGTCGGTGAGGGTGCGGCCGTCATCGCTCAGATCCATTCCTTTCTGGCGCGCAATGTCGGAGGTCAAAATAAGCACTAGCCGACCACGGGTCATCACCGGCTGGCTATTGTCGGCATCCCTACCTTTTTTCACGCTTGGCTGCATGCGTAGAGTTCCAGGAAAAAGTGCGCAGCGGTTTTCCGTCCGGAATTGCGTGAAAACAAGGAGATAGAGCGGTTCAGGGATTCCGCGAAAAGCTGAACCGTTCTAAGTATTTCCCGACACGGCTTGGAACCTTTCTGGTCTAGCCAACCCAAGGGGACGCGCAATTTTCTGCAAGCTCCGCAGATGGGATCTACCAAATGATGGATACGGCTTAGGCGTTGCGCCTGATACGGCCGGCACCGGTGTCGTCGACGGTAATGAAGGGCGCCGAAACCAGTCCGGCGTCCACAACAGTGGGCTTCGATACCTCTCACGTATGGACATCTCGGTTAGAAGCGGGAGCCCGTCGCACATGCGAAAGCTCCTTTCTAGTGCCTAATCGCGATGTTCGGGCATTGCCTTCAGCTGGTCCTTTGTCCAGGAAGTCACCCCATGGACCTCGCCGCTTTCGTCGCGCATGAAATCGAGATCGGTCACTCGAACGGACACCGGCTTTGCGCCGATACCAAGGAAACCGCCAACGTCGATCACGACGCTGCTGCTGGTGCCGGCTCCATGCACGTGGTCAACCGTGCCAACCTTGTGATCATCAGTACCATAGATCGATGCGCCTTCCAGATTAGCCTGCGTGAGTTCCTCTTCGGTTAGTCGTATGTGGTTGCTATGATCCATGAGTTATTCCTCCTTTACCTTCGGGTGTAGCGTCGATTAGCGATGTGATTGGCCTTGCATTCCCGTGTGTCCGTCTACCTGGATTGATTGCCACTGGGGCTTGGCCTTTCCTTTTCCGTTCATCAAAAGAACGAACGGCCATGCGAAAGCTTTGTTCCGGAGGGCGCGGTTCGGAAGTCAGTCCCTATGACCGACGTCTGCCAGCGTGTCGGCCAAACTCCCCTGGAAACACTTGGCGTCTGCCATTTAATCGGGGTCTTGCTCACTTTGCGTGGTTAAGAGATCACTAGTAGTGACGCCGCTATGGGCTGGCATGCGACCAAAATCGAAATGGTCGCCCGGTCCGGGCATCAAGATGCAGAGCGTGGTATTCGGCGAGGAAGGCTGTTGGCTGCGTCTGCTTGCGGACCACCCTAGGGCATATGCCCGGATTGCCGATATTGCGCCCGGCGAAGCCGATTGCGCCAAGGCGTTTCAGACGCCTGCTCATGCGACACCAGGTGCCTGCGCCGTTCCTTTTCCCAACGGCGGATGTATCGGGCAGCTCCTAACTCTCGAATGATCATAGCGGCCGTGCATGAAGGATATCCAAAACGTTTTGACTTGACTACCAAAACGTTTTGGAGAATCCTTTGTGCCGTTCTGGAGGATGATCTTGGCAAATCTCAAGCAACTCGCGCAGTCGCTCGGACTGTCGATCACAACGGTTTCCCGTGCACTCGACGGTTACGACGATGTCTCTGCAGCAACCCGGAAGCGGGTGAGAGAGGCTGCAGACGTGGTTGGCTACCGCCCGAACGCATCGGCGCGCAGGCTCAGAAAACAACGTGCGGAACTGGTTGCCATCACGCTGCCGAGCGACCCCGGTCATATCGGTCCGCCGCATTTCCTCGACATGCTCTCCAGCTGTGCCGAACATCTTGCGAGTGCGGGTCTCAACCTGGTCATCGCGCCTGTGCCACGCGGTGAAAGCGAACTCGACATCTGCCGTCGTTTCGCTGATGGCCGCCGCGTCGACGCCATGCTTCTCGTCCGAACCAGGCGGCAGGACGAACGCGTCGAATTTCTCCAGTCGCGCGGCATTCCCTTCGTCACCAACGGCCGCACCGAAAGCCTTGTGCCGCATCCCTATATCGACGGCGACGGTTTTGCCGGGTTCCACGCGGCAACGGCCCGTTTTCAGGCCGCCGGCCACCGCCGCATCGGCCATATTGCCGGGCCACAGGACTATTACTTCGCCCATGTGCGCTGCACGGGCTGGAAGGCCGCGATGGACGAGGCAGGTCTGGATGCCGATCTCTGCGCCGAAGGCGCGCCGACGGAACAGGGCGGTTATCTCGCCGCACTGGAATTGCTCCGGCAGCCTTCGCGTCCCACCGCGCTCGTCTGCTCCACGGACGAAATGGCGATCGGAGCGCTCAGAGCGCTACGCGAGATCGACGGCGGCGAAGCGATCAGCATTGTCGGTCACGACGACCTGCCGACGGGCGCTTTCACCAGCCCTTCCCTCTCGACCATGCGCATGACCGGCGAAAACCTCGGCGCGAGCTTCGCCTCGCTGCTGTTGCGGGCAATCGCCGGCGAGCCTGCGGAGGAACTGCAGGAGCTTCACGCGATCGAATTCATCGATCGCGACAGCCATCGCCGTCCGATGAAGGCGGCATGATCCGACACAGCGCATCACAGATAAAAACAATGAAGGAGGAGAGAATATGAAACGCATCACGTCATTCGGAATTCTGGCTTCCACTGTGCTGGCCTTTGCTTCGCCGGTACTTGCCCAGACGGTTTTTGTATCCACCCAGCTTCGCCCGATCGAAGAGGCGACCGTCGTGCGGCAGGATCTGCTGAAGGATGCCGGCAAGGTGGATTATGTGGTCGAAGAACCGCCGCAGTTCGCCGTACGCATGGAAGCAGAGGCCAAGGCCGGTAAGCACACCGTCAGCCTGGTCGGCGCGCTGCACGGTGAGCTTTCGCCACTTGCCGACAAGGATCAGCTCGAACCGCTTGATGACCTCGCTAAGAAGCTCGCCGGCGGCGGCATGCCGCAATCGCTCCTCGATCTCGGCAAGCTCGGCAAATCCACCCAGCAATACATTCCGTGGATGCAGGCAACCTATGTCATGGCCGCCAAGAAGGAAGCCCTGCAATACCTGCCGAAGGGCGCCGATATCAACGCCATCACCTACGATCAGCTGATCGAGTGGGGCAAGAACATGCAGCAGGCGACGGGCCAGCCGCAGATCGGCTTCCCGGCCGGTCCCAAGGGCCTGATGGCACGTTACTTCCAGGGTTATTTCTACCCGTCCTTCACCGGCGGCGTAGTGCGCACCTTCAAGAACGCCGATGCCGCTGCAGGCTGGGAGAAACTCAAAGCCCTCTGGGCCTATGTAAATCCCAACTCGACCAATTACGACTTCATGCAGGAGCCGCTGGCCGCGGGTGAAGTCATGGTCGCCTGGGACCATGTCGCCCGACTGAAGAATGCCATTTCCGCCTCGCCGGACGACTATGTCGTATTCCCGTCTCCGGCCGGCCCCAAGGGCCGCGGATACATGCCCGTTCTCGCGGGCCTTTCGATCCCGAAGGGTGCCCCGGATGCGGCGGGCGCGATGAAGATCATCGAGACACTGACGACCCAGAAGATCCAGCTGCTCACCGCGTCCAAGGTCGGCTTCTTCCCGACGCTGAACGTCCAGCTGCCGCCGGATCTCGACAAGGGCGTCGCACTTCTCGCCGGTGCCGTCACCAAGACCCAGGCGGCCAAGGATGCCGTGATCTCGCTTCTTCCAGTCGGCCTCGGCGACAAAGGCGGCGAGTTCAACAAGGTCTATATGGACAGCTTCCAGCTGATCGTGCTGCAAAACCAACCCGTCGGCGACGTGCTGGCCAAGCAGGGCGCCGTCATGGCCAAGCTGATGACCGATACCAAGGCTCCCTGCTGGGCACCGGATGCCAAGAGCGACGGCGCCTGCCCGGTTCAATAATCCTCCCTGGAGTGCCTGGGCGCGAATGCCCGGACATTCTTTCTGCAACCCTGCTTTTCGAGGCGGGAGCCCATGACCCAAAACCGACCCTGGACCCCCTATCTGCTGATCCTGCCATCCCTCGTTTTCCTCGGCCTGCTTTTCATCGTGCCGCTGGTGCAGACGATCTGGCTGGCGGTCTCGGATGATGGTGCACCGTCGCTTGCAAACATGCAGCGCATGGCGACGGACATCAATTTCACCCATTCGGTGCGCAACACGTTCCTGCTGACGATCGTGGTCGTACCAGTCCAGATCGCCATCGCGCTCGCCATGGGCACGATGGTCGCCAAGATCGGTCGCGGGCGGGAGACGATTCTGTGGATTTGGACGATCCCGCTCGGCATTTCGGATCTCGCAGCCGGCCTCGTCTGGCTGTCGATCCTTCAGAATACCGGTTATTTCAACTCGCTGCTCTTCAGCCTCGGCGTGATCAGCCGCCAGGCGAGTTGGCTCTCCTACCAGACGCCGGTTGCGCTTTTCATCGCCATCGCGGTGGCGGAGATCTGGCGCGGCACGGCGATCGTCATGGTCATCATCGTCGCCGGCCTCAACCAGGTGCCGAAGGAGTTCAAGGAAGCCGCCGAAATCTTCGGGGCCGGTCCCTGGACGCGCTTCTGGAAAATAACCCTGCCGTTGATCCGCCCGGCGCTGCAATCGGCCCTCATCCTGCGCACCGTGCTCGCCTTCGAGGTCTTCGCAGTCGTATATGCACTGGGCGGCCGTAATTTTCCGGTTCTCGTGGGCGAAGCTTACAACTGGCAGAACCAGAACCAGAATTACAGCGTCGCGGCCGCCTATGCGGTTCTGATCATGCTCATCTCGCTCGCCGCAACCCTCGTCTATCTCAAGGCCTTCAAGGTCGATCCGGAGCGCCTGCCATGAACATGCAAGCCATTAGTTCCGAAGCAGCAGCCGCCAATCCCGCAAGCTTCGTTTCATCGCGCCGCTGGTTGCTCTGGAGCGGTATCACCGCGCTTTGCGCCTGGGTTTTGGTGCCGATCTATCTCGTGGCGCTAGGCGCACTCGGCGGGCGACAGGGCGTCTACATCTGGCCGAAGACCGGCCTGCCGACCGGCATCTCGCTCGAACCCTTCATCCTCTTCCTGCAGACGGAAGGGGTCGTCCGCTCCTTCCTCAATTCGCTGGGCGCCGCAGGCATCACGGTAGCCCTCTCCATCCTGCTCGGGGCGCCCGCGGGCTATGCGCTCGCCCGCTACAATTTTCCGGGCAAGGACAGCTACCGGCTGCTGGTCCTGCTGACGCGTGCCTTCCCGCTGGCGATCCTGGCGCTGCCGCTCACCGTCTCCTTCATCCGGCTCGGCCTTTACGATACGATCGTCGGCGTCGGCCTGATCCATACGGTCCTGGCGCTCCCCTTCGCGGCTCTAGTGACCCAGGGCATTTTCCTTGGCGTCCCGAAAGAGCTGGAAGAAGCCGCATGGGTTTTCGGCTGCACCCGCATCCAGGCCTTTTTCAAGGTCGTTGCGCCGCTCGCCTTGCCGGGCATCGTCGCAACGGCCGTCTTTGCGTTCGTCATCTCGTGGAACGAAGTCTTCGCCGCCTCGGTGCTGACGGTGCGCAACCGCACGCTGACGGCCTATCTGCTGACGGTGCTTTCCGAAAGCCCGATGCATTATCGCTTCGCCGGCGGCCTGATGCTCATCCTTCCCTCGGTTGTCTTCATCTTCGCGGTCAGGCGCTACCTTTTCGCGATCTGGGGCATTTCCTCCAAATAACGGGACCAATTCCATGGCCAATATTGTCATCGACCGTGTCCGCAAGAGTTTCGGGGCATTCCAGGCCCTGAAAGAGGTCTCGCTGACGATCAACGACGGTGAATTCGTCTCGCTTCTCGGCCCATCCGGCTGCGGCAAGACCACGCTCCTGCGCATCATCGCCGGTCTCGAAACCGCATCCGGCGGCGATGTCCGCATCGGCGACAAGTCGGTCCTCGGGCTCGCTCCCAAGGATCGCGGGCTCGCGATGGTCTTCCAAAACTACGCGATCTTCCCGCATATGACGGTCTACGAAAACGTTGCCTTCGGGCTGCGCATGCAGAAGGCAGATGAGGCGCGCATCAAGGCGCAGGTCGAAAAGGCCGCCGGCCTGCTGCATATCGAACAGTATCTCGACCGTTATCCGAACAAGCTTTCGGGCGGCCAGCGCCAGCGCGTCGCCGTTGCCCGTGCGCTTGCCGTCGAGCCCAAGGTACTCCTCATGGACGAACCGCTGTCCAACCTCGATGCGCTGCTTCGCCTCGAAATGCGTACCGAACTCAAGACGGTGCTGCAATCGGCCGGCACGACGACAATCTACGTCACGCATGACCAGACGGAGGCGATGGGCCTTTCCGACCGCATCGCCGTCATGCACGGAGGGATCGTCGAGCAGGTCGGCTCGCCGGTCGATGTCTACAATCATCCCGCAACGCGCTTCGTCGGCGGGTTCATCGGCAATCCGCCGATGAACTTCATCAAGGTACCCGTCCTGAACGGCCAGGTCTCTGCCGGTATCGAGCAACTGAATGCACCGCAGGAAGCCGGCAAGGAGATCATCCTCGGCCTGCGCGGCGAGGCGGTCGAGCTTGCGGGCCTGCCCGAGGGCCTCGAAATGAAAGTGCGGGTCGCCGAACCGATGGGCTCGCACCTGCTCCTGACCGGCTCGATCCACGATCAGCCCGTCCGCGTCATTCTGCCTGCCTCCGAAACCGTTGGGAGCGGCGATACGATCGGCCTGAAGCTCGATCGCAAGCGCATCACCTGGCTTTCGCCCGAAAGCGGCAAATCCTTTCCGGCCGTGATGGCCTAGGGGGCGTCCCTCCCCGATACCGGAGTACCTACATGAACCTGCATATCGATCAAGCCAAGCGTATTCTCGTCGCCAACGACCGCGGCGGCTATACGGTTCCGACGGACCGGCTCTATCCCTTCCAATGGAACTGGGATTCCGCCTTTGTCGCCATGGGCTTCGTGCTCTACGATACGGACCGCGCCTATCGCGAACTGGAGCGGCTGATCGAGGGCCAGTGGACGGACGGAATGATCCCGCATATCGTCTTCCACCAGCCGAGTGATACCTATTTTCCGGGCCCGAGCGTCTGGCGCACCCGCCATACGATCCCGACCTCCGGCATCACCCAGCCACCCGTTTTTGCCATCGCGCTCCGCAAGCTGCACGAAGCCACCGGCGACAAGACCCGCACCCTGCCGCTCTATGAGGCGGCCCTGAAATGGCATCGCTGGTGGTATGCGGCTCGCGACCCTGAGGGGACCGGCCTCGTTGCCCTGCTTCATCCCTGGGAAAGCGGCAGCGACAATTCTCCCGCATGGGACCTCGCGCTCGCGCGCGTTCCCACCACTACCGACACGCCGGTCGTGCGCAAGGATACCGGCCATGTGAACGCTTTGATGCGCCCCCGCAACGAGGACTATCAGCGCTTCATCCACCTGGTTGATACCTATGCCGCCTGCGACTGGGAGCCGGCCAGACAGTGGGCGAAGGCCGCCTTCAAGGTCGCCGAGATCCAGACCACCGCGATCCTGCTCAAGGCCGGCGAAGACCTCGAAGCGCTCGCCCACGAATTCGGCCGCATGGAAGACGCGTCCGAAATCGCCGCGCTCAATGAAAAAACTCGTAACGCGATCCTCGCCCAGTGGCGACCCAATCTGTCACGTTTCGTATCCCGCGATCTCGTTTCGGGCTGGGATATCGAGGCTCCGACACAGGCGGGCTTCATCCCGCTTCTGTCGCTCGATCTCGACCAGGCGGTCGTCGGCGCTCTCGTCGATGAAATGAAGGCATGGTCCAAGGGGATGAAAGTCGCCTTCCCGACAGTAAAGCCCGGCGTCGCCAGCTGGGAGCCGAAACGCTACTGGCGCGGCCCGGCCTGGGCGATCATCAACTGGCTGCTGATCGACGGCCTGAAGCGCAACGGCCGGGCCGACGATGCCGAGAAGCTGCGCAAGTCGACCATCTCGGCGATCGAGGCGGAGGGTTTTGCCGAATATTTCGACCCGGTCACCGGAGAGGGCTGCGGCGGCCTTGGCTTCTCCTGGACGGCTGCAGCTTATATGTGGCTCGTCGCATCATAAATTTAGGTGCCGGTCGTGCTACGCATAAATCTTAGATTGTGCAAGCAAATCAAGGCAGTAGAAGCAGAGACACTCGCCGGTAAGCTGAAATCAAGCTACCCCTACCAAGCCCGGCGAGGCGCGCAAGCGGGCTATGTCGCGCGCCGGCGGTTCTCCAAAGTGGCGCCGATATTCGCGAGTGAACTGCGACGGGCTTTCGTAACCCACGCGGAAGGCGGCAGTCGTGGCGTCGATGTCATCGACCAGCATCAGGCTGCGCGCGTCCTGAAGCCTTAGCTGCTTCTGGAATTGCAGCGGCGTCATCGCCGTCACGGCGCGAAAATGCTCGTGCAGGCTCGACGGACTCATGCCGACTTCCGCAGCAAGCTGCTCAATGCTGAACCGTTCCCGGAAGTTCTGCCCGATCCACGCGATTGCGCGGCCGACCTGTGCAACCCGCCCCTGGCTGGAGGTGATCTGGCGCATCCTGGCACCATCCGGACCGGCGAGCAGGCGATAGAGAATTTCCTGCTCGGTCAACGGCCCGAGTACGGGCAACGCTGCCGGATCGTCGAGCAGAAGCAGCAGGCGCAGCACCGCATCGAGCAGATTGGCGCCGGCGTCGGACACCGTCTTGCCTATGGGCCGAGCGGGCGCTCCCGGTGGCGGCGACACGTGCAACGCCAGCTGTCCCAGCATGACTGGATCGAAATCGAGGAACAGGCAGAGATAGGGCTTGTCAGGTGTCGCCTCGACCACCTGGCCCGTCACCGGCAGATCGTAGGTCACGATCCCATAGCGGCCCGGAGCATATCTGAACACGCGCTCGCCCAGGGTGACCTCCTTTTGCCCTTGTGCGACAAGGCATAGTTGCGGCCGGTATACGTTCGGCATCGGCATCGTCACCGTGGAGGATCGAGCAAGCGTCACACGTTCGATGGGGGTCGCGTGGAAGCCATCCTTCGAGACGTGCCGGGCAATCACCGCAGCGATTTCAGACAATGTTTCCATGAAGCGGACCATCGCATGCGAGCAGGAAGGCGGCAAGGCGAAACCCGCGCGTTTCTGGAGGATTGGGCAGTAATCCCGGCGCATCGGGCTAACGGTTCAGCGTCGCCACCCATCATAGTGTCTGCAGCGCCTGAGTCACTGCGAACCTGGCTGCAGAACAAGTATGGAGCAAACATGACAATCGATAATCTGAAGACCCCCAAGGTCGTACTAGGCACCTGGGCCTGGGGCGACAGCGGCGAGGCTGGCGACGGCTACTTTGGCAGCCGCCTCACTCAGGTTGGCCTCGAAGAGGTCGCGGAAAAGGCGCATGCGGCCGGCTTTACCCTGTGGGATACCGCCATGGTATACGGCATGGGCCGTTCAGAGACCACGCTCGGGAAGATACTGGAGCGCTACGCTCGCAGCGACTACCAGCTCTCCACGAAGTTCACCCCGCAAGCGGCAGGGACCAGTGATGATCCGGTGGCGGACATGCTGGAACAAAGCCTGGCGCGCCTCGGCACCGACTACATCGACCTCTACTGGATTCACAATCCAGCCGATGTGGCGCGGTGGACCCCGCGCCTGATACCGTTGCTGAAGAGTGGAAAGGTCAAACATGTCGGTGTTTCGAATCACAACCTGAGCGAAATCGAGCTCGCCAACCAGATCCTCGGGGAAGCCGGATTCCAGGTCGATGCCATTCAGAACCACTATAGTCTCCTCTACCGCAGCTCCGAGCAAGCTGGCATTCTGGATTACTGCCGCAACCGAGGTATTCCGTTCTTCGCCTACATGGTGCTTGAGCAGGGCGCCCTGACCGGCAAGTACAGTCCGGAGAACCTGCTGCCTAAAGGAAGCAGACGGGGGGAGGCTTACAATGGCATGCTGCCTCAGCTGAAGGCGCTGACGGACAAGCTCGCATCGATCGGAGAGAAGCACGATGCGGCAGCGCCCGATGTCGCGACGGCATGGGCCATCGCCAAGGGCACGACGCCGATCATCGGCGTCACCAAGCCCCATCATGTCGATGGTCTGGTCCGAGCCGGCAGCATCACCCTTACCGACGCCGACATTGCGGAGCTGGAGGCTCTTGCAGGTGCCACTGACGTGGACACCCGCGGCTGGTGGGAAAAAGAGATGTAGGCTCGTAGTTCCGCGATCCTAAGATCTCGGAGCCGTTCCGAAGGCGCACTTCGCTCGCGCTGAAGAAGCCTTGGTGCGAGCGGCCTACATAGGCCGCTGCAATCGATGGCAGCAAGATCTATTCAGCTGCCACCACATGCCTGCTCTTCAGCACTGCGATCGAAAGGAGAAGCACGATGGCCGAGCAGATAGCGATGACGACCACCATCGGTCTCGCCGTACCGTCCATAAACATACCGCCGATGCCAACCACCAGCGCCGATGTCATGAACTGGACCGTCCCCATCATCGCCGAGGCCGTGCCAGCGATGCGGCCATGGTGTTCAAGCGCCAGTACCGCAGCATTCGGCACGATCATTCCAAGGAAAGCGTAACCCGCAAACAGGAAGGCCGCCATAATGTCGAGGCGGTCGACGCCACCGGCCATCACGACAGCCAGCGCCAACATCGTCAGCGCATAACCAGAAACCGCACCGCGGATCACCTTGCGCAGACCGATCCGGCGGGCAAGCCAGCCGTTCATCTGCGACATGCCGATGAAGCCAACGGCATTCACCGAAAACACCATGCTGTAAAAGCTCGGAGAGAGCCCATAATGGCCGATGAGTACGAAGGAGGAGTTGGCGACATAGATCATGTAGCTCGACATGCCGAAGGAGGCCATCAGCACCAGACCGAGATAGTACGGGTCCTTAAGGAGTGTTCCATAGGCCTTCAATGCCCCGCCGAGGCTGCTTTCACTGCGAGCCGCAACCGGCCGGGTTTCCTCGAGGAAAAAGCGGCCCGCGACGAAGCCGACAACGCCGGCGAAGACCATGACCCAAAAGATCAGTCGCCAGTTTCCGAACATTGTCACGATGCTGCCCGCGAGCGGAGCCAGAATCGGTGAGATACTGAAGACCAGCATAAGCCGCGACATCAGTTGCGCGGCGGCCGCCCCCGTATGCAGGTCGCGCACGATGGCGCGGGCAATCACGACGCCGGCACAGGCGCCTGTGCCCTGAATGAAGCGGAAGGCGACCAGCCAGCCAATATCGGTCGAAAGCGCGCAACCGATCGCGCCGATGATATAGAGCACCAGACCGACATACAGAGGCCGCTTGCGGCCAAACATGTCCGACAGTGGACCATAGACAATCTGCGACACGGCCATGGCGGCAAAGAAGGAGATCAGGCTTGCCTGAACTGCATGGGTGTCGGCGCGAAGATCCAGACTGATCGTCGGCAACGCAGGTAAATACATGTCGAGGGCAAAGAGACCCACGGCTGAAAGAATGCCAAGGACGATGGCATGGTGGGAGCCGCCGGCCCCGAGGGATGAAACGGAATCCTTGCTCTGCACGGAAGAAACCTTTCCCGCACACCATTCCCCGGACGAAACAAAGTCTCATACAAAAAGCATGTGACGGGGATTGAGTGGGCGCTTATAGATGGGACAGCGGAAAGACGGCGATGGTTCCAACGCATGGCCCGTCATTCCTGTAAAATATTTTGGACAGTATTGTCCAATTGGTCAAGTGCTATATGGTGGTGTCATGAAAACTTCGCCCGCAGCGGTTTCTTCTGAGACAGAGAGTCCGCCCGCCACCAGCAAACGGCAGGCAATCCTCAACGCGGCCGCAGACGTTTTTGCCGAGGACGGGTTTGCAGCGGCGAGCATCGATGCCATCGCAGCACGAGCCGGCGTGTCCCGTCAGACGGTGTACAATCAACTCGGCGACAAGGATAATCTGTTCAAGGTTGTGGTTGCGGAGATCACCGAGAAGTCGAGCGCCGACTTCTTTCGGGTGTTGGACACATTTCCCGTGGCGCCTATCGATCTCGAAAAGGAACTGACGGAATTTTCAGCGTTGCTCCTGCGCAAGGCTGTCTGCGATCCGAATGGCCGCTGGCTACGCAAGCTCGTCGAGACCGAGGGCGGCAGATTTCCCGAATTGTTCGAGACCTGGAAGGAATACGGACCAGGCAAGAAATACCCAGCCATCGCGGCTCGCCTGGCGCAGCTCGCGCTCGCTGGTCATCTCGACATAGAGGATCCGGCACTTGCCGCGCGCCAGTATATGGCGCTGCTCGCAACAGATCTGCGGATCAACCAACAGATCGGCCGTCAAACTCCAGAGGAAGAAGTCGACCGTATGGCAAGAGAGGCAACGAAGACCTTTTTGCGCGCATTCGCCAAGCGCCAAGCACCGGGTGTTGGCTCCGCTCCTGTGACTAACGCCGAGTAGTTTTCGAAGGCTCTTGAAGGGAATAGACCGGCGACGCTGTTGTTGCAAAAGCCGTCCGCTCGAGTTTCCTCAATATCGGCGCATTGATACCGCCGACGGTTAACATGGTAGCGTCGGCTTTTGGGAAAGAGCCATTGCGGGCTTTTCGGCCGAATGGGGACGCATTGCTGCCCTCGGATACCGATCTAATTTAAGTCATTCCCTTCTTGCCATCATCGCCAGGCCGACTTGTCAGGATGGCGCTTGTAATAAGGTGGACGAGATGGTCCGCCCGTGGCGCGAATGAGGGTTGGTCGGCCGCCCAGCCGAGAGCCGTTATCAGAGCGAACAGGTCGTCCCCATTCATATCGGCGCGCGCTGTTCCCTCGTCCTGAGCACGAAGCAATAGTCGCGCGCCTGCCGAGTGCACCGCTGCGCACGAAGCATAAAGAGCGGAGTCGGGGTTTGTGTGGGCGGCCGCCATCATGGCGACAACGCCCCTAGAGCTTTGGGTGAATTCCACCAATTTTCGAAACCAGGAGAGAAGTGCTTCGTCGGCCGAAGTCGACCGTTCGAGTTCGGCTGCGCTCCGCGTCAGTGCGTCCAGATGAGTACACAGCAGCGCTTCGAACAACGCCTCTCGCGTCGGGAAATGACGGAGCAGCGTGGCCAACCCGACGCCCGCCCGGCGGGCAATGTCACGCATCGACGCGTCCACACCATGCTCGGCGACAACGTCACGCGCGACGGCGAGAATTTGGCTGCGATTTTTTTCTGCGTCGGCTCGCATGGACTACCTTGCTAAACGGATCAGTGATCCATTGAGGTAGCGTCCGTCTGCGCAGATGGCAACAGGCGCTCTCCGACGCGACAAAGGAAAAGTCATGGGAAAGCTTGAGGGTAAGACCGCCGTGATCACTGGCGGCGCCACCGGTATCGGCCTTGCCGCCGCGAGGCGCTTTATCGAAGAGGGTGCCTTCGTCTTCATTTATGGCCGTCGGCAGCAAGCACTCGATGCGGCTGTGGCCGAGCTTGGGCCCAACGCCCGCGCGGTGAAGGGCTCGGTTTCCGATGAATCCGATCTCGACCGGCTCTATGCGGCGGTGAAGGCCGAGCGCGGAACCCTCGACATCGTGTTCGCCAATGCTGGAACAGGAAGCCCGCTTCCTCTCGGCCAGATCACCGCCGAGCATATCGACGAAACCTTCGACACCAATGTGAAGGGCACGATCTTCACGGTCCAGAAGGCGCTACCGCTGATGAGCGACGGCGGTTCGATCATCCTGACCGGATCGAGCGCCGGCACCACGGGCGCCCCCGCATTCAGCGCCTACAGCGCGAGCAAGGCAGCGGTGCGCAATCTCGCGCGGACCTGGGCCGAGGACCTGAAGGGCACCGGTATCCGCATAAACGTGCTGTCGCCCGGCGCGACGGCGACCGAACTTGCCAAGGAAGCGCTTGGGGAGGAGGGCCAGAAGGCCTACGGCGCGATGACACCACTCCAGCGCATGGCCGATCCGGCTGAGATCGGAGCGGTGGCTGCCTTTCTCGCTTCCTCGGACAGCAGCTTCATGACCGCTAGCGAGGTCGCCGCCGACGGCGGCCTGGCGCAAATCTGACCCCGGCGCGGTTCCGTGCCTATCTCACACACAACGAAGGACAAAAGATTATGAATGCACTCGAAGGTAAAATCGCAGTCATCACGGGCGGAAGCAGCGGGATCGGCTTGGCCACAGCCAAGCGTTTCGTGGAGGAAGGTGCGCAGGTCGTGATTATCGGGCGACGCGAGAAAGCCTTACAAGAGGCCGCCGCCTTTATCGGGAAAAACGTGACGACGGTCGTGGGCGACGTCTCGCGCTTGGAAGATCTGGACCGGCTCTACGCCATCGTGAAGGAGAAACATGGTCACATCAACATTCTCTTCGCAAACGCGGGCGCAGGCACGGTCGCACCACTCGCGGCAGCTACTGAGGCTCATTTTGACCAGACCTTTGATGTGAATGTTAAGGGGCTGTTTTTTACCGTACAAAAGGCCCTTCCTCTCTTCAAGGACGGCGGATCGATTATCCTGAACTCTTCGGTCTCGAACGTGATGGGGCTGCCAGCGTTCAGCGCCTACGCAGCAAGCAAGGCGGCTGTTCGCAGCTTCTCGCGGTCCTGGACCCTGGAGCTGAAGGATCGCAATATCCGCGTCAATACGATGAGCCCTGGCGCGATCGAGACTCCCGCCTTGGCGACAACGGCCGGCCTCACCGCAGAGCAAGCCGAGGAGGCAGTCGCCCAGTTTGCGTCTCAGATCCCAATGGGTCGCAGGGGCAAGCCAGAGGAAATCGCAGCCGCCCTCACCTTCCTCGCCTCCGATGAAAGCTCCTACATCACCGGTATAGATCTCGCCGTCGATGGCGGTTGGGCGCAGGTCTGAGCCAACGTCAACACAGGATAGGAAAAGCATTATGAGCTATGCAATCATCGGCTTCAGCAATATCGGCCGAGCGCTGGCCAAGGCCTTTGCCCGCAAGGGCATCGAAGTATCTGTTGCAACCACGCGGGACCCGGAGAGCTTTGCAGCTGATGCGGCCGCGATCGGGCCTAAGGTCATGGCCAAAACACTGGCGGACGCCGTCAAGGCGGACATCATCTTTTTGGCTGTCCGTTTCGAACAGCACCCGGAGGTCGCGAAGGCGCTCCCCACCTGGCAGGGGAAGACGATCGTCGATGTGACCAATGCCTACGGCGTGCCCCCTGAGCAACTGGGAGGGCACCCTTCTTCCAAGGCCGTCGGGCAGGCATTCTCTGGCGCAAGGTTGGTCAAGGGCTTCAACCATCTGGCTGCCGCCGTTCTTGACCAGGATCCGGCTGTCCATGGCGGCAGGAGGGTCGTGTTCCTGGCGAGCGACGACGTCGCTGCGGCAGACGAGATTGGCGCGCTTGCGGAAAGGCTCGGTTTCGCGCCCATCCAACTCGGCGGACTTTCGGAGGGTGGATTGCTTGTGCACGCGCGCGGAAAGAGCTGGGGGCACTTGATCTTTAAGGACTTAGTCAAGTTCGAGTGATGCGGCCGCGAGACGCCGAATTGGCTTAACGAAAATGGCCCGCACAAAGTGTCCGGGCCAATCTTCGCTTGATGAGCCGCGGTAGAATTGCGGCATCCGTCTTCACATCAGACCAATCAGAACTCCGACCACTCTTGCTGGAGATGTTTAAGTGCAGCATTGCCCTGCGTAGCGGGAGCGGGGCGCGCAGCAAGCCGGCCTGTTGTCGGGGCGGAGGCAGGCCGGGCCACGGGCCTCGCCTGCGGCTCCATGCGCTCGGCTTCGCCTGTGCGGAATGCGCTCAGAAGCTCGCCAAGACGCTTGCTCTCTTCGGCCAAACCTGCGCCGGCCGCATTCATCTCTTCGACCATGGCGGCATTCTGCTGTGTCGCCTGGTCCATATGATTGACGGCACTGTTGATCTCGGAAAGACCCATGGACTGCTCCTGAGCGGCGGTTGCAATCGCATCCATGTGCTGATTGATCTGCAGGACCAGGTCGGCGATAGCTGAGAGACCCTCGCCGGTGTCGTTGACGAGCTTCACGCCTTCGCTGACTGCGACTTCGGAGTTGCCGATCAGGGCCTTGATCTCTTTGGCGGCATTGGCCGAACGCTGGGCCAGCTCGCGGACCTCCTGGGCGACAACGGCAAAGCCTTTACCGGCTTCGCCCGCACGCGCCGCCTCGACGCCGGCGTTAAGCGCAAGCAGGTTGGTCTGGAAGGCGATCTCGTCGATCACGCTGATGATCTGGCTGATCTGCTTGGACGAATGCTCAATTCTTCCCATGGCGCTGACGGCATTGCCGACGACCTGGCTGGAGTTTTCTGCCCGTGATCGGGCACCACGTACCAGGTCACGTGCATCGCCAGCTCGTTTGGAGGTCGACTGAACGTTGGCCGTTACCTCTTCGAGCGCTGCTGCTGTCTCTTCCAGCGAGGCGGCCTGCTGCTCCGTTCGCTTGGAGAGATTGTCGGAAGCCTGCGAGATCTCGTAGCTACCGCTGTTTACCAGCGACGCGGCCTGGCCGACCTGGGACATGGCAGCGCGCAGCTGGCTGACCGATGAATTGAAGTCGTGACGCAGAGCTTCGAACTGCGCAGCCAGCGGCGTTTCGATCTCACAGCGCAGGTTGCCGGATGCCAAATGACGAAGTCCCGTCGCGAGCGAACCCGTTGCCTGCAGCAGCCTCTCTTCTGCCTCTGCCTCGGCACGGCGCTGGACTTCGACGCGTTCATTCTCCGATGTAATGCGTGCCTCGGCAGCTTCCGCTTCCAGCGCCTTGTTGCGCAAGGCTGCCTGTTGGAAAATCTGCACGGAACGGGCCATGGCGCCGATCTCGTCGCGCCGTTCGACGCCACCGATTGAGACCGAGAGGTTGCCTTGGGCGAGTTCGGTCATGGAATGAGTTAGCACCCCGACGGGCTTGGTGACGCGATAGATGATGACGCAGATGCCCGTAATGCTCAGGGCGACGGCAACAAGGAAAGTGAGCCCGTAGGCGATGAAACTGACGAATGCATCACTCTGGCTGGCGGCTGCATTGGCGACCATGCCATCTGCTGCTGCCGCGGCGGTGTTCGTGATCGTCAGAAGGGCGGCATTGCCGACCGGACGCCAGTCGTCGAGAGACATGGCTTTCTTCTCACCGGCTGCGAACTTCGCAAGCAATGCATTGTGTTTTGCTGCAAAATCACCGCTGAAAAAGGTCGTGCTGCTGATTTTATAGGCGTCTTTGACGACCTGTGGTGTCGACGGATGATTGACCAGAGTGCCGATCTGCCCCCAGGTGAAGTTCGCGGCGTAATCGAATTGTTGGATCTTGCTGACATCCTCAGGCTTCATCGCCTCTCCAGAGGCGAGTGTGTTGACGTACAACAAGTTTGCAGCACCGGCCGTTGCGCGCGTGTACCATGTCAGCGCACGGATCTGAATAAGGGCCGTCATTGAAGGATCGCTCGCGCGAATCCGGTTTTCAATGGCGGTCGAACCTGTCTCCAATGCGGTCAAGAACTGCTGACCGAGGTCCAGCGTCGTGGCCTGTAATGTCGGGTCACGATCAGCAAGCTTCTTAGAGACTTCGTTGTCGAGCTTTGAGCGGAATGCGACCACGCGATCATAGGCGTTCATGACATCGGCAATCGGAGCTTTGAGCGTCGGGTCGTCGATGTTTGCAAAGACCGATTTTGCATCAGCCATATATTTGTCGACGATGCCCCTGTCCGTTTTCAGCAAGGTAAGCGTTGCATCTTGCGCGCCAAGCTCAAGTTTGGCGAGCGACGACCCGTCACCTCGCTCGTTGCGAAAATTCGCGAGTGTTTGGAAGAGCGCGCGGTCTAGCATGGTGAACTTCGAGACGTCGGCATACTTGCCTGCATCGCGATAGGCATCAAGCGTCGAAGATCCCGTTAGCACGCATAGGGCAATGCTGAGAAAAAGGAAAATCCCAAGAAGTATATTGCGAAGAGAAAAAATCATAATTGCTCACCTACGTTCGGGGTGCTGTAACGCTAACCCGCTTCACCAAAACACGTACTTCTGGAGCTCTTGAGGTGAAATTTTCTAAAAGAAAAGCAGTCCGTGAGCCATCGAGGCACCGCCCGATCACAGGCGCATCATGCCCTGCCCAATCAAAGGAATAATTAGCCCAGCTTTGTTGAAACAGGATTAATGCCCCTAAAAATATACGGGCTGTTTCGCACCAACCAATCCAGCGGCGAGAATGAATCGTGAAATGCTCCAAGCCGAAGCGACATTTGCGATGCCTCGGCCCCATGCAGGACCGCGCCCCGACGTCACCTCAAGCCGGTATCGCGAACTGCGTACTGCGGCCACGGGCCTGCCGGACGCAAATCGCGTAGTCTATCGGCAAGAGCTTTGGGCTGAACTTACTTGGCGAATAGACATATGTCTGTCGCCCGGATCCGGGGAAGAAATCATGGTCTGCGCTTCCTCCGGACCGAGGGACCAGAAATTTCCGCGCCACATACGAGCGCGAACGCGCCGTCTTCGCTTAAGACGTTTCACCCGATCTACAATCGCAGCCGCGCTGCAAGCCACGAGCCAGAAATCAGAACCAGTTCAACGACAGGCAGATGGTGCAGGCAATCGTAAGCCACGCAACAATAATCGCTGCAAGCAGAACGAATTCGACCCTCATATTTCCATGAGGGTCCTTAAATTCCAGAACAATGTCCCCTGTATCAGCGGAGCTTACTTTTTTCGCGGACCGGCTCACCCTGGCTGGTATTCTTCGAAGCAAACTAGACCTCTTGAAGTTTCCAAGTGCCAAGCAGGCATCGGTTAATGTATTGATCGGTAATTTCTGCAAGACGAGAGCCTGCTAGCAGTGACCATGCGTGTTACTGACAAGCCCGCCCAGATGTGCATTTGAGATCGCCGCGCTTTCGGTCTTTAAGACGGAAAGAAGAGCATCTTGTGCCTCCTTTATCAGGAACACGGCCTGCGGCGTATCGAGCCCGCTGGCGATCTGACCGGCATACTGCATCATTTTGATAAGCGCCAAGATCTCGCAATGACGCTCATGACTTTCAAAATCAATCACTCTTAAAGCCCCCAACAAAATTTCCTGCGGCGAGATTGGCATATTTCAAGTGATGAGGTGCGTTGCAAAAGCGTTGCACACGCAAAGCCTGCACTAGAGAATCGGCTACGTGCGGCAAAATTGTGGGAAGAGTTCGCGCCACAGCGGAGTTGCATTGAAGGACCAGCCCGCCTTAGGTGCCGATGATGGTATCTCCGCTATTGCGCGCATCAGCTCTATCGCATCCTGGCGCTTCTGGTCACTCCACGCAGTTGCGACGAGAGCCCTAACCTGCCCTGTGTCCATACTGCTGGTTTCGGCAACACGCCTCCAGGTCCGGTCCTTGAAGAATACACGACGGGCTGCTTGGGAGAGCTGTAGAGCGACTTCTCCACCGATAACGCCTTGGTCAATTGCAGCTTCGATCGTCGCATCAACATTGACCAGCGGGACTGACAAGGCCGGATAACCCAGTTCCGCCGGGCCATGAAGGAGGGCGACATCCGCATCATCCACCCGGCGTCCAGAAGCATAGTCATCGAAGATCCTGCCAACGCCGACCATGCCGTAAGCCTGGCACTCCACTGCGCGGAGCGCTCCCATACTGGCTGCCCCGAACACCGGGACACCTCTGGATAAGGCAAAGAGCAACTCCTTATGCCACACCGGCGCGACAAACTCGAACTGGCCGTCGACAAGGCCGATGGCCGTCGCCCCATCCTCAAGGGCTCTGACGACGTCGCCCTGACGCGCCGGGGGCCGTATAATCATCGTGTCGTCTGCGAAAGCGTCGGCATCGGGCAGGCTCGGGCCTACAAAGATCACTTTCATAAGAGGCTCGCCGAGAATGCGCGACTGCCAAAACGAGTTCGGCGGTTCCCATCCGGATGTTCGAGTTGGGGCGCGAAAACCTTTGCGACCGATGCCGGCAGCCATTCAGGTGCGAGCTCGATTGCATAAAGTTGGTCGATCCCGCGCTCCGACAGAGCCTCGACAAGATGGTCGAGCGCATCCTGCGCAGGCCCGATAGGCATCGATGGCAGTTCATCGAGGTTCGTCGTATATCGCGCCCGAAACGACAGCAGGTGGGCTGGATCAGCGCGGCGTGAGAACAACTCCGGGACAAGATCATCTCTGGCACCGGCGATGAAGGTCATCCGCGACTGCACGGCCTCGGAAATTGCCCGGGCTGCGGCCACATAGGGGGACAAGGATGCGCCTGCCCCCATGGTCAAGTCGACATATCTGAGCGAACCGTCATCGCCTTTCGGCCGTAGCAACGCGACGACGGCGGCAACGGCCAAATCGCTCGTCACATCGAAAAGGGCGACATCGAAATCGGCGGAGAAAATCTTCTCCAACATCTCGCGAATATCGTTATCTTCGATGCTTTGTGGATCTATCCGGCGTGCATACCGATACTCCGGCTCGTCGACGTTCCAAAGGACGCAAGCATCCCGCTCTACCCGCTCCAGCAGCCCGTGCAGGACTGCCTCATGCCAGGTATTCCCCGACGCCAATCCGTCCGATGATACCCAAAAGCGTGGGCTGACATGCGTCCTGTCAAGATGAACGGCCTCGAAAGGTACGAATATCGAGACGTTCTTTGCCAGATCGTGGGCTTGAGACCATCTGATCTGTTCACCGGCTTCTACCGGTTGCGCGCCGATCGCCAGCAGATCCTCCAGGCAATCCGTGGCATGGTCGCTTGCGGCAAGATCATCCTGGCTTGCCATCAATGCTGAACAGAAAGGTTGGGTCGCGACCGATCGCTCGACCGCTTCCATCACGGCGGATGTCTTCGCGGAGACGTCGTCCAGACCTTTTCCCTGAGCGATGACGATCGCCCTGGAATTCGGGGCGTAGGCACACCAAACGGGAATGCCTATGCGATCGAGTTCGGTCTGGCGGCCCACACGGGTTATGCCAAGCCGCTCCAGATAGGGCGAAACCCTCGACAAGGTTTCCCGAGGGGGGCATGCTCTAAAATTGTTCGACACGGATGAACGAGCGCCTAGCCCTCATAAAGGCCCGAGGCCGCGGAGCTTGCCGACCTTAACGCCACAGCGAAATCGACATCTTTCTCCACTCTAACCCCTTTGGCCCGCCAGGAGGCCGCCTTCGCCAGATCACCCGACAGCCGCCGCGTGTATCGGACGACAGTCCCCTTTTCGAGGTCAACCAGCCAAAGCCCTTCTTGGCCCTTGATTCCAAGCAACACTGCGCCTGCCATAATATCTTCCTTTCAAAACCCGGCCTTCAGCAGGCCTTCCCTGTAATGCTCAGTCTGCCACTTTTCCTTGTTTGGAATCATGGACAGCCATGCCTCAAGATCGAAATTCGGATTATCGCGTAAGGCGCGCAGCCTATATGTCTTGGCCTTGGCAGCATCGCCAAGCATTGCCCAGCTTGCCGCCGCGAGCCTGCTTGCCGGTCCCGGCTCTCTCATCCTGTCAAGATAAGCCAATGCTTCCGTATACTCCCCAAGGAAATAGCTGGCTCCCGCTGCGGTCCAGTAATAATAGTCCGGAGCAAGCGGATTGAGATCGAGAGCCATTGCGACCTTTGCCAATGCCGCTTTCGGATTGGCGCCATGGGTGAGACTGTCGGCATGACTACAAATGACATCCGCGTAGTGGGGGCTAAGATCCTCGGCATTCGACAAGGCCTCTAGGCTACCGTCGATATTTCCGCGATAAAGCCGAGCAACCCCAATTTCCTTGAAACCTCCGGCAAACCGACTGTCATCGCGGATCGCATCCGCCGCCATTTTTTCCGCCTGGCTCAACAGATCGCTGTCGCCCCGGGCCGTCAAAACCCATTCCATGGTCAAGGTTCGGGCGATGCCCGCAAGGGCAGCCGCGAAACCGCGCTCGTGCTCAAGAGCTTCCCTGAAGTGTTTGCGCGCACGGCGGACATTCTGAAGGCCCAGTCGGGACAGGCATTGCACGCCCTCAAGATAAGCAAAATAGGCCTGAGGCTTGCAGCTGAAATCGGAAACTATGTGGTGGAAGGCGCCCACACGCTCGATGATGGAGTGCTGAATCGCAGTGGCGATCTCGTTGCGATGCTCCGTTATGGCCGCGCTATCCAATTGAACGCGCGTTGCCCAAACAATCTCGTCGCGCGGCATGAAAATCAGCTGCGCAAAAAGACTGTCGCCAGTCCTCTTCGTATCGAGCGCGTAGACCACGTTATGTTGCCTGAGAAGCCCCGCCTTGTCGTTGGAAGACCGAATCTGCTCAGCCGTGTAGGGAGCGACCACGGAGACGCTTCGATCGACGCAAAGGCTGATCGTGAGGTCTTCGATGACCGCATTGGCAACCGAGCCGGCTCGCTCTGCCGCCTCCAGCGTCTCGGGAGGAAGCAGGGCGATACGGGGCACCCTGCCGTCGGCGGAGAGCGGAATCGTGTCTTCAGCCGGGTGGCTTGAAGTCGGATCTTTCGTTTCGCCGATCACCTGAATGTAAGAAGTGATTTTCTCGCCAAGCGCTATCCTGACCTCATCATCGGAGTGATCCCTGTCCAACAGAAGCGTGGCTGCACGCTTCAATTCACCGCGATATTGAGGCGACGAGGGTTCATTCAGCGCCTTGAAGAATTCGGTTCTCAGCTCTCCCGCGAGCCGTGCGCGCACGTCGCGTACCCAGACGGCCACAGCTGTAGAGCCGCTGCCGTAAATGGGTAGAAAATTCTTGGCAACCGCATCGCTAAGGGCGCTAAGCTTGGCAACGCCGGACGCATTTTCGATGGTATCCAGATCGCAGCGCAGCGCGTCGAAATTCAAAGCGATGTTCGCAGCGACGCCGCTGATCAGCGGCTGGGGGGATTTGGACGTCGCAGTCGCCAAACGCAGCAGGGTCGATCTCAAGTTGACGCCGGCCGCTTGAAGATTGCCGGACCAGAGAAATGCTGCCAACTCCTTGCGTGGTATCGATTGCCGGCAATCACAGAGATAGGCAAGCATGAGCAGCGCCTGTTTGGGCACATTCACACGATCGCCCTTCTCATCGTAAAGGGCACAGCTTCCGAGGGTCGTTAAATGAAATGTCATTTTACCAGATCAGCGCTCACTGTCAGATTCGCTTGATTGCACAACGGCGAGGATCTTCGCCCGCAACCGCTTGTCCACGATCCCCGATAAGGCTGTTCGCAGAACGGCTTTATGATGCTTCGCAAATCGAAAACCAGCTAGCGCCTCCTTGGAGGGAAGCGCCTCGTCCGATCCGCTTTTGAAGAAAAACATGATTGGGACATCGAGAATTTCGGAAACATGCAGAAGGCGACTGGCGCTGATTTTCTCGAAGCCGCATTCGTATTTCTCGAGCTCTTGGGGCCTTATGCGAAGCTTCTCGGCCAATACATCCTGCGTAATTGACAATTCCTCGCGACGCAGTCGGATGCGCAATCCAAGCTCAACGTCGATTACATCCGGTTTTTTGTTCATAAAGAAACCATCAGGAGAAAAACTGCCTTCATGTTCGCAGGTTTCCCTCGAATTCACAATCTTCCAGCAAGGCACCCAAGATCAATTTTACACAACGCCAGGAGTTTCCAATCCGCTATATTATGCGGCTGCAAATTCGGAGAGCCGCCGCGGCATCGCGCAGACGACATTCTTCTCGACGAGAACGAGATATTTCTCCGGGAGCGCCCGTTTCCCAATGTCGTTTTGCATTTAACCGGGCTCATCCTCACTCCGTGCGGTTCAGCGGCAGCATTCTCGTGGGTGATGTCAGGTTAATTCTGCGGAGAGTATTTTGGACAGATGCGCTTGGATCAGCTGGCCATGCCAGCAACGGCCTTCCAATGCGATATGGCGCTTAGGCGATGTAAATGGACGGCGATAGCTGAGCGTTTTGAGTGAGGCGGAACGAAGAGATTTCCGACCGCCGAGAAGACGGACACGAAGCGCTGCAATCCGCCAATCGTCACGGCCACTTCGTCGAGATACCATACATCGCTGGCGCTCGGCGATTTCCGCCGGAAACGGCCGGCATAGTCCGGGCCGAACTTTCTCGCCCAGCATCAAACCGTCTCATAAGAAACGACGATGCCGCGCTCCGGCAGCATCTCTTCCACCAGCCGCAGGCTCAGCGGAAATCGCGCATATAGCCAGACTGCATGGCCAATCACAGCGGGCGGAAAACGATGCCGCTTATAACTGACAGGGCCTGGATCATGAATGCGATTATCAACCAAGACCTTGAGCTATCGCTAACCTGACATCACCGGGGAAACAGCTTCAGCTTCCACCGGCAGGGCTATTGATAACTGAGGGAACTTCCTTGCAATTATCCGAAAGACTGCGACGCAAGAGCAAATACGATCGGAGAACCTGTGTTCGGGGCTCCATAGGAGGCCCTCTCAGAGGAAACCATAGTGGTCACGGTGTCAAAGACGGACATTCCGCTTTGCTGGATAAAACTGGCGAACAGTCCGGCACCAAAATGGGTGTCGAGGCGCAAAAAACTGCCGACATGCGCTACGACATGCGGATGAACGACAGCAATCGCGTCTTCCTCGCAATACGCGACGACAGGACCGACGACGTGACCGCGGCCAAACCGGCGCCGCATGGAATAAGCCATTAGCCTGCCACCATCATAAAGACCGTAGCAGATGGAGCTTTCAAACAATCGCTTGAGATGTTGATAGCGCAGCGTACCGAAAGCAGGCTCGTCCAGGGCCGCAACCGCATCCAGATCGCTGCGTTCGAGCCGCCTAAGATCAAGCCCCGGCCTGATATCGCCCGCCTGAGGTACGGATAGAATTTCCCCCTGACACTGGAAGACCGTCTGTTTCGGCATAAATCCAAAAGTTGCACACATCCGGCGTGCCGCTCTTGTCGCATTCAACCGTATCCGTTCATGGTGGCATTCCTCCAGCATCCGCTTAACCAGCCACTCCGCCGTACCGTTCGTCTGCAGGCGCGGCGCGGTGATCAGCATTCCGAATGTGGCGAAGCTCTCCTCGTGCGGGAACCACATGGTGGAACCGGAAACCCTGCCGATTTCGTCAAGCGCCACGAAGCCGCGGCCGACATCCCGCAGGTGCTGCCAGTCCTGCGATCGATGCGGCCACCCGACCGACATCGAGAGAGCCTGAAGCTGCGACAAAGAGACCTCTGAGATGTCAGCAAAGCGCAGTTCGAATGCATCGACATGCAGCTTTTCGGGTATTTTTGTGTCCATTGGTGATCCAGACGCCATCCGATCCTCCCGGCTGCATATTCGCTCACGCCGGCATCATGCTTTGGCGAGCTTAGCCGAGACTCAACGAAACATTTCACTGCCTATGCAAACGGCGGCGCAAGAATTCACCGTATGATCCATACTTTCGGCAGGTATTCTACTGATTGAGGCTTAACCTTCCTTTGATCAAGACGTCGCTTGCACAGACGAGGACGGCAATCGGAGATTGGCAACACCAATGCAGGCATCGGACATTCTGGCAAAACTGGTCGGCTTCGATTCCGTCGTTGGAACGCCCAATGCCGAGATCGTCGAGTGGATCTCCGCCTACCTGAAGTCCTTCGGCGCCACGGTTGATATCCTTGCTGGCCCCGAGGGAGACCGGTCGAACCTTTTTGCCACGATCGGTCCCCGTGATATAGGCGGTTATGTCCTCTCCGGTCACATGGATGTCGTGCCGGCCAACGAAACGGGATGGACCAGCAACCCCTTCGCGCTGCGGGCCGATGGAGATAGACTCTATGGCCGCGGCACCAGCGATATGAAGGGCTTTCTGGCTGCGTCTCTGGCGGCCGTACCAATGCTCGCCGCAAGCCCTCTGATGCGGCCGATCCATCTAGCCTTCTCCTATGACGAGGAAGCAGGCTGCCGCGGCGTACCGCATCTCATTGCGCGCCTGCCGGAGCTTTGCGAGACGCCGCTCGGCATCATTGTCGGAGAACCCAGCAACATGCGGGCCATCCTCGCACATAAAGGGAAATCAGCCGCGCGCATCATCTTGAAAGGACGCTCCGGTCATTCGTCGCGGCCCGATCTCGGTCTCAACGCAATCCATGCCGCCGCCGAGGTTTTGCAGGCCGCCGTTTCGACCGCGCATTCTCTGGCCCAGGGGCCATTCGAAGCGGAGTTCGAGCCGCCTTATTCATCGATCTCTGTCGGCACCATTCACGGCGGGCAGGCCCTCAATATCATTCCAGATCTCTGCACGCTCGAAGTCGAAGCGCGGGCAATTTCCGGTGCGGACCCGGCGGCACTGCTCCTACCGGTGCACGAGGCCGCTGCAGCACTTGAGCGTCGGGGCTTTCAGGTGCAATGGGAGGAGCTGAGTTCTTACCCCGCCCTCTCCCTTCCGCGGACAGTGCATCTTGCCGGTCTCCTGGCCGAGCTGACTGGCATCGAACCGCTGGCAGCCGTCAGCTTTGGCACTGAAGCCGGGCTCTACCAGCGTGCCGGCCTTGAGGCGATCATTTGCGGTCCGGGCGATATCGCTCGCGCACACAAGCCGAACGAATTCATCCTCACGCACGAACTCGACGCCTGCCAGGCCATGATCGAGGCTCTCGGCCGTCGTTGCCTGGCGTGATGCCGTAAGACCGAAGGATAGAAGCCCATGACGTTCCTCTTCAATTCGGATGCCCGCCGCGGCCATATCTTTCAGCAAGCCTTCGCCCGCGAGCTGCCGGATCTCTCCTTCTCCATGGATCCGACGTCCGTCGACCCGGATGCCGTACGCTATCTGATCACCTGGACGGTTCCGGACGACTTGCCGCGCTACCGCAATCTCGAAGTTCTGTTTTCAATCGGTGCCGGCATCGATCAGTTCGATACGACAAATGTCCCCGATCACGTAAAAGTCGTGCGTATGGTCGAAGACGGCATTACGCGCATGATGCAGGAATATGTGACGCTTGGCGTCCTCGCACTCCACCGCAATCTGCCCTCCTATCTCAGCCAGCAGCACCGTCAGGTCTGGAGTGCCTTGCCGCAGGTTCAGGCTCACGAGCGTCGCATCGGCGTGCTGGGGCTCGGGAACCTTGGTCAGGCTGTGCTCGAAAGACTGAAGCCGTTCGGCTTTGTGCTTTCCGGCTGGAGCCGCAATCAACGCGAACTGGAGGGCGTTACCTGTTTTGTCGGCGAAGCTGGACTCCACGCTATGCTTTCCACGACCGATATCGTGATCTGCCTCCTGCCGCTGACCGACGAAACTCGCGGTTTTCTCAACGTCGATCTCTTCGAAAAACTGCCGCAGGGTGCAAGCCTTGTGCATGTCGGCCGCGGACCGCAGCTTGTGTCAGAAGATCTCCTGGCAGCGCTCGACAGTGGCCGGCTTGCCGGCGCCGTGATCGATGTCACCGATCCCGAACCGCTGCCGACCGGACATCCGTTCTGGAACCACGACCGCATCCTGCTGACGCCGCATATTGCGAGCGTCACCCAGCCCCATAGTGCCGCGCGCGCCGTCATCGACAATATCAAGAGGATCCGGGCGGGCTTGGACCCGTTCGGCCTCGTCGACCGCCGCCGCGGCTACTGATCGCCAACCCGAAAGGAACTCTATGTCCCTCCTCAAGACGATTGACCCCAACCCTTCCTTCGCAGCGCGCGAAAACGTCGTCGCTCCGGAGCGACTGATCTCGGGCGATCCGAAGCTTAAGACCTGGGCACAGGACGTTGCGCGCAACGAGACTGTGCACACCGGCGTATGGGAAGCCACACCCGGTGTCAGCCGTTCGATCAAGGGCGAAACCTTCGAATTCTGCCATATTCTCTCCGGCGTCGTCGAATTGACACCGGAAGGCGGCGAGTCCGTCGTCTATAAGGCGGGCGACAGCTTCGTCATGAAACCGGGCTTCGTCGGAATCTGGAAGACGATCGAAACGGTCCGGAAAATCTACGTGACCGTCACCCCTTGAGCTTTGCTACCTCGGCGCGGCCTCTGAGCCCGCGCCGCATCTGGCCTGACCAAAGAATACACTGCGGGACCTTCTCAAAACGGCTTTTTCCGCCGCGACAGCCGACGCGATCGGATCAAGCTACTTCGCCGATCCTATAGCATCTCTGTAAATTGACCGGAGGTATCATTATGGACCTGAGCTTCGATCCCGATAGTCTTTCGCTCCCCGTCGGGCATTTCATCGGCGAGCATTTCATTGCCGCGAACGGTGTCATTCCGATGCACCGCCCCTCGGATGGCAAGGCCTATGCCGAATGCCCTGTCGCGGATGCCTCCATTGTCGACCAGGCCGTTCAGACGGCCAAGGCCGCGCTGAAGCAAAGCAATTGGGGCGGGGTCCGTCCACGCGAGCGCCTGAATATCCTGCACCGTTGGGCCAACCTCATCGAGGAGGAAGCCGAAACGCTGGCAAGGCTAGAGGCCGTCGCTTCGACGCGCCCCGTCGGCCAGCTTGTCGAGGGCGATATCGCGATCTCGGCAGAGCAGATCCGCTTCTTCGCCGAATTTGCCGACAAGGAAGGCAGCGACCTCGTGCCGACCGACGACGGCAATATCGGCATGATCATGACCGAGCCCTACGGGGTGGTGGGTGCCATCACGCCCTGGAACTTTCCGATCAACATGGCCGCCTGGAAACTTGGCCCGGCGCTGGCTGCCGGAAATGCCGTCATCCTGAAGCCATCCGAAATGACGCCGTTTTCATCCATCTATCTGGCAGAGCTCGCCGTGCGTGCCGGCCTTCCCGCCGGCCTAATCAACGTGGTACTGGGTGACGGCGCGACGACCGGCCACGCTATCACCGGCCATCCCGACATCGCCAAGATCAGCTTTACCGGCTCGGGCCGGGCTGGATCGGCGATCATGGAAAACATCGCCCGTACGGGAATAAAGCCAATGACGCTGGAGCTCGGCGGCAAGAGCCCGCAGATCGTCTTTGCCGACGCGGACCTAGACAAGGCGGCCGCGGCCGTTACGGCCAGTATCGTCGGCAATGCCGGTCAGGCCTGCGTCGCCGGATCGAGGCTCATCGTCGAGAAAAAGATAGCGGCCGAACTGATCGACGCCATCCGAAATCGGATGAAGGGCGTTGCTCCCGGTCCCACCTGGGATGCCGCAAGCCGCTACTCCCCCATCATATCGGAGAAGCAGAGACAGCGTATCGATGCGATCGTCTCCGCCACCGTCGCGGCCGGCGGAGAATGTCTTGCCGGCGGCGCAATCATGGACGCACCGGGCTATTTCTACGCCCCGACACTGATGGCCGGAGTCGATCAGACTTCTCCAGCCATCATCGAGGAGATCTTCGGTCCGGTGCTGACGTTCCAGACATTCGAGGACGAAGAGGAAGCCCTGCAGCTTGCCGACCATCCAAGCTACGGGCTCGCGGCAGGCCTCTTCACCCGCGACCTCTCCCGCGCCATCCGGCTGACCCGCCGTCTCCAAGCCGGTACCATCTGGGTCAACCGCTATAGCCGCTCACTTGACCACATCCTGCCGACCGGCGGCTATAAGCAGTCCGGTATCGGCAAGGATCTAGGCCGCGAGGCATTCCAGGCCAATCGCAAGAGCAAGAGCGTTTTGATTAGTCTTTAAGGACAGTGAACATGAAAACCTACAAGATCGCATTGATCCCGGGTGATGGCATCGGTCGCGACATGACCGCCGCCGCCTGGTCGGTTCTGCAAAAGGCAGCTGGCAACCGCGGCTTTATACTTGACGGCACCGAATTTCCCTGGTCCTGCGCCTTCTACAAGGAAACCGGCACCATGATGCCCGCCGACGGCATCGCAACGCTACGCGGTTTCGATGCCATCCTGCTCGGAGCCGTCGGCTGGCCGGCCGAAGTGCCGGATGCGGTATCCCTGCACGGGCTGCTGCTGCCGATCCGCAAGAACTTCGTACAATATGCCAATATTCGCCCACACCGCCTGCTGCCGGGTGTCCAGGGACCGCTCAAGGCATCGGCCTTCGACATTCTCTGCATCCGCGAAAACACCGAGGGCGAATATTCCGGTGCAGGCGGCCGCATCCATCAAGGCACTCTCGACGAAGTCGCGGTCGAAACGTCGATCTTCACCCGCAAGGGCGTCGAGCGCATCCTGCGTTTCGCCTTCGAGCAAGCAAGGACCCGCCGCGGCAAGCTCGCCTCGGTGACGAAATCCAACGCCCAGAAGCATTCGATGGTCTTCTGGGACGACATTACCCGGCAGCTCGCGCAGGATTATCCCGATGTCGAGGTCACGAGTTATCACATCGATGCCATGGCGGCCCGCATGGTGATGGCGCCGGAAACCCTCGACGTGGTCGTCGCATCCAACCTCTTCGGCGACATCCTCACGGATCTCGGCGCAGCAATCCAGGGCGGCCTCGGTTTCGCGGCATCGGCCAATATCAACCCCGAGCGGAACGCTCCCTCGATGTTCGAACCCGTGCACGGGTCTGCGCCCGATATTGCCCATCTCGGCATCGCCAACCCGATCGCCACGGTGTGGTCCGGCGCCATGATGCTCGAACATCTGGGCGAGCAGGCCGCGGCAAATGCCGTCATGGCGGCGATCGAGGCGACAACCGCAAGCGGCATCGGCACGATTCCGGGCAAAGACCCGACCGACGCGATCACCGCGGCACTGCTCGCCGCAATCTGACGTCTCATCAAGGATCCGAACATGCAAAATCTGAAAATGCCATCCCTGTTCCGTGAGCAGGCGCTGATCGGCGGCGACTGGCTTCCCGCCCGTTCGGGCAAGACCGTGGCCATCGTCGATCCGGCAACGCAGGCCGTCATCGGAACGGTGCCGGACATGGGCGGCGACGAGACCCGGGCGGCAATCGAGGCCGCCGAGGCGGCTTATGGCTCCTGGAAGAAGCGGACCCATGCCGAGCGTGCGGCGCGGCTGGAAGCCTGGCACGATCTGATGCTCGAGCATATCGATGATCTCGCGCTGATCCTAACGATCGAGCAGGGCAAGCCGCTTGATGAAGCCCGTGGCGAAATCCGCTACGGCGCCTCCTTCGTCAAATGGTTCGCCGAAGAAGCCCGCCGCATCGGCGGCCTGACCATTCCCTCGCCGACCCCCGACCGCCGCATTCTTGTGCTGAAGGAGCCGGTCGGCGTTTGCGGCATCATCACGCCCTGGAATTTTCCGAATGCGATGATCACGCGCAAGCTTGCGCCGGCGCTCGCGGCCGGCTGCACCGTCGTGGTGAAGCCTTCCGAATTCACCCCCTACTCGGCCCTGGCGCTCGGCGTGCTCGCAGAAATGGCCGGCATTCCGACCGGCGTCATCAATATCGTCACCGGCATGCCGTCCGAGATCGGCGCAGAGATCCTTGCCAATCCGACCGTGCGCAAGATTTCCTTCACCGGCTCCACCCCGATCGGCTCGCTACTGATGCGCGGGGCAGCCAACAGCATCAAGCGGCTTTCGCTCGAGCTCGGCGGCAACGCCCCCTTCATCGTCTTCGATGACGCGGATCTCGACCTTGCCGTAGAGGGAGCGATCGTCTCCAAGTTCCGCAACGGCGGCCAGACTTGCGTCTGCGCCAATCGCATTCTGGTCCAGGCCGGCGTCTATGATGCTTTCGCCAAGAAGCTCGCCGCTCGCGTCGATGCCATGAAGGTCGGCCCGGGCACCGAAGCCGGCGTTGCGATCGGTCCGATGATCAACGAAGCGGCGATCGCCAAGATCAATCGTCATGTCGAAGACGCGCTCTCGAAGGGCGCGACAATCGTGACGGCCAAGCGGGACTTGCCGTCCGGCCCGCAATACACCGCGCCGATCGTCCTGACCGGGGCCACCACCGCCATGCAGCTCGCCGCCGAGGAGACCTTCGGCCCGGTCGCACCGCTCTTCCGCTTCGAGACGGAAGAAGAGGCGATCACTATTGCCAATGGTACGCCCTACGGGCTTGCGGCCTATTTCTATACCGAGAGCCTGAAGCGCGCGTGGCGGGTGGGCGAGGCGCTCGAATTCGGCATGGTTGGCCTTAATACCGGCCTGATTTCCACGGAGGTCGCACCGTTTGGCGGCGTCAAGCAATCCGGCCTCGGACGCGAAGGCTCGCAGCTCGGAATCGAAGAATATCTGGAAACAAAGGCCTTCCATATCGGTGGTCTTAACTGAGTTGTCGCGTCTCAGACTGGAAAAGGGGCCGCAAGCGCGACCCCTCTTTTTATGCTGCTGATTTCGCCAAAACCCACCGCCGGCTGATATCACTGAAATCTGTCGAGCGTTTTGTAATACAGGCCGACCAAGGGCAGGAACCACGGCTTGCCGAAATGGCCGGGAACGGCCGGCCAATCGAGCCCCTTGAGCGGGTTGCGGTCAGGCCTTCCGAGGATCGCATCCGCAATGGTCATGCCGAGATGCGTGGAAAGTTGCGCGCCGTGACCTGAATAGCCCATGGCGTACCAGATGCCGTCATGATAGCCGGCACGCGGATAGCGATCCTTGGTGATATCGACGAGACCGCCCCAGCAATAATCGATCTCGACCTCGGCGAGCTGGGGAAATATCCGGGCAAGGCTTTCGCGAAGGATCTCGCCGCTCCGGGCGTCGGAACGCTGGTCCGAGGTCGCCGAAAAGCGGGCGCGCCCTCCGAAGATCAGCCTGTTATCCGGTGACAGGCGCCAGTAGTTGCCGATGTTCATCGTGTTCACGCAGGTGCGATTGCCGGGCATTGCCGAGGCAACTTCCGCATCCGTCAAGGGCCGTGTCGCGACGATGAAACTGCCGACCGCCATGATGCGGCGACGGAAATAGCTGAAATTGGCTGTCGTGTAGGCGCCGGTCGCGATCATGACCTGGTCTGCCGTAACTGTGCCCTTGCTTGTCTTGAGGACGTGCCTACCGCCCGCCTGGCTGCGCTCGGTCACGGCAGCGCCTTCCACGATGACGGCACCGCGTCGCCTGGCCGCCTCGGCCAATCCGGCGACGTAGCGGCCCATATGCATCATGGCGCTCTTCTTCGACAGCATCGCGCCATGAAACGGCGAGCCGATCTCATCCTTGAGATCGGTGGCGGAAAGCAGCGCGGTGTCGGGATCGACCTCGGCATGCACCGCCTCGAAATTCCTGGCCAGACCTTCGAAATGCTGTGGCTTGGAGGCAAGCTTCAGCTTGCCCGCGCGGCGGAAATTGCAGTCGATCCCCTCTTCGGCGATAATCGCTTCGAGCGTGTCGATCGAAGCGTCCAGCGCGTGATAGAGGGCGATCGCCCGCTCCTTGCCCAATTCCGCCTTTGCCGCAATGTAACTATGCGCCAGGCCATTGTTCAGATGGCCGCCATTGCGCCCGGACGCACCAAAGCCGACGGTCTCAGCCTCCAGAACAAGGACCTTCGCCCCCGCCATGGCAAGCTGCCGGGCGGCGCCAAGCCCGGTGAAGCCGCCGCCCACGACGACGACGTCATAATGCCCTTCGACGGGGCCGGCAGCGGCACCCGCAAAGCGTGGCGCCGTATCATGCCAATAAGAGGAATATTTCATCTGGCTGCCCTTTCTCAGAGCCCCACAACACCGGGCAGACCGGAAATATCGGCGATTTCGACATAGCCATAATAAGGATTGGCCGGCTCGTGACCACGGTTGACCCAGACCTTGTTCTTGATGCCGAGATCATGGGCCGACATGAGGTCGTAGCGGAAGGAGGACGAGCAGTGCAGAATGTCTTCCGGGCCGCAGCCGAGCATGTCGAACATGTATTCGAAGGCCTGGAAGCGCGGCTTATAGGCATTGGCCTGCTCGGCCGTATAGACGGCATGGAAGGGCGCGCCGAGCTTTGCGACATTCGACATGATCTGGCTATTCATCGCATTCGACAGGATGACGAGCGGAATTTCCTTGGCGACCTTGGCAAGACCTGCCGGAACGTCAGCATGCGGCCCCCAGGTGGGGACGCGTTCATAAACAATCTTGGCATCTTCCTCCTTGAAGGCAACGCCGTTGCGCTTGCACGTCCGCTCGAGCGAATTGTGCACCACGTCGGTATAGGGCTTCCAGGCGCCCATGATCTCGTCGAGCCGATAAGCAGCGAAATTGTTGATGAACTGCAGCATGGCCGCCTCGTCGAGACGATCGCCATAGAGGTCACGGGCGGCTTCCGCCATCTGGAAATTGATCAGCGTGCCGTGGCAATCGAAGGTGATATATTTCGGGCGGAAGGTGGTCATGCGCTTCGTCCTTACGTGTTGCCCCTCGAGGCGTTTGGTGGAGAACACGATAATAGGATTGCTTTCGGCGCGTGAGCCCACTGATTTTGCGAGGTTCAGAGCAGAAAGTTTCGTATAGCGGCGTTCGTTTGGCATTTGCTTGCAGGGACAGCCGACGAAGACGCCTTTCGCTTACACTTTCGCGACTGCTGTCTGTGGCGTGACGGCATAAGATGCGGCAAGAGCGACCAGCTACGGCGAAAGATACCGTCAAGGACATCGCCTTCAGATAATCTTCCGGCACCGACGCTCCGACACTTGGGCAAAAGAAATATGAGGAGCGCCATGCAGGAGCGACAGATAGAAATCAGGCCTTTCGGTCCCGACCATTTGGACGCTGCGGTCCGGCTGTCGCAAGAGGCCGGCTGGCCTCATCGCCTGGAGGACTGGAAAGTCGCCCTGAACCTCAGCAAAGGTGTCGTTGCAATCGGAGCCGATGGTGAGGTGGTCGGCACCACGCTACTGACGCCTTACGAAACGGACTGCGCTACGATCAACATGGTGATCGTCGCTGCAAGCATGCGCGGACGCGGACTGGGACGCCGCCTCATGGAGGCAGCCTTGGCTCTCGCGGATGACCGTCCCCTGCGGCTCACCGCGACCACCGATGGCCTGCCTCTCTATGAAAAGTTGGGCTTTCGCCAGACCGGCGCCGTCGTTCAACACCAAGGCCTTGTGGCGGCGGTTGCGAAACCGGCAAACACCGAAGCGGCGACCAGGGCCGATATCTCGGCAATTACAGCTCTCGACCGCGAGGCCTTTGGCGCCGACCGTTCCGCCCTGGTTGAACGATTAGCGGATCTGGGTGAATTTGCGATCATCCGCCGCAACGGCAAGGTCGCCGCCTTCGCCTGCCTTCGTCCCTTTGGCCGAGGCGAGGTCGTGGGGCCGGTCGTCGCCCCAGACATAGAAGATGCAAAATCGCTGCTGTCCCACTTCATGAGCCGGAAAACCGGCGCGTTCCTGCGTGTCGACACCGGCGCGGAAACCGATCTCGGACCTTGGCTCGCCAGCCATTCGCTTGTCCATGTCGGCGGCGGCATTACCATGGCGAACCCCGTTATCAAGCGCAGCAATTCCTCGACAGTCACTACTTTCGCCCTCGCCAACCAGGCGCTCGGCTGATCCGGAGAAGACCATGTACAGCAATTCCCTCATCGAGCTCGATCGCGCCCATCTGGTGCATCCGGTCGCCTCCTATCGCGGCCATGAGCAGCAAGGCGTGCGGGTGCTTTCATCCGCCAAGGGAGCAACGATCACCGATGCTCAAGGCCGCCAGTTGATCGATGGCTTCGCAGGGCTTTGGTGCGTCAACGCCGGCTACGGTCACGAAACGATCGTGGAGGCGGCGGCTCGCCAGATGCGCGAGCTTCCCTATGCGACAGCCTATTTCGGCCTCGGCAGTGAATCGGCCATCCGCCTTGCCGCCGAGCTCGCCGAACGTGCCCCCGGCGACCTCAACCACATCTATTTCACGCTGGGCGGTTCGGACGCCATCGACAGTACCGTCCGCTTCATTCGGTACTATTGGTTTGCGCGCGGTGAGGCGCAGCGCGATCAGTTCATCTCGATCGAGCAGGGCTATCACGGCTCTTCGACGGTCGGCGCGGGGCTGACCGCCCTGCCCAACTTTCATGCCGGCTTCGGCGTTCCGCTCGACTGGCAGCACAAGATTCCGTCGCCCTATCCTTATCGCAATCCCGTCGGACAGGATGCGAATGCCATCATCCAAGCGTCTCTCGCGGCACTCAGGGCAAAGGTCGACGCGATTGGAGCAAACCGGGTTGCTGCCTTCTATGCCGAACCGATCCAGGGCTCGGGCGGGGTGATCGTCCCGCCGAAGGGATGGATGAAGGCCATGCGGGACCTCTGCAAGGAACTCGACATTCTCTTCGTCGCAGACGAAGTGATTACCGGCTTCGGCCGGACAGGCCCGCTTTTTGCCTGTTCCGAAGACGAGATCGTTCCCGATTTCATCACCACGGCGAAGGGGCTCACCTCCGGCTACGTTCCGATGGGCGCGGTGTTCATGGCCGATCATGTCTATCAGGTCATTGCCGACGGGGCGGGAGCCTCTGCCGTAGGTCACGGTTACACCTATTCCGCCCATCCCGTAAGCGCGGCCGTCGGGCTGGAAGTCTTGAAACTCTATGAAGGCGGACTGCTCGAAAACGGCATAAAGGCCGGCGCGAGGCTGATGGCCGGCCTCGAGAGCCTGAGAGATCATCCCCTGGTGGGCGATGTCCGCGGCCGCGGCATGCTGGCTGCGATCGAGCTGGTCGTGGACAAGGCCGCAAAAACGCCGCTGCCGGCGGAAGCCCAGCCATCACGCCGGATTTTCGACCGGGCTTGGGAAAACGGTCTCGTGGTCCGCGCCTTCGCCAATGGCGTGCTGGGGTATGCTCCGCCGCTTTGCTGCACGGACGCCGATATCGACGCGATCATCGAACGAACGGAAAAGACGCTTGATCAGACGCTCGAAGATCCCGACGTCCGCCGGGTGCTGAAGGACTGAACCGGCCGAGGGCTAGGATCGATATACCGCGCGCAGGCGTTTTTCAGAATTTTGTGCCGCATCGCTAGTCCGATTCGGCGCAAACGGCGCGGTCGAAGTGCCAAACTTATCCTTAATGAAGGTCCATCCCGGCAAATTCGGGAGCGTCAGAAAACAAGTGGACCTGGGAACAGCATAATCTTCCGCAAGGCGGCCGCCCGGCGCCGCCAGCAAGCAGACTGGGGTAAGATATGACTAAGTCGCTGGCAGAATTCAAATATATGAGCTTCGACGTTGTCGGAACGCTGATCGACTTCGAAGGCGGCCTGAAAACCTGCCTCAACGAAATTGCAGCTGAAGCGAAGGTGACGATCGACGGCGAGGAGGCGCTTGCGCTCTATCGAGCCGCGCGCTACGCCGACGATGCGGATCTGTTTCCCGATGATCTCGTGCGTGTCTATCTCGCCATCGCCCCAAAACTCGGTTTACCGGCCGAAGAGGCCTATGGCCGACGCCTGCGCGATTCCGCCAGACAATGGAAAGCCTTTCCCGACAGTGCCGAAGCCCTGGCGCAACTTGCCCGCAAATATCGGCTGATCGCTATGACGAACGCCCGACGCTGGGCCTTCGAACATTTCTCGGCGGAACTGGGACATCCGTTTTACGCTGCCTTCACTGCGGACGACACCGGCACCGAAAAGCCCGATCCGGCGTTCTTTCATAAGGTCTTCGACTTCGTGGCCGGCGAGAATGCCAGCAAGGACGATATTCTCCACGTAGCGCAGAGCCAGTACCACGATATCGGCGTATCCCGGCAATTGGGAATGACGAACTGCTGGATCCAGCGCCGTCACGCGCAGGCCGGTTACGGCGGCACGATCGAACCGGCCGAATTCACCACGCCGGACTACCACTTCAAATCCATGGCCGAGCTTGCCGAAGCCGTGAGGGCGCTGGAGGCGGCCTGACCAGCCGTCATCATCGTCGCATCCAATAAAAAGCAGACTGCCAACCAGAAAAAAGGGGAATGACATGAACGACAAGATCATGAACTGGACTGCCTCGGATGACGCGATGGTCGAGAACGCCATTCGTCGAGGCGCCACCCGCCGCGAACTTCTCACCATGCTTCTGGCGGGCGGTGTAGCCATGTCGGCGGGCGGCCTGGTGCTCGGCCGGGCATCGAATGCCGTCGCGGCCACCCCGAAATCCGGCGGCAATCTGAAAGCAGCCGGCTGGTCGTCCTCGACCGCCGATACGCTGGATCCCGCCAAGGCATCGCTGTCGACGGACTATGTGCGCTGTTGCTCGCTCTACAATCGCCTGACCTTCATCGATAAGGCCGGTGTGACGCAGATGGAACTCGCCGAAAGCATCGAAAGCAAGGACGCCAAGACCTGGACGGTCAAGCTGCGCAAGGGCGTGACATTCCATGACGGCAAGGAGCTGACGGCCGATGATGTCGTCTTCTCGCTCAAACGCCATCTCGATCCTGGCGTCGGCTCGAAAGTCGCCAAGATCGCCGCGCAGATGACCGGCTTCAAGGCTGTCGACAAGTCTACGGTCGAAATCGCGTTGGCCGACCCGAACGCCGACCTGCCGACCATTCTCGCCCTGCATCACTTCATGATCGTCGCCAACGGCACGACGGACTTCTCGAAGGGCAATGGCACCGGGGCCTTCGTTCTGGAAACCTTCGACCCGGGCAACCGCTCGGTCGTGGTGAAGAACAAGAACTACTGGAAGTCCGGCCAGCCCTACCTTGAGTCGTTTGAGTTCTTTGCGATCAGCGATGACAATGCCCGGGTCAATGCGCTGCTTTCGGGCGACATTCACTACGCCGCTTCGATCAATCCCCGCGCCATGAAGCTGATCGACGGACAGTCAGGCTTTACGCTGTCGAAAACGACGAGCGGCAATTATACCAATCTGAACATGCGCCTCGACATGACGCCGGGCAACAAGAAGGACTTCATCGATGGCATGAAGTCGCTGGTCAATCGCGAGCAAATCGTCAAGTCGGCCCTGCGCGGCCTTGGCGAAGTTGCCAATGACCAGCCCGTTTCCCCCGCCAATATCTATCACAACAACGATCTGAAGCCGAAGGCCTTCGATCCGGACAAGGCGAAGTTCCATTTCCAGAAGGCCGGCGTGCTCGGACAATCCATTCCGGTGATAGCCTCCGACGCTGCAACTTCGTCGATCGACATGGCGATGATCATCCAGGCGGCCGGCGCAAACATCGGCATGAAGCTCGATGTCCAACGCGTTCCTTCCGATGGTTATTGGGATAATTACTGGCTCAAGGCACCGATCCATTTCGGCAACATCAATCCGCGCCCGACGCCGGACATCCTGTTTTCACTTCTCTATGCTTCGAATGCACCGTGGAACGAAAGCCAGTACAAGTCGGAAAAGTTCGACAAGATGCTGATCGAAGCCCGCGGCTTGCTCGATCAGGCCAAACGCAAGCAGATCTACGCCGAAATGCAGGTGATGGTCGCTGAAGAAGCCGGCACCATCATCCCGGCTTACATCTCGAATGTGGATGCGCTTTCGGGCAAGGTGCACGGATTGGAAGCCAACCCGCTCGGTGGCATGATGGGTTATGCAATGGCGGAGTATCTGTGGCTCGATGCCTAACGGCAGCTGAGCCCCCGGACGGCGCAAACCCGTCCGGGAACCTCCGTCTCGCGAACGCCGTTCGTGTCGTAGATCGCCGCAGGAGCATCGCCATTGAGATCCGAGGTCTCCAATCTCATCCTAAACCGGCTCTTTATCACGATCATCACCTTGCTGATCGTGTCATTCGCCGTCTTCTTCGCAACGAGTATGCTGCCGGGAGACACGGCCTCCATTCTGCTCGGCCAGGCAGCTACGCCAGAAGCGGTTGCCGGCTTGCGCAAGGCAATGCATCTCGACGAGCCGGCGATCCTGCGGTTCCTGGAATGGCTTCTGGGCCTGATCAGGGGTGACCTCGGCACGTCCTATGCAAACAATATGCCCGTTGCGGAGCTGATCGGCCGCCGTCTGGTTGCGACGTTGGAGCTTGCCGCCATCACGACGCTCGTCTCGGTCCCGCTTGCGCTCCTGCTTGGCATTACCTCGGCCATGCTTCGAGGCTCCTATTACGATCGGATTGTCACGATCATTTCCATCGGCGTCATATCGGTGCCCGAATTCATGGTCGCAACGCTTGCGGTGCTGCTGTTCGCCGTCTATCTGCGCTGGCTGCCAGCACTGTCCTCCATCAGCCAGGTGCATACGGTCTTCGACCTTTTGAAGATCTACGCCATGCCCGTTATCACGCTCACCTTCGTCATCTCAGCTCAGATGATCCGCATGACCAGGGCGGCCCTGATCGAGACGCTGAAGACGCCCTATGTGGAAATGGCCCTGCTCAAGGGCGCCTCGCGCGGCCGCATGGTTTTCAGGCACGCATTGCCCAATGCGCTGGGGCCGATCGTCAACGCGATCGCGCTATCGCTCTCCTATCTCGTCGGAGGTGTGATCATCGTCGAGACCATCTTCAACTATCCGGGTATTGCCAAATTGATGGTGGACGCCGTCGCGACCCGCGATCTCCCGCTCATCCAGAGCTGCGCGATGATCTTCTGCGTCGGTTATCTCCTGCTGATCACCGTGGCTGATATCGTTGCAATCCTGTCAAATCCGAGGCTGCGATGACCACGAACAGCTTGGCTTCCCGCACCCCTTCCCTTCTTGGCTATAATGTCAGCCTTGTTGGCGTTGTGGCCTTTGCCATAATCCTTGGCTGGACGATCGTCGCATTGTTCGCACCCTACATGCTCCCCTATTCCGTCGGCGATATCGTCGATACGGACTATTTCGGCCCTATAAGCCGGCAATTGTGGCTCGGCTCGGACTATCTCGGCCGTGATATGTTCTCGCGCGTTTTGATGGGCGCTCGCTATACGGTCGGCATTTCATTGGCTGCGGTCGCGCTGTGCTGCTTTTGCGGCGTTACGCTCGGCATGACCGCCGCAGTTGTCGGTGGATGGTTCGACACGATCCTGAGCCGGTTTCTCGATGCTTTGAACTCCATTCCAAGCAAGCTTTTCGGCCTGGTCGTCGTTGCCGCCGTCGGCTCGTCCATTCCGGTGCTGATCATCACGCTTGCCGTCATCTATACGCCCGGCGCCTATCGCTTTGCTCGCGCGCTCGCGGTCAATATCAACACTATGGACTTCATCACGGTTGCCCGCACCCGCGGCGAGCGGGTCGGCTACATTATCGGTTCGGAAATCCTGCCGAACATTATCCGACCGGTTCTGGCGGATTTCGGCCTGCGTTTCGTCTTTGTCGTGCTCCTGCTGTCGGGCCTCTCCTTTCTCGGCCTCGGCCTGCAGCCGCCCTATGCCGACTGGGGAGCCCTGGTCCGCGAAAATATCGGCGGGCTGCCCTTTGCCGCCCCGGCCGTACTCGTGCCCTCCTTTGCCATTGCCAGCCTCACCATCAGCGTCAACCTGCTGATCGACAACCTGCCGCGCAGGATCAGAGACAGGAGCGCATGACGATGACAAGCCTCGTTGAAATCAAGAATCTGAAAGTCGAGGCGACGACCGATTCCGGGCGTACCGTCGAGATCATCAAGGGCGTCAGTTTCAATATCGCCAAGGGCGAGATTGTCGCGCTCATCGGCGAAAGCGGCTCGGGCAAGACGACGATCGCGCTGACGCTCATGGGGCATGCGCGCGAGGGCTGTCGCATCTCCGGCGGGGAGATCCAAGTCGATGGGCAGGACATGGCCGCCCTTTCCGAAAGCGAGCGTTCAAAGGTCCGCGGCACCACGGTTGCCTATATTCCGCAAAGTGCAGCGGCCGCCTTCAACCCCGCTACGAAGATCATGGAGCAAGTGATCGAGGTCACTCGCATTCACCGGCTGATGCCGCCTGAACAGGCTCGCCAGCGCGCGATCGAGCTCTTCCGGGCGCTGTCGCTGCCGAACCCCGAAACAATCGGCGAACGATATCCGCATCAGGTCTCGGGAGGTCAGTTGCAGCGGCTGGCGGCGGCCATGGCTCTGATCGGCGAACCCAAGCTTGTCATTTTTGACGAACCGACGACCGCACTTGATGTGACGACGCAGATCGATGTGCTGAAGGCATTCAAATCCGTCATCCGTGCCGGCGACATCGCCGGCGTCTATGTGTCACACGATCTGGCCGTCGTCGCACAGATTGCCGATCGGATTGCCGTGCTCAAGGGTGGCGAAATTCAGGAAATCGCGCAGACGGAGACGATCCTAAGACGGCCGAGCCATCCCTATACGCGCGAGCTGCTGGCGGCGTTCGAGCCGAAGCAAGCCATCCGCGACGGCAAAACAGGTGGGACGATTGCATCCGTGCTGAGGATCGATAATCTGGTGGCGGGCTATGGCGATATCCAGACTAATGGCCTACCCGCGGTCTGTGCGGTTCAATCCGTAAGCCTGGAGGTGGAAAAGGGGAGGAATCTCGGCATTATCGGTGAATCCGGATGCGGAAAGTCGACGCTGGCGCGCGCAATTGCCGGCATATTGCCGGCCGTATCAGGCACTATCGGCTTCAATGGCAGCGACATGAATCGTGCTGCCAAATTGCGCTCGCGCGATCAATTGCGGGAGATGCAGATCGTCTTTCAATATGCCGACACGGCACTCAATCCGGCAAAATCGATCGCCGATATTCTCGAGCGGCCCCTGGCCTTCTATCATGGGATGGACCGCAGGGCTCGAGCGGCCAGAGTCGACGAGTTGCTTGACATGGTGCGATTGCCGCGCGCGCTTCGCTATCGCTATCCGTCGGAATTGTCAGGCGGACAGAAGCAGCGCGTGAATTTCGCGCGTGCGCTTGCGGCAGAGCCACGGCTGATCATTTGCGATGAGATCACATCCGCGCTCGACACGGTGGTTGCGGCGGCGATTATCGACCTGCTTAAGGAACTGCAGCGGGAGCTGCATCTGTCCTACATCTTCATCAGCCACGATCTGTCGGTTGTCGAAGCGATCTGCGATGAGATCGTCGTGATGTATGGCGGCAAGAAAGTCGAACAGATCACGCGCGAGGCCGCAGATGCACCGCGCCACCCCTATTCCCAGCTGCTGTTCGGGTCCGTTCCCAAGCTCGATCCGACTTGGCTCGACAATCTCGTCCAGGACCCGGAACTCAAGCGCGAGTATGGCCACGGCTAGCCGGACACAGTCCGGAAATGCCACTGGGCGCTACATGGGAAACAGGCTGGTCAAGGGCATATGCGCCTTGACGATCGGCGACTTGAGCACCACGAAGCTGAAATACTTGTCGATGCCGATATCCAGGTCGGTTAGGCGTTCCATGATCGTCTGATATTCTCCGATCCCAGCCGTCACGAACTTCAGCATATAGTCGTAGCCACCCGAAACGAGGTGGCATTCGATGACCTGATCGACCTTTTCGACTGCCGAAAGGAAACGGGCGAAATCGATTTGCCGATGGTTCTTGAGCGTAACTTCCGTAAAGACTGTCAGCGTCTGGCCAAGTTTACCGATATTGATCTGGGCCGAGTATCCCTCGATATAGCCTTCCTGCTGCAGTTTCTTGACCCGCATAAGGCAGGGGCTCGGCGACAGGTTGACCAGTTCCGCCAATTCGACATTGGTGATGCGGCCGTTCTTCTGAAGTTCGTACAGGATCTTGATGTCGATACGGTCGAGCTTCATCGGCAGATCTTTCCCATTTAAGGCGGCATTTTATGCTGCGAATTCTCAAAGATTGAGCATAACACCATGGTCCATCTTGTCTATTTCATTCTGCAGGAATCGAACCGGCACAATCGACCGCTTGGTTCCCCTTGAGCAGAATCTTATGCCGCATGGCGCGGTTGTGCGGCAGCTTCATGTCCGATCATTTGGCTATGCTGTCGGCTCGATAGGAGACCCGCATCCATGCCCGCACCGCTTACCCTTGTCGAAAACTCGCCGGAATTGCCGGCCTCTGCCGATGTCGTCGTCATCGGGGCTGGGATTGTCGGCGTTTTTACCGCCTATTATCTGGCAAAGCGGGGCCTCAAAGTCGTTCTCCTCGAAAAAGGTCGCGTCGGCGCCGAGCAGTCCAGCCGCAACTGGGGCTGGTGCAGGCAGCAGAACCGCGATGCCCGCGAGCTGCCGATGGCGACGAAAAGCCTGGAGCTTTGGGACCGATTCGCCGCGGAGAGCGGAGAGAACACCGGCTTTCGCCGCTGCGGCCTCTTCTATCTGAGCAATAGTGACGAAGAGCTTGCCGGATGGGCCCGTTGGCGCGACTTTGCCGGCGGCATGGGCGTGACCACGCATATGCTGGATAGCGCTCAGGCCAGCGAACGCGGCAAGGCGACCGGCCGCACCTGGAAGGGTGGGGTCTTTTCCCCAACCGATGGCATTGCCGATCCCGCCAACGCCGCCCCGGCTGTCGCTCGCGCCCTGATGAAGCTGGGCGGCTGCCTACGCCAGAATTGCGCGGCGCGCGGCATAGAAACCGAAGGCGGGAAGCTCTCCGCCGTCGTGACCGAGGAAGGCACGATCAAGACCAAGGTTGCCGTCCTGTCGGGCGGCGCCTGGGCTTCGTCCTTCTGCCGTCAGCTTGGCGTTCGCTTTCCGCAGGCGTCGATCCGCTCATCGATCCTTTCCGTCAGCCCCGGCAACGGCGAGCTCCCAGACGCTCTTCATACCGCGTATGTTTCGGTGACGCGCAGAGGCGATGGCGGCCATACGCTCGCGATCAGCGGGCGGGGCCGCGTCGATCCCACGCCGCAGAACATTCGGTTTGGCGCACAGTTTCTGCCGATGTTCGTTCGCCGCTGGCGCGCGCTTTCGCTGGGCGGCGTCGAGGGCTTTCGCAGCGGCCACGAAAGCCTGGTGCGCTGGCGTCTGGACCAGCCGACGCCGATGGAGCGGATGCGTATCCTCGATCCGGCCGTCGATAGAGGCACGATCCAGCTTACCTATGACCGTGCGCGCGAATTGCTTCCTGCCATCGCAAACCGCCGCATCACCGCAAGCTGGGCCGGCTATATCGATTCGACCCCTGACGGCGTGCCCGGCATAGGCGAGATCGCATCCATACCGGGCTTCGTGCTGGCGGCCGGTTTCAGCGGCCACGGCTTCGGCATCGGACCGGGTGCCGGCCACCTGATCGCCGATATCGTCACCGCTGTCACGCCGATGGTCGACCCGAAACCCTATCACCCAGACCGTTTCCTGCAATCCGCATGGGGCAAGGTAGCCGACTTCTGAAATGGGTCACCCATGCTAGACTTCGCCGGCAACCGAACCAGACAATACGGATTTTCCTGATGCAGGCCCGTCAGCTCGAAGTCTTCTGCATGCTGATGCGATCCGGAACTGTGACCGGCGCTGCCGCCATGCTCAACATCACGCAGCCGGCGCTAAGCCAAATCCTGCTGCATGCCGAAGACCAGCTGGGGTTCAAACTCTTCAACCGCGTGCGCGGCAAGCTGGTCCCGACGAGGGAGGCTGAAGAACTATATCCGGAAGCCGAGCGCATCTTTTCCGAGCTCGGAGCGCTTCGGCGCCGAACGACCGATATGCGCTTCGGGCGGACCGGCTTGATCAGGATCGCGGCCACGACACCGCCGGCCATGTCGATCGTACCCAAGGCGCTTCTCGCCTTCAGAACGACCTATCCGGATGTCGTCGTCCGCTCGCTGATCGCACCGCTGATCAATGTCGTGGATATGATCCGCAATGGCGATGCCCCACTCGGCATCGTCATGAACAACATCGCGCGGCCTGACATCGATGTCGAAACGCTCGGATATGCCGAACTCATCTGCATCGTGCCGGAAGGGCACCATCTTGCCGCGCGCGACTACATCACCTTCGCCGATCTTCAGAACGAGACGCTGATCTCCTACCGCGCCGATACCTTCCCCGGCCAGCTGCTTGCCAACGCCGCAGCTTCGGAAAACCAGGCGTTCAATCCCGCGATCGAGATCGATATCTCCATTACCGCCTTGCCCTTCGTCCGCAATGGCTTCGGTGTCGCGATCGTGGATGGTCTGCTGCCGTGGGAACAGTTTCCCGGCCTTGTGCGCCGGCCGCTGTTGCCACGAAAGACAGTTCCGATCGCGCTGCTGACCAGCCGGGACCGTCCCTTGACGGGTAGCCACCTTATGATGCGCGACTATTTGCGCCGGGCCTGTGCCGGCGTGCTGAAGGATGGCGAAGCCGCGCCGGAGTAAATCGCGTCGGCATAGCCAAACGAACTTGGTCAGGTCTCGTTTATCCAGGATCCGATCGGCAGCGGACGAACAGGCGCCTGCTCACGCAGGCGACCGACCTCGCAAACCGGGATTCCCGCACGTCCCGCAATCAGTTCGGCGCCGGCGAGCTGACAAAACCGTCCTTGGCATCGTCCCATACCCACCCGCACCATTGACTTCACCCGGTTTGCCTCACCCCCGGCATGGTCGACGCTTTCACGCAGATCGCCGGCGCTGATACCCTCGCAACGGCAAACCATCGTTTCATCGGGAACGGATCGGACCATGCCGGTAGGCCAGGGGAAAGCGCGGGCAAGGGCGCGAGCAAAGCGTTCATAGCGGGCGAGCCGCCGGAGATCCCGTGCCGGATTGGGATAAGGCAATCCCATATCGGCAAGGCAGGCGCTCGCGGCCAGCCGTCCCGCTACCTCCGCGCCATCGGCGCCAAGGATCCGCAAGCCGTCGCCGGCAAGATAGACACCATCGGCAGCTCGGCCCATTCGATCCGCCCGCGGCAGCCACTGCGCCCAGCCCGGATCGTAGTCGAACCTGCATTGAGCGAGGCCGGCAAGCTGCGTTTCGGCTCTCAGATGCCAGCCAATGCCGACCATATCGCATTCGGTGCGATGCTCGCCCCCGCCGGCATCCCGCCAGCGAACGGCCGTCGGTCCGGTCTCGTCGCTGACGATATCCGTCAGCGTCACGCCCGCGCGATATATCAGGCCGAGTTTCATCCGCATCGCCAGGCCCCGCAGGACCAGATCCGGCCTTGCCATCATGTCCGGAAGCGCAAGGATCTGGTTTCGAAGCGAGGCCGTATCGAGAACGGCCGCAACATTCGCTCCGGCCTTCAGAAGCTGGGCCGCAACGAGGGTCAGCAGGGGGCCGGAACCCGCGAGAACGATCCTTCGCCCCAAGGCGACACCCTGCGCCTTCAGGGCGATCTGCGCAGCTCCGAGGCTATAGACGCCGGGCGCCTGCCAGCCAGGTATCGGCACCAGCCGATCGGTCGCACCGGTTGCCAGTATCAGCCTGTTATAGGCGAACTCCCGTCGACCGGCTGATGTCAGCACCTGCAGCATATTGTCCGCGAGCGCCATCGCTGAACTTTGAGGATGGTATTCGACCTCGCCGCGAGCGACCATACGATCGAAGAGGGAATGAAGGGCAAGGGCTTTGCCGGCCTCCGAACCATAGAGCTGCTGGGCTGACCGCATGAACCCCGCCGGTGGCCGGCGATATATCTGGCCGCCCGCCCTCATCCCCTCGTCAATCACGACGGGCCGGATACCGGCGGCCACCAGAAGCTCGGCTGCGCGGATGCCCGCCGGACCAGCGCCGACAATCACCGTTGCCTTCCGATCATTCGTCGTCATAGCCAATCTCCCGGCGCCCGGTTTAACAGGGACATGCCGTTGCCGACGAGGGTCGAACAGGCGCGCAGGCGGATTCCATTCTGCTGCCAGACCCAGCAATCCTGGCAGGCGCCCATCAGGCAGAAGCCGGCCCTCGCCTCCGGCCCGAATTCGGATTGCCGAAGAACCGACGAGAATGTCAGCATGGCCGTCAGCACCGTGTCACCGGCCAAGGCTTCCCGTTCTATGCCGTCAAGCAGGAAGCGGACGGATGGCCGGTCCTGTTCGGCGAGACGGACGATGCGCCCTGTTTCTCCAGTCGGACGCGGCCCCTTGCTCATTCGGCCGCCTCCACCTCTTTGATTTGAAGACGAACCTCCGGCATTTCCGGGAACCGGGCGCGGACATCGGCAAAAGCCGCGGCAACGCCCTCAGGTCCCGCACGTCCCTTCATTCGGCGGAAAATCTCCGTCTTGGTGAAGAAGCGCCAATGGATCGGAAGACAGGCGAGAATATCCGTGAGCAGGTTATAGGCCGCGGGCGTCCATTGTGCCTCGTAGCCTTCACGCTCCGCGCCGTAATGGAAGTGGGCCGACGGAACCGCGGGCGACGCTCTGAGACGAGAGGTTTCGGCTTCGTCCACCTTGCCGTTACGAATGACTACGCCATAATCGCGCTCGGCCACTTCCAAGGAAACATAGCCGCGCTCCACATCCTGCAGCACGCGCCAGACCTCGCGCTCAAGCGGATTTCCGCGACCGCCGCCTCCAGCCGAGCGGATCTCGAGCACATCTCCCGGCTGCAAGACGGCGGTATCGATATTGCCGAGCCGGCGATAATCCTCACGCCCGGGGTTCAATGCCATGTCGGAAAGCCCTGCCGCCTTGCCGCCGAGCACACCCCAGGGGCGGAAGAAGCTGCGGTCGCGGTTGCGGGCCGTGATACGGCTTCCGGGCGAGAACACGCGGAACGCCATCTCGGTCGCAAGACCCCCACGCCAACGGCCGGCCCCACCGCTGTCTTTGGCAAGCCCGTATTTGACGAACTCGATCGGCACTTCGGTCTCGGTGATTTCGATCGGCGTATTCTTCAGATAACCTGCATCGGCACCCGAACCGTTGGTCCCGTCGCGATGCGGCATCCCCCCGCCGCCACCGACCACCGGGTTGACGGCAGCAATGACGCTGCGGCCCGTGCGTTCGTCCGTGGTCATGACGTTGATGATGCAATTATTGCCGGCCGGCGCGGCAGGCAGCAATCCGGGAACCGCCTGGCTGAAGGCGCCAAAGATCACGGACCGCAAGCGCGCGCAGGTAAGCGAACGCATGCCGACGGCGGCCGGCGATACCGGATTGAGAACACTTCCCTGCGGCGCAATGCAGGTGAAAGGACGGGTCAGCCCGGTGTTGAGCAGGATCTTGGGGTTCAGCGTATAGAGAATGTAATAGACGCCGACCAGCAGCATGGTGTGGCGCGGATCGCCGCCCGAGGGAACGTTGAGCGACGAGCCAAGCTGCGGATCGGATCCGGTAAAATCGAGGATCGCCGCATCGCCGCTGATCGTCAGCGTCAGCTTCAGGCGGCATGGATTGGCCTCGACGGAATCCTCATCCGCATAATCGACGAATTCCCACGTGCCATCCGGCATTGTCCGCAGGAGATCGCGCGCCTGCGCTTCAGCGTGATCCAGAAGCACGTCGGCGCCTTCGAGAAATGCCTGCTTGCCGAATTTTTCGACCATCGCCAGGATCTTGCGCTCGCCGGTGTTGAGCGCTCCGACCAGCGCCTTGATGTCGCCGATGTTGAGGTCGGGTTTGCGCACATTCGTGGTCATGATTTTCAGGATATTTTCATCGAAGATGCCTTCGTTGACCAGCTTCATCGGCGGAAAGCGAATGCCTTCCTGATGAATTTCCGTCAGCGCGCGCGACAGGGAAGCCGGCACGGCGCCGCCCATGTCGGTGTTATGGATATGCCCGCCGGTCCAGGCGATGATCTCGCCGCCATAAAAAACCGGCTTCCAGAGATGCGTGTCCGGTGCGTGCGTCGCCACGAAACAGGAATAGGGATCATTGGTAAAGGCAACGTCGCCCGGCTTGTAATCCCCGACCATTTCGATGGCCCGGGTATAGGTAAGCCCCGGATACCATGTCGCGCCAAGGCTCATCGGGACGCCGAAGGTTTCCCCTTTGCGATTGATCAGCATGACGGTGAAATCCTCCGTCTCCTTGACGAAGGCCGAATGTGCCGTCCGCTGCAGCGTATAGGCCATGTTTTCGGCGGCGGCCCGGGTATGGTTGGCAAACACTTGAAGGTTCGAACGGTCGAACATGGGCCGTTACTCCGAGAAGGTGAGATGAAGGTTCAGGTGGCGGTCGATCGTCACCTGCGTGCCGGCAGGAATGGCAAAAGTCGTATCGTCCTGGGCTACGACGGCGGGGCCGCTGAAGCGGCCGCCCGGATGCAATTGGTCCCGCCGGTATAGCCCGATCCATTCGAATGCCTTGCCGGTATAAACCGGTATTTCGCGTTCCGGCTCGGCCATGCCGGCAATCTCGTCGAGGCCGACGGTCGTTTGCAGCATCGGTCCGGCGCCGATCGCGGACAGACGGAGATTGACGATCTCGATCCGGCCGTCCGGGTCGGCAAAATCATAGAGGCGGGCGTGCATGGCATGGAACGCCTCTTCCATCGCGGCGAGATTGCCTTCCGCTACCCAAGCCGCCTGCAGCGGAACCTCGATTTCAAAGCTTTGACCGACATAGCGCATGTCGGCGGAAATCCGCAATTCGGCAGGTCCTGCATGGCCCTGCTTGATGAGCCAGCTCCGTCCTTCGTCCGACAGCGCCTCCAAGGAACCGCGCAGCAATGGCACGGCTGCCGGCGATAGATGCGTGAAGACCGTCTTGATGAAGTCGCCGCGCAGATCCGCAACCAGCCCGCCGAGAGCCGACACCACCCCCGGACGTGGCGGTCCGATGACCTTGGCCATGCGGAATTCGCGAGCAAGGAACGCGCCCAGCATCGGGCCGCCACCGCCGAACGGCATGAGGGTAAACTCCCGCAGGTCGACCCCGGCCCGCGATGCCAGCTTCTCCACCTCGACGAACATCTCCGAGATAGCGATATCGAGAATAGCCTGAGACACCTCTTCAACCGAGCGACCGATACGCTCGGCAAGCGTCGAGACGGCTGCGCGCGCGAGCCCGACATCGACCTGCAACTGACCGTAGGCCATTTCGCTGTGCCCCAGCCAGCCGCAGACGGCCATGGCATCGGTCACGGTCGCTTGCGTGCCGCCGCGGCCATAACAGGCGGGACCGGGTGTAGAGCCGGCCGATTCAGGCCCCACCCGCAAGACGCCATGGGCGTCGATGCTGGCAATGGAACCGCCGCCGACGCCTATGGAGCTGACGGAGACCGAGGGAATGTGAAGCGGAAACTCGCCGATCAATTCGCCTGTCCCGAATTGCGGCTCGCCGTCGATGATCAACGCGAAGTCTGCCGAGGTGCCGCCGATGTCAAGGGTGAGGACATGTTTCTCACCGGCGAGACGCGCCAGCCAGGCGGCGCCGATCACGCCCGAGGCCGTACCGGACAGCAGCATCTGGACGCAGGAACGCTTTCCTTCCGCCGCGTTCATGACGCCGCCGTTCGATTTCGTCAGCAGGGCCGGCGCCTTCACTCCGCGCGATGCGAGCTTGTCTTCGAGAGCCGTCAGGTAACCCGAAACCCTCGGATGGACGTAGCCGTTGAGGATCGCGGTCGTCGTGCGCTCGTATTCGCGAATGACCGGCCACACTTCCGAGGAGGTGAAAACGAAGAGATCGGGTGCGAGTTTTTCGATTTCGTTCTTGATGGCGGTTTCCTGGGCATCGTCGCGCCAGGAATGCAGAAAGGATATGATAATGCCCGCCGCGCCCTTGGCTCTTGCGGCAGCCACCGCCACGGCAACCGCTTTCATGTCCGGCGCACGCGCTTCGCTGCCATCGGCCCGCAAGCGCGCGGGGATGCCGAAGATCATGTCGCGTGCGATCAGCTGTTCCGGCCGCGAGCAGAAAAGAGAATAGACGTCAGGCATTTTCAGCCGTGCGAGCTCGATGACATCTTCGAACCCGGCATTCGTCAGGAGCGCGAGCGACACGCCGCGTCTCTGAATGACGGTGTTGATACCGACCGTGGTGCCGTGAACGAAGCGACTGATTGCCTCCGGCAGCAACCCCTCGCGCTCGGCAAGCAGGGAAAGCCCGGTCATCAACTCCGCACCCGGATCATCGGGCGTTGTCAGCACCTTCAATGAAGCAATGCGACCGGAGCGGCTTTCCAGCGCGCAGAAATCGATGAAGGTGCCGCCAATATCGACGCCGATCTTCCAATCCTGCTGCGAAGCCTCTACTGCTTGTCTTGCCGCATCCGCCATATCCGTTCCTTCCTTTGCCTGTCCCGAATCTGGCATGGACGGGTCGGCAAGGTCCAAGAGCGAAAACGCCAAATGTCATAAGCCGGACTTATGCTCTGACGACCGGCAAACCCCATAGGCCGGACTTATGGGCATTGCGTAATCCCGACTTTGACAGCGCCGAGCCGGGTCGGACAGGATGGGGACTGTTTTCAGCCCCTGGAGATCCTCAATGGATGCTATCGTGCTGGGCGGCGGGCTCATGGGAGCTGCCTCCGCCTTTTTTCTCGCCCGGCGCGGCATCCGCGTGACACTTATCGAACGCAATCGGGTCGGGAGCGGCGCTACGATAGCGTCATTCGGCAACGTCAGACGAAGCGGCCGGTATATTCCGCAATTGCCGCTTGCTCACCGCTCGCTTGCCCTGTGGCGAGACGCCGAGGCCATGTTAGGACGAGACGTGGAATTCCGCGCAACCGGCCATCTACGGCTGGTGTTCAGCCAGGAAGGGCTTGCCGCGATGCGGTCCTTCGTCAAGGAGGCCCGGCCGTGGGGACTGGAGCTGGAGGAGTTGACCGCGGGGGAGGTGCGGTCTCGCTTTCCAGGTCTTGGCCCCGATGCGATCGCGGCATCCTTTTCCCCGAAGGATGGAAGCGGCAATCCGCGTCTTATCGCACCGGCTTTCGCTCATGCCGCCCGAAAATTGGGCGCCGACATCGTCGAAAATGTCGGCATCGGCACCATCAGAAAAAGTGCCTATGGATTTCAGGTCGAAACGTCGAAGGGTTCGCATGAAGCCTCGATGTTGCTGAACACCACGGGTGCCTGGGGTGCGCGCATCGCAAGCCTGTTCGGGGAGGCGGTTCCGATCGTTGCCAAAGGTCCGCAAATGGGCGTGACGGAACCTCTCCCCTATCGCATTCTCCCGGTCGTCGGCGTCTGGGCACATGATCACGGAGGCGGTTATCTGCGGCAGGTGGAACGGGGCAACATCGTCTTCGGTGGCGGCGCCGAGCGCACCGACGTTTCACTCGATACCGGATACGCCAAGGCAGACCCGGCTCGCTTGCCGGGTCAGCTTCGTTCGCTGCTGCCGATTTTGCCGGCGCTGAAAAACGTTGCGGTCATACGCACTTGGTCGGGTTGCGAGGGTTATGTCGAGGATGGCCTTCCGGTGATAGGACGCTCATCGACGACACCGGGGCTCTTCCACGCATTCGGCTTTTCCGGCCATGGTTTCCAACTCGGACCCGGCGTTGGCGACGTCATGGCGGAAATCATGGCGACTGGGAAAACGGATATTCCGCTGCAGGATTTCCGCATCGAGCGCTTCGCAAAGCCGAATTGACTTTCAGGCCGATTTGCCTCGCCGGCTTCTGCTAAACTGGTTTCGTCAACAATCGACGACGGAGCCGCATAAGCACTTGGGATCGCTCTCCGAGATCCGCTTTCATCTGGATGCCAGGGCGAGAGGGATCGTGCGCAGCGAATAGCGCCGTAACAAGCGCCGAAGGTGCCTGTCGCCGCTTGACGCCCCCGGTGAGCGATGAACAATTCGCGCTCAAGCACCATGCAATTCCCGCCTACCTCAAGGAACGAACATGACAGTCACTTTGACGAAAAGGGCAGATATCAATCTCCAGTCCGTTCTTCGCGTCGCCTGGCAGGGGGAGAATGTGAAGATCTCCGACGCGGCCATCGCCGAGATTGCCCGTTGCCGTGAAGCATTCCTGCTGCTGATCGACAATGATCCGACGATCATGATCTACGGTGTCACGACGGCGATGGGAGAGCTGGCAAGCACGCGTCTTTCCCGGGACGAGCGCGACCGCCACGCCCGGATCAAGGCCTTTGCCGCCGCGACATCCTTCGGCGATCCCTATCCCGAACGTGTCGTCAGGGCGATGGTGTTTGCCCGTCTTGCTAATTTCATCGAGGGCAACGCTGCGACCACCCCACGTATCGCGCTGGCGGTCGCCGACATGCTCGATGGCTCTCCGTTGCCGACGGTCGCATCGTCAGGCCAAGGCGGCGCCGGGGAAATTCTTGCGCTCTATCCACTGTTTGCCGAGCTGACGGCTCGCTTCGACCTCGAAGTCAAGGAAAGAGGATCCCTCATCAACGGCTCGCCCTGCGCGGCGGCCCTTCTGGCGGATGCCGCACTGGCAGCGCGGCGGCGTCTTCATCTTGTGGAACAGGTCTTCGCCCTGTCGATCGAGGCGTTCCGCGCGCCTATGGAGCATTATGACGCAGCGCTAGAGCAGCTCTGGGGCGACGAACATGAAGCAGCCGCCCTCCGCGCATTGCGCACGCTTCTCGCGGGCGCCGGCAGCGATCGCCGCAACTATCAGGCTCCGGTGAGCTATCGCATCGTGCCTCGCGTGCTGGGCCATGCCCATCGCGCCGTCTCCGCCGCCGAGCGCGCGGCAAATCTGTCGCTTGCCTCGGCCTCGGACAACCCAGTCTACATTCCGCCCGACGAGGAGCATCCGCTCGGCCGGTGCATCAGCACGGGTGGCTATCATAACGCGATGGCCGCGCCGGCGCTGGATGATCTTGCCGCCATCTGGGCCGACATCTGCCTCCTGTGTGACCGCCATGGCTCCAAGCTCCTGAACGGCGCGGTGTCGCATCTGCCCGACATGCTAATGGTCGGCCGTCATCCGAGCGACAGCGATGGCCACGGCAGCCTCGGCTACGTGCCGATGGCGACAACCGGATATCTCGAACAGGCGAAACTCGCCGCACAGCGGACCTTCATACCCGGCACGGAATCGGCAGGATCAGGTCAGGACGATGTCGCCGCTACCGCCTTCCTGGCCTGGGCCAAGGAAGAACGAGCGGGCCGCTGCCTGGACGCCTGCCTGGCGAGCCTTGCCGTGATCGCTTCGCAGGCACTTCACGTTACCGGCCGTCAGGCGCCGGCTGCATTGCATGATTTCGTTTCGGAGGTGCGCGGCGTCGTGCCTCCGGTCGATGACGATCGCGTTCTCGGGCCGGAGTTGTCGCGCCTGGCAACACTGTTCACCTCGAAGGCATTCACACCCTGACGCCCCCTGCGTCTTCGCACAGTCATCACCAGGATCTTGTTCTCATGACCGGTCGCCTGGCTGATCACGAGAGCTTCGATGTCATCGCCAGGGGAAGGCCAGTCCGCAGCCGCCTGCGTGACCCAGGAGTAGACAAAGCACGCTAATGTCGAACATCTTGTGGAACTGCGCTTCGGTGACCGTTTCCCGCGGACCGAACTCGTAGACACCCGAGTTGTTCACCAGAATATCGATCCGGCCATACCGGCGACGTAAGCTGCTGATTAAAGGAGCAATCACGCCCTTTCGTTGACGGTACCGACCTCAACATGCGTTCAGCGTTTGCTCGTGCCCGATCTGGCTGATCATGGACGGCGAAAGGATGCCCCTATATGGCGATCCGGCAATCTGTCACCTTCACCAAAAAGCTTTCTGCGAAGCGAGCCCTGTTCATAAGCGGTTTTGTAGAGGTCGCGCTCCTGAAGCGCCGGCACCACAATGTCGATAAAGTCCTCAAAGCTCTCCGGCACGACGGTGCGGGTAAGATTGAACCCATCGATTTCGCCTTCATCCATCCATGACGAAAGCTCATCGGCAACCTCCGTGGCATCGCCGACGACGACCGGGTAACGCCCACCCATGGCGAGCTCCTGCAGCAACTGTCGCTTTGTCCAGCCGCGTTGTTGAGCAATCTGCGTTGCCGATTGGCTCGCATTGGATTTGCCGTAGATGATGGTCTCATCGAGATCGTACCTGGAAAAATCGATGCCCGTGCTGGCCGAAAAATGCGCAAGCCCCGCCTCCGGATTGGCGTAGCGCAGATACTCTGCGTGCTTGTCTCGTGCCGCCGAGACGGAGCGATCGGTTATGACGGTGATACCGAGGAAGATCTTTATGTCCTCTGGCTTTCTGCCCGCCGCCACCACTGCCTCGCGCAACGAACGGGAGGCCGCGCGAGCGGAGTTCTTGTCAGGGGCTGCGATGAAGACGCATTCAGCATGTCGCGCTGCAAACTGCTTCCCACGGCCGGACGTTCCGGCCTGATAAAGAACCGGCGTGCGCTGGGGCGACGGTTCGGCCAGGTGATAGGCCTGCGAGCGGTAAAACGGCCCTTGATGGTCGATCACGTGTACCTTTGATGGATCGGCATAGATACGCCTTTCCTTGTCGGTCAGGACCGCATCATCCTCCCAGCTTCCCTCCCACAGCTTGTAGAGCAGGTCGAGATAGTCATCGGCGCGATCATAGCGGGTGTCATGCTCGATCTGGTTGTCAAGACCCAGGCCGCGCGCCGCGCTGTCGAGATAGCCCGTCACGATGTTCCAGCCGACGCGGCCATCGGTCAGATGATCCAGGGTCGAGATCCGTCTGGCGAAAATATACGGCGCGTCAGCACTGGCATTGACGGTGATACCAAATCCAAGGTTCCGGGTCACGGCCGCCATCGCGGAGACGAGCAGGAGAGGATCGTTGACCGGCAACTGAATGGATTCACGAAGCGTCAAATCGGCGGAGCGCTGGTAGACGTCGTAGACGCCCAAGATGTCGGCAAGAAAGATACCGTCGAACAGCCCGCGTTCCAGCGTGGCGGCAAGCGAGGTCCAGTAGTCGAGTGTCTTGTAGCGATGCGACTGATCCCTCGGATGCGCCCATAGCCCATGATTGATGTGCCCGACGCTGTTCATGTTGAACGCATTGAGCAATATCTGTTTTTTCCTGGTCGCCATCTTCAGCTATTCCGATTTCAGATCGCGCCGTGGCGCGGTGGCCGTTTGCCATTGAGATAATAGTTGCCGATGGCCTGATATTTCCAGCGCACCGGGTCATGCAGCGTATGGGTGCGGGCATTACGCCAATAGCGATCGAAGTTGTCATCCGAAAGCGTCGATGAGGTGCCAGACAGCTCGAACAGCTTGTTGGCGGCAAGCAGGCTTGCCTTGGTCGTCAATATCTTCGCTTCCGCAACGGCGATCGAGGCGTGGGCAACGCTGTCCTCCGTCATATCAGCACGAGCCGCATCCGTTGCGTCTGCGGCTTGCTTCAGCAAGCCTTCCGCAGCCCGCAGCCGCAGCCAGACATTCCCGACGTTTTGCAGCGTCAAGGGATCTTCCGAGGCACGTTCGACCTTTGAATCCAGCCAGGGCCGGGCCCGTTCGCGGATGAACTGCAACATTTCCCGATAGGCACCCTGCCCTATGCCAAGATCGATGGCCGCATGCATGATTTGAGCGACCGGACCGATCGTCGTCGGGCGTTCGAAGGAAGACTGAAAGGGGACGATCCATTCCGGATCGATCTCCACCTGATCGAATCCGACCGAGCCACTTCCGGTAACCCGCTGCCCGAAGCCGTCCCAATCGTCGACGATCGTCACACCGGGTGCATTTCGTGGGATGAAGGCGAGATAAGCGACGTCCCTTGCGTCCTCCTCAGCAACGACAAGGGTCGGAATCCAGTGCGCGTAAATGGCGCCTGTGCAGTAAAATTTTTGCCCGTGAACTATCCACTTTCCCTGCTCGCGAAAAAGCCGGGTACGTCGCTTGAAATCGCGCTGGCCGATTTCCGCCAGCGCATTGCCAAAACGTTCGCCCGCCAGTGCGCGCTCGAAAAAGAAGCGTTGTTGCTTGACCGAGGCTCCGACACGCAAGACTTCAAGCGCGTAAAAGTGGTTTTGAGGAATCTGCGACAGCGATCCATCCGCGGCACCGATGATGGCGATCACCTGAGCCAGCGTGTGCGTCGACACGCCTGCACCGCCGAATTCGCGCGGCACGGTAATGCCCCACAAACCAGTTTCGCTGAAACGCTCCAGTTCACGCCATGGCAGGATGCGACCCCTGTCCCGTTCCGCGCTACCGACGGCAAATTCTGCCGCCAGGACGGTTGCCACCGCGATCGCCTGCTCGTCGTCGGAGATGAGATCGGGTCGCCGCAGCGGCGGCGGTGCGGGTTCGACGGGGATGCGAAAGTCGGTATCAGTCACGGTTTTCCTCGCTAGTTCCATTGATGGCGGGCCGGGAATATGCCGTTGAGCTGATAATTACCGAGCAAATGATATTTCCAGCGTACGGGGTCGTGAAGCGTATGCACGCGCGCATTTCGCCAATGCCGATCCAGATTGTGGGCGGCCCGCGTCGCCGCGGATCCCGCGACATCGAAGAGCTTTTCAGCCGCCTTCAGCGCGACTTCCGTCGTCAATATCTTGGCTTCGGCAACGGCGGCAGAGGCTCTGGCGCTCTCCGCTTCGCCGACAGGCGCCTTTGCCACCTCGTCGATAACGGCACCCGCTTCATAAAGAAGTGCTTGCGCTGCGTGCAAATCCACATGGAGGTCACCGATTTCATGCAGGATCGTCGGATCCTCGCTGGCCGACTGCAGGCCGGAATCCATCCAAGGTCTTGCGTGATCGCGGACAAAGGTCACGGCATCGGCAATCGCGGCCGCCGCTATGCCGGAATCGATCGCCGCCTGAATGAGCTGCGAGACGGGACCGGAGATACCGGGTCTGTCCGCATAGGACCAGACTGGGAAAACCAAAGCTTCATCTATCGGTACGTCTGTAAATTCCACCGAGCCGCTGGCCGTCGTACGCTGGCCGAAAGAAGACCAGTCGTCGATGACGCGCACGCCCGGCGCGTCATAGGCAGCCCAGACCTGGATCGCACGCCCGTCATCGTCGACGGCGCGCGTCGGAATCCAATGAGCGAAAATGGAGCCAGTGGAATAAAAGCGCCGCCCGGTCAATCTTAATCCATCTGCCCCGCGCGCCAGGCGAGTTGAGCTGTGGTTGATCGCCTTCTGGCCACGCTCAGGCCCTGCATTGCCGATGCGATAACCGGCAAGGATATCGCCGTAGATACGGGCTTTCTGCTGTGGCGACCCCACATCGCGCAGCAGCGCCAGCACGCCGAACTGGTTCTGCGGAATCTGACCGAGTGCAGGGTCGGCTGCGCAAAGGATTTCGAAGACCTTGGCAAGCGTTACGCAGGAGACGTCGGCGCCGCCGAATTCCTTCGGCACTGTGATGCCACCGAGGCCGCTTGCGGTATATTCCTCCACCTCATCCCAAGGAAGGCGACGAACGCGGTCCCGTTCTGCCGCACCCGCCGCGAAACGAACCGCGAAGCCGTGGGCAATCTCCAGCGCCTCGGCATCCGAGCAGATCAGATGTGGAGTACGCGGTGGCAAGGGGCGCCTTATGGTGCTTTCTTCTTTCGAGCCGGACGCAGCCGGCACGGCATCAGGTTCAGTCATGGAGCTACTCCTGATATTGTCGCTGATATTAGCGCGCTCGCAGGCGCCGCACGGCATGGTCGCCCGCAAACTGCACCAAACAGACCATGGCAATGAGCACGACGATGACAACTGCCATGACGGTGGTATCGAAGCGCTGATAGCCATAGCGGATCGCCATATCTCCGAGACCGCCGGCGCCCACCGCGCCTGCCATGGCCGAGGCGCCGATCATGCTGACGATGGTGATGGTAAAGCCGCCGACGATGCCCGGAAGCGCTTCTGGCAGGAGCACATGGCGCACGATGTGCCAGCGTCGGCAGCCGATCGCCTGGGCAGCTTCGATCAACCCGCCGTCGACCTCGCGGAGGCTGACTTCGGCAATGCGCGCAAAAAACGGCGTAGCGCTGATGGAAAGCGGCACGACGGCGGCCCACACACCAATCGTCGTTCCGGTGAGCCATCGCGTCAATGGCAACAACGCCACCAGGAGAACGATGAACGGCGTGGCCCGAAAGCCGTTGATGATTGCGGCGAGAATGCCATGCAACCGCGGCGCATGGATGAGGCCGCCAGACGCCGAAAGCATCAGGAAGACGGCAAGAGGAATGCCGGCGATAAATGCGATGAGAGCAGAAGCACCGACCATCGCAATCGTATCGAGAAACGCCTGCCACAGGCGTTCATACATCATGGTCGACATAACCCAATACCCTGACTTGATGAGCAAGATCGGCAAATTGCAAGGGGACCGTCGGATTGCTCCCCGTCCGGCGTACTGCAATCAACAGCCGGCCGTGAACGCGACCCTCAATGCGGTCGAGCGAGCTCTGCAGCAACCGCACGGAAGCGCCGGTCGCGCTGGCTATTCTAGAAAGGTCGGGTTCCAAGCCACCCTCACCAGTATAGACCAGTTCCCAGATAGCCTGCGAATGCTCGTTGCGCGGCGAAGATCGCAGATGCTTGGCTATATCCTCCGGGATTTCGCGGTTGAGGGGTCGCAAGAGCGCCTGCGTGGCAGAATGCTGCGGATTGCCGAAAATGCGCCAGACCGGCCCGGCTTCGGCAATCTCACCCTGATCGAGAACAAGCACGTGGTCGCAGATCTCGCGGATGACGCTCATTTCATGAGTGATGAGAATGATGGTCAGCTTGAGACGGCGATTGATGTCCTTGAGCAGCCCCAGGATGGAAAGCGTCGTCTCCGGATCGAGCGCCGATGTCGCCTCATCGCAAAGGAGGATTTCCGGCCTATGAACAAGTGCGCGCGCAATGCCCACGCGCTGCTTCTGACCACCAGAGAGACGCGAGGGATAGGTGCTCTCCTTGCCCTCCAATCCCACCAGCGACAGGACTTCGGCCACTCTTTCTTCGATCTGCCGGCGCGGCACGCCTGCAACGATCAATGGCAAAGCGACATTGCCCCAGACAGTCTTGGCTGAGAGAAGATTGAAGTGCTGGAAAATCATGCCGATGCGTCGTCGCAACGCGACCAGCGCATCCTCATCGAGCACCGAAATGTCTTGTCCGTCTACCAAGACCTTTCCGCCGGTCGGCTTCTCCAGGCGATTTATAGTCCGCAGCAAGCTGGATTTTCCGGCCCCGCTTCGCCCGATGATACCGTAGATCGCACCCGCCGGCACATCGAGGCTGATGTTCTTGAGGGCATGGACCGGACCAGCCGCCGACGAATAAATCTTCTCGACACCGTCAAAAGCTACCGACCCTATCGGAGAGCCTGACAGCGGCTGACCGACAGCGGCGACGTGCTGCAAGGTGCCGCCGCTCGCCGCCGTCTTGTGTTCCGGATCCTGCCTTGTCCGCTCGATCAATTCAGCCATGGGAGCGTATAAAGCTTCTGATCATTGGCGAATGCTTTGCTGATTGCTGCCCGTACGGCCGGCGAATTCTGATAAAGCGCCACGAGCTCCTTAATCCCGGCATCATTTACCTTTTGTTTTTGTACTGCAAAAATGATCGCAAATTGCTTGTCGTCCACACCGGAATAGATAAGGCCCGAACTCGGATCGAAGGCCTTGGATGCAACGATGAAGTGCGGATAGCCCTGAGCCAAGTCGACATCACCGGTCACGCGCGCAAGCTGCGGACCCTCGACCTCGTTGAAGGTCAGCTCCTTAGGGTTGTCGACGATATCGTCGAGCGTGCCCTTGAAGCCCACGCCATCCTTGAGCTTGATAAGCCCAGCCTTTTGCAGCAGGAGCAGCCCACGACCTTGATTGACGGGATCATTGGCGATCGCAACCTTTCCGTTTTGCGGCACATCGGCAAAATTCTTGTACTTCAAAGAATAGATACCGATATTGGCGAGAACGCCGATGCCTGCGCTGACAAACTCATAGCCCCGTTCTTTGATCGCATTGTTCAGGAACGGCTGATGCTGGAAATAGTTGACATCGATATCGCCGGATTGAAGCGCGATGTTTGGCGTCGTCCAATCACTGAATTCGACAACCTGGATATCCAAGCCCTTGGCCTTAGCCTCAGGGATCACTGCCTCGATGGAGTCGGCATAAACGCCCGGCACAACGCCCACCTTGATTGTCTCGGCCTGTGCAACCCCCGTCGCTGCAAGTAGAATTGCTGAAAAAAGACCTGCAATATGAATTCTCATGGCATCCTCTCGGGTTCAATGACACGAAAGATAAAGACCACAAATTTTATAGGCAAAGACGGAAATACCCACCAACGAGCCTATATGGAATATTTTTTCTCCAGTCCGTCCGATTTGCCATGATGTCTCTCAAAACTGCATAGGTAAAAGCCGCAATCCTTCTTCTGCGCCCTATTGCATCGGGAGCGGGAAAAAGGTGGGCTAGCCTGTCGGCTTCGGCAAGCCGGACGATATCACGTCCCGGCTTCGCGATCGCTTCTGACCATGATGGATGAGGCGTTCCCGCATCGATAATGACGCACTCGCCGTTATGTCCTGTGACCCCTATGGGCTGGCGGTCACCTAGACTTCAAATCGCTAACGATGTTCGACAAAAGCAACGCTGGCATCGCTGACAATGGCGACATGCGAATAGGCCGCCTGTCTGGCAGCCTGGGCGTCTGCGCGCATGATTGCGGTGACGATGATATCGTGCTCATCGAAGGACTTGGCAAGGCGTCCGGGAAGGCGGAATTGTGCGCGACGGAAGGGGGCAAGCCGGGCGCGCGTTTGCGTCACAAGCTCGAGGATATGGTCGTTATGCGCGCCACGATAGAGCTGATTGTGAAACTCGACATTGTATGTGGCATAATCTTCCTCGGCGCCGGCACGCACCAGCCGCGCGGAAGCGTGATGTTGGCGCTCGAGGGTGCGACGTTCATCGACGGTCATTCGTTCCGCCGATAAGCGCGCGCAAATGGCTTCAAGCTCCGCCATTGCCTCAAACATCGAATGCAGATAGGCACCACTAACATTCGTCACAACAGCACTGCGGTTCGGTTCACGGCCGACAAGCCCCATCGCGCCAAGTTCGCGTAAGGCTTCGCGAACCGGGGTCCGTGATACCTCGAAGCGGGCCGCCAGCGTTATTTCGTCAAGCTTCTCGCCCGGCAGGAGCGCTCCCGTCACAATCATATCGGCCACAGCCCGCACCATCTGTTCGACGGTCGTTCCCGGCCTCACAACTTCCCTACGCTTGATCTGCTTCACAGAAATAGGCGAATCCTCAACATCTTGCATACAGATGTATGCACGAACGAACCAAAGTCAATTGTCAATTTAATTAGTTGTTTTTCAATGATATTTTTTAACAGAAAATCTCTGTCGAATTGGTCGTTGCGGCGCTCCTCGCAAAATGAAGATTAAAAAAAGTGCATTGCTTATTTCAGGGCATTATTTCAATAGAATCTGCATACACTTTTTGCGATCAAGATTTCTATTAGAATTTAATACAATGATATCATCTACTTAATATCTGGCATGATGATTGCATACACTTTCATGTGATCCTTTTTACGAACCGGGCGCCAGCCCCAAGGAGCATTCCCATGACCAGACTCCTTCACATGACTCGCCGCAACTTTCTCCAGGCTTCGGCTGCAGGTGCAGTCACCAGTGTGGCGCCGGGCCTTCTGTCATCTCGCGCCTACGCCCAAACCGCCCTCACCGTCGGCTTCATCTATGTCGGCCCAAAAGATGATTATGGCTACAACCAAGCCCATGCCGAAGGCGCTGCCGTCGTCAAGGCGCTTCCTGGCGTCACCGTAGTCGAAGAGGAAAACGTCCCTGAAACCGTCGACGTTCAAAAGACGATGGAATCGATGATCAATCTTGACGGCGCCACGCTGATCTTCCCGACGTCATTCGGTTATTTCGACCCGCATATGCTGGCCATGGCCGCCAAATATCCCAACATCCAGTTCCGCCACTGCGGCGGTCTCTGGCAGGCCGACAAGAACCCGGTCAATACCGGCTCCTATTTCGGTTACATTTTTCAGGGTCAATATCTGAACGGCGTGACCGCCGGTTATGCCACGAAGAGCAAGAAGATCGGCTTTGTTGCAGCCAAGCCGATCCCGCAGGTTTTGCAAAACATCAACGCCTTTCTGCTCGGCGCGCGCTCCGTCGATCCGGCCATCACCTGCCAGGTGATCTTCACGGGCGAATGGTCACTGGCTGTCAAGGAGGCCGAAGCGACCAACGCGCTGATCGACCAGGGGGCGGATGTCATCACCTGCCATGTCGACAGCCCGAAGGTTGTCGTCGAAACCGCCGCCGGCCGCGGTGCCTTTGTCTGTGGCTATCACGCCAACCAGAGCCCCCTTGCACCGGCGAAGTATCTGACTGGCGCGGAGTGGGCCTGGGGGAATGTGTACTCCGATTTCGTCAAGAAGGCGCAGGCCGGCGGAAAGCTCGGCAATTTCGTTCGCGGCGGCCTGAAAGATGGCTTCGTCAAGATGAGCCCGCTCGGCCCCGGCGTTTCGGATGAATCCCGCAAGAAATTCGAGGCGACGCTCGCCGAGATGATGGCGGGAAAATTCTCGGTCTTCAAAGGCCCGATCAAGGACAACAAGGGCAATGTCGTCATCACCGCGGACAAGAGCTTCGCCGAGGACGCAATCGAACTCGAAAGCATGAACTATCTCGTCGAAGGCGTTGTCGGCTCCACGGCCTGATTATCGAGGGAGAACCGTCATGACGGTTGAAGTCAACGAGCCCGTATTGTCGATCGTTCAGCAAAGGCGGGCGCAGCTGCGCCCGGCCCTCGAATGGCTCGCGCGACGGGCCGAGCCTGTGGTGATCACGCTTGGCGCAATCCTGGTCGGCCTCGCACTGTTCTCCCTCTTCATCCTGGCGGTCGGCAAATCGCCGGCCGACCTCTTTCGCTTCATGTATGCCGGCGGCTTCGGCAGCTGGTTTTCCATCCAGAACAGCTTGAGCCGCGCCTCCCCCCTGCTACTCACTGCGCTTTGCGTTGCGCTGCCGGCAAGACTCGGTCTCGTCATCATCGGTGGCGAAGGCGCCGTCGTCCTCGGCGGTGTGGCGGCCGCAGCGATCACATTGCCGATCATCGGCCTGTTGTCGCCGATCATCGTTCTTGTCCTCATGGCGCTTGCCGCCATGACGATCGGCGGCATTTGGATCGGTCTTGCCGGCTTCCTTCGCCATTATCGCGGCGTCAACGAAACCATCTCCTCACTGCTGCTCGCCTATATAGCCATCGCCTTGATGAACCAATTCGTCGAAGGACCGCTGCGCGATCCGGCAAGCCTCAACAAGCCCTCCACCAAGCCACTACCACACGACTATATGCTCGGCAATATTCCAGGCATGGACGTGCATTGGGGCCTCGTCATCGGCATTATCGCCTGTGTTTTCTCGTGGATATTGCTCGAGATGACCAGTTACGGCTTCGCCGCTCGCATCGCGGGCGGCAATGTTCGAGCCGCGCAGATTCAGGGCTTGCCCGTGGGGCGGCTAATTGCCGGTTTCACGGCAATTGCCGGCAGCTTCGCCGGCCTTGCCGGCATGATCGAGGTCGCCGCGGTCCAGGGCAGTGCCAATGCTTCGCTTGCCGCCGGCTATGGTTATACCGGCATCCTTGTCGCTTTCCTGGCGCGTCACAATCCGCTTGCGATCATCCCGGTCGCCATCCTTCTCGGCGGCATCGACGCATCCGGCGGCCTGATCCAGCGCCGCATGGGCCTGCCCGACGCGACCGTGCTCGTGCTGCAGGGCACGCTCTTCATCGTCATCCTTTTTGGCGAAACCTTCTACGGCCGCTTCAAGATCTTCAATCCCGACCTTTGGAAAAGGAGCGCATGATGGACGATACCGCAATCGGTCTCTGGGGCGTGCCCCTTGCCATTCTGGCCGGCGCGATCCGCGTCTCGACGCCCTTCATCTTCGTCAGCCTCGGCGAGACGATCACCGAGCGTTCCGGCCGCATCAATCTCGGCCTTGAAGGCACGCTCGTATTCGGCGCCATGACGGCCTATGCGGTCGCCGTGATGAGCGGTTCGGCCTGGCTCGGCGTGCTCGGCGCGATGGCAACCGGGGCGATCTTCGGCGCTGTACACGGCTGGATCTGCAAATGGCCGAAGGTCAACGACATCGCCATCGGCATCGCCATGATGCAATTCGGCCTCGGCCTCGCTTTCTTTCTCGGCAAGTCCTTCATCCAGCCTGTCGCGCCGCACCTGCCGGCGATCCCCTTCGGTTTCTGGTCAAACCTGCAGCCGGTACAGGCAGCGTTGAACATCAACATCCTTTTTATTCTCGGTGCAGCTCTCGCCCTCGTCCTCTGGTGGGCATTCAGGAACACCAGGATCGGCCTCATGCTGCGCGTCGTGGGCGACAGTACGGACGCGGCGCGCGCCATGGGCATCGACCCCGATCGTGTCCGGCTTCTTGCAACCGCTGTCGGCGGTTCGCTGGCTGCAATCGGCGGCGCCTATCTATCGCTCTACTATCCAGGCTCCTGGAATGAGCGCATCTCCTCTGGACAGGGCCTGATGGCCGTGGCGCTGGTGATCTTTGCGCGCTGGAACCCGATCGGCTGCTTCGTTGCCGCACTTCTCTTCGGCGGTGCCGGTGCGCTCGGCCCAGCTTTGCAATCCGTCGGCGTGACGCAGGGATATTATCTCTTTTACGCCGCTCCGTACGTGCTGACGCTCGTCATCATGATCATCACCTCCTCGCCCACCCGTGCGCTTAGCGGCGCTCCCGGCGCGCTTTCGCTCACCAAATAGGAAGATCAGCCATGAACAGTCTCGCAGCCGCAGCCATCGGTCAGAAACTGAGCTATATCGATGCCGATCCCTATAAGTGGCCCTATAATGGTGCCCTCGGACCGGACAACACAGCGCTCATCATTATCGACATGCAGACGGATTTCTGCGGGCCTGGCGGCTATGTCGATCACATGGGCTATGATCTATCGCTGGTACGCGCACCGATCGAGCCGATCAAACGGGTTTTGGCCGCCATGCGCGCCAAGGGCTATCATATCATTCATACCCGCGAGGGTCATCGCCCCGATCTTGCCGACCTGCCTGCCAATAAGCGCTGGCGCTCGCAGCGCATCAATGCGGGCATCGGCGACCCCGGCCCCTGTGGCCGCATCCTCGTGCGCGGCGAGCCCGGCTGGGACATCATCGAGGAACTGAAACCGATAGACGGCGAGACGATCATCGACAAACCCGGCAAGGGTTCCTTCTGTGCCACAGATCTGGAGCTGATCCTGAACCAGAAGCGCATCGAGAACATCATTCTCACCGGCATCACGACCGACGTCTGCGTTCACACCACCATGCGCGAGGCGAATGATCGCGGCTTTGAGTGCCTGTTGCTCGAAGATTGCTGTGGCGCGACCGATTACGGAAATCACCTTGCCGCCATCAAGATGGTGAAGATGCAGGGCGGCGTCTTCGGCTCGGTTTCCAATTCCAAGGCCTTGATCGAGGCATTGCCCTGATGCCTTCACTACGCGCCCATGTCTATCGTGTCTCTGCGCAAGGACCGGACGATACCTCCGGGGTCGAAGCGCTTTTTGCCGACGGCCTGGCGGCCAAGAATGTCGTAGCGATACTCGGCAAGACCGAGGGCAATGGCTGCGTTAACGATTTCAGCCGCGGCTATGCTACCCGCAGCTTCGAAACGCTCTTTCGACAGCACGGCGCCGATGACGTCTCGCTCGTCATGTCCGGGGGGACGGAGGGGGCACTCTCGCCGCACTGGACGGTGTTTACGCGAGAAGTGGTCGATGCGCCGGCCGAACGCGCGCTGGCGATCGGGGTTGCGCGTACGCCTTCGCTGCCAGCCCAACATCTCGGACGGCGCGAACAGGTTATGCTTGTGGCTGAAGCTGTGCGTGTGGCGATGCGTGACGCCGGCATCTACGACCCAAGCGATGTCCATTTCGTCCAGATCAAATGCCCGCTCCTCACGCTCAGCCGCATCAGCGCGGCTGAAGCCGAGGGAAAGACACTCGCCACCCGCGACACATTGAAATCGATGGGCCTGTCGCGCGGCGCATCGGCGCTCGGCGTGGCGGTCGCGCTCGGCGAGGTTGACGAAAGAGCGCTCCGCGACACCGACATCTGTTACAGCCATGAACTCTTCTCGCGCCGCGCCTCTGCCTCGGCCGGCGTTGAATTGACGGATCACGAAATCATCGTGCTCGGCATGAGCGATCGATGGTCGGGGCCGCTGGCGATCGACCATGCGGTAATGTGTGATGCCGTCGATGTAGCCGCGGTGCGCGAGGCATACGAACGCCTGCCGGCCAACAGCCGCCTCGCTGCCGTTCTCGCCAAGGCCGAACCGGATCCGACCGGAAAGATTCGTGGGAAGCGCCATACGATGCTGGACGATTCAGATATCTCAGGCACGCGCCATGCGCGCGCCTTCGTTGGCGGCGTGCTCGCTGGCCTCTTCGGCATCACGGATCTCTACGTCTCCGGCGGCGCCGAACATCAAGGGCCTCCCGGCGGGGGTCCCGTCGCCATCATTGTCGAAAAGGAGCATTGAGGTGAGCATAATTCGCGATACCCCTCTTCCACAGGCCGGCAAGGCGGTCGGCATCGAAACGCTCGACATGACCATGCGTTTTGGCAGCTTCACAGCACTCGACCACGTATCCGTAAGTATTCCTGCAGGTACCTTCCACGCGCTGCTCGGTGAAAACGGCGCGGGGAAATCGACGCTCGTCAAGTGCATCATGGGCTTCTATCACCAGACCTCAGGTTCCCTGTCTGTCGACGGTCGCGAGGTGGCGGTCGCCTCCCCGAAGGACGCAGCTACTTATGGTCTTGGTATGGTTTACCAGCATTTTACGTTGGTGCCGTCGCTCACAGGTGCGGAAAATCTCGTCATCAGCCGCACCGAAGTACCCGCCATCGTCAACTGGGCCAAAGAGCGTAAGGCGCTTGCGGCCTTCATGGAGCGGATGCCCTTCAAGATCCCGCTCGACCGGCGGGTCAGCGAGCTTGCCGCCGGCGAAAAGCAGAAGCTCGAAATCGTCAAGCAGCTTTATCTTGGCCGCAACTTCCTCGTACTTGACGAACCAACCTCGGTGCTGACGCCGGCGGAGGCAGATGAGATGCTCGGCCTGGTGAGGGGCATGACCGAACGCGGCGAGTTGACCGTTTTGATGATCAGCCACAAATTCCATGAGGTGACGAAATTCGCCGACGCGGTCTCGATCCTGCGACGTGGCAAGCTTGTCGGCGGCGGCAAGGTCGGCGAACTCTCAACGGCGGATATGGCGGCGATGATGATCGGCGACATCAAACTCGCTGAACTCGATACTCGCATTCCCGTCGCAGATACAGCAAAACCGGTGTTGCAAGTCGAACGGGTCAAGGCTCCGGACCGTTCCGGCCTGAAGACGATCGAGATCGACAAGCTGACGGTGCGTTCCGGCGAGATTGTCGGCATCGCTGGTATTTCCGGCAATGGCCAGAAAGAACTCACGGAAATTCTCGCCGGGCAGCGGCCGACCGAGACTGGAGCGATCAGCGTCAACGGCGAGATCTACGGTGCAACGCGGCCCGAAACACGAAAGAACAACGTCCGCTTCATTCCGGAAGAGCCCCTGCAAAATGCCTGTGCGCCGCGCATGACCGTCAGCGAAAATCTCGCCTTCCGCACCTTCGACCTGACGGAGACCGGCACTGACGCGATCTGGCTAAACAGGGGCCGGATGAAGAAGCGGGCGACATCGCTGATTTCCGACTTCAAGGTGAAGACAGCATCATCCTCTTCGCCGATCGCGGCCCTTTCTGGCGGCAATGTTCAGCGTGCCGTGTTGGCGCGGGAGCTGACGGGCGACGTTGATCTGTTGATCGTCTCCAATCCCTGCTTCGGCCTCGATTTTTCTGCCGTCGCCGAAATCCGCGCCCGTATCATGCGTGCCCGCAACGCCGGGGCGGCCGTGCTGCTTTTGTCGGAGGATCTCGACGAACTTCTGGAAATGTCGGATCGCATCATGGTGATCTCCGAAGGCAAGCTCGTCTACGAAACACCGGCGCAGACCGCCGATGTCTCGGTGATTGGCGCTCACATGGCGGGACATCACTGATGACCGACGTCAAGGCTCAACCGTTCCCTTTCCCGCTGCGACGCGAGACCGTGGCATTGATCGTCATCGACATGCAGCGTGATTTTGCCGAGCCCGGCGGCTTCGGCGCCAGCCTCGGCAATGATGTCAGCCGCATCACGAGGATCATCCCCGATGTGAAGCGGCTGATCGCGGGTTTCCGTTCAGCCGGCCTGCCGGTGATCCATACGATGGAATGCCACAGACCTGACCTTTCCGACCTGCCGCCCGCCAAGCGCGACCGCGGCAATCCTTCGCTCAGGATCGGTGACAAGGGACCGATGGGCCGCATCCTGATTGCCGGCGAGCCTGGCACGGCAATTCTTCCCGAGCTCGCACCCATCGATGGCGAGATCGTCATCGAAAAACCCGGCAAGGGCGCCTTCTACGCCACCGGACTCGGCGACATCCTGAAGCGTAAGGGTATCAAGCAGCTTGTCTTTGCCGGTGTCACCACTGAAGTCTGCGTCCAGACCACCATGCGCGAGGCCAACGACCGCGGCTATGAATGCCTCCTCGCCGAAGAGGCAACCGAAAGCTATTTCCCCGAATTCAAGTCTGCCGCCATCGCAATGATCCAAGCGCAGGGCGCTATCGTCGGCTGGACGGCGCATATCGATGACATTCTGGAGGCCATCAACCATGCCTGAAACGACTCGCGAACTGTTGACGGCGGGTGGCTGGAAAGAACTGGAATTCGGTCCCTTCCGACCTGACGTGACGATCCACTGGATCCGTCCCTTCGAAGGCGACCAGCCCGGCGTGGCACTGCTGAAATACGAGGCCGGAGCCTCGGTGCCGCGCCATCGCCACGAAGGGCTCGAAACCATCCTGGTGCTTGAGGGCACCCAATCCGACGAGGCTGGCGACTACGGCAGGGGCAGCTATGTGGTGAATGCTGCCGGCACCGAACATTCGGTCTGGAGTGATACCGGTTGCGTCGTGCTCATCCAATGGGACCGACCCGTCAAAATACTCGAAGAGAAAACAACATGAGAGCGGGACCAGCTTTCGACATCGCCTCCCTACACGCAGCCTACCAGAACGGTCTGACGGCCGCCGACATGATCGGCACGGTGTTTGCGCGCATTGCCGAGGTGAACGATCCCGGCATCTTCATCCATCTTGTCGACATAGGGGATCTGCTCGTCGAAGCTGAAGCGCTAGGCGCCTTCGACCCGGCGACAAAACCGCTTTGGGGCATTCCCTTTGCCGTAAAGGACAATATCGACGTCGCCGGCATGCCGACGACCGCTTCGTGCCCCGACTACGCCTATATGCCCGACACAGATGCCACCGTTGTTCGCCTGCTGAAAGAAGCCGGTGCTCTGGTAATCGGTAAGACGAATCTCGATCAATTCGCAACTGGCCTCGTCGGCGTCCGCACTCCGTATCCCGTTCCGCGCAACGCCATGGATGCCGATTTGGTGCCAGGCGGATCGAGCTCGGGTTCAGCCGTGGCGACGGCGCAGGGTATCGTCAGCTTCGCGCTCGGCACCGATACTGCCGGATCGGGTCGCATTCCAGCCGGCCTCAACAATATCGTCGGCATGAAACCCAGCCTCGGCGCATTGTCGACAAGCGGCGTTATTCCCGCCTGCCGCACGCTGGATTGTGTTTCAATCTTCGCGCTGACGGTCGACGACGCCTGGCGGGTATTCGAGGTTGCCGCATGTCACGATGCCAAGGACGCCTATTCGAAAACCATTCCGGCCAATGGGTTTAGGCAAGCACCGCCGGTCCTGACCATCGGCGTGCCGGCGAAGGCCGACCGGTTGTTCTTCGGTGACGCCGTCATGGAGGCTGCCTATGACGAGGCCTTGCTTATGTTGACGAAACTGGGCCATCGCCTGGTGGAAGTATCATTTGGCGATTTCTACAGGGTGGCAAACCTGCTTTATGAAGGCGCCTGGGTGGCGGAGCGCTATGCGGCGGTCAAGGATTTCTTCGACGCCAAGGAGGCGAGCTTCCATCCCGTCACCCGCGGGATCTATGGCGGCGCCAAGCAGCTTTCGGCCGCGGACGCCTTCAAGGGTCTCTATGCGCTGCAGGCCTTGAAACAGAAGGTTGCTCAGCTGATCGCATCGGTCGATCTCTTTTGTGTACCGACGGCGCCGACACATTACACACATGCCGACCTCGAGGCCGAGCCGATCCGCGAAAATTCTCGTCTCGGCACTTACACCAACTTCGTCAATCTGCTCGACATGTGCGGCATCGCCGTGCCAGCGGGCATACGCAGCGACGGTCGTCCAGCCAGCGTGACCCTGCTGACATCGTCGGGACGCGACGGCCTCACGGCTTCGCTTGCTCGTGACATTCACGCAAGCAGCGGCTTGACGCTCGGCGCAACCGGATGGCTGCAGCCGAAGCCGAACGATACGATCAGCGTTGACGAAGCCGGGCTGATCGATATCGCGGTGGTCGGCGCCCATCTCTCCGGCATGCCGCTGAACGCACAACTCCTTGCCCTCGACAGCCGCTTTCTGCGGAAAGCACGAACATCGGATTGCTATCGGCTTTACGTCTTGCCGGGGCAGAAGCCGGCAAAGCCGGGACTTATCCGCGTTCCACAGGCGACCGGCGGTCAAATCGATGTCGAAATCTGGCAAATGACGCCGGCCGCGTTCGGCCAATTCGTTGCGACCATCCCCTCACCCCTCAGCATCGGCACCCTTTTTTTATCGGATGGCACGTCGACCAAGGGATTTCTGGTCGAAGCCACCGCCATCGCCGACGCGACGGATATCACGCATTATGGCGGATGGCGCACCTATATCGCTGCGACGGCGTAAGGCTTCAAAGAAGCGCCGATAATGCGCCACCGCACATCTAAAGAAGTTCCTGCAAATCCATTTTTCAGATGAAGATTAGGAAACGGATTGGAACCCGCGACCTCGGTCATTCGACGCCTTCAGTGACGGTTCACGGTCGCTCCAAAAACGGTCTCTCTTAAAAATGCAAATGCTACCTATTGACGATAGGAGTATATGCTCTTATTTTCGCCTTTATAGGAGCATATGCCCCTATATAAAGAACAGGAGCGAGATTATGAGTGAAGCTGAGGTACTTGTAAGCGGAGCAACCGGACGGACCGGCGGTGCCGCAATCGATGAATTACTTAAGATGGGCAAGTCGGTGCGCGCCTATGTGCGTTCGGACGATGAGCGAGCAACCGCCCTCAGGCAGCGGGGAGTGGATATCGCTGTCGGAGATTTCACCGACATCGATGACATCCGCGCTGCCATGGAAGGCGTCCGATCGGCCTATTTCCTGCATCCGATTGCGCCAGGCATCATCGGCGCCGCGGCCTATTTCGCACAGGCCGCAAAGGAAGCGGGCGTCACAGCAATCGTCAACATGTCGCAGATATCGGCGCGCCGCGAATCGGCGAGCCACGCGGCGCAGGACCATTGGATTTCCGAGCGGGTCTTCGACTGGTCCGGCGTGCCAACGACCCATCTTCGTCCCACCTTCTTTGCCGATTGGCTCGTTTATCCGCATTTCGCAAAGGAGATATGGGCGACGAAAAAGATCGAGTTTCCCTTTGCCAACGGTCGTCACGCACCGATCGCGACCGATGATCAGGGGCGGGTGATTGCGCATCTTTTGGCAAATCCGCGGGGGCATGAGGGCAAGATTTATCCCCTCCATGGACCGATCGAGATGAACCATACCGAGATCGCCGCCGCCATGAGCGAAGTGCTCGGCGCACAGATCGACTATGCGCCGACTTCGATCGACGTGTTCAAGGACAAGATGGAAAATCTCTACAAGTTTCCGCCTTTCCTCGTGCAGCACCTGGTCGAAGTCGCCCAGAACTATCGTGATGGCATCTTTGCGGGCACGAACGATGCTGTTGAGAAAATCACCGGAACGCCAGCACTCTCGGTCCAGCAATTCATCACCAACAATCGTGCCGCCTTTGCGTGAGCACCGTCGAGGTAAGGAGCTTGAACAATGTCGAATATTCAAGGCGAGCGTCACCCGTTTCTGGACGACCTGACTGCGGACGCGGAGCTGACAAGCTCCGTGCTGCGAGGTCCCGTCATCGGACGCGACGAGATCAAGCTGGCCGTCAACACAGTCGGGGCCTTCTACGCTTCGCAGGATCCCACGTTTCTCGAGACTGTCGGTGCGCGCCTCTTTCTTGAATACGAGGCGGTTCTGACAAGCGGGGAAAGGCTGAACGCCACCGTCGTCGTCGATCGCAACTCGGATGGTTCGGTGCCACGTGTCAGCGTGCGGATGAGCCCGCTTGGTGCTGTGTTATCTCTTGCCGCCAATCTTCGCGAGGCACTGTCCGGCCAATTGCCGGAAGACCTTTTTCTTTAAACCGAACGCCCACGGGCAGGTATCGATATTGGATGCCCTGATCTGTGGCTTTAGAGAGGTAATTTGTCATGGATGTCACCAACGCCACCGTCTTCATTACCGGAGCTAATCGTGGCCTGGGCCTCGCCTTCGCACGCGAAGCCCGTCGTCGCGGAGCAAAGAAGGTCTATGCCGGCATGCGCAATACGAACGGCTTCGACGAACCGGACATCATTCCCGTCCGGATCGATGTCACGGATAAAGCATCAATCGCTGCGGCAGCAGAATTGGCGACGGATACCGATCTGCTGATCAACAACGCGGGCATCGCTGCTCTTATCGACGGGCCTCTGGCAAACGATGTCGAAGAGCAGTCGCGACGTCTGTTCGATACCAACTATTATGGCGTCGTCCGCGTCACGCAGGCCTTCGAGCCGATCCTGTCGGCCAAGCCGCGTGCTGCCATCATCAACGTGCTATCCGATATCGTGTGGCTTCCGCGGCCTATTTTGACACCCTATGCTGCATCAAAGGCGGCGGCATGGAGCTTCACGAACCAGCTTCGCTTTCACCTTCAGGATCGTAGCATCCAAGTTCTCGGTCTGCATGTGGGTTTCGTGGATACCGACCTGACCAATGGCATCGATGTGCCAAAAGCCAGCCCGGGAGATGTGGTGCGCCAAACCTATGAAGCGCTCGCCGCCGGCAAGAGCGAGATCATGGCCGACCAGGGAACGGCACTGCTGAAGAGCACGCTCGCTGCCGAGGTACCCGGTTATATCACGCCGCCGGCAGGATTGTTCTAAGCGCCAAAATGGTGGAGAAACCGCCAAGCCGCAGGCTATGTGATGCGGAGGCCTTGGCCTTTGCGCCATATAGCCTGCGGACAATAAGCAGGATTCGAAAGGAAAGCGACATGTTGTCGGCGAACCAACCGCTTGGAATCGATCAATGCAATTGCTCCGCCATGAGAAAGGCGAGCCGACAGATCACGCGGTTCTACGATGCCCATCTTGAGCCCGTCGGGCTGCGTATCACGCAGTTCCTGACCCTGGCGGCTCTCGACGAAGCTGACGGTGCCACCGTCAACGCTCTCGCGGAACGGCTCGATATCGAGCGGACGGCGATGGGAAAGATGGTTGGCTTTCTGGAACGCGACGGTTTCGTCACGATCAAGCCATCACCCACGGACGGTCGAGTTCGTATCATTGAACTCACGGACGAAGGCCGACGCCTGCACGAGAGAGCGGCTCCTCTCTGGCGGGATGCGCAGCAAGAATTCGAACGACTGAACGGTGGGACCAATGTGGCAACGCTCCGGCAAAGCCTGAGAGAGATTGTCGTTGGCGACTTGCCGGCCGTCTCGTCCGGAGACTGAGCCTTCGGAAGAGGCCCGCCGATCACGGACCAATCAAATGGACGAACGTCAACGGGAGCGGGAAAAGGCTGGGGGTAGGCTGTGAGGTCGAGCTTTGCCTGTTTGAGACGACCGTATGGCACTACACGCCATCCACCGAGATGTCGATGAGGTGTGCACCATGGGCGTAGAACTCGACGTGTGCGGCGTTGTCGAGGGCCATCTGATCGCCGCAGACGGGACTCCAGTTGGCGGGATAGAAGGCCAGGATCACAGGAGCACCACGAAGGTCTTCCAGAGCTACGGTCTGGTCTCGATAGTCTCACAGTCGTGGCGCTAACACGCAGCTGACCAAATCGAGGAAGATCCCAATTAAGCGCAAAGCGACGAAATTACCGGTCTCCCTCAGATTGCAGTAACGAGAGATGCTGGTGGAGCATATTTGTCGAAAGCGTTGGTGATACGACATTGCGGCATCTCAGCCCTCGCCCGGTTCATCTTCCGTGATCTTTTTCAACAGGAACAGTAGCGCGACCCGTTCGGCAGGGTTAAGCCGTCCCATCGTCTTTTCGCTGATGATATGCGCGTTCGGATACATGGAGCGCAGGACAGCTTCACCCTTCGCCAGCAGCGAGATGATAACCTTGCGGCCATCGGCAGCATCCTTGGAGAGATTGATGAGACCACGCGCCTTGAGACGCTCCACGATGCCGCGAATAGTTGCCTGATCGACCGAGGTTGCCTTCACCAACTCGGCCTGCGAACTCGGGCCACGGTCGTGGAGCGTACAAAGGGTGACAAACTGCACGGAGGTCAGGTCGGGATCGCTAGCATTTTCCTGGAAAATCGCAAGATGCCGCTGATAGGCCTTGCGCAACAGATGTCCAACCTGCTCGGTCACCTGATAGCCCGCCCGCGGGTCCGCTTCTCCGAAGTCGCTATTTTCTGTCATGCTCGCGTCGTCCGCTCCTATTGACGCTTCTAATCCTCCAAAATCCAGCAAATCGCAAGCGGGCCGAAGCGCAGCGTGACATGGAGGAGAGGCGGACGAGCAATCGCTTCCTGAGAGAATCCCCGTGAACGGCATAGGGCCCGACCACGGGGGCTGCTATTCTATTCGAGAGCCATGTTTCTGGATTCAGCATTGATGAAGGCTACGCTGGCTGCCGCAAGCAACAGAAGACCGGAGATGACACCGAGCGCCAGACCAAAATTCGAGGTCATGACCGGCGCGACAATCGACGGCGCCAGAAGCCCCCCGAAACGCGCGACGGACCCGGACAAGCCCATACCGCTGGCGCGAAGCGTGGTCGGATAGATTTCCGGCGTGAAGGCGTAGATCGCGCCCCAGGTGCCGAGCAGCGCAAAGCTGAGCAGCAGCGTTGCGGAAATGACGATCTCGACCGACTGGCCCAGCCCATAACCCAATGTGCCGATGGCGCTCAGGATCAGGAAACCGATCAGGGTCGGCTTGCGGCCCCATTTCTCGACGCCGTAGGCTGCCAGCGCATAGCCCGGAAGCTGGGCGATCGCCAGCACGAGGAGGAACAACTGACCGCGCATGAAGCCGAAGCCTTCTCCTGCCAGCCGCACCGGCAGGTAGACAAACACGCCATAGTAGGAAACCGAGATCAGCATCCACGCCAGCATCAGGAAGATGGTCCGACGCCGAAGCTCCGGCGACAGCAGCGCGGCAATCGACTTGCGCTGTGGCGCCTGTGGCGTCAGCGGTGCGATCTCGACGACGTTGCCGTTGGTGGCGGCGACGCGCTGAAGAACCTTGCGTGCCTCTTCCGATTTTCCCTGTTGGCTGAGATAGAGTGGTGACTCCGGCACATAAAAGCGCAGGAAAACACCGACAAGCGCCGGCAGACCGGTCACGAAGAAGATCGTGCGCCAGGGCTCTCCGCCCTGCGAACCGGCGACCAGTGCGAGAAGCGCCAGTGCCACAGTTCCCACAGCCCAGAAGCCTTCGAGCAGCACGAGCCAGCGACCGCGTCGGTCTGACGGAAGAAACTCAGCCATCATGGCGTAGTCAACCGGAAGCGTTCCACCCACACCGAGACCTGTCAGGAAGCGCGCGACGAGCAACCAGTGCAGATCAGGAGCAAAGGCCGATGCCACACCACAGATCGCATCGAGAATGATTGCGATGAACAACACCGGCCGACGGCCGATCCGGTCGGCAAGGCGACCAAAAGTGAACGCGCCGACGAGCATGCCGAGAAAGAAAAACGTACCGGTCTGGAGCGCCTGTGGAACGGTGATGCCGAAGCTTGCGGCGATTGAAGGTGCGGTGAAGCCGATTGCCAACACCTGCATGGCATCAGCGGCCCAGACAAGCCCGAAAATGATGAACAGACGCTTCTGGAAGCTGCCGACGCCGGCCGCCCTAAGACCCTGTTCCACGGTGATTGGAGTTTGCATGTTACCCCTCGTTCCTTTTTATTTGGGATTACAGTCGAAGCGGTGATCTTCGCCACCTTGGCGCCAGTGAATTGACGCACGAACTCATCCGTTCCGGTCGCGCGACCGGAACGTTGGGATTGACCGAATATGCCGGAAACCCGACGCTTCTATCAGTCGAACTTTGCCTGCATTTCCTTCACGGCGATTTTGCCATTGAGCACCATCGGCTCATCATCGAGGAACAGTGAACAACCGCGCATCGGAATATCCAGATGGCAGGCAGTGTCGTTCGGGCCGCCGAGCTCGTTGTTCGGACCGGTGGAGAACATGACGTTGCCGTAAAAGGAGCGAGCTTCCATGCCCATGCCGCCCGGGAATTCTCCCGGCACCATGCGATGCCACTTGGCGTTCTGGTTCAGACCCCAGCCGACATGGCTCATGCCCATACCGCGCGGATCGTTGAAGCCTTCCATGTAGGACTTGACCAGATCGGCATCGAGCCCGCCTCTGATGTCGGTGATCCAGCCCTTTTCGATCGTGTAGGTGATCGGGTCGCGAACGTAGATGTTCTGCGGCAGCAGGATATCGCCCGGTGCAACGACGATTGTGCCATCGACGCCATCATCGTCACCGCCGGTGAAGACGAAGCCGGACGGCCAGTGGTCCCAGCGGCCTGGCTCGTCGGTGCATGCATATTCGGTGATGGCAGGATAGGTATTGAGCTTATAGGTGACGTCGGTGCCGTGTGGCGAGGTGATCCGCATGACCTTCGCCTTGGAGAGCAGGTCACCGGCGAACTCGACGCGCTCACGCAGTTCCTTCGTCGGCAGCATGCGGGCGAGAACTTCCGGCGGTTCGACAGCGGTCAGGATGCGCGTCCCGGCTGCCTGGATCGCCATCTGCTCCGGGCTGAAGAGCAAGAAGATGCAGTCGATCAGCATGTCGGCGGCCTTGAGAGCCTCAACCGCTTCCGGCATGGAGGCGAGGCCCGTTTGGCCGACCGCCCATGCACCTGCCGGCGGCACTGGCGGCAAACGCATGTGATACATTTTGGCGCCGAGACGCATGCCTGCCGCCATGAAGGCGTCAGCATAGTCCAGACGCTCGTTACCCTGTGTCAGGACGATAAGTTTTTCGCCCTCGTGGACGCCCGACATCTTCAGCTGATGCAGGCAGATTTCCGTGAAGCTGAATTGATCCATGCTCGTTCCCCTTGTTGGTTTAAGGCTCAGGTGCTCTTGCGGTTACGGACTATTGGGCTTGACCTTGGCGATTTCGGTAATCGCCTCCTCCCGTGAAACGACGTCGCCATACTTGCTATCGATATCGAAGAGGTTGGCATTGTGCGGGTCCGGATGGCGGTCGCCGACGCAATCACGCACGACAATGGCCCGAAACCCGTGCTGCACGGCATCGACCGCGCTGGCGCGGATGCAGCCGCTCGTCGAGCATCCTGCCATGATGACGGTATCAATGCCCTGCGCATGCAGGTGGGAAGCAAGGCTGGTGCCGAAAAAGGCGCTGGCATATTGCTTGACGATGACAAGCTCGCCGGCCGCCGGCTCCACGCCCTCGCAGAATTCGGCCAGCACATTGCCTTCGACCATGGCCTTCATGACTGGCGACTTCTTGACCCACATGCCGCCATCGGCGCAGTTTTCCGCAAGATAGAGAATGCGTGTGTGGATCACGGGGATGCCTGAAGCCCGGGCGGAGGCGATCAGCGCCGGTGTTTGTGCCACCGCTTCGACGACGCCGGGTGCATAGAGCGGCGCTCCTTCGATCGTGTATGCCTTGAGAAAATCGATAACGACGAGCGCTGGCCGCTGGCCGAAGCCGATGCGGTTGCCCCAGACACCCTGATAATTGGCTTCGGCAGTTTGCATTGTCGTCTCCCTTAGTAGGCGCCGGACAGAAGCGCGCCGGCGCCCGGCACAACGGCTTCCAGCCCGAGCGATTTCAGCATGCAATAGGTCGTGGCGACGGCGGCGGTCAGCACCGGCTTGCCGGTCATGGCTTCGACCTTCGCGATAACAGGCAGCGAAGGCATCTGGACGCAGGCCGAAAGGACGATCGCATCGACATCCGTCAGGTCTAGCGTCTGGACGATGGCCGGAAGATTTTCCGGGTCGTGCCGGGCGACATCGAGATTGTCCGGGATTTCCAGCGCGCGCCAGTCCATGACCTCGAAGCCCTCTTCGCGGATATAATCGACCACGAGCTCCGTGAGCGGCTTCATATAGGGCGCAACGACGGCAATCTTCCGTGCATTCATTACCTTTAGGCCCTCGATCAGAGCACCGGCGCTGGTAACGACTGGAATGTTCGCGCCGTTTTCCTGCGTGCGCCCCGTCAGGCGCTTTTCCGACTGGCGGTGGTAGCCGAGACCCATAGCCATGATGGCAACAAGGCAGGCATAACCCAGCACATCGACGCGGGCATCCGAAAGCTCGACGGCGCAGCGGTCCGATTCCGCATCCATCGCCGCCAGCTCTTCCTTGACGACCTTCTTCATCCGCATGCGGCTTGAATGGAACGTGAAGCGTTCAGGCCGGATGGACTGGCGGGCGGTCAGCATGGCCGGAATTTCGGTTTCCATCGTGGTGTTGGAACTCGGAACGATCTGGCCGATACGGTAATATTTCTGCACGGATGAAATCCTCTGCTGCATGGAAGGCGAAAAACAGGCAAGCGGCGAAGCAAAACGCTCCGCCACCACAATCAGCGGGACAGGAAGTCGCCGAGCGCCAGGAAGAAGCCGTCGAAGTCATCCCACGGGATCATGTGACCGGCGTCTGGCACGCGGGTGATCTGCAGCGACGGATTGAGACCCTTGATCTCTTCTTCGTCGGCCGCCTGGATCACGCCGCCGCGGCCCGCGACCATCAGCATCGCGGGAACGGTCAGGGTGGCGAAATCAGGCAAGATGTCGATGTCGTGGAAATCGTTGAACGCCCTGACGATCCCAGGCGCATAGCAGGTATGGAGCCATTCGGCGCGCAGCTGTAGCTGTTCTCCGGTCCAAGTCGGGCAGAACGCCTTCATCGCCTCGGCATCCATTCCCTTCTCGGCCAGTGCGATCGAATCCGTATACCACGGCAGCTTGCTCGGATACGGGCGACGACCGGGGCCGGAAACCGGCGGATCAATCAGCGCCAGACGACTGAAGGAACCGGGGGAGCGGTTGGACGCCCGCATCGCGATGCGGGCGCCCATGGAATGGCCGAGAATGGCGGGCTGTCTCAGTTCGAGCTCGCTGGCGAAGGCGATCACATCATCGGCCATCGCATCGAGGCCGTAGTCGAGGTCCGGGCCCGTCGACGAAAGACCACGGCCGCGGACATCAAGAACATAAACGTCATGGTGCAGCGACAGGCTTTCGGCAACGAAACCCCAGGTGATTGCCGGCGATGTTATGCCGGGAACCAGAATGACCACCGGCCCCTTGCCGCCATAGCGCAGATAGTGCTGGCGGATGCCGTTGGCGAAGACATTCGCACCATGGAGGAACCGGCTGCTCATGCTGCATTCTCCGTGCGCAGCGGTTCGGCATAGACGTCATAGCCGTATACCCAGGACGGATCCTCCTGCGTCAGCAGGAAGGTATTGGCATTGGAGACGCTCTGCACGCGGGTTGCGCGATCACGGCGATTGGCTTCGTAAAGGCCGAACGCGGTGGCGAAATCGTTGACGCCGGTCTCCTGGAGGCAGCGCGTCAACATGGCGGCATCCTCGATGGCCATGGCCGCACCCTGCGCCATGTGCGGCTTCATCGGATGGCAGGCATCCCCCAGCAGGACAAGTCGGCCGCTGCTCCAAAGAGGCAGCGGGTTGCGGTTGAACAGCGGCCACTTGGTGACCCCGTCCGTGCTTTCGATCAACGCTTGGATGATGGGGTGATAACCCTCGAACTCGGACGCCATTTCCTCGCGACTGCTGGGTACGAATGCAGTATCGAATTCCCAGGCCGGATGAGGCACACCGGTGACGTAGTAATATTCATCGCGACGAGCCGTCGTGTAGTAAACCATCATGTGGCGGTCCGGACCCCACCACTTGACGCAATCTTCGAAGGTCAGGTTGTATTTCCGCAGCTTGTCGGAGGAAATCAGCGCACGATGGCCGACCCAGCCGCTGTAGTTTGGCTTCTCCGCACCAAGCAGCGTTTCGCGGACGCGTGAATTGATGCCGTCGGCGCCGATCACGATGTCCGCCCTTACAGACGTGCCGTCTTCGAACTCGATGAGAACATCCGTGCCATTATCGTCGATACGGGTCAGCTTCTTGCCGAAATGCAGTGTTCCTGGCTGCAGAGCATCGCACTGGATGCCCTGAAGATCACCGCGGTGCACAGTGCAGTAGGTCGCGCCGTAACCTTCAAGCGGAATACGCGACAGATAGTCGCCACTGATGCCATCACGGCTGAACCAATGACTAGGCGTGCTGCTGATGCTGACAACCTTTTCGGCAACGCCGATGCGCTCGAAGATCTTGAGGACATTCGGCCCCATGTGGATGCCAGCGCCCAGCCGCGAAAAGCTCGGCGCCTGTTCATAGACGTTCACGTCGAAGCCGGCATGCTGGAGCAGCGCTCCCGCCACGGCGCCGCCGAGGCCGGCGCCAATAATCGCGATTCTTTCCTTGCTGCTGGACATGGCCGACCCTTCTCGCCGTCACCTGGACGCGTAAACTGAAATTGGAAGTATGACAAATTTTGTAGCGCATACGCTGTAAATAGCAAGTACAGCATCTGCACTTTTGCAAAAATTCCTTCTGGCTTTTCCGCAAAATATGATTATCGTCGCTGTCGCCGGCACATGCATACGCATGGAGAAACGGTCATATAAAGTGCATACGCTTTATAAATGAGCAAGGAACAGCAAATGCGTGACGTGATCTGCAATCGCGTCATTATGAATTGCAGGCACCAGGAAGAGGCCTTCAGCATAATGGCGTATTTGAGTATCGGCGGCCTCACTTTGGCCGGTGACTGCGCAGTGGAGCGGGGCTTTTGAAAGAGGCCGCCTCATTCAGCCTGAACGTCAACGGCACTGTCAGCGACATCGAAGCCGGCGGCGCAACGCCGCTCCTTTACATCCTCAGGAACGATCTCTGCCTCAACGGACCCAAATACGGGTGCGGCCTCGGCGAATGCGGCGCCTGCGCGGTCCTCGTCGACGGCCGGCCCGTACGCTCGTGCACCGTGCCGCTGAAGGCGATCGGCGACCGCAAGGTCACGACGCTTGAAGGGCTGGGAAAGCCCGGCCATCTACATATCGTCCAGCGCGCCTTTATCGAAGAGGCCGCGGCGCAGTGCGGCTACTGTCTGAATGGCATGATCATTGCCATCGTTGGCCTGCTGGAAGCGAAGGCGGAGCCCGACGAGAGCGATATTCGCGCGGCGCTCCGGCATCATCTCTGCCGCTGTGGCACGCATATGGAAATACTTGCCGCAGCACGCCGCGCCGTCGCCTATGCGAAGGCCGAAAAGCCCGCGGGCTCGGGAACGGAAGACAGGATCGAGGTTTCGCCATGAGCATCCACCGCGAAACGCCGAGAGCTACCTACCTCGCCACATCAGACATCCTACTGATCGTCTCCGATGCATCCCTGGGCGATGCAGCCGAGCTCTACATCGCCATCGATAGCGACGGTCGCGTCAAGGCATTCAACGGGCATGTCGATCTTGGAACCGGCATCCGTACATCGCTGGCGCAGATCGTCGCTGAGGAACTGCATGTTCCCTTCGAGCATGTGGAAATGGTGCTGGGCGCGACTTCCGCCGCCCCCAACCAAGGCGCCACCATCGCCAGCGAGACGATCCAGATCACCGCCGTGCCGCTTCGGCAGGCCGCGGCAACGGCGCGTCATCACCTCATGGCGAAGGCTGCTGCCCTGAAGGGCACCGCGGTCGAGCACCTTGTCCTTGAAGACGGCGTCATCCGCGCCGGCAACGGAGCGAACTGGAGCGTCACCCTCGGCGAACTCGTCGCGGGAGAGCATGTGCGCCTGTCGATCGACGCCAGTGCGGAGCTGAAGCCCGCGTCTGCCTACCGCATCGTCGGCTCCTCGCGACCGCGCGTGGACATCTCGGCCAAGGCAACCGGTCAATGGACGTATGTGCATGACGTGCGCGTGCCCGGCATGCTGCATGGCCGGGTCATCCGGCCGCTCTATGCCGGCTTTGATCACGGCGAGCATGTCGGCAACAGCCTCATATCCATCGACGAAGGCTCGATTGCCCATATCCATGGTGTTGTCGGCGTCGTAGCCATCGGCGATTTCGTTGGCGTCGTCGCAACGCGCGAGGAGATCGCCATCGAGGCTGCGAAGACGCTGAAGGTCTTGTGGCGGGAGCCGCCGCAGCGGCCGGATCTGAATACGCCGGAGATGGCGCTGCGTGCTAATCCCGCCACGCCGCGCAAGCTCATCGATCGCGGCAATGTCGAAATGGCTCTCGCCGGCAGCGCCGAACCCATGAACCGCACCTATATCTGGCCCTATCAAATGCATGGCTCGATCGGGCCGTCCTGCGCCGTGGCCGATTATAGCGAGACCGGGCTGACCGTCTGGTCGGGCACGCAGAACCCCTTCCCCATGCGTCGCGATCTGGCACTCCTCCTCGACATGCCCGAGGACATGATCCTCGTGGAGCGCCTGGAAGCCGCCGGCTGCTATGGCCGCAACTGCGCCGACGATGTGACTGCCGATGCCGCGCTTCTGTCCCGCGCCGTGCGCGCGCCAGTGCGCGTGCAGCTCACGCGCGAGCAGGAACATGTCTGGGAGCCAAAGGGCGCTGCCCAGATCATCGACGTGCGCGGCGGCCTCGATCTTGAGGGCGGTCCTTCGGCCTATGATTTCGAGACGCGCTATCCGTCCAATCTCGCACCGACATTATCGTTGATCCTGACCGGCAAGGTCCCGCCGGTGTCCGACGTAGTGCAGATGGGTGACCGAACGGCGATCCCACCCTATGCCTATGGCAATCTCCGGGTCACCGTCCACGATATGCCGCCGATTGCCCGGGCCTCGTGGTTCCGCGGCGTTTCCGCGATGCCGAACACCTTCGCGCATGAATGCTATATTGATGAACTTGCGGCCGCGGCCGGCGTCGATCCGATCGAATACCGGCTGCGATACCTTCACGATCCCCGTGCCGTGGACCTCGTGCACGCCCTGGCAGAGCGGGCGAAATGGGTGCCCCACACGAAATGGGGCACGCTTGGCGGCGAAGGCGACCTGCTTTACGGCCGCGGCTTCGCCTATGCTGTCTATATCCACGGGCCGTTTCCGGGCAAGGCTGCCGCCTGGGCGGCCTGGGTGGCCGATGTCGCCGTCAACACCAAGACCGGCGAGATCGCCGTAACCAAGGTGATCTGCGCACAGGATTCCGGGATGATGATCAATCCCGACGGCGTCCGGCATCAGATCCACGGCAACGTCATCCAGTCAACCAGTCGTGTGCTGAAGGAGCGCGTCGAGTTTTCCTCCACCGCCGTCACCTCGAAGGAATGGGGCGGCTATCCGCTGATCACCTTCCCCGAATTGCCCGATATCGACGTGCTGATGGTTCCAAGACAGGACGAGCCGCCGCTCGGCGTCGGTGAATCCGCTTCCGTCCCGAGCGCATCGGCCATCGCCAACGCGGTCTATGATGCCATCGGCATACGTTTCCGCGAACTGCCGCTGACACCGGAAATGGTGCTGGCGGCGCTGAAGGGCGATACGTCCACGCCGCCTCCGGCAGCGCCCGCGAAAAGGAAGCGGTGGTGGAATATCGGCATCTCGACTGCCGGAGCCGCGGCGGCAATTTCAGGGCTTGTGGCGATGGCATCCCCATGGCGGCCGGCGATCGCCACGATCGAGCGGCCGGACGTGAATGTCTACAGCGCAGCGACGATCGAGCGCGGCCGCCTGGCCGCCGCGGCAGGCGCCTGCAATGTCTGCCATGTCGGCAACGACGGCACGCCCTTCGCCGGCGGTCGACGCTTCGACACGGCATTCGGCACGGTCTATGCCACCAACATCACGCCGGACGTGAAAAACGGCATCGGCGCCTGGTCCTACACCGCCTTCGAGCGGGCCATGCGTGAAGGCATCAGCCGCGATGGCCATCACCTCTATCCGGCACATCCATACACATCGTTCGCTGCCGCTGAGGATGCTGACCTGCAGGCGCTCTATGCCTACATGATGACGCAGACGGCAGTGGCAGGAAAGGCGCCGGAGACAAAGCTGAAGTTTCCCTACAGCATCCGCATGATGATGGCAGGGTGGAATGCGCTGTTCCTGAAGTCGACGCCCATGACCTACGACCAGACGCGCAATGCCACCTGGAACAGGGGCGCCTATCTCGTCGAGACGCTCGGCCACTGTTCCGCCTGTCACACCGAACGCAATGCGCTGGGTGCTGAAAAGACCGGAAGTGCCCATCTCGCGGGCGGCTTTGCCGATGGCTGGGAGGCGCCCGCGCTCAACGCCATGGCCAAGGGTCCGGTTGGCTGGACAGAAGATGCCTTCTACGACTACCTGCGCACGGGCCACTCGCGCGACCACGGCAGCGCCGCCGGTCCGATGGCCCATGTGGTGGAGGTCATGCAGCCATTGCCGGACTCGGACATCCGCGCCATGGCAAATTATCTGGCCGGCCTGAATAAGGACAGCGACCCTTCGAAGGCCGTGGCCCAGAGCCAAGCAGCGATTGCAGCCAGCGAGGCGGCAAACGTCAGTGCGGGACTGGTTTCGCCCAAGGGCGAGCGCATCTTCAATGGCGCCTGCGCCACCTGCCATACCGGCAACACGGTCCTCTCATCGCTGGCGCTGAACAGCAATCTGCATGCCGATACGCCCGACAATCTCATCCAGGCGATCCTCGGCGGTGTCGAAGCGCCGGCGATCCTTGCGGAAACCACCGGCCGCGAAGCGCCGGAAGTCATGTCCATGCCGGCATTCCGCGATACGCTGAACGAGATGCAGCTGAAGGATCTCACCGACTACCTGCGCGCCCGTTTCGCGCCGGACAAGCCGGCCTGGAGCGACACATCGGCGGCATTGCAACGCATTGCCGCCACCGCACACTGAGGAACACACATTGCCCGAAACAGCGGCCATTGCGGATATCGAAAGTCAGGTCCTCTTTGAGCGCCCGACTGCCGCATTTCGTCCTTCAGCCTACTGGTTCTGGCATAGCATTCCCGATGAGGCGACCTGCCGGACACAGCTTGCCGATTTCCAGGCGAAGGGCATCGGCACCATCCTGATCCAGGCGCGACTCGCCCTGCCGCGCGAGCAGTACCTTTCACCGCACTATCTGTCAGCCTACAGGCAGGCAGCCGACATCGCGGCTCAACTCGGGCTCAAGCTTGGCATTTATGACGACTATAACTGGATCAGCGGCCATGCCGGTGGCAGGACGGTAGAAAGGCGTGACGAACTGCGCGAGCGTCACCTGTTCTGGTCGTCTTCGGTAGATAGGCAGGGCACGATAAGCAGGATCCATCCGGCATTCACACTGAAGATGGGCGCCGACATCATTGCCTGGCAATATGAAGGCGGGCGCATCGAATGGTGCGAATGGACTGTCGAGACAGCAGTGCTGCATCCCTCCGGCCCAATTGAGGCATATGATCAGATCGTCGACGTGACATCGCAGGTCAGCATCACAGGTTCCGATCGTGCGTCCTGCAGCTATTCCTATGAAGGCGCGGTCGCATTCGGCTGGACGCTGACGGTCTTCATAAGCGCGCGTTCCGCGACATCACGGATCATCAACTATCTGCTGCCGGAGGCAGCCCAGCGTTTCATCGACGTTGGCCTCGAACCCATCGTCACAGTTCTTGGCAAGCGCGTGCCCGATCCCGTTGGATCTGTATTCTACGATCAGCCGGCCCCCGGCTTCTATCGCTGGGACCAGATGGCGGGAAATCTCGGCAACAGCCTGCTGTTTGCGCCTGCGCTGAAAGACTGTGTCCTGTCCAAGACGGGCGTGTCGTTCGCCGTCGCCCTTCTCGCGGTGGTGCGCAACGTTGGGCCGGAAACCTTGCGGCTGCGTGCGTTGTTTCACGCAGCCTATTCCACCTTTATGAACGAGGCATTCTTCGGCACGCTCAGGGGCTGGGCGGAAGGGAAAGGGATCGTCCTCACGGGGCATGAGATCCTCGCTCATGTCAGCTCATGGGCGCCCAATGGCGGCTTCACAAACATCGATCCGCGCGTCGCGCCGGCGGTGGACTTCTTCGGCATCGACGCCATCAGGCACGAAACGGCCGTGGACGCAAACAATTTCACGCCACAGTTGGCTCCCAAGATGGGTGATTCCGTCGCCCGCTCGAACGGGCGCAGCCGCTGCGTCGTCGAGATCTATTTCAGCGCCGAACGCACTGAAGTGCGCGCTGCCGGCCAATGGGAGGTGACGCTGGAGGCATCGCGCGCCCAGGCGATCCGGCTTGCCTGCCTTGGCACACGGCAGTTCCTCTGGCACGGCGTCTACCAGACCGATGGACTCGACAACGACCCGACGCCCTTCACCAATCCGCGCTTCGACTTCGCGCCCGGCATCAACTTCGAGCCGTGGTGGCCCTATCACGACCTCTTCGCCGAAGAGATCGCACGCGTTTCCGCCTTCATAGAGGCTGCAAAACCGCGAGCGCCGGTTGCTATTCTCTATCCTCTATACACTGCCTTTGCCGAAGGGCCTCACCACGGCCATGCCACCCATATCGGCGCCTGGTGCGAGCAACTGTTGGCGCAGGGCTGCGATTTCATGTTCGTGAGCGAGGCGGATATCGCAAACGCGGCTATAGAAGATAGACGGCTGCTTGCATCCGGTCTCGCGTTCGACGCGGTGGTGCTGCCTTCGGTGACGGTACTGGAAACGGCTGTTACGATTCAAAAGCTCGATGCCTTCACGAAGGCCGGCGGTCGGATCTGGTCTTCGGGCGAAACCGTCTCCACGGTTTGCACGGGCGAGAGAGTCTCCGACTCGGTTGGCGTCACGTCGCACACCACAGCGATACCCAATGCCGAAACGGTGTCCGCCCTCCTGTCGACCCTGACGCTCGACGGTCCGCAGATTTCGGGCCAAAGGCCGTGGCAATGGATCGGTCGTGATGTTGACGGCTGGTGGAGGATGGTCGTTTTCAACGATGGCGCAGAAGATATCAGCTTTGACATCCTGCTCGGAGATGGCTTCGATTATGCGATATGGGACGCGGAACATGGGTCTGTCGAAGCCTTCGCCGCCGTTCACAAGCTGACCGTAGAGTTGGAACCGCACGAAGTTCGCTGCATCCGTCTCCGTCAAAACGGACAGGCGGCTGGCCCCATCGGCCATCTATCGAGCCGACCGACGCTTGAGCGAAACCGGCTCATTGCTCTGGCAGACGGCTGGACATTCGCGCCCGGCCAAGATCAGGCCTTCGTGCCTATTTCCGTTGACAGCGGCTGGGAAGAGCAAGGCTTTCCGGCCTTCAGCGGCACAGGCATCTACCGGCTTTCCTTCACAACGGAAACCGAGGCCGACTGGATGCTGGAACTGCCGACCGTTTATACGGCGGTCACTGCTTATATCGATGGAACCGAAGCGGGACGCCGTGGCTGGCGGCCCTATCGCTTAGGGCTCGGCCGCCTTGCCGCCGGCACCCATGAACTCGAGCTTCACGTCGCCAACACGGCAGCAAACCGCTATTACGACAACACACCCTATCTCGGCAGCGGCCCGGACAAGAGCGGGCTGACAGCTACACCCCTGCTCATACCGCTGCAAAACAGACCGGAATAAGAACCATGCTGAAACATTCTACCGTTCCCTTGATGCGCGCCTGGAACAGCTGGTCCGACAGACCGGCGGAAATGGTGTTTCTGCCGCTCGGTGTGCGCATCACGCCCGTTCTCTATTCCACGCGCAGCCGGACGACGTCAGCCATCGAGCCGCGTCGCGACACGGTGCGGCTCGGCCGCCATGCCATCGACGGATCGTTGATCGAACTGGAAACGGAGCATAGCGGAACCACCGTCGCCTTCAGAACCGAGAAGTCCGATCCCTTCGCGGTTCGCGGAAATTGGGAGGGCAAGGCTGGTGGCGAGTGGGGACTGCGCTTCTGGCTGACCGTGGCGATTTCGGCTGACAGCGGAGAGGTGGTCACGCACGAAGCCGGCCGCAACGTCACACTCGTCAAGATCGGCACGCGTTTCGTCGCGGTTGCAACGGCGGAGGCTCCGGTGCATGTGACTGGCCATGACACGATCAACGACCTGCGCGCCGATTTCGAGACGAACGGATATTTCTACACTGCGAGCCGGAAAAACGAGGCGCCAGTGATCGCCTTGCGCTTCAATCTGGAAATGATGCGCCAGGGAGCCTATGCCGCCGCCGTGGCCGACAGCGCCGAACTTGCGATCGTCAAGGCACAGACCTGCCTCGCGGCCGGCAACCCGAGCACCGCTCCCACCGCCCATAGTGGAACCTACGAAGGATCCCTGGACGCGATCCGCGACGTCGTCGCCTGGAACACGATCTGGGATGAGACCAACTCCCGGCCCTATACGGCTGTGACGCGTATCTGGAATCTCGGCAAATTCGCCGTCTGGTACAATGATCAGCTGTTTGCCGCTCTGCTGGCCGGTGTCTTCGACGCTGATCTCGCTCGCGAGAATATGGCAACGGCGATGGCAAGCGCCACCCCCCAGGGCAATATCGCCTGCATCGTCACCTCGAATGATGCCTGGGTGGACCGCAGCCAGCATCCAAACGGCGCGCTCGTTGCCTGGCAGCTTTACCAGCGCACCGGCGAGCGTTCGCTTCTGGCGGCAAGCTATGATGCGCTGGCCCGCAATCAGCGTTGGTGGCGCGAACACCGCGATCCCGACGCCTTCGGCCTGCTGTCCTGCGGCACATCGGACGTCGGCGAAGGTCTCTATAAGGGCACGCACTTTGCCGCGCGCAACGAAACAGGCATGGACAATTCGGCCACTCATGACGAGGCCCTCTACGATCCCATCACGCGTACCCTGTCGACATTCGATCTCGGGCTGAATTGCGCTGCGGCGCTTGATGCTGAAATGCTGTCGAAGATGGCAAAGGTTCTCGGCAAGGAGGATGATGCCCGCGAATTCGCGGCCATCGCCGAACGCTGCCGCAAGCTGATCTCGGAAAACCTGTGGGATGAAAGCCGCAACATCTTCGCCAACCGGCAGCGCCACGGCGGCTTTGTGCGGTCGCTTTCGCCGACCAGCTTCTATCCCCTGCTATGTGGCGCAGCCACGCCCGAGCAGGCCGATAAGTTGCTCCAGTACCTCAGCGACGAAACCACCTTTGGCGGTGACTACGTCCTGCCGAACGCGACGCGTGACGATCCCGCCTTTGCCGACAATGTCTACTGGCGTGGTCGCATCTGGCCGAACGTCAACTACATGGTCTGGCTCGGGCTGCGCCGCTATGGCTTTGCAGCAGGGGCAAGCAAGCTCGCGCGGCAGAGCTACGAGCTCTTCATGAAGTCCTGGAGCAAGGACCGGATCGCGGCGGAGAACTACAACGCCACGACTGGCGAGGCGATGGACCAGGGCGATACGGATCCCTTCTACATCTGGGCCGCAATGCTGCCGCTGATGGCTGTCGGCGAGATCATCGACTTCGATCCGTGGAGCGGCTGGACCCTTCACAATGCCGGCGCTGACCTTTCTGTCGGTCCGATGCTGTCGCCTTCAGGAATGCTTTCGGTCTCGATCGCCGACGGCCTGCTGGAAATGAGCCTGGACGGCCGCGCATCGCTGAAGACTAACCTGCAAACATCGTTCACACAAATCGCTGTCAGTGATGCACGCTTCTCCTGCATTCTCGCTCCGACGGGCAGCGACGGGTTTATTGCCCTTCCGAATGTCGAGCGAGACCGCATCGTCGTAGCACGTCTCGATGGCCAGGAAGTTCGGTTCGAGGCGAGTACCGATGGCGCGCGTCTCGAAATCGCAAGGGCCGCGCACGGCCGGAAACTGGATGTCTATTTTTTGACAGTGTGAATGGTATTGACGCCCGATGGAACTTGACAGGCGCCGATCAGCCATATTACTTTGCATACAAATAAAAAAAATGCCGGAAGAGCATGAGGGTTGAACGGAATTGCCTATCGGGAGCGACACGCTCACGATAGCAACTTTATAACGGCAATGCCTGATAGAATGGCTGGGATTTAACGCTGCACCGAAAGGCGCTGGGACAACCCGTACGTTCCAATTGGGTATGACCAGTCGTCAGCCTCACGTCAATTTAGTTTGCATACAAATCATATGGCCGCTTTTTGATAGGCGGACTGCCGATGATTTGCGTGAAGCCTGAGGTCGTCGGCTGTCGCCGCGGCCGTTGACAAGAGTAGATTTTCAAGAGGGGTTCCAAATGACTGCAATCACAAGACGCAACACGCTGAAGCTGATGTCCGGAGCGGTGATTGCCGGCGCTGCCTTCTCGGCCATGCCGCGCATGGCCTTTTCCGCCGGTAAGATCACGGTTCTAAACTGGCAGGGCTACGGCACTGACGAAGCCTGGTCGATCAAGGCCTTTGCCGAGAAGACCGGCATCGAGGTCGTCCACGACTACTACAGCTCCGAGTCGGAAATGCTGACCAAACTGCGCACCAACCCGGGCGCCTATGATCTCGTCGTTCTCAACGCTGCGCGCTGCGCGCAGGCAACCGCGGAAGACCTCCTGCAGCCGATCGATTTCAGCAAGGTTCCGAACGCTGCCACGATCGACGCAAATCTGCGCTCCAACGCCAACTTCCTGAAGGATGGCAAGGGCTTTGCGGTGCCATGGGTCTGGGGCATGACTTCGCTCGCCATCCGCGACGGCATGCCTGTTCCAGACAGCTACAAGGTTCTGGCGGATCCCGCCTACAAGGGCCGTGTTGCCATGGACGACGATGCGATTATCTGCGTTGCCGCCGGTGCCCTGATGACCGGTCAGGACATGAATAACCCGAAGGATCTCGGTGCCATCCGCGACGCGTTGAAGTCCATCAAGCCGAACGTCAAGCTGCTGTGGTCAACGGAAGACCAATGGAACAAGTCCTTTGCAGCCAAGGAATTCGACCTTTCGCTCTTCTGGTCGGGCGGCTCTGTCCGTTCAAAGCGCAATTCGAAGCTGCCTGTCAATTTCGTCGTTCCCAAGGAAGGCGGCATCGGCTGGGTCGATGGTCTCGGTATTCCGGCGTCGGCTCCCAACGCCGAAGGCGCACTGGTCTTCGCGAACTGGCTGATCGACCCAACCTTCTATCTCGAATGGGCCACCAAGGTCGGTGCACCGGCATCGTCCAACTCCGCAGCACTTGCAACCCTTCCGGCCGACGACCTGAGCCGCCAGGTTCACAAGCCGGAATACCTGAAGACCATGGGCATCATGTCGGCTCTGCCGGATGACCGTCGTGAAGCCTTCAACAACCTGTGGCAGGAAGTGAAAGCCTTCTATGCAGAATGACAATCTGACATCGGCGTCAGAGCGCGGACCTTCGGGTCCGCGCGTGCGGCGTCCCCTGCCGTCCTGGGTGTCAACGACGGCGCTGCTGATGCCAACCTACGGCTGGCTGACGCTTGCCGTCTTTCTCCCGCTGCTGACCATGTTGGTCTTCAGCTTCATGGCGGCAACCCCAATGGGCAAGGCGCCGATCGTCTTTACCCTGAAGCAGTATCGTGCCTTCATCGACCAGCCTTATCTGATCGGTATTGCTTTCACGTCGCTGCTTATCGGCTTCTGGACGACGTTTGCCTGCGCCGTGCTCGGCTTCCTGGCAGCCGTTGCGCTTGCTCGTTCCACCTTCGGAAAGACGCGCGAGATGCTGCTCATCCTCATTCTGCTGCCATTCTGGACGAATGGCCTTGTCCGTATCTTCTCATGGACAATGGTGCTGCGCGAAAACGGCTTCCTCGACACCATCTTCCACATGGTCTTACCGGATGCTGGATCGATCGGATTCCTCTATACGCGCTATGCAGTCGTTGTTGGCCTGGTACATGGTTATCTGCCTTACATGATCCTCACCTGTTATATCGCGCTGGTTACGATCGATGACGCGATCATCGAAGCGGCCGCCAGCCTTGGTGCGCGCTGGTGGACCATTCTCTTCAAGATTCTCGTGCCTATGGCTGCTCCAGGCTTGATCTCGGGTGCCGTATTGACCTTCGTCCCGGTCATAGGGTCCTTCATGGAGCCCCGAATCCTGGGCGGCCGCGTGGGCGTCACCATGGGCACCGTCATCGAGGACCAGTTCACGCAGGCCTTCAACTGGCCGCTCGGCGCCTCGCTGTCCTTCACGCTGCTTGCCGTCGTACTTGCAATCTTCGGCACGTTCTCCGGCGTCCTGCGCCGCGGCACGGCAGCTTAAAGGAGGGAACACCGAATGAGATCGCTTGGTCGTTTCTATCTGATCGTCGTACTGGTCTTCCTCTACACGCCGATCCTCGTGATGATGGCGATGGGCTTTAACGCCTCGCCTCTCTACGAACTGCCGTTCAGCTTCTCGACCCGCTGGTACGAGGCGCTCTGGAACAACAGCATCCTGCTCACTGCTGGCATGAACAGCATCATCATCGCCATCATTACGGCGGTTGTCGCAACCACGCTTGGCACCATGGCATCTGTTGCCCTGTCGCGCAGCACGTTTCGTGGCAAGAGCTTCCTGCAGATCATGCTGCTGCCGCCGATCGCCATTCCATGGCTGATCACCGGCACGGCGATGCTGATCTTCTTCTACTGGACCGGTATCGGCCGCGGCATGCACGCGATTATCATCGGTCACGTTGCCCTTGCCATCCCTTATGTGGTCCTGGTGGTGGGAACCGGCTTCCAGACAATCCGGGCCGATCTCGAAGAGGCAGCCATGAGCCTGGGGTCCACCCCCGTTCATGCGTTCTTCTCCGTCACCCTGCCGCTGCTTTACCCCAGCATCCTGGGCGCCGCCTTGTTTGCCTTCGCGGTCTCGCTCGACCAGTTCGTGATTTCCTATTTTCTCGCAACGCCCGGCTTCACCACGCTGCCGGTTCAGATCTACTCCTCGATCCGCAAGGGCTTCACCCCTGAAATCAACGCCATATCGACCGTACTTCTGCTCGGCTCGATGACCGTGATCCTGATTTTCGCGCGCTTCGCCAAGCCCGGAGACACCCGTGACAAACGTTAACGTCAATTCCGTCGCCAAGACCTACGGTACCACGCCGGTTCTGGCCGATATCACCACCGAATTCCCAGAGGGCTCGTTCACCAGCCTTCTTGGGCCTTCAGGCTCTGGCAAGACGACGCTCCTGCGCATCATCGCCGGCTTCATCAAGCCCAACCAGGGTGTGGTGACCATCGGCAGTAGGGATGTCACGAACGTACCCGTATGGGGTCGCAACATCGGCATGATGTTCCAGTCCTACGCGCTGTTCCCGCACATGACGATCGCCCAGAACGTGGCCTTCGGTCTCGAGCGGCGCGGCATCAAGGGTGCCGCCGCGCGCAAAGAAGTCGATCGCGCTCTCGAAATGGTTCGCCTGCCGGGCTTTGGCAACCGGATGCCAAAGCAGCTTTCGGGCGGCCAGCAACAGCGTGTAGCGCTGGCACGCGCCATTGTCATCAAGCCGAGCGTGCTGCTGCTTGACGAGCCGCTGTCCGCGCTCGACCGTAGGTTGCGGCAGGAGATGCAGGTCGAACTGCTGCGGATCCAGCGCGAGAGCGGCCTGACGACGATCTTCGTCACCCATGACCAGGAAGAAGCTCTGACGCTGTCCGACAAGGTAGCCATTCTCGACAAGGGTCGCATCGTTCAGATCGGCGCGCCCGAGACTGTCTACGAGAAACCTCTGACGCGTTTCGCCGCGGAGTTTTTGGGTGATTCCAACTTCCTTGTCGGCACCGTCGAGAACGGTGCGGTGCGGCTTTCCGACGGCACGACGGTGCGCAGCGCAAGCTCCCTGCCCGGCAATGGGACCAAGGTCACGCTCGCAGTGCGCCCGGAGAAGATGTCGATCTTGGCGGGGAATGCCGAAGGCAACAGCCTCACGGCGCGGATTACCACGGTCATCTACGCTGGACCGGTGCTCTCCTATCTCCTGGAGACCAAAGACGGTCTGCCACTAAAACTCTTCGTTCAGAACCGAGACGGCACCGTCCTCAAGGAAGGTGACAGCGTGACGCTGAACTGGTCGCCGGAACACACCGTCTGCGTTGTGGATTGACAATGACGAGGGCACCGTTGTCTCATAACACGTTGCATGTCGTCATCGACATGCAACGGCTCTTCGCCGAGGAAACGCCCTGGTTTACGCCAGCCCTCGCAGGCATCATGCCGAATGTGCAGCGGCTTGCCGAGGCCAGGCCTGAAAGGACGGTCTTTGCCCGCTTCATCGTCGCGCAACGTCCCGAGGAGGCGAAAGGCCGATGGCAAGCCTATTATGAGCGCTGGAAAACGGTAACTCTGGACGAACTCGATCCGGTGATGCTGGATCTCGTTGCACCGCTGGCTGCGCTCGCGCAGCTGGGGTCAATCGTCGACAAGGAAACCTTTTCGATCTTCGGAGCGCCCGGCTTTATCGATCGTCTTGATAGCGAAGGCGTCGATACGCTTGTGTTCACCGGTGTCGAGACTGATGTCTGCGTGTATGCGAGCGCATTGGACGCGATCGATCTCGGCTACAGGGTGGTCCTCGCCAGCGACGCTCTGGCGAGCGGCGACATGATGGCACATGAGATGGTACTGACGCGTCTGGCACCGAGGTTTTCGGAGCAGATTGAAATTTTGACAACTGAAGCCATTCTGGGTTTGTGGACTGTATGACGTTGATTTGGATTGCCCGATTCGGCGGCAGCAAGCCCGGCTGAGAGACAAGATGGATATTCCACTCAAGGACAAGGCCCGGGGAGCGAAGGGTGCAGATATGGCAGCGAAACCGAACCACACCCAATACGCACTGGGCGAGCAGATCGGCTTCTTCCTGCGCCAGGCGAACCAACGCCACGTCTCGATCTTCGCCAGCCTGATCTCCGAGAAGCTGACGACCACCCAATGGGCGGCGCTCGTCAAGCTCAAGGATCTGCAGCCCTGCTCGCAAGGTAATCTCGGTCGCGAAACCGCAATGGACATGGCGACCATCAAGGGGGTCGTCGACCGCCTCGTGAAGCGTGGCCTGGTGCACACCGCGCCCGACCCCGCAGATGCACGACGCCTGGTCTTGACACTGACCGACGAAGGCGAGGCCACTGTAGAGCGTAATCTCTCCATTGCGCTGGAGATTTCGCAAGAGACCCTGGGGCCGCTGACAGCTGCCGAGCGCATGATGCTGATGGAACTGCTCCAGAAGATCTGTTGACGGCATCACACGCGGTCCGCGCCCATTCACTCAGACGGAGGAAGACACACCATGCCCGGAGCGGACGATGGGGAAATCAGAGCGCTAGTCACCTCCATGACCACGAATGAGAAAGTCGCTCTCGTCAGTGGCCAAGGCCTCTGGAGAACAGCCGCAATCGAAAGGCTGGGGATCGACTCGATTCTGATGACGGATGGCACCTACGGCGTGCGCTACTCGACAACCCAGATAGATGCCGGCACCGGCGATGAAGAAAGTCTCGCCGCATTCCTCGACCTGATTAACCAACAGGCCGACGATAAAGGCGGCATGTTCGGCACGACGCGACCGGCCACCTGCTTTCCGAACGGCAATCTCGTCGGCTGTTCCTGGGATGTGGACCTGCTGTATCGCATGGGCGAAGCGCTTGCCCTCGAATGCCGCAGCCTGGGAATTCATCTCCTGCTCGGACCGGGTATCAACACACGAAGGACGCCGCTCGCCGGCCGCGCCTATGAATACTACTCGGAGGATCCGGTCATCAACGGCGATCTTGCCGGCGCTCTGATTTCCGGCCTGCAGGACAACGGTATCGGTGCCTCGCTGAAGCATTTTGCCTGCAACAACTCGGAAATCGATCGGACAACGACAAGTTCCGATGTGGATGAACGGGCTCTGCGGGAGATCTATCTCGTAGGCTTCGAGCGGGCGATCCTGAAGAGCCCGCCCTGGACCGTGATGAGCGCCTATAATCCGGTGAACGGCGTTCAATCGGCGGAAAGCCACTGGTTGCTGAAACACATCCTGAGGGATGAATGGGGATATGACGGGCTTATCCTGTCTGATTGGCACGCGATCAAGGATCGGCCCGCATCGCTTAAAGCCGGTACGGACCTCGACATGCCGGAAAGCAAACCTCGCAAGGCACGGCTTCTGTCGGCTATCGAAGATGGCAAAGTCGCCGACGACATACTCGATCGGGCTTGTGAACGGGTTATCGGCCTCGTCCGCCGCTGTCAGGCCGAGAGGCTGCCCGCAGCCCCTGTCGATCTGGACCGCCATCACGCCCTCGCCCAACAGATCGCAGCTGAGTCGATCGTGCTGCTGCGCAACGAACAGCAGACACTGCCGCTCGATGCGGCCGCTACCGGCGAGTTACTCGTGGTTGGCGATGGCGCGGTGGTCCCGACGATCCAGGGATCGGGGTCGGCGACGACCAATCCTTATCGCGTCGACAGCCCGTTGGAACGGATCGCAGCGCGTGCGGGAGAACATGTGAAGGTACGTCATGTGCCTTTCCCGACAGCGCAAGGTATTCCGACGGAGAGTGAAACACAAGCCGTTCTAGATGCTGCGACGACAGCGGACGCAGTCATCATCTTCACCGAGAACGAGAAGTCGCGCAACGGCGAAGGCAATGATCGCGACACCTTGAAACTGGCGGCCGGCCACGACAGCCTGATCCGCTCGCTCACTGAGGCCGGCCGGAAAGTAATCGTCGTTCTAACGACACCGGATGCGGTCGAAATGCCGTGGCTGGCTGCCACGCAGGCCGTGCTGGCCTGCTTTTATCCTGGCCAGGGCGGCGGCGACGCGATTGCCCGCATTCTGTTCGGCGAACAGAACCCTTGCGGAAAACTGACGACGACGATGCCCATCCGCATCGAGGACATTCCCGGTTGGCACACCTATCCCGGTGAGAACAGCCGGCATGTCTACAGCGAAGGAATTTTCGTCGGCTATCGCTTCTATGACCTCAAGGCAGTGACGCCCCTGTTCCCCTTCGGTCATGGCCTAAGCTACACGCGTTTTTCTTACGAGAGCATGGCACTCGACAGGCAGGAAATCGGCCCGTCGATGGACTGCAGGGTGAGCGTCACCATCTGCAACATCGGCGAAGTGGCTGGCAAGGAAATCGTCCAACTCTACGTCCGTCCGGTAAAGCCCGGCCTCCGGCGGCCGATCCGGGAACTCAAGGCGTTTACCAAGGTCGAGCTTCAACCGGGCGAAGCCAAGGTCGTGACCCTGGCGCTTTCCGCTCGGGATTTCCAATATTTCGATACCGCGCGCGGTGCATGGGTGCTCGATGCAGAAGCTTTCATCATCGAGGCGGCGGCTTCCTCGCGCGATATCCGCCTCCAAAACCGACTCGCTTGCCGTTCCGAGCGCTTCCCTCCGGCAGCCCTTTCCGCGCTTTCGCCGCCAGCGCTAGTATTCGCGAATGAACGGGCGATACCTGCGTTGAGAGAATTGCTGGCGAGGAAGCTCCGCATCTCCGGCGATGAAGCGATGGCCATCCTCGAAAAGCTCAACGGCTCTTTCCTGGGCTTCTACGATACCTTGAGCTGGTATGTCGGTGACGCAATCAACGAAGCTGACATCACAGCGCTCTTTGACACCCTGAATCGAGCGCCTTGACGGAAGCTGTAGCTTTACTCACCCAGACCTTGAGGGTCAGCCCACGTGACGGCGGATTAAGCTAGTTTTCTTCAGTCATCTGGAATATTTGCAACAGAGCCCGTTCAAAAACGGTGCATGGCGCCAATGATCTGAATGCACCAACAGTGATCACCACCGGCCTCAGACATCGAAGAAGTTAAAGTGGAACGCGCTGACACCCATCAAAGCATGTTGCGCGCCGGAGACATCCGCGCCGTTGTAGGTAGCACCATCCAAATACAGATTTCGGTCGGTGGTGGGTGTCCCGCCCCACGCGTCGTTCAGGAACGTCACGCTCGCGTCATGGACACCTTTGTCCCAATCACCCTGCACCACCAAGTGATCTGACTGGCCAGAGCCGTGAAGAAAGTGCGCCGTCTGTATATCACCGATTTGCTTTCCGTCGACGGTAACCCTGTACTGGGCGTCGCCAAGATAGGCATCCTCGCTGATCAACAAAACGAGTTTGTCGGCTCCGGTACCGATCGTGGTCCCGCCGCTCGCTGGCGGAGGAACGGTTACCGGAGGCGGCGGGGTGGTAGCGGGAGGGTCAGAAACTATATTGAAGTGGAATGCACTGACACCCATCAAAGCATGCTGCGCGCCGGAGACATCCGTGCCGTTGTAGGTAGCACCATCCAAATACAGATTTCGGTCGGTGGTGGGTGTCCCGCCCCACGCGTCGTTCAGGAACGTCACGCTCACGTCATGGACACCTTGGTCCCAATCACCCTGCACCACCAAGTGATCTGACTGGCCAGAGCCGTGAGGAGAGTGCGCCGTTTGTATATCACCGATTTGTATTCCGTCGACGGTAACCCTGTACTGGGCGTCGCCAAGATAGGCATCCTCGCTGATCAACAAAACGAGTTTGTCGGCTCCGGTACCGATCGTGGTCCCGTCGCTCGCTGGCGGAGGAACGGTTACCGGAGGCGGCGGAGTGGTAGCGGGAAGGTGAGAATACACGCGGATATAATCGATCTGCTCTGAAATCGGCGCTTTGGTAACATCCGCATTGTTATTGGGATCGTCCTGCGTGGCCAGATCGGCCAAGAGATACATTGGCCCATGCATATCACTGGGTGTGGCCTTCGTTCCCATAAGCTGACCATCGACGTAGAAGCCTAGGGTATCGGCATTCCAATCCAATCCATATGTATGAAAACCGGATGGCTGAGCGAGCTCGCTATAGACCTGCAAATTTTGTTGCCAGTTAAGATTCGGCGCGGCGTCGGTTGTGTGAATACCGCTATATATGCCCTTCTCGAAACTTCCATAGTTTTCGACGACATCAAGTTCCTGCCAGTGCCCGGCATTATTGGGATCGGCTATCATATGGTCCGGTAGAAGCCAGAATGCGGCCCATGCTCCCGGAAGGTTCGAGAAATCAGCCCGCATCTCGAAGTAGCCATATGTTTGCGAAAAATGCCCTTGCGTCGTGATCAGGCCGGACTCCCAGCTGCCGGGGAAGCCGGATGCGGTGCGGTCGGGCACGGCCGTAATCGTCAACACACCGTTGTTCACCTCGAAAGGATCGTAACCCGACGAAGGGTCAACGAATGAAGAATGACCAAAGCCGATATCGGAATTGGCGTCATAGCGCCATTGCGGACGGATATCGGCCCAAGTCGTGCCGTTACCAGTCTGAGAAATGCTGCGTGTGTTGAACTCGTCGTCAAACGTCAGTTGGTATTGGGTAAGATCGATCGTAGACATCTCTACCTCCACGACAAATTGGTCCGCTCCGGTTTTCGCCATTGCGTGGACCGCCAACATGCAATGCCAACAAAATGCAAATACGCGACAATACAGGGGGGTACTATATCCCGCTGTCCGATGGCACCCTCGTCAAATTGACGCTGCTGCCTCTCGGCTCATCCCCAAAGGGCCTTCACTCCGCTGCTTATGCAAACAGAAAGTCATGCGCCAGCAGCGCATGCTGACTGTGCACGACCACACCACCCGTACCGAATGCAATCGTGGTGTCGTGCGTAACTGGATCGAACGCTGAGATAATATTAAGCTGACTGAAGTCTTTGATTCCCAGTGCCGAGACGTCGATATGGTCGACTCCCCAATTCGATCCTGGGCCGCAAGCGCCTTGACCAAAATCCTCGATTTTGTCACTGCCGTTACTGGGCTTGAATATAAACGTATCATTTCCACCTTCGGCGTGGCCGACCATTACCTGTGCATCACCCCACATGTCCTCGTTGCCGTTGCCGCTGATCAGGGTGTCGTTGCCGCCATGGGAATTACCGGACATCTTCACCGCGTCGCCAATCAGAGTAATAGGCCCGTCCGTGTGACGAACCGCAGAGACGTTCAGCACGTCGTCGCCTCCATGTGCATGGCCCGACATCGTTTGCGCATCGCCTATGAGTATATCATTCGCGGTTTGTTGCGCCTTAACAATAAGACTGTCATCGCCACCACGGGCATTATCCGACATGCTATTCGCATCGCCATAGGCCAGAACGGCCCCGACGGAAGCAACGTTCATTGTATCGTTGCCGCCGATGGCATGATCGCGGAGATCACCACCAGCATCGCCGTAAAACGTTACGCTGTCTTCGAGGCCTGTACTAAGAACATCATTGCCGCCATGCGCATGGCCGGACATGTTCTTGCCCGCATCGCCGTAGAATGTAACGAAGCCCTCGGAGCTACCGTCCGTGACTGTGTCGTTGCCGCCGACAGCATGATCCTTCATGTTGCCGCCAGCGTCGCCATAGATTGTGAAAGTGTTCTGAAACGCAGAAAGCTGAAACGTATCGTTGCCTCCCGCTGCGTGCCCTGACATATCCTTTCCGGCGTCACCATACATGGCGACCGTGATGTTGGTTGGGCTTGGAGCTACGCTGAAAACGTCGTTGCCGCCTTTAGCACCGTCAGAGAGGCTTCCTCCCGCGTCCCCATACAAATTGGTCGTAGTACTGCTTGATCCGGTTATCTGGACGAACAGAAAATCGTCGCCACCGATCGCGTGATCAGCGATGTTTCTAACGGCATCGCCATAAAAGCTGCCCGAGCCATGTATGGTCAGATTATCGTTGCCGCCCGTGGAGTGATCCAACAGGCTGCCTCCGGCATCCCCGTAAAGGATGTTCGTCGAATCCGGCGCTATCAATATATCGTCCGAGCCGATTTGATGATCGGTTAAATTCGCCGTTGTTATGGGAATTACTTTAACCATCGCGACCCCTCCAAGCTTAAATGAAATTTCACCTTGCGACCGAACCCCCCTGAAATCAAGGGTCAAATCAAGCTCGCCCCCTATCCTATTGATCCTGCAGACTAGGTTTTTTAGCTGCAGCGAACTAAGCGAAGCGAAATAGGAGAGCGCAGCGCTATTCTTCGCGAAAGGCTCGCGCCATCTGATCTGCCATCGGCTTCGTTAGATAGGTCAATACTGTTCTTTCGCCGGTCTGCAAGAAGGCCTCGACCGGCATCCCGGAGACGGGCGTCAACTTCCCGAGCCGACCCCACTCTTCCTTCGATATGCTAGCGCGAAGGACGTAATAAGTTGCACTGGAATGCTGGTCAGTAGTCGGCTCGGCCGAGATCTTGGTGATTTGCGCGTTCAGTTGAGGCGTATCCCGCTGATTGAACGCTGAAAACCTGAGCATGACCGGCTGCCCGACGGTCACCTGGTCGATATCCTGCGGCGACAGTTTAAGCTCGGCGACAAGCGCATCCCGATCCGGCACAATCTGCATAATGGTTTCTCCGGGCGATATCACGGCACCCGCCGCATGCACGCTCAGATGATCGATGATACCGGCCTGTGGTGCTCTTATGTCGATCCGCTTCAGATCATCCTTTGCGGCGACCAGTCGCTCCATGAATTGCCCGGTGTCGCTCTGCGTTTGACGCAGTTGCTCCGAAACCTCGGCGCTGTGATCGTCGTCAACTTGCGTGATTTGCAGCTCCGTCTCGGTCATCTTGCCTTTCGCCTGTGCGATGCTTGAAACGAGATTACCGAGTTCTCCGGTCAAGCTGGCACTTTCGCGCTGTAGCGCATAGACCTTCGCCGCAGGGATGATGCCCTTATCGAACAGCCCTTGAAGGCTGGAAAGCTCCTTGGCGATCAGATCGATCTCCCTGCGCTTGCCATTCTCTTGCGCAACCAGACCCTCCACCTCCTGGCTCAGTTGCTGGATACGCTCGCTCAGCTGTGATTTGCGGCTTTGCCTGGATGCTAATCGATCTTCGAACAGACGCGTCTCGCCGGCGATCGTGCGCGAGACTTCGTCTTCGTCGGCCCGCGAAAGCAGTTCCGCCGAAAAGGCGATCGCTGGCGCGCCGTCGCGCTCCGCTACCAGCCGCGCCGTTCTCGCGGACAGTTCATCCAATCGTTTTCGTATGATCGCGAGATTGGCGTTCGTTTGCGTATCGTCGAGATGGATCAAAAGCTGCCCAGCATCGACACGATCACCGTTTTTGACTTGAATGTCGCCGACAACTCCCCCTTTGAGATGCTGAACTGATTTTACATAGCTGTCGACCGCAAGCGTTCCGGGGGCAATGACCGCACCCGAGATCTCGGTGGTCGCAGCAAGGCCACCTATCACGCCGACGAGCAGGACGATCGTCCCAAACGCCGCAACGGAAAGCCGGCGTATCGAACGCTCGCTGGGTGACGGCTTTTCTGTACTCATGACCCGGCGTCCTCGCCGGCGACCATCAGGCGGACTGCACTCTGTTTGATTGGTTGCTTCACCGGCTTTCCGAGGACCATGTCCTTAGGTCCAAACGCCTGCAGCCGTCCCGCGGCGATGACCATCAACATGTCGGCCGCCACCAAAGCGCTCGGCCGGTGGGCGATGACCATTGCGATGCCGCCCCGCGCACCAACGCCGAGGAGAGCTTGGGTCAGAGCCGCATCGCCTTCTGCATCGAGATTGGAATTGGGTTCATCCAGCACCACCAAAAACGGATCGCCATAGAGCGCTCGCGCAAGCGCAATGCGCTGCCGCTGCCCAGCGGAAAGCCGGGAGCCGCCCTCCCCGATCATCGTATCGAAGCCCTGCGGCAACTCCACGATCATGTCATAGACGCCGGCAGACTTTGCAGCAGCGACAACCAATTTCGATGAAGGCTGCTTTTCAAAGCGGGCGATGTTCTCGGCAATCGAACCATCGAAGAGGCTGACATCCTGTGGAAGATAGCCGATGTGGCGCCCAAGTTCCGAGGGATCCCATTGCGCGAGAGCGGCGCGATCAAGGCGTACCGCGCCGATCGTCGTCGGCCAGAGGCCGGTGACCGCGCGCGCAAGGGACGACTTTCCCGAGGCGCTGGGACCAATGACCCCCAATATGGTCCCGGCCGATATGTCAAACGAGATGTTACGAAGGATGAGTTCACGGCTTCCCGGGGAGGCGAGGCTCAGACCGTCCACCGTCAATTTTGATCTGGGTGCCGGCAAGCTGATGCTCCGCTCTCCAGCAGGCAGGATTTCAAGCAGTTTGACAAGGCGCAACCAGCTTTGCCGGGCGGCAACGAATGCCTTCCATTGGCCGATAGCAAGCTCCACCGGTGCGAGCGCCCGGCTAACCAGGATCGAGCTTGCGATCATGATGCCACCCGTCGCTTCCTGCCGGATGACGAGGATTGCGCCGACCGCAAGCACAGCAGACTGAAGCATCATGCGAAGGATGCGGGAGGTGGTCGTCAGGATTCCGGTTACGTTGGCGGCGGCAAGTTGATTTTCGAGATAGGCGCCGTTCAGATCGGCCCATCGCTCCGCCATCCGACCGACGAAACCCATTGCGACAACCGCTTCCCAGTTTCGTCGTGCACCTTCAGCAAAAGCAAGGCGCGCTGCCGACTGTTTGGCCGCCTCGGCTGCCGGACGTTGCGACAAGATCTCGGCAAGAACGGTCAGAACGATGAGGACGATGGCACCGCAGGTCGCGGTCAGCCCGATCCAGAAGTGGAAAAGAAAGCACAATCCGAGATAAAGCGGTATCCATGGCAGGTCGAACAGGGCGATCGGACCGGTGCTGGAGAGAAAAGATCGAACTCTGTCCAGATCGCGAACCGACTGCATTCCATCGCCTGCCGCCGGCATTACTTGTGGTTGAAGCACCAGCGAGGCAAAGACCTTACCGTTCATCCGCTCGTCCAGCGCCACGCCAACGTGCGCCAGAAGCATCGAACGCAGCAGCTCAAGAGCGCCGTGAAACACGAAAAGGGTTGCAGCGATGATCGCAATACCGACCAGTGTCGAAAGGCTGTGGCCGGGAATGACCCGGTCGTAGACCTGAAGCATAAAAAAGGAACCTGTCAGGGCCAGTACGCTGATCACGGCACTCGTAATCGCGATGCTGAAGAACGCCTTTCGAAGGGACGTCAGTACCGCCATCAGAAATGTTCGAGGCAATTTTTTCGACGGAAGAGCCATGTAGCTTCAGTCCTTCATTTATCGCCGCCCGAGGATAAATATCGAAATTGATTATTATTACGAAACTACATGTATATCTATTCACAAATACAGCAAAATATCCAATTCTTATTTATATATACAACTTCGAAGTCGATCTGAAGTGTAACACAACTCGGCGCACGACTCGCCACGCCTACTGGAAGCGACACTTTTGAGATGAAAAGTGGCCGCGACTCTGGTGCACAAGTCTATCAAACAGTGGCTGACATGGTGGTGTTCCGCTGCAGGCAAACGCGTTCGGAAGATGATCTAAGCTCTTTATGGGGATCGAACTGTCGAACCCGACTTTAAGAAAGTTCTTCATCTCAAATTTTTCGATAGCATACATCGGCTTGATCTCGATGGAGTGCCGGAGGCCGAGAACGGAATGTCAGCTTATGATCGCAAGCCATAGTGAATAGAACAGCCTCTGGACTAGCCGCCCAGCTTTGCCGATGCGAACTTACTTCCGGCAGGTGTCGCAGATTCACTCTTCTCGTGATGGCGATCATCCATTCCTCCCCACTATGGTTTCCTTGGATAGAGCGAGGCCACGGATCCCTCCGGCTTAACAGCCACTACGCACTTAGAGATCTTACGGGCTCGCAACGCCTGTGGGAGCAGAATTCAAATTTGCAATTCTCGCTGCCAACTGAACATAGAAAGTATAATGTCATGATGATATTGTCATCACGGGAGAACATTGGGAGGATTAACGTGGACAATTTCTTTATCACAAGAAATTTCGATTGGGGTTTACGGAGATCATCTCATGCCGATCGAGCGCTTAATCTCATAACAAGGCGCTTCGGCATCGAATCGCGAACCGCTTCTTTTGTCGATGCAGCCTTATACCGGATAACAGGCATGAAATTTTCTGCTGTGCATTCAGGTGTTTCCACCAATGTCGAGCAGAGAATGAACATGTTCCATCTGGTCTCCCAGACAATCGCCTATGACGTGGAGGGAGACCTGGTGGAGGTTGGCTGCAATCAGGGCCAGTCCTCCGTGCTGATCGCAAAGGTGATCAGCGATTTCGGATCTTCAAAGCAGCTTCATGTTTTCGATAGTTTCGAAGGCCTTCCACCGGCGAGCGATGTGGATGGCGCTTCTTACAGGGAGGGCGATCTCGCGACCTCGGAAGAGGTTCTGGTTCACAATTTCAAATTGCATGGATTACGCCTCCCGATAATTCACAAAGGCTGGTTCAAGGATACGTTGGCCGATGGGCTGCCAAAAAAGATAAGCTTCGCCTATCTGGACGGAGATCTCTACGACTCGATCATGATCAGCCTGGAAAATGTTTATCCGCGGCTTTCGAAAGGTGGGATTTGTCTTGTTGATGACTATTGCGACACCGAGATCAATCCGGACGGATGGAACTATCTTCCCGGTGTAAAAAAGGCCTGTGACGATTTCCTGTGCGACAAGCCCGAACAGATGTCCTACATCTATTCAGGGGCATTCACGCATGCCTTTTTCCGCAAGCATTGAATGGCGGCGTCTTTCGCGATCAACATGACGTGATCTTCGCACGGTAAATCACTGACCTTTACGATTGTTCCATCTATTCCGTGCGTGGGGCGTCCGCCTATATCCGACATGTTTCTGAGGGTGTGATCCTCGCCCTGTTCCTGCAATGGCGAGGATCGGAAGATCCGGCACTTTCCGATCGCACTACCTCGCAAAGCGTTCCGGCCGGAAGGAAGCCAGAAGCGGATGCCGTTTGCCGGTAGCGATCTCGTCGGCAAGCAACTCGCCCGCGATCAAGCCGAGAGTAGCACCGCTATGGCTGAAAGCGACGAAGTACCCCGGGATCGCCTGCAATTCGCCGAATACCGGCTCGCCATCGCCCGGAATAGGTTTGAGGCCGACGCCGTAGTCACCGATTTCGAGCTTCGGATTCCCTTCCAGCACCTTGGAGGCTTCAAGTAGCAAGCCTTCGAGCGTTGAGGGCTTGATTTCGTAGCTACCGTCGACATTTTTGATCACCTCTTCCTCCGACCAGGCCGAATCCAGCGCAAAGGCGCCGTCGGGTGTGGGGCGGATGGCGACGCGCGGCGTGTTGAGGACCGCCTTCAGCGGGTGCTTGATCGGCTTTGTGCGAACGAGAAGCGCAATTGGGGTGTCATCACCGATATGCTGGCCTGCCTTCGCAACGATCGCCGGCACTTCACCACCAGCCGCCAGCAGCACGGCATCCGCGGCCCAATCGGCACCGTTCGCTGTCGTAACGCCCGTAGCGCGGCCATTCCGCACATTCACCGTTGCCCGGCCGGCATCGGTGACGACTTCGCCGCCCATTGACCGGAACTCCTCGGCAAGAACACCGATCAGCGATGGCAGGTCGACCCAACCCTCCCCGGGATTGAAGATCGCTCCCTGTCTGGTCACAGAGCCGGCATCGACGCCAGGCGTCGCCTTGGCGATCTGATCGGGCGTCAGCAACAGCGCGTGATAGGCCAGGTCACGCTCATACTCGAAAACAGCGGCAATGTCGTTGCCGGCATCATCAGCATCCCAGGTGAGACCACCATCGAAGCGCAGCCAGGCCGCATCCGGATATTTGGTGGAAAGTGTGCGATAACGGTCGATCCCAGCCAGGCGCAGCCGATGATAGGCGTCTGACCGACGCCTTGCGGAATTGAGCCAGGCGAGCGAGCGGCCGGATGCGCCATTTGCCAAAGGACCGTCATTGATCAGCGTTGTTTGAACGCCAAGCCGAGCCAGATGAACGGCCGTGGAAACTCCGAAGATACCGCCGCCGACGACAACGACTTTCGAAGGGCGAGTGGGAATATTCATGCTTAGAAACCTTATCAGACGTGAATGTTGCAATCGAAAGGCCGTCGGAAGTCTCGCCGACCCTGTTTGTCAGAGAACCTCAGCGAGGAAGCGCTTCAGGCGTTCGCTTTGCGGATTGTCGAAAATCTGTTGCGGCGTGCCGGCTTCGACGACGCGGCCTTCATCCATGAAGACGACCTGGTCGGCCACTCTGCGGGCAAATCCCATTTCGTGGGTGACGACCGCCATGGTCATCCCCTGGCGTCCGAGATTGGCCATCAAATCGAGAACGCCCTTCACCAGTTCGGGGTCAAGTGCGCTCGTAACTTCGTCGAAAAGGATGACTTCCGGATCCATGGCGAGAGCCCGGGCGATGGCGACGCGCTGCTGCTGGCCGCCGGAAAGGCCGGCGGGCCGATGGTCCTTGCGTCCGGCGAGCCCGACCTCGGCGAGGCGGCTTTCGGCAATCCGGCGAGCCTCGTTTCTTGGCATCTTCTTGATCTTCGTCAGCGACAGCATGACGTTTTCAAGCGCCGTGTGATCCGGAAAGAGATTGAAGTGCTGAAAGACCATGCCGACGCGGCGGCGCAGGCTTTCCGGCTTCATCGACAGAATGCTTTCGCCATCGAGCTGGATATCGCCGCGTTTTGGCTCCACCAAGCGGTTGATGCATCTGAGCAGCGTCGACTTGCCCGAACCCGACGGGCCGATAATGCAGGTTACGGTGCCCTTTGCTATGTCGAGATCAATGCCCTTCAGCACTTCGAGGTCGCCGTAGGACATGCTGAGATCGCGGATTTGAACAGCCCCTCCCTTGAAGCGCAAGGCGCCGGAAGCCTGAACATTCGAAGCCGCCTCGAGTTCGCCGACCTCGACAAGACCGCTTGTCGCACCGGAACTGCGGCCCTGCCGCCCAAGACGCAGGCGTGCATCGATATAGTTGACTAGGTGCGTCAGTGGAACGGTGATGACGAGATAGAAGACGCCTGCCAGCAATAAGGGTGAGAGATTGCCGGTGACGACGGCCTGGTCCTGGCCGACGCGAAAAATCTCGCGCTCCGAAGCCAGCAATCCTAGAAAGTAGACAAGGCTCGAATCCTTGACGTTGCCGATGAACTGGTTGACGAGGGCCGGTAGGACGCGCCGTACGCCTTGAGGGATAATAATCAGCCGCATCCCCTGCCCGTAGCTCATGCTAAGCGCACGGCAGGCCTCCATCTGCCCACGTTCGACGCTTTGAATGCCGGATCGGAAGATCTCGCCGATATAGGCGCCGGCGATCAGGCTGAGTGCGATGATCCCCAGCGGAAAGGGCGACGGACCGAAGATCTCGCGGCCGATGCGGGCAAAGCCCTGGCCGATGATCAGGATCGTCACGATCGCCGGCAGGCCGCGAAATATATCGGTGTAGATGCGCGCCGGCAAACGCAGCCAGCGCGACTGCGAGATACCCATCACGGCCAGCACCATGCCGATCACAACGCCGAGCACAGTGGAGGCTGCCGCCAGGATAAGTGTGTTCTTCAGTCCGACCGTGATCATGCTCGGCAGGACTTCGGCCATCGCATTCCAGTCAAGAAAGCTGCGACGGAGGTTTTCAAGCCAATCCATTCAATTCCCCATGAAATTCGCGAGGCAGGTCAATGGCCGCCGCCCAGAGCACCCGGACGGCGGCGCAGCCTTTACTTCTTGGGAAGATATTGATCGGGCATCGGCGAGCCGGGGAACCACTTCTCATAGAGCGTCTTCCAGGTGCCGTCCTGCATTGCCTCATGCAGCGCCTTGTTGAGCGCCAGACGGAAGGCGTCGTTGCCCTTGTGGACGACGAAGCCCGCCGGTGCGTCGAAGGATGGGATATTCACCGCGATTTTCAGCGTGGGATAGCGTTCGCCATATTGCTTGGCGGCTTCATAGTCGAGGAAATGCGCGTCGATGGTGCCGTTGTTCAGCGCCGCCACGGCGGAATTGTTGTCCGGAAATTTGACGAGGTCCGTGCCGGCAAAATTCTTCGTCGCATAGATCTCCTGCAGCGTACCTTGCACGACGCCGAGGCGCTTGCCCTTAAGGCCGGCTGCATCCTTGATCGAGGCATCCGATGTCAGAACCGAGAGATAGCCGGCGAGATAACCATCGGAGAAATCGACCGTCTTCTTGCGTGCCTCGGTGGTTCCGATTGCGGCAACGGCGACGTCGAAACGCTGGTTGGCAACGGAGGGCAACAAGGCAGAGAATTCCTGGCCGGTGAACGTCACCTTGTCCTTGGGAAAGCCCATGCGCGAAACGACGTTCAGAAAGAGTTCGATATCGAAGCCGGTGAATTGGCCATCGGCGGTCGTGAAGGTGTAGGGCTTGGAATCGCCCATCGTGCCGACGCTGATGACGTTCGGATCGATCAGATTATAGGGATTGTCGGCCGCAACTGCTGGGACCGCGCTTGCTGCGACGAGGCAGGCCAGCAGGCCGGCGCCCAAGGGCAAGGCAAAGGCCGAGAATATGGCAGATAGTTTCATGTTCGTTCTCCGCTCTGAAGGATGCTCTTATTGGCATTCATGCATGCGCGCCCATCCCTCACCCATCCATCGGAAAGAGGTCATCTGGACAAGAGACCGGTTTCATACTAAAAAGAGACCGGTCTCACCTTATTTGTTACCGTGAGATTGACCGTCCGTCAATAACTCTTGTAATCGTCGTCGAATGGAAGAATCCCTCACCTCGAAACGCTCCGTCACTGTCGCCGATGTCGCAAGAGCCGCGAATGTCTCAAAGGCGACTGCGGCGCGCGTGCTCGGTGGCTATGGTGTCGTCAGCGACAAGGTTCGCGAGCAGGTGCTAGCCGCGGCGACGGCACTCGAATATCGACCGAACGAACTCGCCCGAAGCATGACCACAGGCAAATCCGGCATCATCGGTGTTGTGGTCGGCGATATAGAGAATGCTTTCTTCAGCCTCGCCGTCAGAGGGATCAGCGATGTCGCACGCATGGCTGGTTTCAACGTCATCATCGCCAATTCCGGCGAGGAGATCGAGGCGGAGAAGTCAGCGGTCGACCTGCTCATTGGCAAGCGTGTCGATGGATTGATCGTGACGCCGGCACGATGCGATCGGATGGAGCATCTCCAGGATATACGCCGCGTCGGCGTGCCGCTCGTTCTATTTGACAGAACCATTCCGGAACTAGGCGTCGATGCGGTCACCGGTGATGATTTTGACGCTGCCGCGAGCGCGACCCGCCATCTTATCGACATGGGGCATCGGCGGATCGCCTATATATCGGCGATGGATGCTGAGAGCGAATTCCTTGACGATATCAGCAGCATTTCCAATTCCGCGGTGCGCGAACGCGTGGAGGGGGCTCTGAGGGAGCAAGCCGACGCCGGCATAGAGGAGGCTCGGCATTACGTGCGTCTCGGCGCCACGGACCAGCCGAAAACGGATGGTGTCGTCGAGCGCCTGTTGCAAGACGCAGCTCCCCCAACCGCCCTCATCGCTTCGGACAGTCTCGTCGGCCTTAGAGTTTTCAAGTCTCTGCAAACCCTCGGGTTATCGATACCGCGCGACATCTCGATGATTTCGTTTCTGGACGCCGATTGGACGACCGTCACGACACCGCCGATCACCGTCATCGACCAGCCTGTCTACGAGATGGGCAAGGAGGCGGCCGAACGGCTGATTTCGCGCCTGAGCGGCAAGGACATTCCTGTCGGACGCGCTACCATAAAAACAAGTCTGATTCCGCGCGGATCAGTCGCCTCGCTGTCTCGCAGCGACCATTAGCGCTGGACTGACGCAACTCGGCCAACTCGGCCGCCGCGACGATATCAATCATTGCGTGCTCCTTTCGTTATATTCCATGCTCGAAGGAACTTTTAGCTCGCCGATCGAGTTGCTTGGATCGGAGTTAGGAGGATCATCAGATATGGAAATGCAACGGTCTTTCGAACGGCGCCGGCCGACCAGAGGCGTCCCCTATAGTCTGGCGGATTTCCAGAAGAAATACGGACTCGATGACGTGACGGCCGAGGACCTGTTCGTTCGGTTCGGCCCTTCTTCGATCGAGCTTGATCTGCTCATGGCGGCGAAGCGCAAAACACTTTCCTTCGATGTCCTGACGAACGAGATGCCCTTACGATCGGCTTGTCCGAAGGAAACCAATCCGTCTTCAGGAACGAGGAGAAACTTCAACGGCCGGCAACGAAGAACAAAATGACGAAAAGCGCCGCGAGCGCGCCTACAGGATTTGGGAGGAAGAGGGGAGGCCAGAGAGAGCTGCCATCTCGACAACTGGCAATGGGAGGAACCGCACTGACCACGACCCTTAGTCTAATTGCGGGCGAGCTTCTTCTCCAAGGCAAGTAGGAAGCCGGAAATGCGGCGGCCGCAATCATTCGTCCTCCATACCGATAGCCTTCATCGCATCGACGCGGCGTTTGCGATCGATCCGCATGATGCTGACTTGTTTGCTGACTACCCAGTATAAGAGAACATTGGCTAGCTGGAGGGACTATCGCTTTTACCGCGCGAACGTCGATAATGCCGCTGCGCCTTTGCACGGTTCCCGCAATCTCCCATCGAACACCAGCGCCTGTTCATCGCCCTGCTCTCGTCGACGAACAGCCATCCGCAGCCGCGGTCATCCTGGCACTGGCGGATAAGATGCGCTTTAGGACCGGTCATGAGGTTCGCCGCCGAAATAATGATGGGTTTGAGCAGATCTGAATCGCTGGCTTCATCGATACGCCAGACCATTTCACCCGCCATCCATTCGAGCCTTATTCCATCTGCGGGCCGAGCCAAAAACACGTTGAAATACTCGAGAGCCTCGATCGGCGGGGCGACATCGGCGATGCGAGCGACGAGGAGTTCGTAGATAGTTTCGCGCAGTGCAATCGCCGCCTCATAGGCTTTGGCGCCATCATCTTGATATGTGTGCCAACGCGCACTCATCGGGTCCGACTGGTGTTCACTCCCAAGCAGGTTGGCAGTCAGCCAGCGCAAAAGTGCTTGCGCATCGGGAAGCCGTTCCTCACGAGACGAGCGCAACCGCCAAGCTGCTGTGTTCACAAACCGGATCGCCAATTCCTCTTTGGGGCCGCCGTCGGCGCTTGAATGTCGATATTCTTTGGAACTCATGATCTTGATCCTGGTTTGGTCTCTAACCCTATAAAAGGTTAGGATCAGCCATGATGCTTTCAAGGACACATATCACGCTTGGCGCGGCCTTTGCCGCGATCTATATCATTTGGGGATCGACCTATCTTGCCTTAGCTTTGGGTCTGCAAACGCTGCCGCCCTTTCTTCTGATGGGCATACGCTGTTTGATCGGGGGCACCATTCTCTATGCCTATGCGAGGGTAAGGAGTTCCGAAGCTCCATCCGTTACGATGTGGGGCGTCGCGGCAGTTTGTGGCTTGCTGTTCTTCGTTGGATGCCACGGCGTTCTGGCATATGCGCAGCAACGCGTTCCATCCGGCGTGGCCGCTCTGCTCCTGGCAACGATCCCGTTCTGGATCGTGCTCCTGCAGGCTTTCATTCCCGGAGGTGAGCGGCCGACCGGGATGAGAGCGGCACTCCTCGTTCCCGGCATCGCAGGCGTAGCTCTCATCGCATGGCAGGAAATATCTTCCGGCGCGAGCGCGGTGCACCCCGTCGATTTGATTCTCCTGCTGGGGGCCTCCTTCTCATGGGCGGTCGGAACAGTCATATCGGAGCGCCATTCCGCAAAATTTGCCTCGGCGGGGCTCTCTGGGATCGAACTGCTCGCCGGCGGCGTTGCCTTGGCCGTCATCAGCGCGCTGTCGGGCGAGTTGGAGGCTGTGCAGCCGACCCGGATCTCCGCAGTTTCGCTAGGTGGCTTGGCCTATCTGATTCTGTTCGGCACCGTGATAGCCTTTGCCGCATATACTTGGCTGCTAAGGCGAATATCGCCTTTGTTGGTCGCCACTTACACATTCATAAACCCGATCATCGCCGTCGCCATTGGCTACACATTCCTTGGGGAAAGCGTAACGACACCCGTCCTCGTTGGCGCAGCCATGATCGTTGTTTCGGTTGCCGGGATGCTGCTGCTCCAATACAAATCAACCAGGAAGGACGGGACACCCCATTTTCGCGAGACTGCAGTATCTCAGCGGCGTCTCTGAAAGAGGTTCCCCGCTTTCTCGCCTATCGCAAGACCGGCCGCGAGGATTTTTCGATCGGATTTGGACGCTGCGTGACGATAGCGCCAAAGGCCGAGGTGGTATGATTTAGCCCTTATAGCAAGGCTTGGCGGCGGCGGTTGTGCCGCCGAGCCACGTGAGCAACGCTTGGTCTTTTCTAATCAGTTTCAAGGATTATAGCTGGCAGGAGGGACATGAAATGAGAAGCAAGGTGGCGTGGACGAACAACTGCAGCGCCTCTAAGGATCATGACGACGTCGCCGGGTTTGAGAACAGATAGGAGTTGGCGTTCGACATAGGCTCGAAAGCACTGGCCATTGATCGGTCCGTCAAAGAAACAGGGTGCAACGGGCCTGGATCAAGACCGGTCTGCCAGGACTACTATCTGCTTCGTCGACTGAGAAGAGATGCGACCCGCCGAGGCACGGCGTCGGCAACAACCTCACTGCCGGGGCGACTACAGGGCCGCATCGCGCCGCAGCCGCGCCCCGACATCGGTTGTTTTCATCAGTACATTCTTGAACGGTCTACATTAGTTATTGCCTCTTCCAGCGCCAGAGCGGCCCCCAGCAATCGCTCATCATGGTTCTTGGGAGCCGACAGCAAAAAGCCGACCGGCATGCCCGCTTCGCCGGCCCCGCAAGGCAGGGAAACGCCGCACCAGTCAAGAAAATTACCGATCGCCGTATTGCGCAGCGTTCTGCCATTGATCTTTACGAACAGCTCGTCATCAGCTTCCAGGGGGCCGAGCGCCGGCGCGACATGGGCAACCGTCGGATAGGCGATGAACTCATTCGGCCCAAGCGTTGCAGCTACCTCCTTGATCAGTTGCTCACGCACTTTGAGCGTTTCCAGATAGCCGACCAGCGTCGTCTTCTCTCCAAGGCGTGTCCGCGCGACAACCCGCCGATCCATGGCTTGAGCCTCCGGCCCCGCCAAGCGACGATGATGGAGCACGAAGGCCTCGGCAGTAACCAACGGCCCATACTCGGCCATCAGTTCAAAGAGCCTTTCGAAAGCTGGAAACGCGGCTCGCCGGATCTTAACGCCGGCGGCACTCAATCTCGTCAGCGTCGCCTCGAAAGCTGCAAGAACACCATCCTGCGCATCATCCATGACGATATTTGTCGGCACCACGATGGAAAGCCTGGCGGCTTCGGCGCGCTCTATCTCGGGGACAAAGCGCCCGCGCATTGCGGCATCGACCCATATCGCATCCTGGACGCTGCGGCACAAAGGCCCTAGCGAGTCGAGGCTCGTCGACAGCGGAAAGACGCCGGCCATGCTGTAGCGGCCATGGCTTGCCTTATAGCCGACAAGGCCGTTGAAAGCAGACGGTATGCGCACCGAGCCGCCGGTATCCGTGCCGATCGCCACCGGCACGAGACCGGCCGCAACAGCAACGGCGGAACCCGAGGACGAACCGCCGGGAATTCGCGGCACATCCGTTGCCAGCGGGTTTAGCGGCGTACCGTAATGCGGATTGAGGCCGAGACCGGAAAAGGCGAATTCGCTCATATTGACCCGGCCGACGGCCACCATGCCCGCCGCTTGCAGCGCCCTGACGACATCGGCATCGTGTTCGGCAGGCGCGGCATCCGCAAGCACGACCGAGCCAGCCGTCGTCGGCAGGCCGGCGATGGCGAAGAGATCCTTCCAGGCGACGGGAATGCCATCCAGCAGCCCGCGCGAACGCCCCTCGCGCAGCCTCTTGGACGAAGCAGCCGCCTCCTCCTTCGCGCGCCGCTCCAAAAGCTGCGTGAAGATCGCCTGGTCCTTATAGGTCCGGATCGCGTCGAGAGTCTCCTCGGCCAGCGCGACCGGGTCGAGACTGCCGGACTGGATCAGGACCGAGAGTTGCGCGATCGATTTGCTGAGGTGTGTCTTTGTCACAGGTCCTGCTCTCCTTCTCAGCCAACCAGCTGCATCCAGCGGCGCACGAGATAATTGTGCTCATCCATTGTCGTATTCCAGACGGCAATGCAATTGGCGCGCTGCCAATAGATCCGCCGCTGCGCACCGATCCTTTCCTGATCCGCATCTGGCCATCCGGGCCGGGCAAGTCTTCGGTGGCCGCCGCGCCTTCATACCAGTAGTCCGGTGGCGTCGCCTTAACTAATTCTGGCCGAAGGAGGGGCTTGTGCGCGGAACGTCAGAGCACGCTGGACAATGCGATTTCACGCCAGGTTGTGACGGCATCGGCGCGGAGTTGGCGGTGGGCTGCGGCAGTGTGACATTTCCG